>JAHEGU010000127.1:387-4091 GCA_024644945.1 Gammaproteobacteria bacterium | reverse complement strand
GAATACACCGAAAACCCGACAGCATGCTAACGAACACGGTGATCCGACCAGGTACTCTGAGACCCAAAGCTAGGCACTGCCAACACCACATGGCCCATTAGAATAATAGGGGACAGACCACGGTTAATTCTACTTTGTCACATTCCCCAGCGGCGGGGTAATTCGTTCAAGTTGCTGTTTCGCATAAGCGAAATCGATAGAAGCTTGACGTTTTTGGTGGCGGACTTCCATTTGTCGGATTACCTCTTCAACGCCAACGTCTCGCCGTGGCAAAAAGTGCGCTAACAAAGTCTCTATATCTGAACAACTGAGTAACGGCAGTTCATCCTGATGTTCAATGCGTTGTTTGAGCATGAACAGCATCGCCATCATCACCAACGCCATATGATGATGCCAAGCCTTCCAGCTACGCGCCTGGTAATGATCCAGACCGGCTTGGCTTTTCCCATCCTGGAATGATCGCTCAACCCAGTAACGCTGGCCTTGCATCTGTGCCAGACGCTGTAACGGCGTCTGCTCAGGCGCATTGCTCAGACTGTATTTGATTTCATCGTGCGCCTTGATTTCCCGGCGTACGATTAAATGCCAGTGACGTGCCTGCGTTTCTTTCCCATCCCATAACCAGACGCGTCGATGCAGTACTTCTACACGTAGTTTCCCTTTGGTGCTGTCGCGTAGCGTCAACTGCTTCCACGTCGAAGCCGGCTGGGCTTTGCTCCATTCATCGACACGTACCTTCTCGCGCTGAGCCACCAGTCGTGTTCGCTTGCCACCTCGACCAGGGGTGGACTCAGGAACCACTGGCCGCGGATCCTCAAGGTACATGTGCTGGTCCTTGTGCACATCCGCCATGAAGATCTCACCGTCGCTCTCCAAAGACCTCAACAATGCTGGATCTTTGCCGTACAATCCATCCATTCCAACCCAACTGAAGCGTACACCCAAGCGCCGGTTGTAACGGACCATCTCCAGTGCCAGTTCCGGCTTGCTCTTAGCGCGTCGGGCCTGGTTCGGTACACCAGCCACCGCACAACGTGCCTTATCATTCACCCATGACGAGGGCAGGTAAAGCCGCGTATCAATCAGCGTTGACCGGCTACCACGGCTCAGCGCGGCATAAACTCCTACCTGGCAGTTATCAACCTTACCAAGACGACCATTCCATTGCCGCCCCACCCCAACAGATTTGTTGCCCTTCTTGGTGATCCCACTCTCGTCAATCAATAACGCGCTCTCCGGCGTGCCACCCAATAACGCATCCGTTTCCAACGCGACTTGATCCAATACCCCGCGTTCATCCCAATTGGAATTAGAAAGAAAATGCTGCAACACCTGTTCGTCGCTCTCAGGCACCACCTCAGTCATCCGTTCCATGTTTTTCTTGCGCGCCTGCATCAGTCCACTCAGGTACTGTTTGCATTGTTGGTGTACATCACGCGTACGTAAACAAAAATGATCAGAAAATTGATCGCAAAAATTCAAGAAGCGATTACCCAATCCTTCCAGTGGGCTATTCGCATCAGAAATCCTATTTTTTCGGGTTTGTTTCGGGTGGACTTCGGCTCATCCTCTGTGCCATTTCTACTCGTCTTTCAATACCCGCCATTTTAACCGATTCCTCATTGGATTCAGAGCGTTAAATGTGACAAAGTAGAATTAATAGGTCGTCGAAGATCGAGTGCGGAACAGGGACTTGGATGTCCTGTTTCGCATCATGAGATCAAAGACACGCTTGTCTTTGGACTGCATCCTATTTTAGACAAACCATTTGCGTCAGGGAGATTCGACAGCCGCCAGAAATTTCTACATCGCAAGCAGCTTATTTCACTGAATAGCCACGACCTTCAAGGCAGGCACTATAGGCTCGGTTGTATTCGTTTCTATTCGCGGCATAGTTACTGGCCTCTTTCTGTTCCCAGTCCTTCTTGGCCTGTTGCTGCTTTCTGTTATCACTACCCTGCTTGGCACCACCGACAAGAGTGCCAGCCGCAGCCGACTTCTTGGTGGTCTTTGAACTACTGCCAAAGACTTTTCCGGCGACAGCTCCAGCTGCAGCACCTTTGACAGCACCACCCTTCTTGTCTTCGACTTTTGGCGCCGTAGTGGTTGCCTTGGGTGCAGCCATCGGATCAAACCCGGTCTTACCCTTGGCCCAGCCGTAGCATTCGTGCTTATCCTTGTCCGTCTGCTCGGCAGACTGCCCCTTCTGGGGATAGACATAGAGATCACCCAATGCGGATGCGCTCGTACACAACAACCCTACGACTACCAGCAGTATCAAATTTGTGTTCATTTTCGTTCTCGGTTCTGGACTGTATTCCGACGACGGAAACCATCCAGTGGCTTAAATATACAATGACAAAACAGTGTCATCCATGACATGTGACCTGGTCTTAAATCAAGATCTCGTGAATCCTATGACAGGTGAAAGGTTTCTCACTAGATTCTTCCTCGCTGGAGATTTGTCCGTTTCTTTCATTTATTGAGGCAGCTTGTAGTCTGTCCCATGCTCTTTGTTTATCTCGTCCCAGATTGGGCCTAACACTTCGGGGAACATTTCAGCACCGTCTGAAATGAACTTCGAGAATGGTGGCTCAGTAGGCGGTGGTACCGGCTGCTTTTCCTTGAGAGGTAATGGAGGAAAAATCGCCTCATCGATTGCGGAACCGCGCACCTTGATTTTATCTTTGGTGATATTGAACACGGTGTAGTCTTCGGCGAAGACCATGGGGCCATCATAGGTCTTGCGGGCTTCCTCGATCATGGTCGGTAATGTATCAAAGTCATTCTGGAAGTGATATCCGACCGCCATACGTGGTTTGGTCAATGACATTAGCTTGCCGAACTGCTGTGGGGAGGTGTGTGCAATAGTACTTACAATGAGGGCCTCTTTCGGGATGAATTTCATTTTGGAAATCATCAAGCTTGGCGGAAGGAAGCTTTCATGAATTGAAATGTCTGAACCTTTAGTGTGTTCAATCCACCAGTTGTTAGGAGCGGTATCGCTGGAATATGTTAATTTAAGCCCGTTCCACTCGAGGATAAAACTGACAGCACCATCAATGGCATGAATCGCTGGAATGGTCCGAATTGTTACACCATTCTCTTCAAAAATGACTTTATTAACAGCTTTGTAATCAAATTCATTCGCCTGCAGCTCCATACCCCGTGGATCGATAACGCCAGAACGCGTCGCAATATCCCAGACATACATCTCTTTCATCCGCTCCAAGGCATGAGCCGTACCCATTTCCGGTGTGGGACCGCTTGGCCCCCAGACTCGCAACGGGGTCAGGCGATTCATTGTTGTGCCGCCCAGCCAAAAGCTGGCCAGATCTCCGTAATGATCAACGTGAAGGTGGCCTATAAATATCTTGTCAATAAGGTCATAGGGGATTTTCTGTGCGGCAATGCGTTCATGGGAGCCGGCACCTATGTCGAAAAGAAACTTATCGCCATTCCCCAATTCGACCAACCAACAGGCTGCAGCCTGCTTGGGGCGCGGGCTGGGCATGCCAGTACCGCAGGCCACTACGCGCATTTCGTCAGCAGCCAACGCTTCAGTGCCAGGGTAGTAAATATCCATTTCACTTTGTTGTGAACTGGATGCTGCGTTTGCGGTTGAGATGCCAGCAATCGAGCACATCAAGCTCAATAAAATCGGGGTTATAGATCCTGAAATCAGTTTGACGAGCGGTGTATTA
>JAHEGU010000127.1:0-377 GCA_024644945.1 Gammaproteobacteria bacterium | reverse complement strand
GTGTATTATTTACACTCATAGATTTATTCCACAACATTCTGTTTTTGTTGAATAATACCCACATATTTCCTCCCCCGTATTTTGCACTTGACCGAATCTGTTCCTTGCTCATCAGCGCTCTCTGCACAGTGCGGTTGCGACCAAGTCGTTACACAATGCCGACAGCGACATACCTCTATCCTTGGCCCGGGCCAGTAATTCAGCATAGACTTCTCCTGTTACGAATGTGACCACCCGCCTGTTCCGCCCGATGCCCGCAGGTTTTGGTGGACGCCCCATTTGCACTCCGGGTGTGATTTTACGGACTGTAGACACGCAGGTTGCCTCCTCATTTTTCCGGTAAACTACAATAATTGGATTATTGAGCACATCAGAAA
>JAHEGU010000030.1 GCA_024644945.1 Gammaproteobacteria bacterium | reverse complement strand
ACCCTAAAACCGAGAGATATATGAATACCTCCCGTGAAGTCAAATAGATTCTACTAAGCTGAAAATCAAGCAATGAGCATTTATGCACTTTCTGAGTCAGAAACGTCTACAATATTAATATTGGATCCCGAGAGGAGAGCACAGGTAACCGGTTTCCATGGCCAAATCCAACATCTGCGAATTACCCGCTTACAGGATCAAAGAAACGGCACAATTGAAGCCGGTGGTCTTATTGTCCTTTTTTAATCTCACGGAACTACATGTGTTAGCCACTATCAGAAAGATCCATGAGTTACCTATGCACAAGGTCCGGGCCGCGATTGATTTTCTGCAAAGTATTACCAAGAGCACCCATGGCAAACGTCATCCCCTGATTAGCCAAGATCTTCAAACGAATGGTTTGGATTTGTTTATTGAGGAGATGGGTCGATTAATTAACATCAGTGAAGGTGGCCAGGATGCGATCAAGGAAGTGGTTAAGGCCGCGCTGAAACGGATTGAGCGGGACGACCATGGCATTCCCATTCGCTTGTTTCCGTTTACCCGACAGGATATCTATACGTCCCCTTCTTTGGTTGTGATAGACCCCGCCCTCTCAGCGGGTAGGTCAGTGATTCGGGGGACGGGATTGTCTACCCAGGTCATAGCAGAAAGATATAAGGCCGGAGATTCCATGACGGAACTGGCGAGAGATTATGAGCGCAAAACGGAAGAAATTGAAGAAGCAATCCGATGCGAACTCCAGCTCGCCGCCTAAGCTCTTCACGTTATTTTTAGACCTCAACCTGGGAAAGCATGCTGTAGCCGAAGCCCTTAAAAAAGCAGGTATTTTTGGAGGTGCATGATGACCATCTCCCACAAACTGCACCTGATAATGAATGGTTGGCCTTTGTGGCAAAACGTAACTGGATTGCTATAACCAAGGGTGCAAAGTGCCGATATCGGTTCCCCGAAATCCGGGCGGTGAAAGCACACAAAGCCATGATGATGGTTGTGGTGCCAGAGGTCTAACGGGAAAAGGGATAGCGGATGTGTTGATCAAAGCGCACGACCGAACCCGGCGATTTCCGAAGCGGAACAAATCCCCATTTTTTGCGGGTATCTATGCAGATGGGAGCGTCAAAACCTATGAAATTTGGCTTGTATCTTTTATCGATTATGACTTAAATTTCTTTGATCAAGACGAGAACGGAGTCGAGCCTGGAGACAATCCATCCTGCCCGAGCTCCACCCACGCCAACTTGATGAAACGAATCCTCTTTTAGAGTAGCTGATTACACGGCTGTGACACCACTCGGTGCATCGCTAATGGTTTGCTCGTGCCGAATCAACGGAAAGTCCAGCAGAACTCTCCTTGCTTACCTGCCCGCCCGCAAAAGACAGGCCAAACGAAGATCCCCTCAGTCCCTGTGCCCGAATTTCAGCTTAAAATAGTGATTCCTATAACCTCAGGACCGGTTTCTCACTATGCCGCATAGCGGTTATTCTTCCTTTACACTGCCTAGATGAGCTTTATCACGCTCCATGGCGCAGTTTGCTCTGTTGACGCTGTTAACCATCATGCCGATGATGATGCTATCGGGAGGAATGAGCCCTATCGAGAGCCAACCTGACCTCATCCAGCCGGTGACCTGGCTTTTGCCATCTCGCCACTATTTGTCATCTCGCCACTATATGTCGTTTGCCCAGGCCGCAGTGTTTCGCGGCGCTGATTTCAGTATTGTGTGGCCACAATTCTTAACCGTGGCCGGGGACTGGGAACGGTGTTTCTTGGTCTCAGCCTGATGATGTCCCGTCGTTCAGTCAGCGTTGGCAAGTAGCGTCAGGATTCTGCAAATGCCTCGCTTCTGCCTCTGTCGCTGCCTGTAACGCGCAGACTCTCGGATACATTCTGCAGTGTTTATTTCCTACCCGGAGCCGCGGTTGGGTGCCACGCACCGGTTGCCGCACAATCGAATCGCACGATGTTGCCATCGCGGGATCTTAAATTCGTCAGTCAGACACTAGTTTTACCCATGTTAGCGTCAACTTTTTAATGGCACAAATTTTGTCAATTCAGCAGTTTGACGTAATGAATGCCAGTCAGGACAGCTGGGCGTTGTACCTCCAGAACACCTGATTATTCTGTGATCGGAAGAAACGATTTAATCCAACCTATCAGCCAAAGTTGTTATTTTATGGGGTAAGATCTCCCTTGGTAGTGACTCATTTACTCGATTAAATCATCAAACAATCAGCGCCTGAAATTCGTTTTCGTTCACAGCGATATCAGGTATCAGTCTAGCGGGCAAAGGCAAAGTCAATATGACCATCAATCAACAGGAAATAGATCAGAGAATTTACGATTTATATGACGAGTATTGCCACGGCTATATTGATCGCCGTGAATTTCTGGGGCGGGCTAGCGCGATTACCATCGCGGGTGTCTCCGCTCTCACAATGGCCCAAGCGCTGCTGCCGCGCTATGCTGAGGCGCAAACAGTTTCGTTTACCGATGAGCGCATCAAGGCAAATTATGTTGAATACGATTCACCCGGCGGTAATTCGGGAACCATGCGTGGCTATCTTGTTCAACCCACGGCCGAAGGACAGCGTGGCAGCATCCTGGTTATTCATGAAAACCGTGGCCTGAATCCCTACATTGAGGATGTCGCACGGCGATTTGCCATCGAGGGATTTTTGGCACTGGCGCCGGACGGCCTGTTTCCTGCCGGCGGTTATCCGGGCAACGACGATGATGGCCGGACTCTGCAAAAAAGCCTTGACCAGGCCAGGCTCAAGCAGGATATGTTGAACAGCGCCAGGTTCCTCAAGGCACACCAACGGTCAAACGGCAGTCTCGGTGCCGTCGGATTTTGCTGGGGAGGTGGAACCACCAATTTTCTCGCAGTTAACATGGGGGCAGACATCCAGGCCGGCGTGCCATTCTATGGCGCCGCTCCTGATAGTGCTGACGTTGCGAAGATCACAGCTCCCTTGCTCATACAATCAGCAGAAAATGATGACAGGATCAACGCCCAATGGCCGGAGTTCGAAGCTGCACTAAAAAGCGCAAATGTCACTTACGAGAGGCATGTCTATCCGGGCACCAGGCATGGATTCCATAATAATTCCACTCCTCGCTATAACGAGGAACAGGCGCAAATCGCCTGGGGTCGTACGCTCAAGTTTTTCAACCAACACTTACTTTGATCGTGCACGAGACTTCCATTGTGCAATCTCCAAAGCTATTCTGCAGAGTCTGTATATCTACCCATATAAAGAAGAAGAGACTATGATTTTTACACGCATTACAGCGCTTGCAGCACTCTTGTGCTTCAGCTCCCTCGCCCTGGCTCATCATGGCTGGCGCTGGACCTCTGATACTGACGTTGAGGTGATTGGCGTAATTGAATCTGCAACATTGGGAAACCCACACGGAATATTGATAATCGACGTCGATGGTCAGAAATGGACTGCGGAGGTGGGCCAACCCTGGCGCAACGAGAAGGCTGGTCTCACTGACGACATGTTCGCTATCGGCGCTGAGATCATAATCGCAGGTCAGCGTTCCGCTAACGAGGCTGAATTTCGTGTAAAAGCAGAAAGCATTGTCATTGATGACAAGCGATATATCCTCTATCCCAATCGCTGAATCAAGTCGCAATATTGCTGGAAACCTTGCTTGATCTGATTCACAACAGTCTCGTATCTACGTATCTGCGGCAATCGATCTGGCTTTATCCACTGATAAATGCCGGGCATATCATCGGCCTTGGGCTACTCATCGGATCCATTGTCCCACTGGATCTGAGATTGCTAGGTATCTGGCATACTGTGCCCATTTCACCACTCGTTCGCGTATTGGTCCCTGTCACTATTGCTGGACTGGCTCTGGCAATTACCTGTGGAGGAATGCTGTTCATTACCCGACCCGGCGAATACCTGGCGTCAGCACTATTTATCTCAAAAATGGGTTTACTGGCACTCGGGTTAATAAATGCCGCCACAGTCAGGATGAGTGCGGCCTGGAAAAGCGCTCTTGCATCAAATCTTTCATCCAATCGCGTCAGAATACATAGCATTGTCTCTATACTCATTTGGGGAAGCGTTATTATTTTGGGAAGGTTGGTTGGCTATCGCTAAGAAGGGCGGATTATTTACCCTATTTGGTCATCTGCGCAGCCTGGCTGGCAATATCAAAAGACCTTGTCCGAGAAGATCATGTCAAAATGCTTGAGCGCGCAGCACATTGAAAAAGACGGTGGTTGTGACGAGGTTTTTGGCAAAACGTCAGGAGGCGATCGAGTCGATGCTTATATTGATTGAGTGTCGTTGGAGGATATGAATCACCATGCAAAATAAAGAGGCGTATCATGTCGAAATCAGTAACTATCAAGAATTCCTTTTACCCAGGCGAAATCCATGAAAATAACTGCTGCAAAGCGCTTGGTTAAAGTGTGAATATGTGCGCAATATTTACGAATATTCTTGCAAACCAAATGAGGGGAATAGTAACGGTCAGCGTGGCCTCACCAGTGGCGCTGCGAGGCGTTTTTCCAAAGCCTTCAATACAAAAGAGGTTGTTCACTTGACTAAGGAAGAACACAAATCGTTGTGCCCGGTCAGATAAATTAAATTGATACAATGATCCCAGCCTTACCAAACGCAGGATTAGTATGGAGGATAAGTCGGTATACACTATTTCTGTGTCTTCTATCTTTTTACTGCGATTTTCTACACGCCCAGCAACGCCAACAGACGGTAGTGGTGGAAGTAGCGCAAGAAGTTGCGCTGGTGGAAGAAGTGTCACTATCCGGCTCGGTCATATCACCACAGATTGCCAATCTGTCAACAGAAGTCAGTGGTATTGTTGAAAGGATTGAAGTTGAAGTTGGCGATCAGGTAAAGGCTGGCGATCTGATCCTCAAGCTCAATTCGGAATTGAGTGAACTATCAGTTGACGCTGCCCGAGCAGAAACCAATCAGGCGATTGAGGAGTTGGATGATACGAGGCGCAGGCTGGCGGATGCTAAACGCCTTGCCCAGAGCAGCAATCTATCTGTCAATGAAGTCAAATCGCTGGCGTCTAGAGAACGAATAAATATTGCAGGCGTCGAACGCTTCAGGGCAGCGCAAAAGAGGCAGGAGGCGCAACTCGACAGGCATACCCTGCGGGCGCCATTCGGCGGGGTTATCAGCCGAAAGCAGGTTGAGCAGGGTGAATGGGTAACACCTGGACAAGCTGTGGTGGAACTGGTTGCTTCGGACCATTTGTTGATCGAATTTCAGGCACCGCAGGACATCTTTGCAAGGCTTGGGAAGGTGTCCGCAATCTACACTACGTTTGACGCACTGCCGGACCAGGTTATGACGGCTCATATTGAAATCGTAATTCCCATTGTCAACCCTACCACCCGCACGTTCATTATTCGGACCGCGCTCGATAGCGCCGACGCCCAATTAGCGCCGGGGATGTCGGCCAGCGCCGTACTCAACCTAAGTGCAGGAAGTCGAGGAGTCGTTATCAATCGTGACGCACTGATTCGATACCCGGATGGTCGGGTTACCATTTGGGTTGTGATTCAGGAAGGGAGGCAGGCGAAGGTGCAGGAGAGGCGGGTCGAGATCGGCACAGGATTTGATGGCAAAATCGCAATCAAAAAAGGCCTCTCAGCGGGCAGCCGGGTCGTAGTGCTGGGTAATGAAGCGCTCAGGGATGGGCAAATCGTAACTGTCAAGTCCTCGGACTGAGCCATGTTTGAAAGAATTGTCCGTCACGGAACTCTCATCGCCGTTGCCACACTGATTGCAACGGTACTGGGTATCGTTTTTGCCCTGAAAATTCCGGTTCAAATGATACCGGATCTCGAAGTGCGCACCATCTCCGTACGTACAAGTTGGCCCGGAGCCACACCACAGGATATTGAAAAGGAGATCCTGATTGAACAAGAGGAGCAGCTTCGCACGATTCCCAACCTTCAGCGAATCACGTCTACGGCAAGCTTCGGACAGGCACGTATTCAACTTGAATTTCCGTTCGGAATAAACCTGAATAATACCCAGCTTGATGTTGTCAATGCTCTGAGCCGGGTATCGGCCTACCCGAATAACGTAAACGAACCTCGCATCTATACCACATCGTTTTCCTCAAATTCCTTCATGTATTTCCGAGTGGCACCGTTGTCTGGTAATCCGCGAGAGCTGGATATGGTTTCCATGCAGGACTACATACAGGATAACGTGGCTGCCAGGTTGGAGACAGTTCCCGGCGTGTCACAAGTCAACGTATATGGCGGCGCTCAAAGACAAATACAGATACTCATTGATCCAGCGCAACTGGCGGAACACAACATCACCGTAACTGAAGTACGCCGAGCTATCCGGCAACGCAATCTTGATATTTCCGGCGGCGAAATCGAAGCCGGTAAACGGCGCTACCTGCTGCGCACTATCGGCCGGTTCAGGGATATTGAAGAACTGAGGCAATTGATCGTTGCAAAACGCAATGACGCTTTGATTCGCCTTGGTGACATTTCCGAAGTCAGACGCGGAAGTTTCGAAATAACTCGTGTCTCCTACACCAACGGTGAGCCAGCTATCGGCATGTCGGTTCGCCGACAGGCCGGTTCTAATGTCATCGATATTAAAAAATCGATGATGCCCCTGGTAAATCAAATTAACGAAGAGGTGCTCAATCCCGCGGGCATGAAGATGTTCCTGATCGCCGACGACGTCGGATATGTTGAGTCCTCGGTTGCCAACGTCTGGACAAACTTACTCATTGGGGCGACTTTGGCGAGCTTTATCATGTTCTTGTTCCTTCGCAGGATCAAGTCAACCTTGGTTGGTGTGATAGGTATCCCACTCTGTACCATCACCGCTTTCGCGGGATTGGCACTTCTAGACCGAACTATAAATGTGATCTCTCTGGCCGGAGTCGCATTTGCTCTGGGTATGACGCTGGACAATAGTATTGTTGTTCTCGAGAGTATTGAACTTTCCTGGCGACGCGGACTAAGAAAATGGCGGGCTGCGGTGGATGGTGTGAGCAAGGTATGGCCAGCAGTGCTTGCCTCTACTTTGACGACGGTACTGGTCTTCGTACCCATTATTTTTATTGTCGAAGAGGCAGGACAACTTTATTCCGATGTGGCTATAGCAATCTGTGCCGCTATTCTGGCTTCCATGGTTGTTGCAATTACCGTCATCCCCACCGCCGCTGCATACCTGTATGCCGACAACCCCCTCGCGGCTTCCGCTGAGCAATTCGGCTGGAAAAACGCCCTAACAAAATTTATCGGCTGGCTGATCAAGACCGCATTTGGCCGTCTGGCGATCATTTCGTTGGTAATAGGCGCCAGTGGACTCGTCCTGACTTACCTGACACCGCCGGCGGAGTACCTGCCCGAAGGTGAAGAGCCAAAACTTTTCGCCAGCATGAGCCCACCTACGGGTTACAACCTGGATACTATGCGGCGCATTGGCGAGGACGTGCAGGCATACTTCCTGCCGTATCTGGAGGATGATCCAGGCAAGTTTGATCGTGGAGAGAGTCCAGTACCGGCGATTTCTTATCTTAATGTCAGTATCGAGGCCACGCGTCTCAGGATTATTGCTCAACCAATCAATCCAAGGCACATTAAACCACTGATGGAGGCCGTAGACCGCAAATATGAAAGTTATGTCGGAATGCGCTCCTTTGTCTCTCGCGGCTCGATCATCACCAGTAACAGTGGCGGGACCCGCAGTATCGATCTGGATATTTCGGGACCCACATTGGGTTCTATTTATGACACTGCCAGGCAAATTGAGTCAAGGACGAGGGAGGTGTTTGAGAAACCGCGGATACGTGCACAGCCTCGATCTTTGACATTGTCTCAGCCACTGATCGAGATCCGGCCTTACTGGGAACGATTGGCGGAAGTTGGTATGTCCAATGAAGAAATGGGTTTTACCGTGGCGGCATTGACCGACGGTGCCTTTGTTGATGAGTTCTTACTTGACGACGATAAAATCGACATTTACCTGTACAACCGGAGCGGGGATAAGACCGCGGTCGAAAAACTGGAAAAGTTACCTCTTTACACGCCGGCAAATGCAGTGATGCCACTGGGATCATTGGCGGAGATCAGGGAATCGGTGGATACCAATGAAATCAGACGTGTAAACGGCAAACGTACCGTTACACTAAGTATTATTCCCCCTGACACAATCGCTCTGGAGACCGGCGTGGAAATCGTCAAACACGACGTTGTGGAGTACCTCCGTGGAGGTGGAGTGATTCCTGCGAGTATAAACATCCAGATTTCAGGCGCCAGCGACCAACTGCAGGCAACTATGCAGGCGCTCACTGCCAACTACTTGATTGCGCTTGTGATCATCTATCTCGTGCTGGTGGCAATTCTTTCTCACTGGGGTTTTCCCCTGTTAATCATGACCACCATCCCGTTAGGGATCGCATTCGGTATCGTGGGGTTGTGGGCAATAAACGAGATCGGAGCCTGGCTGCCTGCCTTCGGCTACCCTGCCGTAAGCCAGTCTTTTGACATGATCACCATGCTGGGATTTCTTATTCTGATGGGAACTGTGGTTAACAACCCCATCCTGATCGTGCACCAGGCTATGGTCAACACCCGGGAACACCAAATGAATTCCTTCGAGGCAGTTCGGGACGCCGTTTCCATCCGGCTTCGTCCAATTGCGATGACTACCCTGACCACTATATTTGGCTTAGCGCCGCTTGTATTCATCCCTGGGGAAGGCACGGAGCTTTACCGTGGTTTAGGCGTTATTGTATTAAGCGGATTGGCTGGCACTGCGATCGTTACGCTGACATTCTTACCCGCCGTAACCTTATCCATCCTCAAGCTTTCATCTGCAGGTAGATAAACGGAATCGTTAGCACCCACGCATACACCGGTTTCGGTCATCATCATATGGAATTGTCGGCAGACCCGAAAGCGGGGAGCAGGTCAAGTGGATCAATCTCCTTACCCGGCACAGCGATCTCATAGTGGCTAAAGCGATTATCAAAGTCGCGTTGCAGAAGTTATAGACTGCACCAGCGAGGCCCATCAGGATAAATACGACACCGAATAAAACGAAAAACACGGGCGCCCCATACTAGACGCCAGACTCGTTCAAAAGATGCCAGAACCAGCAGCCACAAGACCAGCAATGACTCCACCCCGCGAAGGGCCACGTTCTGGTTTCACGCTATATATCGTTAGGGATCAGTAGATTCCTGTCACCCGAGCATAGCAAGAATATCAACTAGAATTGGAAAATATTCGCCAAGTAAACAGAACTCACCCCTTGCATCGTTACTAAAGAACGCTCAAATACTCTACCCATGACACGGTTTTTAAGGCTGCTCCCCCTATTACTCTTCGTCCTGCTGCTTCAAGACGGTCGTGCCGAGGACGACTGGGGCTCCAGCCATAACCTTTTGATCAAGGCTGATATCAATGAAGATTGGTTTTTGCTCTCACGCTCCAACCTCGCATTCCGACGCGACAACGAACAACTCTTTCTCGGGTATACTGGCGCCAGCCTCGGCTATCAACTAAACGATCAATGGAGCGCGCGAGTCGGCTTCAGGCAGGCCTACTTTAAGATCGCCGATGAGTGGCGCGAGGAACAGCGCCCCATGATTGAAGCCTATTACGCTGACTTCTTTGATGGCTTCCGATTCACCAGCCGTAGCCGCGCAGAATTCCGCTACATCGACTGGCGAGATGATGATACCCGCCTGCGCCAGGAGTTTGCGCTAACAGCCCCTTGGAAATTAACCCCACTCGAGCTTAAGCCCTACGTTTCCAACGAAATTTTCTACAGCACACGCAACGAATGGATCGAAGCCAGCTGGTTCGACATCGGCCTCTCCTTCTTCCCTTGGGAAGGCACCAAACTGAAGGTTGGCTACCGATTAAATCGACTACGCATTCAGGGAGACTTAATCAACCGACACACTCTCGTGACCGGAATAAACTTGTTTTTCTAAGAATTCCTCTCTTAATCGAATACACTCACGACGCACCAACGACGCTTACTAAGCTTTGTCGTTTGGTTTGTTCTCAAACTTGCCATGGGGATTTGGGCTAGCGAAGAAGATGAATATAATGGCGTTGGCTTATCCGAGTGCGGTATGGAGTTTCATCCAGAATTTGTGAGTAGCAAGTGGATTCTTACTTTGTACTGGATAAAATCCTTTTTTCTTAGGATTGACGTTAGCAGTCAACGCAAACCACCGTCCGTGGAGGTGGGTCTGCACGTTACTCAGCACCACGAAAAACCCAGACCCTGTAAGGCCTTGTTATTAGCGATCATTCATATTATAGAATGTGTTGATCAGGCTGATTCAATTTTATACGACTCCCATGTCAAGCACTCTATTGTGGCTAAATAATGACTTACGCATACATGATAACGCGGCGTTGGCTTTAGCAGCCGAATATCAACAACCCTTGATTTGTCTGTTTTGTGTCGATATCCGATGGCTTAAGAACAATCGATACGGCAACCGTTCTATGAGCGATAATCGCTGGCAGTTTTTGAGCGAGTCATTAGCAGATTTACAAACTTCTCTCATTCACATGGAGCAGCAACTGTATATTGTTCCCGGTCTGCCAACCAAGGTTATCAGTCAGGTGATTGAAGCTCATGATGTCAGTCATATTATCCGCAGCCAGCACTGTGGTTATTATGAAAATCGTGATTGGCTTTTTCTCAAAAAAAAATATTCTAAAAAAATCTTTTGCGACGCAATTACTCACACTTTATTCAACAAAACCCAACTAGGACTTGAAGGGAATCTGCCTTCAAGTTTTACCAAATTCCGAAAACATGTTGATAATCTGGAATTAATACCGACTATTGGCATTCGAAAAGTACTACCGTCACCATTGCGACTGGATATAGGGCAAGAAGACAGTTGTCATTTACGAAAATTGGCCACGAATGCTGCGCTACCATTCAAAGGTGGGGAAACCAATGGGTTGATTCATTTAAACCATTACTTCTCCAGCAATCACCCAAGCACCTATAAAGAAACTCGAAATGCATTGGATGAATGGTCGTCTTCTTGTAAGTTATCCCCATGGCTGGCTAATGGCTCACTCTCTGTCCGAACGGTTGTTAACAAGCTCATGCAATACGAAAAAGAACACGGCACTAATGACTCGACAGAGTGGATTTTTTTCGAACTATTATGGCGAGAGTACTTTCAATGGTATGCTCATCAACACCAAAAACGTTTATTCGCCTTCAAAGGTATTGGTAAAAAAAGGCCATTAACTAGCTTTTGCCCGCAACGATTTAAACAGTGGTGCCAGGGACAAACTAACTGGCCTATCGTCAATGCCTGCATCAAACAACTGAATCATACTGGCTATCTGTCAAATCGTGGTAGACAGCTGGTAGCCAGTTGTCTGGTCAATGAACTTTCCCTTGACTGGCGCTGCGGTGCTGCCTATTTCGAGCAACAATTAATCGATTACGATGTCGCTAGCAACTGGGGTAATTGGCAATATATCGCCGGAGTTGGTGCTGACCCCCGGGGCGGTCGACACTTTAACCTGGATAAGCAAACAAATCTTTATGACCCCCAAAAGACATTTATCAGAACCTGGGATAAAGATATTCAGCCAAGAGCTTATTTAGATGCTTTTGATGCCGCTGATTGGCCCGATGAACCCAGTGATCATCAGACATAGCCAACTGAGTATGGCCCATAAAAAATTATTCTTGCCTAAGAAAATCTGCTTAAGATGTGGCTTAGAATTCTCTTGGCGTAAACGTTGGGGGAAAAACTGGGAAAACGTTCACTATTGTTCTGAACGCTGCCGTCGCAGTAAAAACAAACCTGTCAAGTGAAGTATTGACATTCTCGCCAAATAATTGTCGGATTACATAATCATCTAGATTGAAGCCTCAGATCTAGACAATGTTACCAGACTCTACACCTGATACTCGCGGATCAGCTTAAGGTTGAACAGTGTTGGTAAACAAGTAAGGATGATTCAGTGCTTTATGTGATTGCTGAGTTATTGCAGGAACCCTGGCCCTGGTTTCAGGGTTCAGGTCAATAGTTGATTCAGGTATTGGTCATCATAGTGCCGAGCGCCTCGAAGGCGTCGATCGCGCGCTGCTCGAGTGCCGCCATCGCATCGGTTTGCTTTCGCCGGCGGTAATGGCAGAAGTCGATACCGCGCGGGTCGGTAATCATCGGAATGCGTACCCGGCGCTAGGCCTCGGGGCCCGCCGCCAGGCGCTCGAGGAATTCGACACCGGCCTCCCCAAGCGATTCGGTGTCAGCCATGATGTGCGACTGCGTGACCGGCACCAGGACGGCGGCGTCGAAAAATCGTCCGACGCGCAGCATGTGCTCCGTGGCCCAGCGGCGCGGTTCCCCCTGTTACGCAGACGAGCAGCCAGGCCAGCGCGAGCTGGGCCATGCTGCAGTCGCAGCGCGCGGCGATTTCAACGAATGGCTACAGCAGCTTTTGATTGCGGCTCAAACATGTGTTCAATATCGACATTGAAACCTGCAGTCAGTGTGGCGGTATCGTTAAGGTCATTGCCCGTATCGAAGATTCGACAGTCATCAAAAAAACCCTCGAGCACCTCGACCATCACACTGAATCGGTTAAAAGAACTCCCCATCCTGCCCGAGCTCCACCCGCGCTAACTTGATGGAGCGAATCCTCTTTTAGGGTAGCTGATTACACGGATGTGACACCACTCGGTGCGTCACTAATGGTTTGCTCGTGCCGAATCAACGGAAAATCTAGCGGAACTCTCCTTGCTCACCTAACCGCCGGCAAAAGACAGGCTAAACGAAGATCCCCTCACTCCCTGTGTCCGGACTTCAGCTTAAATTTGTGATTCCTACAAACTCAGGACCGGTTTCTCACTATGCCGCATAGCGGTTATTCTTCCTTTACACTATGCGGGCGCTCAGAGTATCTATGTAATAAAACCAGAACAAGTTATTTCGCGGCGCCACTGTAAAATCGCGAATCCGGTCTGGAAAGTCTTACGTCTGGTTAACGGGCGACCTCTTCAAAATGCTTGTACAGACTGCGCGCAAAAGACGCAGTGATGTGCTGGTCGTCTCTGAACACGGGCTTGCCGTTCACAATCGCGCTACAAACGTCATTCGGACACACCAGTTCATTAAGGTCGAGTACTGCGGCACCCGAATAATCCTCGGCTGCGGCTTCAAGCCAGTCCATTATGTTTTCACTACCAGCGTTTCCAGCGGGAGTGCTGCAATCAATCAGTGGGCTAATAAACTTTGACTGCCAATTACTGCGCGCAATGCAAGCAGGCCCATGAAAAGGTAGTGGATATGTTGGCCTGATAATGATCACTTTCGGAATTTTATTCGTGACCTTGTCCAAAATTCGCTTGGTTCCTTCTATCCATTGCCGTTGAGTGAACTGAATCTGACTGTTACCCATAAACAGTATTTTGGGCGACTGCTCGATTATCCAATCGATAGCTGCATCTCGCCACAGATCACACTCGATAAAATTGCGCTTAAGACGGTCGTAGTAAAATGATTCGTCAATAATGGGACATGAGCCCTTGGTCAGCAGAATCAGTTTCCAATCGCCGCCGCCGAACAATTCGTACAATGCGGGAAACCACTGTACCCCTACACTGTCGCCCATTAAAACTGCAGTATTTGACGCGTCCGGATTACCGTAAGCACACGGCCTGACATCCGCGCTCTGATACCACTGATCGCATTGATCAACATAGATACGGGAAACATCTAATTGTATTTCTTTGAACAATTTCTGTTCTGGCTGCCTGCTCCACGCTTGGGAACGCTCTATCCAGACTGTTCCGATACCTAGAAACACCGCCATTGCGAATAATGAAGTTATTATCGTTGTTAGTTTTCTGTAGCTCAGCCATTGGTTATACCGGATCGGTGACTCGATCAAGTAATAGGAAAAAGCAGCACATCCTAAGGCAACGCATGCCAACGGAATAAGAAAAGCAGGTTCGTGATTTCCAGTAAGCGTAGAGCTTAATACCACCACAGGCCAGTGCCACAGATACCAGGAATAAGACAACTTGCCGAACCATTGCATGGCAGGCGTTGACAAATATCTGGTTACGGCATGTTGCTTGTTTTTACCGGCGGCACAGATTAACAAGAGGACCGCGCCGGCAGTCGGCAAAAGCGCTCGAAAACCTGGATAAGGCGACGAGTTATCGAAAGCAAGAGCGGCCGCAACAAGACAAGCCATGCCTGCTAAACTTCCAAATAAATAAATATAACGGCTAGAGATACCCGGACTTTGTTGTCGCTCGCTCGAGGAGACATAATAGTAGGCGATAGCACCCGCGGCGAATTGCCACGCCCTTGATGGCATGAAATAAAAGCCCCACAGGGGCTTAACTGCAAACAGGACGAGCGAAGCAATCAAGGTCACCGAAAACAGTAAGATTAGCGATTTGATAAGGTCCGGCGCGTCTGCTTTTGAGCCGTTCAAGTTATAGATTTTGGCGAGCGCAATAATCAGGGCGGGCCAGACGATGTAGAATTGCTCTTCGACACCGAGTGACCAGGTATGTAAAAACAGATTGCTTTCGGCACTACTGTCAAAGTAACCAAAATTGGCTAGCGCAAAATACATGTTGCTGACCCAGGCAATTGACGAGAGTGCTGAGATCGCTTGATTATCGTGTTCGAAGGGTGCAAGCAGAACAGCTGTCACCGCGCAGATCACAACTACCATAAAGAATAACGCCGGCAAGAGTCGCTTCAATCTGCGCGCGTAAAAGGCAATAAGGTCGATTTTGCCTTTTTCTTCGAATTCTCTCAGCAGCAGACCCGTAATCAGAAAACCTGAAATTACAAAAAAAACATCTACACCAATAAATCCTCCTTCCATAAAGGAGACATTGACGTGTGCCGCGACAACTAGAAAAATTGCAATAGCGCGCAACCCTTCGATTCCGGGTCTAAAGTTTGAGTTATTTCGCACCAATTTAGAATGCCTTCAATGTCGATGCCCTTACGGTCTTTGTGGGCAGTACTGTATATTCTGACATCTCAGCGTCACCTACGGGTCAGAAAGTATAGTAATAGATTGACCACATGATGAACATGTCAGCGACGTTACTTGTTTTTCATGAGTGTGAACAAATTATTTGTTCACTTAAACTTGCCCCGTTGCCTAGAAAAATGTGTCTATTGTTAAGACAGGGAATTAGCACAATGAAGTCCTGAGATGAGACTTTTATGGCAATGACTATGGTGTAGCGCTCTCAGTCAGAACATAATACGCTCCACGCCAAGTCGTCACTGCTCGCCATGCCTCCGAACCAAGACCCGATTCTTGAACCATTACAACTTAAATCGATCACCTTCCGCAACCGCATCATGTCCACCAGTCACACCTGCGGACTTGAGCAGGAAGGAGGGATGCCGGCGGAAGTTTACCAGCGCCATCATATCGAAAAGGTTAAAGGCGGCATCGGTTTAACCATGTTCGGTGGTTCCGCCTATGTCACCGAAGATTCGACCTGGACTGCGGGACAGCTGGACATGTCTCACGATCGAATCATTCCCTACCTTGAATCATTTTCTTCCCGGGTTCATGCCGAGGGAGCGGCGATAATGATCCAGCTGACCCACCTTGGCAGACGCGGTGAACCACTATCGATGAACTGGCTACCTACCGAGGCACCCTCGGTGGTAAGAGAAACCAGACATCGCAGCTTTCCGAAGGAAATGGACCGCCATGATATCGATCGAATTGTCACCGCATTCGGTCACAGCGCAAGCAGGGCCAAACAGGGTGTTCTGGATGGACTGGAAACCATGGTGGGGGGACACATTTAATTGGACAGTTCCTGTCACCGGTTACCAATCACCGCTCCGAATCAGCGATACCAGTAACGGGGTAAGTAATTGCGATCCCTCGCGCCAGGTCGAGAATATCATCGTCATCTCGGAGCGTTCGCGCGACTCGTCCATGCGCATGAACGGGATGTTGCCGAGTACGTCGACGATGGCGCCACCGAGCGAAGCAATTACCCAGAACAACAGGCCGACGGGTTTCGGCTCGCCCAGCACGAACAGCATCACCATGACAATACCGGTCGACCACAGCACACAGATGATCACCAGGCGGGTGCCGTAGCGGCTGGCGATGCAATCCTAATAATTCCCTTTCCTTCCTCTGGGAAAAAGCAAATTTTTAGAATTTGGTCGGGGTGAGAGGATTTGAACCTCCGACCACCGCAACCCCATTGCGGTGCGCTACCAGGCTGCGCTACACCCCGAGCGAAGCGCCGAAAATGACGCTAGGAATATACAGATTACCTAATCCCTGAAGCTTACTTCGTCGTCCGGAACAGAGAAAAGAGGGGCGAATTCTAACTCAAGATGTCGCTGACTTCATTCAGTTCAGCGATTAACTGCGAGATTAACTGAGAACCTTTTTTGTCCAACCCAGACGGGCTAACTGGAACACCTTCGGTTTCGACCTGCTCCAACCGAGTTCTGGCGCCGCTAATAGTGAACCCTTCAACATACAGAAGTTTTCTGATCTGACGAATCAGTTTAACCTCGTGTCGTTGATAGTAGCGACGATTTCCTCGGCGTTTTACCGGCTTTAGTTGCGGAAATTCCTGTTCCCAGTATCGCAATACGTGGGGTTTCACCACACATAACTTGCTGACTTCTCCAATTGTGAAGTATCGTTTACTAGGAATCGGAGGTAATTCAAACCCCGCCGGATCGAGCATAGTCATCAGCGCTTCCTGCCAAGTTTCTGCGTGAGCTCAAATGAGTTATCGACCACGCTTTGTTTCAGCTTCTGACTGGACCGAAAGGTCACCACACGCCGCGCTGAGATCGCAACCTCTTCACCCGTCTTAGGGTTACGCCCTGGGCGCGAGGTTTTATCTCTTAGAGTAAAACTACCGAATCCGGAAAGTTTAACCGCTGTTCCCTGCTCTAACGCTTGTCGCACTTTTTCAAAAAACAGCTCGACGAAGTCTTTGGCTTCCCTCTTATTAAGCCCAACTTCATCAAATAAAGTATTACCAAGATCGGCTTTAGTTATTGTCATTTCGTATTCCTCTTATTGTCCCCGGGATGAAGGCTCGGTAATCATAGCGATCAGGCCCGCAGTTCAGCACCTGCGGTTTTCTGAAGCGCTCTTATTATATTATCGATTACGGCCTCAATTTCACCAGCCTTAAGATTGCTTGATTCTGACTGGAAGGTCAAGCTGAAAGCAAAACTTTTCTTATTATTTTCAACCCTTTCACCGCTATATATGTCAAACAACTCCAATTTCTTGAGATATTCACCAGCAGACCGATTTACCACGGATAGTATTTCAGAAGCTGGAACTTCCTTATCAACCACGACGGCCAGGTCTCTTTGAACCTGCGGAAAACGCGAAATCGGCTCAAAACTTGGAAGATCTGCGACGCTCAGGGCGTCCAGGTCGAGTTCAAAAAGAAATACTGTCTGGTCAATTCCCAGCCTTTTCTGTTTAACCGGATGCAGCTGCCCTATATAACCCACCGTCTTGCGGCCACGGCGAATAGCGGCAGACTGCCCGGGATGGAATGCCGGGTGTGCGGCTGCATGAAATTTAAAGCCCGAATCGGCACCCACAATTTCCAATAGATTCTCTAGATCCCCTTTGAGATCGAAGAAATCAACATCGCGAGCCTCTGTGCCCCATTGTCTTGGTAACGCTAAGCCGGAAGTCAGCGCTGCAATACGCGGAATTTCGACCCTCGATTTACCACGGCGATGAAAAACATTTCCGCATTCAAACAGTTGAGCTCTCGATTGTTGATGATTGAGATTTCTGGCCAGGGTGGACAGTAAACCAGGTAATAAGCTTTGCCTCATTTCAGTCATGTTATCGGCAAGAGGGTTTTCCAGCTTGACCCCTTTTTTGCACTCCAGCAGGTTCGCCTGAACAGCAGCGTCGATAAAGCTGTAATTGATCACCTCGTAATATCCGCGGCAGGTCATTAACTTTTTTATTCTTAACGGACTAATTCTTGTTTCGGGATAGCCTCCTGTGCGAGCAGCAGATACAGGCATACGCGGGGTCACACGATCATAACCGTAACATCGACCAATTTCCTCAACGAGATCATGTTGTCCGGTCAGATCAAAGCGCCACGAGGGCACCTTGACTTTCCAACCGTCCTTAAAGTTACTCACCTCCATTCCCAGGCGTCTAAGAATTGATTGCACTTGTTTAGCTGGCACTTTGACGCCTAGAAGCCGAGGGATTTCTGCTTTTTCAAATTTAATGGTGTGAACTTTGGGAAGATATTTGCGGTTAACAGCATGACAGACTTTTCCAGGGTCACCTCCGGCAATCTCGAGTAGCAAAGCAGTGGCGCGCTCTACGGCGGCGACCTGGCCATTTGGGTTAACTCCGCGCTCAAATCGGTGCGATGCATCAGTGTGCATTCCGAACTGCCGCGCCTTACCAATCATGCCAGTGGTTGAAAAGAACGCGGCCTCGAAAAAAATATCCCTGGTGCTTTGAGAAATTGCAGTGGCATCACCGCCCATAATTCCAGCCAATCCGACCGCCTTACTCTGATCAGCGATGACTAAATGATCTGGGGACAGCGTTACCGTGCTTCCATCCAACAGCTTTAGTTTTTCGTTCCTACTCGCATTCCTTACAATAATCCCACCAGACAGCTTATCCAGGTCATAGGCGTGCATCGGCTGTCCTGTTTCCAACATCACATAGTTAGTGATATCTACTACAGGATTAATGCTCCTCAGCCCGCTGCGCCGAAGTTTCTCCTTCATCCAATCAGGTGTATTGGCCTGCATATCGATTCCGAGTATTGCGCGCCCGGCAAATCTCGAACAGGCCTTCGGAGCCTTAAGCTGAACGGGTAAACTTTCAGCATTCCTCGCCTTGATCTTCTTGACCCTGGTTGCTTTCATTGCTGCACCAGTCAGAGCCGATATTTCTCTAGCAATGCCTTGAATACAAAGACAATCCCCGCGATTCGGCGTCAGGTCAATCTCGAAGATAGTGTCATCCAGCCCCAGATAATCAACCAGTTGTGCCCCTGGAGTAGCATCCGGGTCCAGCTCCATGAGTCCAGCAGCCTGATCAGATAAACCCAGTTCGGATGCTGAACACAACATTCCTTTTGATCTGACACCTCGGATTTCGCTTTGCTTGATTTTCAAATCTGGCAGTCTGGCGCCCACCAGCGCTACAGGCGCAACCAGCCCTGCTTCTGCATTAGGTGCTCCACAGACCACCTGGAGGGGGTTCGGCTTACCGATATCCACGGCGCAGACCTTAAGCCGATCCGCTTGAGGATGCGGTTCAACGCTAATAATTCTGCCCACTACCAGCCTCGCCCGAGTTGAACCACGAAAATCCAAATCTGTTGCGGGGGCGATTGACTCAACCTCCAATCCAGCGAGTGTCAGCCGGCGCTCTAGCTCTGTGGCTTCGAGGTCCGTTTCAACCCACTGTTTCAACCAGGATTCACTTACCAACATTTCTTTTATGTTCTAAATAGTTATTCGATTCAAAACTGCTGAAGAAAATCTAGATCGTTATCGAAGTAAAGGCGCAGATCATTGACTCCATAACGCAGCATGGACAGGCGCTCAACACCCAAACCAAAGGCGTATCCGGAATACAGTTTGGAATCAATACCGCCGTGCCGCAACACTTCCGGATGTACCATCCCACATCCAAGGACCTCTATCCAACCGGTATGACTGCACACTCTGCATCCCGCGCCCGCGCAGAAAACACAGCCAATATCTACCTCTGCCGAGGGTTCAGTGAACGGAAAATAAGAGGGTCTGAATCGCACCCCTAAATCCTGCTCAAAAAACTCCTCTACAAAGTGAATCAGAATACCCTTTAAGTCTGCAAAAGTGATGTCGTCACCCACCGCCAATCCTTCAAGCTGATGGAACATGGGGGTATGGGTAACGTCTGAATCACATCTATAAACTTTACCCGGAGCAATTACCCGAATCGGCGGTGTTGAATTATGCATGTAGCGGATTTGCACAGGTGAAGTATGGGTTCGCAGCACCGTATGCGTATCCACATAAAACGTATCATGCATCGCACGCGCGGGGTGATCTTTGGGAATATTAAGGGCTTCAAAATTATAGTAGTCATCTTCGACTTCAGGCCCGGTTGCGACATCAAATCCCAAGCGAGTGAAAATCGCTTCCATTCTTTCCAGGGTGCGGGTTATTGGGTGCAGTTTACCGCTACCTGAACCACGTCCTGGTTGTGAAACATCAATTTTCTGACTGGCTAACTGCTCTGCTACAGCCAACTGTTCAAGATCTTCATGCCGATTCTCAATCCACAGCTGGATCTTTCCCTTTAGCAGATTAATTTTGTGGCCAAAATCCCTCTTTTCTTCATGCGGGAGTGAGCCGATTGTTTTTAGCTGCGCAGTAATTTTGCCCTTTTTCCCGAGATATTGGACTCTGAGTTGCTCAAGAGCCTCTAAGGTTTGTGCATTTAATATATGCTCACTGGCTTCCTCAGCCAGCTGATCTAGCGAAGCTGCGCGGTTACTCACAGGACAAACCTGCATTGTTCAGATCGAATCTCATTGGCTAAAAACGAAAAAGGGAAAGGCTATCCTTTCCCTTTATTTTCAAGATATTACAACCTTTACTTAAAGTTAGTTATATCTAATTACGTAAAACACTGAATCGCTCGCAGTGATCAGGCTGTTAATGCTGCTTTGGCTTTTTCGGCCAAAGCGCTAAACGCTGCTTTGTCGTGTACCGCCATGTCTGCCAGGACTTTTCGATCCAATGCGATTTCCGCTTTGTTCAAGCCTGCGATCATTCGACTGTAACTCAATCCATTATCCCGAGCCGCGGCATTGATACGGACAATCCATAATGCACGAAACTGTCGCTTGCGCTGGCGCCGATCCCGATAGGCATATTGGCCCGCCTTATCTACCGCCTGTTTTGCTGTTTTAAACAGCTTGCTTCGAGCGCCGCTATAACCTCTAGCCTGTTTAAGGACTTTCTTGTGTCTGGCTCGGGCTTGAACTCCTCTTTTAACGCGTGGCATATTAATTCTCCCTTAGTTGTACGGCAACATCTGTTTTACAGAGGCCTGATCAGACGCATGAATCATTGCACCACTGCGAAGCTGTCGCTTACGCTTGGTGGATTTCTTTGTCAAAATGTGGCGGAGGTGCGATTGAGATCGCTTGAACTTACCCGAGGCAGTTCGTTTGAAGCGCTTTGCAGCGCCCCGATTAGTTTTCATCTTAGGCATTTTAGCTCCAGTATTTAGTGCAGTCGTCAGACTGCGTTTCGTTATTGACAAAGGCAGTTCTGGATTGGACTGCTGATTGTCCTATTGTTGCTCGCAACCTAACGGTCACGGGCGAAACCTTTTCATATCTGCGTTTCAGAACTAGGTCTGATACACAATCTTACACTCTTTATCAGGCTGATCAGAGTGCAACTCAAATCGTTCGACAGGTACTACGAGTGTTGTGCACTAGGGACTCCCGCTAGCGCTGAAGCAGATAATCTCAGGCCCGCTTCGGGCCCATTACCATTACCATCTGCCGTCCTTCCATCGTTGCGGCCTGTTCCACAGAAGCAATTTCAGACAGATCCTCTTCAACCTGCTTCAACATTTCAAGCCCTAACTCTTTATGTGCCATTTCACGACCCCTGAAGCGCATGGTTACCTTGGTTTTGTTACCTGCCTCAAGGAATCTACGTAAATTTCTCAGTTTAATTTCGTAATCTCCAACATCTGTGCCTGGCCTGAACTTGATCTCCTTTACTGTGATCTGTTTTTGTTTCTTTTTGGCTTCGTGCTTTTGCTTACTTTCGTTGTAGAGGTATTTTCCGTAGTCCATGATCCGACATACTGGCGGATCGGCATTAGGCGAAATTTCTACTAGATCAAGAGTTGCATTTCCGGCAGCCTCAATGGCTTCTTGCAATGCCACAACGCCAACCTGCTCTCCCTCACTATCGATTACACGCACCGGATCACTGGTGATCTGTTCATTGATGCGTACTTTTTTTGCTTTAGCTATAGTCTGAGTCCTCTGTAATTAACACAAAATACCCCACAAGATCCCGAGAAAAATTCTCAAGATGCACTGTTAGGTAGTTCACCCGCTGTGGAGGAGAGACTATGACGAATGGCCATGCAATATTTCAGTAACTGCCTCAATAGATAAAGACCCCAAGTCTTCCCCATTTACCGCCCGAACTGAAATTGTACTCGTTTCCACCTCCCGGTCTCCCGCGACCAAAAGAAAGGGAATCCGCTGCAGCGTGTGCTCGCGGATTTTAAAACCGATTTTCTCGTTTCTCAAGTCAGATTCGACTCTGAATCCCTGTTTTTTCAAGGTTTTTTGCATTTCTCGGGCATATTTTTCCTGTTTTTCAGAAATATTCAGAACTATCGCCTGAATCGGCGCCAGCCAAACCGGAAATCTTCCTGCATGGTGTTCTATCAGAATGCCGATAAATCGCTCAAAAGATCCGAGAATTGCACGATGCAACATCACTGGCACACGCCTGGAGCCATCTTCAGCGACATACTGTGCATCGAGACGCCCAGGCATGGAAAAATCCACCTGCATTGTCCCGCATTGCCATACCCGTCCAATGCTATCTCTGAGCGAGAATTCAATTTTAGGTCCATAGAAGGCGCCTTCACCGGGAAGCTCTTTCCACGGCAACTCCTTTGCATCTAGCGCCTGTGCAAGTGCAGCTTCCGCCCGGTCCCAGTCTTCATCGTTACCGACTCTGTTTTCCGGTCGGGTTGAGAGTCGATAGATTATGTCTTCAAATCCGAATGCATGATAAACGGAATGTAAAAAATCAATGAACGTTGCCACTTCCTCCTGGATCTGATCCTCGGTGCAGAATATGTGGCCATCATCCTGGACAAAACCCCGCACGCGCATCAATCCATGCAGAGCCCCGGACAATTCATTCCGGTGACAAGAACCGAACTCAGAAAATCGCATTGGAAGATCGCGATAGCTCTTCAGTCCCTGATTATATATTTGCACATGGCACGGGCAGTTCATTGGTTTGAGTGCGAAATCCCTTCCCTCTGATTCCACAGCAAACATATCATCGCCAAACTTATCCGCGTGGCCGGAGCGCTCCCACAGCGTAAAATCGACCACCTGCGGTGTTTTGATCTCACGATAACCTCTTATTTTTTGTTCACCCCGCATGTACTGTTCTAGAACCTGATACAGTGCCCAACCTTTGTCGTGCCAAAACACCATACCAGGCGCTTCTTCCTGCATATGAAAAAGGTTCAGCTGTTTTCCAATTTTTCGATGGTCTCGCTTTTCTGCTTCAGCCAGCTGAGTCAGATAAGATTTTAATTGTTTCTTATCGGGCCACGCAGTGCCATAAATTCTCTGCAACATTTTATTGCCAGAATCGCCACGCCAGTATGCACCGGACACCCGCATCAGTTTAAAAAAGTGACAGAATCCCATGTGAGGCACATGGGGCCCTCGGCACATATCAACATATTCCTCATGATGATAGAGACCTGGGTTCTCATTGCGGTCAATGTCTTGTTTCAAAATTTCTTGCTTATACGGTTCCTTTCTTTGCTCAAAAACATCGAGCGCATTGTCCCAGCTCACCTTTTTTTTAATAACCGGATAGTCAGTCGCGGCAAGCTCCTGCATCCTTTTCTCAAGACTAATCAGGTCCTCTTCTGTAATGCTTTGCTCAAGATCAACGTCATAGTAAAAACCGTTTTCAATTACCGGGCCAATTGCCATCTTACTCTCGGGCCATAACTGTTTGATCGCATGACCTAAAAGGTGGGCACAGGAATGTCGAATAATTTCAACTCCCTCGGGATCTTTACTGGTCAGAATTACCACGGCAGCATCATCAGAGATGGGATCTGTTCCATCTACTAGCAAACCATTGACCTTTCCGGCGATCATTGCTTTGGAAAGGCCGGGGCCAATATCCGCGGCGATCTCGGAGATGCTGGTAGATCCTGCATAAGACCTGATGGAACCATCAGGAAGAGTTATTTGTGGCATGTTTTCTTAATATTCAGTGGCGCCCACTACTAAAGGGCGCTTGCAAAGGGCGCTTGCAAAGGGCGCTTGCAAAGGGCGCTTGCAAAGGACGCTTGGTATTTCAGATCCGGCATATCGCTGGAGCGCACTTGTTTAGTATATCTTCGCCCTGATGAGCTTAATACGGAATCTGCGACCGGCAAACGCTTGTCAACAGGTTTACCGCCTGCACTGCACGTCAATCAAGATCAGAGCAGGAGATTTGGACAAGAATACTGGTAGGCGCGATTGGAATCGAACCAACGACCTCTACCATGTCAAGGTAGCGCTCTAACCAACTGAGCTACGCGCCTGCAGCGAGCGCGGGAGTGTACACAGACGAGTGATCGAATTCAATTGCCACAGATAATGATCGGAGCCCTTCTGACAAGGCTTTGCAAGCCAAATCAATCGTTTATTTGCAAGCTGTTCTGGTGCCAAGATAATATAATTGTAATAAAGCATTGGCCTTGATATATTCTCCCGGTCGAAGATTAAATGGGTAAGATAATCCGTTTACTTGAGCGACGAGAAAAGATTGATCCTGGCACTGCTCAAAAAGAACGAGAAATACCCTCTTTCCAGTATCCAGTGCCAGACAACGGGCGGAGAACGTCCGGGGCTGAAAAGCTACAGGTACTTACATTAAACCGTTGTCACTCACAGGTAAATACACCGAGTTAAGGTTAAACCACAGATTTTCTATGGAATCCTGACTGGTGGACGCCCCGCTGCAGATCAAGGGGTAGCTCCAGGGTGGAACGGAATGTACTGATTTTGATTTTTGCGGGATGTTTAATAGCCGCACGACGATATGTTTCGCTGGCAGCAGTAAAAATTCCGGTATCCGGCGTAATGTAATATTACGCGCTTGGCTGATGACGCTATGGTACGGCGTTGATAGGAGGGCTAAGCCGGCAATTTCGCGGGGCATTCGCGGAAGGAATGGTGGAGTGGATTTTTACCAGATCCAGATCTAAACCATGGGGCGCAAACCGGATAGCACAAACGGAGGCCAGCTCTAAAACAGAGCTGACAGGTCCATGCTGATTCGCTTGCGCTGTCTAAAAATCAGTTCATTATGGCGTGTGCATGCTTATTGCATTGTCACTCACCGGCTAATACCTGACCATTTACGGCGTTATGCCAGCGGTCAGCGTACCTAAGGGTTTTCTTTCCCGATATTCTCAATTTTGTTAACGTGCTTGCTTGTTGACCTGAAGGTAAGGTAATGCATGATATATATAAGTTAAATTATTGATTTATATATTTTTACAAAAGGATATTACATGAAAAGAATGTTATTTAACGCCACCCACGCCGAAGAGCTGCGGGTTGCAATTGTCGATGGTCAGAAGCTACTCGACCTGGATATTGAGTCAGCAATAAGGAATGAGAAAAAAGGAAATATTTACAAAGCTGTCGTTACAAAAGTCGAACCGAGCCTCGAAGCCGCATTTGTTAACTACGGAGCAGATAAACACGGATTTCTTCCCCTAAAGGAGATCTACCGGGGCTACTTCCAGAATTATGATTCACGGACACCGATCAGCAACGTAAAAATCGACGCGGTCATTAAAGAGGGCC
This sequence comes from Gammaproteobacteria bacterium, assembly GCA_024644945.1. Taxonomy (GTDB): domain Bacteria; phylum Pseudomonadota; class Gammaproteobacteria; order Arenicellales; family Poriferihabitantaceae; genus VYFG01. Next base: position 13,591 of record JAHEGU010000030.1, on the reverse strand, counting down.
AGGAGATGGTCGTCCAAGTCGATAAGGATGAAAGAGGCACGAAAGGCGCTGCTTTGACTACTTTCATCAGTCTTGCAGGTCGTTTTCTTGTATTGATGCCAAACAATCCAAAAGGAGGCGGAATCTCTAGACGGATTTCAGGTGAAGACCGTGCCGAGCTCCGCGACTCCCTGGCTACTCTCGAAATAGATTCAGACCATGCGCTGATCGCCCGCACTGCGGGCATCGGTCGCACCACAGAAGAATTGCAGTGGGATCTCGATTTCCTGGAGAAGCTATGGCGCTCCATCGAAGACGCTGCGGACGCCCGCAAAGCTCCGTTTTTGATCTACCAGGAGAGTAACCTAATTGTTCGTGCGATTCGGGATCATTTGAGCGCTGATATTGCCGAAATAGTAATCGATGATTCAGAGATCTATGAGCGCGCTCAGAGATTTATGACGCAAGTCATGCCTCATAACCTTACACGGCTCAAGTACTACGACGATTCAGTGCCATTATTTTCGCGTTTTCAGATTGAAAATCAAATTGAATCTGCTTTCACTCGCGAAGTGAGCTTGCCTTCGGGCGGTTCTATCGTCATCGATCATACTGAAGCTTTGATCTCGATAGATGTCAACTCTGCTCGGGCAACCAAAGGAGGCGATATAGAAGAGACAGCTTTTCATACCAACCTTGAGGCTGTCGAAGAGGTCGCAAGGCAGCTTAGAATTCGAGATATAGGCGGTCTCGTGGTTATCGATCTGATTGATATGACTGCGAACAAAAACCAACGTTCCGTAGAAAGCAGGCTGAAGGAAGCACTAAGACCTGATCGGGCCCGAGTCCAAGTAGGAAAAATATCCCGCTTCGGACTACTCGAAATGTCTCGCCAGCGTCTCAGGGCTTCTATCAGTGATTCAAATTATAGAATATGCCCACGATGCGAGGGCACAGGCACAATCCGCAGCGTTGTTTCTTCGTCACTCAACCTGCTCAGATTGATCGAAGACGAGGCGTTAAAGGAAAATACTGAAGCCATTCAGGTCGCTCTGCCTTTAGACATGGCAACCTACCTGCTAAACGAAAAAAGACACGAGCTGAATCAGCTTGAAGCGAGGCTGGCGTCAAGGGTCATTATCGTACCCAGCGATGAACTTGCCAGTCCGCATTTTGAGCTTCGAAGACTGCGGAGTGAAGAACTCGACCAACTGAGTGGAGTTCCCAGCTACAAACAAGAAATTAAGATCGAAAAACAAGAACAACATCCGACAGAAGCCTTGAAGTCGACAAAGGCTGTAAAGCCCAGTATTGAGATTGATCAAATTAATCATGCAGCGCCTCCGATTCTCGAAAAACCGCAGCCCTCGCCAATTGAAAACGAACTAGATAGCAGCGAAACCGTCGGGTTATTGCAGAGAATTGCAAGATCTCTCTTTGGTTCTACCACTGAGGAAGACGGCGCTAAGGAAGTCAATGCGGAACAAAGTAAAGCTCCGAGTGACGATAAGCAGTCCCGAGATTTCGATTCGACTGCACGCCAAACCAGTCAAAACAGGAATAGAAGCGACCGCTCAGGCGGCGGCCGAAAGCCAGAACAAGGGGCAGAAAGCGGGCGCAGGCAAGGCGGCCGTCGAAAGGGCAGCGATCAACAAGGCAAGCGAAAACAGGGTCAGGGTGGCCGCGGTCAGCAATCCCGGGAAGATGGCCAGAAATCCAGACGAGATGAACAGCAATCCGGGAGAGATGGCCAGCAAGCCCGTGGACAAGGCCGGCGAAAGACCGGCAATCAAGGCGCTCAAAGCAGCAACGCTAGTCGCGGAGGTCGCCAGCAGGGCCAAGACAATGAGGCTGCTCGAAAACAAGGTCAATCGCGCGCCGCGCCTAAGAATAAACCGGCCCAGCAAAACCAGCCCCAAGAGCAGTCTAGTGGCGAGCGAACGTCAATGCACCGTGGTCAGAAGCGTGGGCGAGGTGGGCAGCAAAAGTCTAAGTCCATGACTCAACCTGGAACGCCAACTGATAATAAAGCAAATGCACCGCAAGAACGCGCAGGGAACTCCAACAGGGCAAGTGCTGCCGGCAGTGTTGCCGCACCCCCATCATCCGACGCCCATACGCATCAGATAAATACCGGTCCAATGCAATCTGCTGCGTCATCAGTAGATCATCGCAATGCACGGAATATGGAGAACGCAGAACACAATATACCCGACGATATTGGTAACAGAAAATAGCCTTAAACGCGCTAAGCGTCGCCACTTTCAAAAACTCCCATGGACTCGATATGAGCGGTGTGGGGGAACATGTCTATCGCACCTGCATGAGTGAACCGATATCCATGATGATGGACTAGCGTTTCAGCGTCCCTGGCAAGGGTTGCAGGATTGCAAGACACATAGACAATCTTCTGTGGGCGGATTTTGGGCACCAGATACTTTACTACTTCATCGGCACCAGACCGCGGCGGGTCCAGGAGTAGTTTATTATAATTGGATGACCCAAGCTTAAGGATCGATTCGCCATAAAGATTTAGTTCAACGAATTTGACATTGTCAAGATTATTCTTAGCCGCATTTGCCCTGCCCTTTTGCACCAATCCTTGCTCTCCCTCTACGCCAGTCACAGTCACTCCGGATTTCGCTACAGGCAATGTAAAATTACCTAGTCCGCAAAACAGGTCGAGTACGCAGTCTGGCGCTTTTAGATCGAGCAAATCTATCGCCTGCTGAATAAGAGACTGGTTTATAGTTCCATTAACCTGAATAAAATCCGACGGAGAAAATTCGATAGACAGGTCAAAATCTGGTAACAGGTAATAAAGCGGTATCGGAACTTCAGGCCACAGCGGTTTTATGGTGTCCAGTCCACCTGATTGCAGAAATAGCTGCACTTGATGATGTTGTGCAAATTTTGTAAGCAGATCCAAATCCCTTGGATTAAGCGGCTGCATATGTCTCAACACTACGGCAGTTGCATTGTCACCGGCCGCAAACTCTAATTGCGGAACCTGCTGAAAGATGCTTGTCTGGGCGATAACCTGGTGCAAAGGATCGAGTAAATTGGACAATCGCCGCTCCAAGGTTTTACATTGTCTTAACGAAGTAAGATAACTATTGCCCAGCTCACGGAAGCCGACCAACACCCCTCCCTTCTTCGGAACGTACTTAACTCCAGGCCTGGCCTTACGCCGATAATGCCAGTTTTCTCCACTAAGAGCGGGTAGGAGGTTTTCAGGTTCAACCCGCCCAATACGAGAAAGATTCCCAAGCAACGTTTTTTCCTTGTAGGCAAGCTGTTGGTCCGGGGTAAAATGTTGAAGTGTGCAACCTCCGCACGTGCCGAAATACTCACATGCTGGTTGTACACGATGCGGCGAAGCAGACAGCACAGACAATAACCTGCCAGTGAATTGACCCCGACGCTTGCGGAAAGGCTCAAATTCTATTCGTTCCCCAGGCAACGCCCCCTGAACGAAATACACTTTTCCATCCAGCTTTAGTACCCCTCTGCCGTCGTGTGACAGGTCGTCAACAACTGCCTCCCGTTTTTTAATCTCCAATTTATACTTCCTCGAATGGGTCTTATACTCAGGTAATCTACGAAATAATAAGTATATCTCCAGTGCGGTCGCCAGGCATACGTCACCCAAACGGAGATATAATTAAACTGAACAAAAACCAGCTTATCGATGGTGAACCTTTATCGAATAATTTTTGCGGCCAGCCTGCTTCTATCAGCGCTGGCCGCGAACGCAAGTAGTCCGGAGATCGTCAACCAGTTGGTGTTAGAGGGAGACTATGAAAATGCTTTACTCGAAGCAGAATCTGGTCTTGCAGCTGACTCAAAAAATACACGACTGCTTCTTCAAAAGGGGTTCATTTTAATTCGATTGCGTAGACTCGACCAGGCCGAAGAATTCTATCTCAATCTCATCCAGTCATTGCCGCACAATCCCGAGCCGATGAATAACCTTGGTGTGATATATCAACTCAAAAGAGAGTATGGGAAAGCGATCGAAGTTTTTAGTGAAACAACTGTAAAGTTTCCTAAATTCAGTCGCGCATACGAGAATCTTGGCGACACTTACATACAGGTCGCCAGGGAAACATATGTCAAAGGGCAAAATCAGTCACCCTCGGATAAAATGCTGGGCTCAAAAGCAGACCTGAGTCAGAGATTTTACCGTTTAGCCAGAGAGAATCTCGAACCAGCGACAACAACAGCTAGTCCTTCTACAAAACAGCCGCTCAAATTGAGTGAACCGGGAACGGTGGCAGAGGATGATTCCAGAGACAACATTATGGATTTTTTACGGTCTTGGAGTGTTGATTGGTCTAAGATGGATATCAATGCTTATTTTGACCACTATGACGTGGACTTTCTGCCGAGTGGGGGATTGGATCTCGCTACCTGGAAAATGAGAAAGTCCCGCATTTTTTCCGAAGCTGAATATATTAGGATCCGAGTAGAATCGATAAAAGTGCTTGAATTCAATCAGAATCAGGCTACCCTGTCCTTTACTCAACATTACAAGTCGAACAATCATCAAGAAACGTCGAAAAAAACATTGATGCTAAAACGACACAATGACCGCTGGCTGATTACGAAAGAATTCTAGACGGGTGTATGCACAACAATCATGGCTTAGCTGTACTGAACAAGTTTGGCTTTATGAAGGTCATCCTCAACGATAATTAATACGGAGCGCTGAAATGAAGAATCCGGTAACAGAAAAGCTGATCTCAGCGATTCAAAAGACAATACGTCCAGCTCCATCGACAGATAAACTGGAGTTTCTTCAGGATTACTATCATCGGATTTCTGGTCAGGATTACAGCGAGGAGAGAATACCGTTTCTATACCAGTCGGCGATGCTGCACTACAAACAGGCGCAAAAAAGAAAGCCGGGACAAGTGCTTATTCGGGTTGATAATCTGACGCTTAGTGATAACAGTAACCGGACTATTGTGAGCATAGTGACTGATGACAGTCCTTTTATTATCAGTTCACTTACCATAACGCTGAACCATCTCAATTACCGACTGGAACGAACTATTCACCCAATGTTTCAGGTTGTGCGAAACAGTACGCACACGATTTCCAGCATTCATCGCTTTCATAGTGGTGATATTTCAAGAAAGCGATCAGACAAGTCTATTCTCGAATCTTTTATCCAATTTGAGCTCGACGCCGTTGCTGAATCAGAACATGAAGGGCTCATGGATGCGCTTCGAAAAGTACTTCAAAACATCGGGGTTGTAACCACCGATTGGAGCTTTATGCGGGATGCAGCTTTATCTCTTGCCGATATGGTTGAGCAGAGTCAACAAGGGCCAATATTCGCAGAATATGGCGCCCTATTCCGCTGGATGGCAGAGAACAATTTTGCCTTCATCGGTTACTGTGAACTTGAGGTTTCAGAAAAAAACAACAAACTCGAAATAGATCCTGATTCATTGAGTGGTATTTTAAGAGCGGCACATCAGGACGGACAGGATGTATTGAAAATACTGCCGCCAATAAAACAAAGTAAAACGTCGCCCGTTATCTTTACCAAATCAAGTAAACGTGTCTACATCCATCGCGCGAACTATCTAGACTGCATATTGATTGATCATGATTTTGGAAAGAGTAAAAGCAATACAGGTAAAAAGCGGAGAGTAAGTTGTGTCCTAGGATTTTTAGCCGGTTCAACTGCTACTATGGCAATTAGATCCATTCCGCATCTTCGCAGTAAAGCGGCTTTTATTTTGTCTGAAAGTACTTTGCGCAAAGGCAGTTATGCTTACAAAGAGTTAAGAACAATTCTTGAAACTCTTCCCCGTGAAATGATTTTCCAACTGGACGTAAAATCGCTTTATGGTTTATGTATGACTCTTCTTAATCAACAGGAAAGACGAAAAACAAGACTTCACATCACTCGTAACACCTGCAATCATTTCTTTTCCTGCCTGATTTATGTGCCGCGCGATCTATTTAACACAGGTCTGCGTGAGCGTATTCACAACTATCTCCTTGAGACACTGCAGGCACGTGAAGTAACGTTCAATGTTTACTTCTCGGAATCTATTTTAACCAGAATACATTTCACAGCATTCTGTAACCCGGACGTTGAACCTGGAATTAGTCAACAAGAACTTGAACTCTCGGTACAGTCGATGGCGAGAGATTGGGATGAGAACTTGTTTGTTGCAGCTCAAAACCGTTACAACCTGGAACAAGCCAGCGGCTTGTTGATGGCATGGCGAGGTGCTTTTCCTGCCAGTTATCTTGAAAACTTTGAAATCGAAAATGCCCTCGATGATATTGAGATTTTTAATTCGCTCTCGACAGGCCAGGTTAATCCTCGATTAATGTTGCCTCAAGATTTAGATGAACAGTCGAGAATGCGAGTGCATTTCAGACTCTATTCACCTGATAAACCAATTCCCTTATCTGATGCACTACCGATTCTGGATCATATGGGCATTCGTGTTCTTGGTGAACACCCATACCGAATTCACCGGAATGATGGCCAGGAATTTTGGATCAACGATTTCGATATTGTGCGCAGCAATGGACATAGTTTTAGTCAATCGATATGCCGAACTTTCGAGTCTGCTTTTGAAAACATATGGAGTAATCGTTCCGAAAACGATCGATTCAATCAGCTAATTCTTCTCACAGGATTTGACTGGCGACGAGTCAGTATGCTGCGCGCTTATTTTCGCTACCTTAAGCAAATACGTTTAAGATATAGTGAGAATTATATTATTGACGTACTGATACGGAACCCTGAATTAATCAGCAGCATCGGAGAGTATTTCGATTTGCGATTTAATCCAGCGCATAAAAGTCGACCGACAAAAAAATTACTTGCGCAAATCAATACTCTTCTCAAGGATGTACAGACGCTTGATGAAGAACGCATTATAACGGCCCTACTTGATGTTTTAAGCGCAACATTAAGAACAAACTACTATCAAAAAACTGAGGGTGACTATAAAGACTACATCTCTTTCAAACTAAATTCTCAATCCATTCCAAGAATACCTGAGCCCGCCCCGAAATATGAAATCTTTATTTATTCTCCGCGTGTCGAAGGTGTGCATCTGCGGGGAGGTGATGTTGCACGAGGCGGTTTACGATGGTCGGAGCGGCCAGAGGACTTCCGTACTGAAGTGCTCGGATTAGTCAAAGCCCAGAGAGTTAAGAACGCTGTAATCGTACCAGTTGGTTCTAAAGGTGGTTTTGTCGCAAAACAGCTACCGGATAGCAGTCGCGAAGAAGTTCAGGCGGAAGTTGTAGCTTGTTATCGTATTTTCATCTCTGGTCTACTGGACCTGACCGACAACATTATCGATGGTCGGATTGTACCGCCAACAGATGTAGTCAGACTGGATCAGGACGATCCCTATCTTGTAGTGGCTGCCGACAAGGGTACGGCAACGTTTTCTGATATTGCAAATAGTATCTCAGAAGACTACGGATTCTGGCTAGGTGATGCATTTGCCTCTGGTGGGTCGGCCGGGTATGACCACAAAAAAATGGGCATCACTGCCCGCGGCGCCTGGGAGTCGGTAAAGCGTCATTTTCGCGAACTCGGCAAGGACATCCAGTCTCAGGAATTTACCGCAGTTGGAATCGGGGACATGGGCGGAGATGTTTTTGGAAATGGAATGCTGCTGTCCAGGCACACGCGATTGGTCTCTGCGTTCAATCATATGCATATATTTATCGACCCGACCCCAAATGCAAAGACCAGTTATGAGGAAAGGCTACGTTTATTCAACATGCCTCGTTCATCATGGAGTGATTACGATTCCAAGCTCATATCCAGGGGCGGCGGTATCTTTGAACGCAGCGCTAAATCTATCAAACTTTCGGCGCAGGCAAAGAAAGCATTATCGGCGAGCCGTGATACCTATACGCCTGATGAATTAATCAATGTCATTTTAAAATCGCAAGTCGAACTTTTGTGGAACGGAGGTATTGGGACTTACGTTAAATCATCAGACGAATCACACCAGGACGCACAGGATCGTAACAATGATAATTTGCGGGTAAACGCTGGTCAGCTTCGAGTGAAAGTTATAGGAGAAGGCGGTAATCTGGGTATGACACAGCTTGCGCGCATAGAATTCAATCAGTTGGGTGGTTTGTGCTACACCGACGCGATAGATAACTCAGCCGGAGTGGACACCTCGGACCACGAAGTAAATATCAAGATTCTTTTGAATGCAGCTGTCCAGAGCAAAAAATTGACTCAGCGCTCTAGAAATCCACTGCTGGCGAAGATGGAAAACGATGTCGCCACATTGGTTCTGAACAATAATTACATGCAAACACAAGTACTCAGTCTTGAGACCAGTTTTGGAAATGAACTGATGTCGCAACAGATGCAATCTTTATATCTGCTCGAACAGAAAGGCTTGTTGAGTCGTGAGATCGAGTTTTTACCGGACGATGCAACTCTAAAACATCGACAGGAGTCAGAAATCTGGCTAACAAGAGCAGAACTAGCGGTGTTGCTCTCCTACAGTAAGATGGACCTGTACCAGGAGTTACTGGACTCAGAAGTTCCTGATGATCCCAACCTCAAGTCGCACATTGAGGGATACTTTCCAAAGGTATTGGTGTCAAAATTTTCACAAGAGATTCAGCAACACCGTCTTAAGCGTGAAATTATATCTACAGTCATAACAAATGATTTCGTAGGCATGTTGGGCGCTAATTTCCACCTTCGAATTTCCGTGCTCACTGGCGCGGCAGCCGGAGAAATCACCAAGGCGTACTTAGTTACCAGGGAGATTATTGGTCTTGAATCGTTTCACCATATAATCAGACAACTTGATAATAGAGTTTCGACAGATTTCCAGAAAAGACTACTACGACAATCGTCATTAACCGCAGAATCACTTATTGTCTGGCTGCTTCGTAATCGTTCAACAACCTTAAATATTGGAAAAACTGTAAAGGAATTTGAATCGGCGATGAAGCAGCTGACCTCTGCTATGTCGAAGCTTCCTACCCAGCTAATCGCGGGCAACAATCAGCCGGACCTAGAACAATCCAAAGGTGCAGGGCTGTCGAAATCTGCAATTCAGCAGTTGCAACTTATGCATGCCAACGCCAGGGCTTTCGACATCCTCGATATCGGATTTTCAACCAAACAGCAAATCAATCTAGTTGCGGAGATCTATTTTCGATCCGCCAATCAGATGGGACTTGATTGGGTTCAACAAGCGATCAATAAGTTACCCGCAACAAACGACTGGAATCAGCGTGCCCGTTTTAGTCTTATAGAAATGCTTCGCACAGCGCATGGCGAGCTCACCCGGAATATTTTAGCCGGTAATAAGAGCAAGAACGCCGAGTTAAGAATACAAAGCTGGATCGAACAAAACGAACATGACTTGACTACGTTTGAACAGATGCTGAATCGCCTTCAAGATGAGCCTCATGTCGATTTCGCAATGTTATCGGTACTTGTGAGCGAACTTTCTCGCCTGAATACCTGAAATCGGTTAAATCGTAATATTGGCCATTCGATGAGCGATAACGCATCCGAACAAGAACGACTCGGATTTGACACCCGATCGGTGCACAATGGCCGAGACCCGCGGCTGCAAGGCGGAATGGTCAATTCTCCCGTCTATCACGGGTCAACCGTGATCTATCCAACCCTGGAAGAACTTGAACTGTCACGCCTTGATCACGACGCTAAGGGTAAAGTTGTATATGGCCGACTAGGTTCACCTTCCACTTTCGCTCTTGAAAATGCCATGGCGGACCTCGAGAACGGCTTTGGTTCGATCTCCGTCTCCTCCGGGTTAGCCGCTGTTACCACCTCAATTCTCGCGTTCGCAGGGAGTGGTGATCACGTGTTGATGGTTGATACGGCGTATGGGCCCACGCGGGCCTTCTGCGATGGTTTTCTAAGAAAAATAGGCGTTGATGTCACTTACTACGATCCTTTGGTCGGGGAAAACATAGAACCCATGATCAAGTCTAATACTAAGCTCATTTTCATGGAGTCACCGGGATCAATGACCTTTGAAGTTCAAGATGCACCGAAAATCGTATCGATCGCAAACAAATATGGCATCACTACAGCCCTTGATAACAGCTGGGCCACCCCGCTCTTTTACAAGCCACTGGATTTTGGGATCAACATATCTGTAACGGCCGCGACAAAATATATTGTAGGTCATGCAGACGCTATGCTTGGATTGATAACGACAGATGAGAAAAGTTTTTATTTGGTTAAAAAGTGCCGGGATCTGCTTGGTCAATCACTTGCACCTGACGACGTGTACCTAGGCACTCGCGGAATGCGCACTCTGGCCGTTCGGGTTAGACAGCACCAACACCAGGCTTTAGCGTTAGCGGAATGGCTCTCGGGCCACAATGAAGTTCTGGAGGTGCTTCATCCGGCGTTTGCGAACTGCCCAGGTCATGACATATGGGCCCGTGATTTTAAAGGATCAACCGGACTTTTCTCGTTTATCATTAAGCCCCGCCCCAAAAAAGCACTTGCAAATATGCTTGATCACATGAAATTGTTTTCAATGGGTTTCAGCTGGGGTGGGTTTGAAAGCCTTATTGTTCCTCAATATCCTGAAAAATCTCGCACCGCAACTTCATGGGAAAAACAGGGACAAGTCATTCGGGTGCATGTGGGTCTCGAAGACATTGAAGATCTAATATGCGATATGGAGTCTGGACTACGCCGCTACGCGGAAACCAACATCTAACGAGATTTACCTGACCACCGAACTGTCCTGGCCAAACAATATTTTTGCTGCTTCATCGCTGATGCCGCCCTGCAGATTCATTTTTTCTGGAATTTCGTAAGCGCGCTCGACAGCGGGACGTGATTTCATTTGATCATGCCAGCGTTTAACCTCAGGGAAGTCATTTAAATCCTGCTGCTGACGCGCGTGAGAAACCGTCCACGGATAGCACGCCATGTCTGCAATAGAATACGTATCACAAATATATTCACGACTTTTCAACTGTCTGTTTAACACGCCATACAATCTAGAGGTCTCTTTGACATAGCGCTCGATTGCATAGGGAATTTTATCCTTTGCATAGAATCCAAAATGGTGATTTTGACCAAGCATTGGTCCAAATCCAGCCATTTGCCAGAATAGCCATTCAAGGACTTTCACCCTTCCGGGAGTATCCGTCGGTATGAATTGAGCATACTTCTCGGCAAGATAAAGAAGTATTGCACCCGACTCAAACACTGAAACAGGCTGGTCAGCGCCGGTGGGCTGGTGATCAACAATTGCAGGAATTCGGTTGTTGGGAGATATCGCAAGAAACTCGGTCTCAAACTGCTGGCCTTTCCCAATATCAACCGGAACAACTTTGTACTCTATCCCAAGCTCTTCTAATAAAATCGTTACCTTGTGCCCATTCGGTGTTGTCCAGTAATATACGTCAATCATGTTTTTCTCAATTCTCGATGGAGTATCCGCAGTTTAACTTAACCAAACTGGTAGCAGGCACACCCGATAAAATTCCGGTTCCCGAAGATGAATTTTGGGTATTCGCCTACGGATCTTTAATGTGGAATCCTGGATTCGACTACTTAGACGCAGGCCCGGCAGTATTATATGGATACCATCGCCGACTGTGTCTGTGGTCGGTCAGGTATCGAGGGACTGAAGCGAAACCGGGACTCGTATTGGGCCTCGACCGAGGAGGCTCATGCAGAGGATTTGCCTACCATATCAGTCAACAACAGACCCATTCAGTAGTAGACTATTTGTGCGAACGGGAACTGATAACCGGCGCATATGATGCGAGGCTGTGCCCGGTAGTACTTGAGCATGGACGTAAGGTTTCTGCTTTGACATTCGTATCAAAACAGGATCATCCTCACTTCGTTCCTAAGCTTGCGCTTAAAGAAACTGTATCGGTTGTTCGCGATGCCAAGGGTGCAAGAGGCTGTAATCGCTCTTATGTACTGAACACCGTAACCCACATGAACCAGATGGATATACGCGACACGGAATTGCATAGGATCGCAAATCATCTTGAACCCAACGATTAGTTAATTTTACAGAAAATGACCCAAGATACGCTGTTCAGCAAAATTATTAAAAAGGAAATACCCGCGGAAATCGTTTTTCAGGACGACCGGGCAACTGCATTTCGCGATATTAACCCCAAGGCACCTTGTCATATATTGATCGTGCCTAACAAGATAATTCCCACAGTAAACGATGTAACTGAAGAAGATGAAGCCCTTCTGGGCCATCTGTTTATTGTTGCCCGCAACCTGGCACAACAGGAGGGAATTGCCGAAGACGGATACCGCTTGATCATCAACTGCGGCCGCCATGGTAACCAGGAAGTGTTTCACTTACATATGCACCTTGTCGGCGGAAGGTCATTGGGAAGAATGATTCAAAGAGATTAAATTCACTTTCAGCAGAGTCCTTGTCGCTTGCAAATAAAACCGATAATTGGTCAAATGAGCGAACTAACCGGTCTAATTTAAGGACCAGTGGAGTATAGTTGTCCGACCATCCTGGAGTCCAAGGGTGGTTTGTAGCGAGATATACCCCAAACCACTCACGAAACTTAGAAAATCTATTCCAAACCCTAAGGAGGGTTCAATGAAAAAGAAACCACTAATAATGCTGGCTGCCGCCTCAGCACTTTCCATCTCTATGGCTACCCAGGCAAAAACCCTGGTGTATTGTTCCGAAGGCAGCCCCGAAGGATTCAATCCTTCTCTCTACACCGCAGGAACTACATTTGACGCATCCTCACGGGCGATTTTCAACCGACTTGTCGAGTTCGAGCGCGGTGGTACAAATATTGTCCCGGCACTGGCTGAGTCCTGGAACGTGTCTGATGACGGCCTGGAATATACATTTAATCTTCGAAAAGGCGTCAAGTTTCATACCACTGGGAGTTTTACCCCCTCTCGGGACATGAATGCCGACGATGTGGTGTTCAGCTTTAAACGTCAGGGTGACGCTGAACACCCTTACCACAAGGTCTCCGGTGGCGCTTATGAATATTTCAACGGTATGTCCATGCCTGACCTGCTTAAAGATGTGATCAAGGTGGACGATATGACCGTTAAATTTGTCCTGAACCGCCCTGAAGCCCCCATGATCGCCAATCTGGGAATGGACTTTGCCTCGATCATGTCCGCTGAACATGCTGATCAGATGATGGCAGCGGGTACGCCAGAAAAGGTGGATCTTGAGCCAGTAGGCACCGGCCCATTTCAGCTGGTTGCCTATCAGAAAGACGCTGTAATTCGCTATAAGGCGCATCCCGATTACTGGGCAGGTAAAGCCGCAATCGACGATCTGGTGTTTGCGATCACTATCGATCCAGCAGTGCGCTATCAAAAACTCAAAGCAGGTGAATGCCATGTAATGCCTTATCCGAACCCAGCGGATATCGAAGCCATGCGCAACGATTCCGATATTAACCTGTTGGAGCAGGAAGGTTTGAACGTAGGCTATCTGGCATATAACTCTATGATGGCCCCGTTCGACAATCCAAAGGTGCGAAAAGCACTCAATATGGCGATCAATAAGGACGCCATTATTGACGGTGTGTTTCAGGGAGCTGGGAAGGTCGCGAAGAACCC
>JAHEGU010000029.1 GCA_024644945.1 Gammaproteobacteria bacterium | reverse complement strand
AGTGATTCGCAGTCTAGAGCAGATAGCTTCAGACGCGGGTAAAACAATTCATCTGAGCCTGGATACTCCACTGCAGCGAAAGAGTGTTGAAGCGCTTGAGGGCTACGAAGGCTCGGTGGTCGCCATAGAGCCGCAAACCGGTGACGTTCTGGCGTTTGCCAGCGTCCCAGGATACGATCCCAATCCATTCGTTAACGGCATCAGCAAGAAAGACTACTCGGTATTACGCGCGTCCGAAGAACGCCCATTACTAAATCGATCACTCTATGGCCGCTATGCACCAGGCTCGACCATCAAAGGTTTTATGGCATTGGTCGGAATGGAAAACGGTGTCAACCATGATAATTCGATATTTTGTGGCGGTTATTACCGGCTTCCCGGGTACCGGCACCGTTATCGAGACTGGAAGAAATCCGGGCATGGTAATGTTGACGGCCACAATGCCATAGTGCAGTCCTGCGATGTGTATTTCTACCGTCTTGCCAAGCAACTCGGGATAGACCAGATGCACGAAGGCATGAGTCGGTTCGGCTTCGGCAAGCCTTCAGGCATCGACTTATTGGGAGAACCAAGCGGTCTAATGCCGTCGAAGAAGTGGAAACTTGAGGCCCGGGGTCAACCCTGGTATCCAGGAGAAACGATTATTACAGGTATTGGTCAAGGCTACATGTTGGTCACACCACTTCAACTTGCCGCCGCTACCGCAACACTTGCCAATCGCGGCAAACAGGTTGCTCCACGATTCTTGACCGCGATAGAAAATCCACAAAGTCAAACCCGGGAAGACATTTTGCCTAAGGTAATGGGAACTATAGAAACCAGAAACGAAAAGGCGTATGACTTGGTGATCAACGCCATGCGTGATGTCGTCCACGGTAAGAAGGGAACCGCAAGACGAATTAACAAAAATATTCGCTACGAAATGGCTGGGAAAACGGGAACCGCCCAAGTCAAGAGTATTGCCCAGAATGAGACCTATCGAGAAAAAGATACAGAGAAGAAGTTTCGGGATCATTCACTGTTTGTCGGCTTTGCGCCTCTTGATAATCCAAAAATTGCAATTGCTGTGGTGATTGAGCATGGTGGCAGCGGCAGTCGAACCGCTGCCCCGATCGCGCGCAAACTGATTGACTACTATCTGTTGGATAGACTGGACATGTTTCCTGAACAAGAAGAGACCCGGGAACTGGTGAGTAACCGCGCTGATACCAGGGAGCCTGGCTAGCAATCATGGTGAGCTGGACAGGCACAACACGAAGTTTCAACCGGGCAGATTCCTCGTTACCGCTGGACCTGCCTCTGGTCGCAGCGGTTCTGATGACGCTTTTGCTCAGCCTGGTGGTTATTTATAGTGCCGGTGGTGAAAGCACCGCGCTATTAACCAGGCAATCCCTGCGCATTGCGTTTGCTCTAGTTCTAATGCTGATTTTCAGCCGTATTTCCCCCCAGACACTGATGCGGTGGTCACCCTATATTTATGGCTTCGGATTGATTCTTTTATTTATCGTTCTGGGCTTTGGGTTCATTGGTAAAGGCGCGCAGCGATGGCTTGATCTTGGCGTATTTCGTTTTCAACCCGCTGAAATTATGAAGCTGGCGGTGCCAATGATGGTGGCATGGGTCATGACCAGATCCAATCTGCCACCCAGAATTCCTTATTTGATCGTGTCAATTTGTATCGTACTGCTCCCCACGATCCTAGTGGTGCTGCAGCCGGATCTTGGTACCGCCATTCTGATAGCATCTACCGGCGTAATTGTAATCTTTCTCGCAGGAATCGGATGGAAATTGATTGCGGGCGTATGCGCCATGCTAGGAGCCATAGCGCCGCTGCTATGGTTTTTTGTACTGCACCCTTACCAGCAAAGACGGATTCTGACACTGTTTGATCCATGGGCAGATCCCTTAGGGGCGGGTTACCACACTATTCAATCAATTATCGCGATCGGATCAGGTGGAGTCAGCGGGAAAGGGTGGCTCGGCGGTACCCAGTCCCAGCTTGAATTCATTCCTGAGCGTTCGACAGATTTTATTTTTGCTGTCTACGCGGAGGAATTTGGGCTGGTCGGCGTACTGTTATTACTGTGCCTTTATCTATTTCTGGTATTCCGTGGATTAATGATTGCATTCTATGCACGCGGGACTTATTCAAGACTGTTGGCAGGGGCATTATCTATCACGTTTTTCCTGTATGTATTTGTTAATATCGGCATGGTTTCAGGTATCTTGCCTGTTGTGGGAGTGCCACTACCCTTAATTAGCTATGGCGGCACTTCGATGGTTACTCTGATGATCGGTTTTGGCATGTTGATGAGTATTCACAGTGACAAAAGGGCGCTGTCGAGATGATGAATAACACCCCGGTCAATGCACTAATAGTTTGGATTTTTGCTTGCCTTCCTGGATCAGCCTGCGCGCTTGATGTAAACAGTTATCCTGCCCTGATGGAACTGGTGCAAACTATGACCGAGCAGGACGGTTATCCGAAAGACCAGTTGTTGTCGGTATTGTCCAGTGCAAAAGTTGATCAGAAAACAATCGAACTGATGAACCGTCAATATGAGGCATTGCCCTGGCATAAATACCGTGAGATATTTATTAATCAGGCCCGGATAGATAAGGGCGTTGAATTTTGGCAGCAGAATAAAGGAATACTTGAAGCGGCCGAGAAAGAATATGGCGTTCCAGTCGCAGTGATTGTCTCCTTGATTGGTGTTGAAACCCATTATGGTACACGCATGGGAGATCGGCGGGTCCTTGACAGTCTGGTGACGCTGACCGCAGACTTTCCTCGCCGAAGTAAGTTTTTCAGTTCTGAACTTAGAACATTTCTGAACACCACGCGTAACGAACAGATTTCGCCAGATACTGTCCTTGGTTCGTATGCGGGTGCTATTGGAATTCCACAATTCATGCCAACCAGCTACAAAGCGTATTCTGTTGACTTCAACGGTAACGGCAAACGTGATCTTGTGAACGAAATGGAAGATGCCATTGGCAGTGTAGCGAACTACCTGAATGTGCACGGGTGGCGACGCGGGCAGAGCATATTCGCGTCGGTTAACTCCAACTTGTCTGATGCGGCCAAAGAACACATCAGTAAGCGCGCCAAGCCAAATATCGAAGCGCAAAAACTCGTCGATTTGGAGGTCGATTTTGACTCGCGGGGAGCGAGTAAGAAAGTTGCTTTATTATCCCTGACGCAGGAGCAAGGAAAAAGCTATTTTGTCGGTTTCAGAAACTTCTACGCAATTACTCGTTACAACCCGAGCATTAATTACGCAATGGCTGTCACAGAGTTATCGCTACAAATTGGGGCACGATATCAGCAACAGGGCTGAACAAATGTAGATGCGATTAAGGACAATTAGACTTCAAATGTATTTCTACCGCATTTACTGGCTAGCGATTGCAGCGTTATGCCTGTCGCTTGCGGGGTGCCAAGATAAGAATGTACGCCCCGGCACTCCGGGTGGATATTATGGCGGAGACCGGCCACCAACAAATATCGATAAAGATTTGTCGAGCATACCAGATGCCGTTCCGGTTAAGTTACCGCTCAGTAAAACAGGTAACAAACCTTACCAAGCCCTTGGAAAGACTTATCGACCAATGGCTGATGCGCGAGGTTATAAGGCGCGCGGCACCGCGTCATGGTACGGTAAAAAGTTCCATGGACGCCGCACGTCAAGTGGCGAGCCTTATGACATGTTTGCAATGAGTGCCGCGCACACGATATTACCAATTCCCAGCTTCGTCAGAGTCACTAATCTCGATAATGGCAGATCGGTTGTTGTCAAAGTCAACGATCGTGGCCCGTTCTTACATAATAGAATTATCGATCTTTCCTATGCGGCAGCATGGAAATTAGGTATCAGCAGCAACGGAACGGGGCGAGTAGAAGTAGTGGCACTAGATCCCCAGGTTGCCGCGGTTACTCAAGGACCACCACAAAAATATGCGGGTACGGCAGGCACAGGTGATCTATCCGCAGGCGGCGGATTCGCCCTGCAGCTTGGGGCCTTCTCCGAACTGGCGAACGCAATACAGCTTCGTAAACAGCTACGACAGAATGGGTATCCTGTAAGACCTGAATCAGATCAGGAACTTGCACAAAATGGCTCGCCGTATCGAGTCGTGGCAGGTCCCTTTCCAGAACGCTCCGCAGCAGAAAGCGCAAAAGCGGCACTGCAACTCCTGACAGGTGAAAATATCCAGCTAAAGGAAATTTGAGCACCTTGGCGAAATGAAGTCTGCGACCACCTGCCGAGGATCATCGCCAGGTGCGGTCCACTTACCCGGTCTACTGTCGCTGATTGACTACATATAGAAGAAATGCCGTCTAAAAATTTGTCATGTTATTGCCAGTACAATATGCGGTTTGGATCGGTATAATTTTCTTCGGTACAACACCATAAAAATCACATTGAAACTCATTCCGCGCGCTTTCCCGGTTCTACCGTTAATGTTGATCGCATTAACTTTGATATCGGTACCTATCAGCACCGATATTTTTGCTCAGTCCTCTAGCACAGTAGCGTCCAACCCAAGTCCTGGTGGACTGGTAGAAATTCCTGGTTCGGTTAAATCAGTAGTGCCTACGCCGGATATTGCGGCGAAATCATGGATGCTGCTCGATTTCGAAAGTGGCTGGATACTCGGCAGCGAAAATCGCGACCTCCGAATCGAACCCGCCAGTCTGACCAAGCTGATGACCAGCTTCCTGGTGTTTGAAGCATTAACCAAGGGAGAAATTAAGCTGACTGACCAGGTTTATGTCAGTAAAAAGGCCTGGAAAACAGGCGGCTCAAGAATGTTTATACAGGTCGATACCCGGGTCGATGTAGAAAGCCTTCTGAAGGGATTAATCATTCAATCCGGTAACGACGCTTCAGTAGCGCTTGCCGAGCACCTTGGTGGCAGTGAAGAGGGCTTTGCAGTGCGTATGAACCACAAAGCTGCGGAACTCGGAATGATTAATTCTCACTTCACAAACAGTAATGGTCTGCCCGACCCCGATCACTATTCAACGGCTGAAGATATTCTAATTTTAGGAAGGGCCTTGATACGAAGTTTTCCTGATTTGTTTGCGCTGTATTCGACAAGAGAGTTTACCTACAACGATATCACGCAGAAGAATCGCAACTCGCTGCTATGGAGAGATCCAAGCGTTGATGGTCTTAAAACCGGCTACACTAAAGCTGCAGGTTATTGTCTGGTCGGAACCGCGAAGAGAGACGATATGCGGTTGATGGCTATTGTCACTGGAGCCGACAGTCGTAAACTGCGGGCTGACGCTGTTCAGTCATTGTTACAATATGGTTATGCCGCCTATGATGGGTTACTGCTCTACTCACCCGGTAATGAAGTGGCTTCAGTTCCGCTCTGGATGGGCAATACCAGCGAAGCAAGTCTAAGCGTGAATCGACATCTAGGTCTGGTGTTTCCTAAAGGCCAGAAAGACAATCTCTCGGCGGCGCTCGATATACCAGAGAGCCTTGAAGCGCCTCTTGAGAAGGGTGCAGATGCAGGCCTGATAGTAGTGAAGTATGGCGGTGAGCCTTTGCTAGAGCAGAGACTATATGTCGATGATGAGTATATCGAAGGACCGTGGTGGTCGAAGCTGCTGGACTCCGTAAAACGCTTGTTTTAATCGTCAACCCGCTCTCCAGGCATTGAGCTCAACAGATACTGATCCCGAGGGCATGACGTTCCCTTGTCATGTGGATATAAAGGTATTCGCTCGTGCGGGCGATCGGCTCGAACAACAGATCCGTGGGCTGCTTGAACTGCATTTAAAACCGGATCAGATTGAGTCAATTCGAATAAAGGAAAGCGCAAAGGGGAATTACCATTCACTCAGCTGCAGAGTTCGTGCTGACAGCCGACCGGAACTTGACAAAGTATTCGTCACTCTCACCGAGAACCCGGATATTTTAATGGTGATATGAATAAGTCCTGCAGAATTCGCAGGAGCGACTTTCGAGACTATGTTCAGGTGGCCCATGAAATGCTTGCATTCACCGACAGTCGCACCGCGGATACCGACGACGAGCTTTGGCTATTGCAACACTTTCCCGTATTCACCCAAGGAACCAGTTGCACCCAACAGCCACACACAAATCCGACCAGTATTCCGGTGGTAAAGAGCAGTCGTGGGGGCCAGATCAGTTATCACGGCCCAGGGCAACTCATTGCTTATCTACTGTTCGATATTAAACGCCTTGGGATTGGTCCAAAATCATTAGTCAACAGTGTTGAACAAACCATTATCGAAGTGTTAGATAGTTATGGACTTGTAAGCGAACGTAAGCAAGGCGCTCCCGGGGTATACGTCAATAACGCCAAAATTGCTGCCCTTGGCCTGCGAATCCGCAACGGCAAGTGCTTTCATGGACTAAGCCTCAACGTCGACATGGATCTCACGCCATTTCAATTAATTGACCCGTGCGGATATCCGGGAATGGCCGTTACACAGCTTACTGATTTAGGAATACACCGCGACATTTATCGAGTTAGTGACGATTTAATTAACGCAATGCAGAAGCAATTTCAATGGGACTCGATAGACTGAACCGGTTCGGCTTCGCGCGCTGCTTTAAGTCGCTCAGGAGTACCAATATCAAACCAGTGTCCCCGATAAATCTCAGCGGTTGCCAGATTGTGTCTGATGTTTTGCGTAATAATTGGAGCCAGGGGCTGGACCCGGTCTAACAAACCTTGAAAAACCGATCTTTTATAGACGCCGATTCCAGAAAATGTGTAGGTCGCACCATTCGGGTTACGGATACGAAGGCGTGCTGGCGAAAATGCAGGGTCTAAACTGAAATCACCCCCAGTATGGTCTGCAGGATTAGGTACCAGAATCAAATGCATGGCGGAATCGTCTAGCAGACTGAGATTCTTAAGCGCTAAATGACATCGAATATCTCCGTTCAGCACTAAAAACTGTTCCGTGTCGAGTAACTCTAGAGCATGCCTAATGCCACCTGCTGTCTCGAGTGCTCCGGGAGGTTCCCAGGAATATCTTATTTTGACCCCAAATCGCTCGCCATCGCCAAGATATTCACTGATTTTTTCACCGAGATGGCTGAGATTAATCACAATTTCAGTAAACCCCGCCTCTTGCAGAGCTTGAAGGTGATGCTCCACCAGCGAACACGGTCCGACTTTGATTAAGGGCTTTGGAATTGTATCCGTGAGCGGACGCAGTCTTTGTCCTCGCCCGGCGGCCAGAATCATTGCCGTTGTCATCCGCCGCGTCTTAGTCATAATCGGTATTAGTAGTATGTGACAGAACTTTTTGTCAACGTGGATTATAAACGGTTGAAACCCTATAATCCGCTTATCGAACTCGCTACCCCACTGCCTCCTAAATGACCCACAGAAATCAGCTGAAGTTCTTGACCGTTAGTGTGTTCAGTCTGTCTATTGGGACAGCGCCAATTCTGGTCAATGCTCAAGAAAGTGAGCCCGTGGAATTTGCCGATATTTCGGTTTGTATGCCAGGCCTTATAGATGTACCACAGGCACTGCGTGATGCCCCGGGGGGGAATCCAGACGAACAGCCCACGGAAATCCAGGCGGATGAGATTGAAGCCGACGAAGGATCAAAAATCTCACTACGGGGAAACGCCCAGGTGGTGCAGGGCAATCGCGGCGTATATGCCGATAACATTGAATATGACCAGGAGACCTATCAGGCATCGGCCAGTGGAAACGTTAAATTCTATACTTCCAATGGAGATGAAATTCAGGCCGATTCAATGAACATCGAAGTCGATACGTTCATCGGTGATGCAGAGCAGGTTAAAATTAAAATTGTCGACACCAACCCAGAGTATCTGAGTCGTCGTAGTTTAGGATTTGTTGAAGACTATTCAGTTTTTGCGCCCTTCCGCAATAGGGCCAATCTGAGCAAACAGAAAAAAACTAAAGAGGAGAAAGAGAAGGTTTACTACCAGCGCGCAAGAGCTACCGGAGAGTCAATACAATTTGAAGGAAAAGATTTCGAAGTACTACAAAATGCAGTGATGACCACGTGCGCCGATGGTAATGAGGATGTTACGTTAAGCGCCAAAAGAATCGAGCTCGATCATGCCTCTGGCATTGGTACCGCCAGCAATATGGTTGTACGCCTTAAAAAAGTGCCAATTTTTTATTTTCCCACGGTCTCATTTCCGATAAATGATGAGCGTAAAACAGGATTTCTGTTTCCTGCCATTGGCAACGATAATACTTCTGGTTTTATCCTGGAAGTCCCATACTACATTAACATCGCGCCACAAGTTGATGCCACTGTTACGCCGCGAGTTCTGTCAAAACGTGGCGTTCAGCTCTATACGGAGTTGAGATACATTGCGAAAGATACACAGGGATCCATAAAGGCCGAGTTTCTCCCTTCGGACGATGAGTTTCTAGACGAGGATCGTTATGCGTTTGGGTTTGACCATCAACAAACCTTCGCCAATGACTGGCGTGCAGAGGTCGACCTTCAGGAAGTATCCGACAGTGAATACTTGAGAGACTTCGCCAATAACGTGGATATTGTTGCGTCCAGCTATGTACCCCAACGGGCAAGAGTTTCTCGAAATGGTGAGTACATTAATTTCAACGCCCGGGTGCAAAGTGTCGACTCCGTTAACAGTGAAATAGATGAGTCGAATCTACCCTACGACATACTGCCGTCGGTCAACCTTAATCTGAAACCACAAAAGCTGGGCGTATTTAAAGGTGGCATCCTCACAAACTTTACCCAGTACGATGCAGATGACAGCACCCGCGTCACGGGATCTCGAACTCGATTGAATCCCTACATATCGGCACCGTTGAAGGAAATTTACGGCTACATCGAACCTAGAGTGTCTCTTTACAGTATCAGCTACTCCCTTGATAACACAGAGTCTGATACGTCACCGTCTGACGCAATACCTGCCTATAGCATTGACAGCGGTCTGACCTTTGAGCGCTTATTCGAATCTAAAGGGACACCATATTTCCAGACTCTGGAACCAAGACTATTTTATCTTAATGTACCGCTGAAAACCGAACAGAATGATTTCCCGGTTTTCGACACCGGCGAAAATGTGCCAAGCAGTTTCGGGCAGTTCTTTCGTGAAAACCGGTTTTTCGGTGGTGACCGTGTAGGGGATACGGAGCAGGTCAGTCTTGGCTTAACCAGTCGAATAGTCAATGATGATGACGGAAGTCAGAGGATGAAGTTAAGCCTGGGCCAGATATATTATCTTGAGGATCGTATTATTAGTTTGAGTAGTGTGGAAGATGACCGCGACACCGAAGATACTTCAGACTTTCTTGCGGAATTGACAGCAAATTTTACTCAGGACTGGAGCCTGACCGCATTTACGCTTTGGGATAATGAACTCGATGATTTTGGTGTGGTTCGTGTATCAGCGGACTACTACAACAGCCTGCGGCGCAACGCGACGATCGCATATTCTGAGGTTAACGGCGGCTCAGAGCAATTCGACCTGGATTTTGAAACGCCATTGGGACCGCGCTGGCAACTGGATGTGCAAAGCGCCTATTCGCTTGAAGATAGCGACCTTAGAGCTGCAGCAATTGGGATTAGTTACGACGGCTGCTGCTGGGCGGTTAGAGCCACAGCTCAAAGGTATCTTGATGGTACCGGAGAGTTTAAAGAAAGATTCCTGATAACACTCGAACTCGATGACCTTGGCAGAATTCGTTCAGGCCTTTGATTGATATTATTCAAGTGAAATTTTGTAAACTTAAGCATCTCCTGTTTATATTCGCAATCACTACCGGGGCTATTGGGGGTGCTTCGGCGATCGCTCAAACTCAGGCTATCGATCAAGTCATCGCGATAGTGGATAGCGAGGCAATCACACTTAGTGAATACGTCAATAGACATGAACGACAGCGCTTTGAGGATCGGAATCTGGGCAAATATTCCGGGCAAGTAGATCCACGAATACTCGAGGCAATGATCGACGAACGGATACAGGCTGCTCAGGCAAAATCGCTCGGCATCCAGGTTAGTGAGGGAGAAATTGACGGTGCGATGCAGTTAATTGCGCAGCAAAATAACCTGACAATCGAATCTCTGATCGACCAAATAGAGAACGACGGATTCACCTATGATCAGTTTCGCGAAACTCTTCGGACCCAGCAGTTAATTCGGAAACTAATAGATGCAGTGGCGAATTCAAGAGTCGTTGTTAGTGACTTAGAAATAGAAAATTATTTAAATGCGCATTCAGAATTGCGCAGCTCCGACGAATCTTATGAAATCTCTCATCTGATTGTGCTGACCCAAGGAAAATCCGACGAGGAAATTAAGTCGGAAAGGGAAAACATGGAATTTATTCGGAAAGCAATTACCGAAGGGCAGCCGTTCGAGCAAGCGGTGATGAGCTTTTCCGACGCATCCAATAAAGACGACAAAGGTTATCTAGGGTGGCGCACCTCTGACCAGTTGCCGGAGTTGTTTATTGATGCGCTTCGAGGGATGGACCCTGCGACCGCTAGTATTTCTGGTGTATTGCAAAGTGATAATGGCCTGCATCTTTTAAAGCTTCATGATCGCAAAGGCAGCGGTAAACTGATCGAGCAGCAATTGGTAAATCATATCCTAGTCCAGCCTAACGAAAACAACACCTCTGAAGAGGCGGAGGCTCTCGCGCTGGATCTTTATCAGCAACTGCAAAATGGTGAGTCCTTTGAAAAGCTAGCCAGGCTTTATTCCGATGATGCACAGTCGCGACGGTCGGGAGGCTCTCTAGGATGGATTGGTCCAGGGGACGTCGGCGACAGTTTTCGCCAAGCAGCTGAATCGTTACCAGTCGGCAGTATAAGCCAGCCAGTGAAGACTCGCTTTGGGTTTCATATCATCCAGGTCGTAGATCGACGTCAGACCGACATGTCGAATCAAAATGCTGAAGATCGCGCGCGGGAGGAAATCTTTCGCCGAAAAGCTGAGGAGCTATACAGCAATTGGTTCCGTGCGGTGCGCGAACAAGCGTTTGTAGAATATGTCGGCGCCTGATACTAGCGAAACAAAGGTCGAATGCTGAATCAATTAATCGACTCGATTCTGAAGTTGCTTCCATCTGAAGCTCGAGAAGAACAAAAGAAAAATATAGAAGCGATTATTCGAGGCCATTTTGAGCAGATGAGTCTCGCCACCAGAGAACAACTCGAAATCCAGGAGAAGATACTGAGACGCACACGAGACCGGGTAAATCAACTTGAGCAGCAAATCGAAGAGCTGGAAAAAAATCAAAAGAATCAGTAATATCAGCTCAGGATAAGCTCTAATGTAGAAACAGGGAGACAATGGAATGTCACTATCAATCGTATATAGCCGTGCAGGTGTGGGGACTACTGCGCCAGTAGTTACCGTAGAAGTACATCTCTCTCGCGGATTACCCTCCTGCTCGATCGTTGGATTGCCTGAAAAAGCGGTCAAGGAAAGCCGCGACCGGGTACGTGGCGCTATCTTGAACTCAGGTTTTGATTTTCCGCGACAGAGAATCACAGTAAACCTCGCGCCGGCCGACCTGCCGAAGGAAGGGGGTAGATTCGATCTTGCGATCGCTCTTGGAATACTCATGGCATCGGGGCAAGTGCGTGGCGATGACACACAGCAGTATGTTTTCCTTGGTGAGCTTGCGTTATCCGGAGCGCTTAGAGACATACGCGGGGCTTTGATCGCTGCATTGGCGCTTCGTGGATCCACCAAGCTTTTAGTCCTCCCGACAGGAAGCGCAAAACAGGCGGCCCTCGCCGACGAGGTCGTGGTGAGGCAGGCTTCAACATTGAACGAGGTCACGGCCGCACTAAACGGCCTGTCAACACTTACCCAACCAGACCCCACTCCAATTCCAGCGTCGCAGGAATCACCAGATTTCGGCGAAGTCATCGGACAGCAGTTTACCAAGCGGGCGATGGAAATTGCTGCGGCGGGGCACCATAGTCTGCTCATGACAGGCCCGCCGGGTGCAGGGAAAACTATGTTGGCAAGCCGACTCGGCAGCATTCTTCCAACCATGTCTGTAGGTGAGGCCTTGGAATCCGCGGCCATTTCTTCATTGAGCCGCCAAGGTTTTCAGCTCCGCCATTGGCGACAGAGGCCATTTCGAGCACCGCATCACAGTGCATCAGGTGCCGCAATCATTGGAGGTGGAAGCGACCCAGCTCCAGGCGAAGTCTCCCTTGCACATAATGGCGTGCTTTTCCTCGACGAATTACCGGAATTCCAGCGACACGTACTCGAACTGCTCAGAGAACCAATGGAATCCGGATCGGTGCATATCTCCAGGGCCGCGCGTCAGTCCAGTTTTATGGCCCGTTTCCTGCTGGTCGCCGCCGCCAATCCTTGTCCGTGTGGTTATTTCGGTAACCCGGACAGGTGTCGTTGCACGCCGCAGCAGATCGATAGATATCAGACACGGCTTTCAGGCCCTTTGCTCGACCGCATTGATATGCACCTGCCTGTTTATCCCGTCAAGCAATCAGCGTTGCTCAGCCCGATCGGCGAATCCGAAAACAGCAGGTCAATACGGGACCGAGTGGAGCGGGCCAGAGTAAGACAACTGCAGCGACAACAGGTCCCCAATGGTTTTCTTAATACATCAGGAATACAACGCTTCTGCAGCTTGAGTGTCAGCCAAGCCGAACTGCTTGAAAACGTAGTCGATCGTTTCATGCTTTCCAGCAGGGGCAGCCACCGAATTCTGAAACTGGCCCGAACGGTAGCGGACCTGAATGGCCATGAACGCATACAAGACACCGACCTGCTTCATGCCGTCAAACTTCGTTGTGCAGACCGCAATCGCAATTATTCTTGATCTAACTGGATGAATCTAATTTGTAGAAGTTTGGACCTGATCAACCTATATATAAATTCAGTTTCGACTTGAACTGACAATTCAGTAATTATTCAAAATCACCGAAAGTGGTCATTCAGTATTTCGAAGTGAACGGCAAAAACATACTCTGAGCCGTCATTCGCTGTCTCAGAGCGAATGCGTAATAGTTGCCTTGAGCGGTCAGTCGAGTATAGGAAGCATAACCGCTATGTGGCAAGCTGAAAACTCACGCCGGTAGATACCGGAATCGATATTTTGTAGCTGGAAATCGGGTTTAGTGAACGCGCAGAGCCTGGTTGGAACTGGCTGTTGTGAATGGGGCGGTAAAAAGGAGGGGTTTGCAGATATTCCATTGGTTCGACACAAGCGGGGCATTAGCGATGCACCGGGTGGTGCCCGCATCCGTGCGATCAACATAAGAGAAGTCAGGATCCGTCCCTAAGACTTGGCGCAGGCGGCGCCCGGGCGAGATAGGGAGTTGTTGCAGCCGATTCAATACGTTGTGCGAGGTGCTCAAGGATCTTTTTGATGGCCGCCGGATCTTCGATACAGGCAATCACCTTGACCGCACCGCCGCACTGCTCACAGGTTTGGATATCGATCTTGAATTAACGTTTGAGGCGTTGCGCCGAGGTCATGGCGGCGTGGCACTGGGCGGGGAATTTGATCTGGTCGGGGGTCTATTTGCCGCGCCTGGCCGGTGTTACCTGGGAACGGTGTTGGCTATTGGGAGCAAACACGCCGTGGAAGCGGGTGAGGTTGACCCGTGGTTTGGGAACCAGGGCGGCCAGCACCAGTATTCCGAGCGATGACGCAGGACAGGTTTGGCTGAGCACCGGTCTGGAGCGAGGAGCGCAGCCGTCGCTGCGGTCCGACTGAAGACCAAGCCCAGGCAAAGCTGAGCAAGTCAGACCGGGATAGGCCGACCCCGATGACAAGCTGTCCTTTTGATCACTCTATCCAAATCGATGTATTGGTGAAATAGATCAAGGGCATAGAAAACAATCACGGCCGGTCTGGTGCAATATGCGAGCTAGGGTTGTTCGAGATTTTCCAAAATCTTGCGCGCCTTCTTCATTTGCGCCTTGAGGACTTTTTGCTGGAGTTCCAGCCGTTTTATCTCTTTGGGGGAACCGTCTTTGGCGGAGGTCTCTTGTATATGTTCCTCATTGACCCGCTTCTGCTTTTTCTCAAGTTTTTTCAAAACCTGTTTGACACTATGCGGATCGAGCTGTTTGCCTTTTTTCTCCTTGCGGAGGAAATTCTCTACATTCTGTTTCAGCTTTTTAAGTTTCATTGCTTAAATCTTGGTCTGTGTATTTTTTGTTGATGAGTCATATGGAGCCTCACTCAAGTTGCATCCAAGCCGGCCAGTGTCTTGATCTCTTCCTTGTCCAGAATGATCTCTTCTTCGGCCTCGGCAACGAGCACGTCGTGTGAGGCCAGCATGGCCTGCGCGCAGCTGACCAATTTCCGCGACACGTGTTCCGCATAAGCACTGTCATTGAGTAAAGACGTCGCCATGTTCGGTGTAATCAGTTGATCACGGAGCAACCCGTCCACGGATTGGGTCATTTCTCTCAGACTCTGCTCGAGTTCCACTTTCAATTCGTCCAGTTCCATCGATTCGAGCTCCGCCACGTCGGTGTGGCGAAGTTTATGGATCTCTTTGAGGATCGATGCCATACGATAGCGCAAATTGTTGTACTCACCTCGTATATATTCATTATCCGACAGCATGTACTTGGTCAAGTTTTTGCGCAAGTGTTTGACGTCTTTGACGCTTTCAACGATGTCAGACGCCGCCTGCCGGATCCGGTACAGGCTTTCTGAGAAATCGCTCGGTAGATGGGCCTGGGACCGGCTGATGAACGCTATGATTGCACTGTACAGAACCTTGACCTTGCTCTCATACAGTCCCTCGAGGTCGAAATCAATGATTTCCCTGTCTTCATCGATGGTCTTCTCGAGATCTTCCGACTCGAGAATCTGGGTCCGGTGCAGGTTCATGCCATGCGCCATCAATTCGAATGCGGTATCGAACAGATGCAAAGTTTCCTTCCTAACGGATTCTATCACCGTATCGGGAAACTCGATGGCTGCGTTACTAAGGTACCTCGGTTCGATTATATCGTCAGCGGGCATGACAAAGACTTTGCACAGAAAATCCGCCAGCCTGGTGATCAAAGGCACCATGACCAGGACGCCGACCACATTGAATAGGGTGTGAAACACGGCCAGTTTGAGCGTGTAGTCACCTTCCGGAATGCCAAAAATTCCACTGAAATATTCTACCGCCGCCACGAACTGGTGGATGAACACGATAGCGATCACACCGGTGACCACATTGAAAATGAGATGCGCCCCCGCCAGCCGCTTGCCTTCCACGTTGGCGCTTAGAGACCCGATAATAGCGGTAATAGTTGTTCCCACGTTGGCGCCGATGGCCAGCGCCAGCGCGTTCTCATAGGTAATCTGGTTTGCCGCCAGCGCCGTTAATAGCAATACCAGCGTGGCGTGGCTGGACTGCATCACCACCGTTGCCAGGGTCCCGATGCCGGCAAACAGGAACAAGCCCGCATATCCCTCTACCGCAAAGGCTGCCAGATCGAAGCTGTCCTTGAATGCCTCGAATCCTTCCTTCATGTAATGGATGCCGAGGAACAGAAAACCGAGTCCGGCAAGGACGGAGCCGATGCCTTTCAGATATTTCGATTTCTGAAATGCGAGGATGATGCCGAATACCAGCATCGGCATGGCATAGGCGGAAATCTTGACCTTCAGGCCAAAACCGGCAATCAGCCAGGCACCTGTAGTTGTTCCGATATTTGCACCAAAGATGATACCTATACCCGCCACCAGCGTAATGAGGCCGGCGCTGATGAATGAAATGGTGATGACCGAAACCAGTGAACTGGACTGCATGATGGTCGTGGTCACGATGCCAAAACTCAGGCTTTTCCACAGCTTGTTCGTGCTGTTCTTGAGTAGCCGTTCCAGTATGCCGCCGGTAAACGCGCGGAAACCATCCTCCAGAAACAGCATGCCAAACAGAAATATTGCTACGCCGGCGGCAATTTCCTTGAAATCGGGGCTCACCCAGAATCCGTAGGCAAGAATAGTGAAGATGACGGGAAAAATGACTTTTTTTAGCATGATTGATTCCTGAATCGTTGCTCGCTCATGTTCGTCACAACTGAATACTTAAAGAAGCCTGGGCGCCGGCGATCTGGCTTTCCGCACTGGCAACCTCCGCACGGGCGCGGAGCAGCTGTGCCTGAAGCTGCACTGAGTCAATATAAGCAATCTCTTGGTCAACATAAACAAGATCACCTCCTTGCAACACCACATCCCACAGCCGCCCGGCAATCCGGGTTGCAATATCCACCTGCACTGCTTCAATGCGGACATTGCCAAAGGCGATACCCTGAGGAACCGGGTCGATGCGCTCCTCGATAAATCGATACCCGAACACCGCCAGAATCGCGAGGACGATTCCGGCAATGGGTTTCCTGAACCGTTTGATCGCAAAAGACATAACTTACCTGACGTTGAGGCACGGACACTTCGCGAGCAACGTTACCCTAGTTGCGACACTCCCAATCAGCAACTTTTTTACCGGTCCGATTCCGCTTCTTACCGGAGCCATAAGATGCACTCCATCTCCCGCAACAGGGTCGTTAATGGTTCCTGCAACATCCAGCGCCTTGAAAGCATGGTTTGAACCATCTGCTGCGACCAGTGTTTTCTTAGACATGTAAGTTACCCTATATTTTAGAAATCTTATTCGACTAGGTTTATACGCTGTTGATCTGCATCAATCAACACGATCATACTGCACAGCTCACTGAATTACCGACCGCCAGCACCGTAAGCCTTAATCCATTCAAACTTGCCTGTGTACAACATATTTGTCATGCTAACTGCAGAATCTGTAAAATGAACTGACTAAACCATGACTAACTCTACAACTGGACTCGGCAGTTGGGGCAGGTCAGCCCTGATCTTGCGACAGTCCGCTCAGGAGCCAGGTTGTGTGAAAACGTGAAAATTATTGAGGTGTATGGGACAGCGTTCCACAATAGATATCCAGAGCGGTAAATAAGCTTTTGATACCCCACCAAAAGCAGGATAGTAACTGCAAATTTTACCCTTTGTCCCACCGCTGATTTTCGTTTCACGTTTTCACACAGGCTGGAGCTTTTTGAGCCGTTAGGACGATTCTGGTGAACGGCAGCTTTTCCAATGTCAGGCTTAATCGAACTCCAAATTGTAAATCGGAAGATCAGATGCCAACTTATACATCTAATTGGACGGATCTAAACCAGGATTTTCACCAGTATCTGCCGATAAAGTTTGTTCCAGGTTCTCACGTGCAGTGTGCGCGATCGATATGATCGCTTTTTCGTCGTGCCGGACATTGACCTGCTCATGTAGCGTCTCCAGGTCCATTTTCCGCATGGTTTCAGCTTGTTTGACGGCAAAGCTCTTATCGTATCCAAGGTTGACTAGTGTTTCTTTTCCCATTTCGAGTGCGGAATAAAATGTTTCTCGTGTAAACCCATCAATATCTACGTCGATTAACTCCATGGCATGCCCCCGATCATAGGCTCTGGCCATAATCTTGACTTTGGGGAAGGAGGACCGGATTAACATTACCGCCTGATTGACCACCACAGGATCATCTACTGCTAAAACTATGATCCTGGCCCTATCAGCGCCGGCTGCATGCAGCACGTCCAGTCTTAGTGCATCGCCATAATATGATTTGTAGCCGAACCGACGAACACGCTCCAATTGTTCCGGATTATGATCAATCAATGTAGGAGTGATTTTATTGGCAAGAAGCAATCTGCCGACGACCTGACCAAAACGTCCAAACCCGATAATGATGACAGGGTTATCTGTTTCATCAAATTGTTCTAACTCCATTTCATCAACTAAGTGAAATCGCGGCTCGATGAACCGACCATGTATCAGCATAAGAATCGGGGTCAGCGCCATAGACAGTGCAACTGACAATATCAACTGGTTTGCAACAGAAGACTCCATTGCACCCGTAGCACTTGCAAAACCAAAAAGGACAAATCCGAATTCGCCTCCCTGGCAAAGAAGAAAAGGAAAAAACCATCGCTGACTCTCTGGAAGTCCGCTCACCCTGGCGATAATATAAAGCACAGCCGATTTAACCAGCATGAGAATGAGGGTGATTGCAACTATGATCATTGGATTTTCGAACAATAGAGCGAAATCCATGGACATCCCCACAGAAATAAAAAACAGACCCAGTAACAGCCCTTTGAAAGGTTCGATATCCGATTCAAGTGCGTGGCGATAAGGAGAATCTGCCATCAGCACACCGGCAACAAACGCTCCCAATGCCATTGAAACGCCGATTGAATCCATGAACATTGCAATGCCGAATACAAGCAAAAGAGAGAGGGCAGTGAACACTTCTCGAAGATGAGTCGATGCCACAATCCGCATGACATGATGCAGGAAGAATCTGCCGACAACAAATATTGTGGCCATTACGCCGATGATGGTAATCGTGGAAAGTTCCCCGCTGCCTCCTTGCTCATTGATCAGCTCAAAACCCAATAGAGGAATAAGCGCGATAATTGGTATGACCGCGATATCCTGAAACAGAAGAATCGAAAATCCGGTGCGTCCCGCGGGAGTGCCCATCATACTCTTCTCTCCCAGTATCTGCAGAACAATAGCAGTCGAAGAGAGCGCCAAACCGAGTCCTGCTATCACCGCGGTCTGCCACCTGAGGCCGATAGATATTGCGATGATAAATAACAAGACCGCAGTACCGACGACCTGCATACCGCCAGTGCCGAGAATAGGGCGGCGCATGTTCCACAGCTTTCGTGGTTCAAGTTCGAGTCCGATCAGAAATAATAGAAGCACGACTCCAAATTCGGCAAAGTGGAGGATATCTTGAACGTTCGTGATCAGACCGAGTCCGAATGGACCAATACAAACACCGGCAACCAAATAGCCTAAAACGGAGCCAAGGCCCAGACGAGCAAATACTGGGACAGCTATTACGGCGGCAGAAAGATATATCACGACGTTGAACATCAAACCATGTGTATCCAAAGCTCAGTCTCCTCATTAAAAGACAATAAATATAGACGCGCCCCAAGGATACGATAACAAACAGCGTAAGGGAGCAACTGATTTAATTTAGAGTCGTCTCTAACAGCACCTTTTAGCACAAAGATGCAATTCGATGCGGGCACAATCAAATCAGGTTTGGAGATCGGATACTTGCTCTACTGGGGCAGAACTGCGGACAAGCCTGAAAGCGTCACACCTGTCGCAAATATCGCTTGTAGATGAGGCTAGAGAAGGAGTAACGTCCCGTGGGACACACAGTGGAGATATTTCGATGGTCAATTCTTGCAGCAGCCAATCTCCAACGAAATGGCAAACGGCCCTGTACCAACCGTGACCACTAAACACGGAGTAGCTCGACTGATTCCGTCGGACTCCTTATCGGGCATTTACTCCGTCAGTCTAGGTTTGTTCCTGTTCTCTATACAAGACGTAATCATCAAATCTTTCAGCGACCGTTACTCGGTCCTGCAAATCGTTTTCACTCGCAGCGTTACTGCCTTGCTCATTATGCTGACCGTTATTCTGGCCACTAAAAACGGTATTTCATTTAAGGTACATAATATTTGGCCAATACTTTTTAAAGGTACCTGCGGCTTTTTATCCTACCTCTGCTACTACATGGCATTGACGGGATTACCCTTGGCTGACGCCGCGACCATTACATTCTCGGCACCGATTATGGTGACAGCCTTGTCAGCAATCCTGTTTCGAGAGACAGTAGGCTGGCGGCGATGGTGTGCTGTGCTGATTGGTTTCGTTGCCATTACCATGGTTGTGGGTCCAAAGGGTCACTTCAACAATCTGTCAGTAGTTCTCGCGTTAACAGCAGCCTTTACCTATGCGATTTCTACAATATCGACACGTTATATCGATGCGCGGGACTCGGCCATTACGGCAGCATTCTACTCGATGTCAACTTTTCTCGCGTGGAGTATTCTGGTCAGCGCCCTAGTGCTCGTATATTTTCAGGGCAACGAGGAGGGCCCTGTTCAAATGGCTTTTCTTTTACGGCGTTGGACCAATCCTACAGAAATTGATCAATGGATGATGGTGCTGTTGGGTTTTATTGCCGCAGGAGGATTCTACCTGCTTGTTAAAGCATATATGGTTGCCGAATTCAGCGCCGTAGCACCTTTTGAATACCTGTATATTGTCTGGGGTGCGTTGTTCGGATTCGTTTTATGGCGAGAACTGCCATCGATATGGACTATTCTTGGGATCGCGTTATTGATCGGCAGTAACTTATACATTCTCAGGCGGGAAATGGCACTACGAGCGAGAAGGGCGTATCGGAGACCCAAAATACCGCACCGTTGAAATCTTGATATAAACAATCGGTATCCAATGATGACCCGATTCAATCACTCGGCAAAAATTATCTTATATCAGTTTACTGATTCACTAGGGCAGGATAACTAACGCCAGGGACAAGGATTTTTCTTTGGTTCGGTGCACAATACGCTCGATCATCAATAGAAACGCGTTATGCCATGCGAGTAACAAGTTATCCTGAAAATCACTGGTGCATGCAGGTGGAGATTCCGTTTAGCATGGGGGTATTGGATCATGGTCTATTTATGTTATGTGGCCAGGCTGATCTCAAGGGAAAGGGGGAGGTGCAACATGCACACGATCTCTACGCCCAAACTCAGGCTTCGCTTCGACATATCCTGAACATTGTCGAGGACCTCGATTGCTCCATGTCCGATCTGGCGAAGCTGGTAATTTATTATGTTAATAATGGCGAAACCGATGAACCGGCTTATATTGAGTTCATGGCCGAGGCACTTGCTATTTCACCTTTACCAGCGATCACCATGGTGCCACTTAAGCACTTCTTCTATCCGGGGCTGATGGTGGAAATCGATGCATTTGGCTTTGCTGGCCCTAGAACTAACCGGCTAGTGATTCCATCTTTGGAGCATCCCTTCAGTCAGGTGGTAAAACAGAACGGGTTTACCTTGTCAGGCGCAGTTCGAGCATCAGATTCAAACGGCAGGGCATTGCATCCCGGAGATCCCGTGGCACAAAGTTACCTGGTACAGGAAAAAATTGAAGCGCTTTTACAGCAGATCAATGCAAGACGAGAGGACATCGTCAAGGTCAACAACTGGTTTGTCGGTGTCGACAATGCTGAAATTTGGTCACAAAGCGCAAAGGTGCGAGCAGATTGGTACCCCGAACCTGGCCCCGTGGCAACTGGGATGCCGCTGCATACTTTGCAACCACAAGGTGCAATGGTTCAGACAGAGTTCTGGGCCATGCAGGATCAGCACGATGATTCATTAGAGAAAAAATACAGCTGGCCTGAAGGACACTGGGACTGGCCGATTCACCTGCCGTTCAAACACGGCGTGCAATGCGGTAATTTCATCTTTGTGGGTGGGCAGGTCTCAATGGACTCGGCAGCTGGAATTCTAGATCCCGATGATATGCCCAAACAGACGGTTACGAGTATGGAAAATCTGCGCGCGGTACTGTCAGAATTCGGCGCTGATTTTGTGGATGTCATCAAAATGAATTGTTTTTATCAAGGCGGCGGACGACCCGAGGAACTCCATTGCAATCTTGAAATTCGGGCGAGCTATTTCGAGCGCCCGGGGCCGGCTTCTACCGGTATTCCGCTCAACAATCTTTGTTATCCAGGAATGGTCGCTGAGTTCGAAGCCATTGCTACAATCCCGCGAGCGACCCGATAATATAGAGTTACCAGTAACAACCAGTTTTCTGATAGTAAATGGCGGCAATAACTACCGAAGAATTTAATCGATTGGCTATAGATCACCTTCCGTTCATGGATCTGATGAACGTAGAGGTAGATGCGATTGAAAAAGAGTTTGCTGTGCTTCGTGCCAATTGCGATGAGAAATCGCTGCGTCCTGGCGGCACCGTGGCCGGTCCGGTGATGATGGGACTGGCGGATGCCGCGTTCTATGCCATAGTGCTGGCAAATATTGGCATGGTATCGCTGGCGGTCACGACCAATCTAACTATAAATTTTCTGAGAAAACCTGGTCCCGGCGATGTCTACTGTCGTGCGACCCTGCTCAAACTGGGAAAAAGATTAGCGGTATGCGAAGGACTTATTTATACCGAGGAACTAGGAATTGAGAAACCCGTTGCCCATGTCACCGGTACCTATTCGATTCCGCCTTCTTAAGAAATTTCGAGTGGCAGCATACAGTTACCACACAGAATATTGAGCGCCGGCTTCCCCCAGACGTTAACGTGACATTTGACACAGGTATATTTACTCTTACTTAAAGCCTTCGTTTTTTCGGCAGGTTCCCAGTTGATTTCTCCATTTGCATCAGAAGTAGTCACGGGCTGCAGCAGGGCAGGCGCTTGCTCCAACAGTTCGACTAGCGCCTCATTGTCTTCATTCTTTAATCGGGGCTGACTGGAAGGTTGGCGGGCAGGCTCGGTATCAATCCATTTAAGTTGATACTCGCCCTGACACAGCGCCATGCAAGCTTCGAGAAACCTTCCCCCAGGCTTAGGATAGTCCGACATGGACTGACCTGTTCGGCTCCCTCCAACCTCACCCGTGCTGCTTGGGACCAGCCCGATAGATTCCATCTTATCTGCCCACTCTCTATTGTGATAACCGGATCGACTGCGATGACGGCCGTGAAGATGCTGCCACAGGTGACTCTGCTCGTGCACTAATGTCTGCAACACATCTATCACCCGGTGACGGGCGAAGTAGGCTGGATTCAGGGCGATTTCGTGGGCCTTGTAACCTTTGCCATCAACCCACCTTTCTGGTGAAAAGTATCCCATAGTGTTGCGACTGCGTTGCAGGGTCAACATGCACCACGGTAGCTGATCCTCGAATAACCTGTTATTGAAATGCTGGTAGGCCTGATTTAACAGCTCATAAAACTCTGTGGTCGGATTCTGTGTCATAATATGATTGTATCGTACGAAACAATATTTATTGTTTACTTCTTCTCAAGTATGTGCACAACTCATCAGTGATATAAGGTTAGACCGATATTTATTATTAATATATAATAGGTTACAAGGCTAAATTAATCTAATAATTGAATATGGGCATAGGATCAATATTATTCGCATTAGTTTTAATAATCCTGGTCGGTGCTGCGGTCTACACACGGTACAGCAGCTGGCTGCTCGATCGAAAATACCCTCCACAGGGTCAGTTTGTGGAGTTCGGGGACAACAAGATTCACTACACCGTTCAAGGAGAAGGCAGACCTCTGGTTTTACTGCATGGTGCCAGTGCCAACGCACTCGACTTCCAATCAAGCATTGCAACGGTGCTTGCAAAGATGTTCAAAGTCATCACAATCGACCGACCGGGGCTCGGCCATAGTAAGCGCAGCCGAGGACGTTGGTTGAATCCACTCGACCAGGCCAACCTGGTGCGGGATGTGTTACAAAAAGAAAAAATCGAAAAGCCCATTCTGGTTGGACACTCCTGGTCCGCTGCTCTGGTGCTCAGTTACCTGCTGCACTATCCAAGAGAAGTGGCGGGCGCGGTGCTGATCACTCCGGCTACGCATTCCTGGAATACGCCCCCCGCACTGTACAATAGGATCACCCGCATACCTCTTCTGGGGTCGCTGTTTGCCTATACTGCAGTATTACCGATTGGTAAATATTTTGTAGATCAGGGTATCGAAACCGTCTTTTTCGACAATAACATTCCCAAGGGTTACCGAAGACGAACCGGTATCGATCTATTACTGCGCCCACATTCCTGGCTCGCAAATGCCGATGACCTGTCCTTGCTCAATAACTACCTGAAGTATCAAGAACAATTCTACGACAGGATTAAACATCCGCTTATGGCGATAATTGGAGATCAGGACGAAGTGGTTTCTAACGATATCCATATCGGATCTCTGTCCCAGCAAACCAAGCAGCTGGAGGTCGTCGAACTGAAACAAATGGGGCATGCACCGCACCACTCAGCCCCGGATACCGTGGTCGCTTCGATTACTAGCTTCGCCAGAAAGGTCAATAAAGCCGCGTAGCGCAGATCAACATCACCAATAGCTGATTGAATTGGAGTAGATCGATTCCATGTCAGACTGATTAGCGACTTTCGGCGCATTATTGATTGCTCGGGTTTGTCGTATTGATGACTCTGCAAGGGCCTTCACATCGTCGGTACCGAATCCAACTCCGCTCAATCCGTTGGGCACGCCAGTTTGCTTCATCATCTGCACAATCCGCTTAGACACGATCTCTCCTGATTCTAAAGGCGTGGCACCCACAGCATCTGCACCTAGAAATTGTGCGGCTTCAAGATGACGTTCCGGCGCCCCCTCCGCCAGATACTGGAATATGGCCGGTGCATTAACCACCACACTAATACCATGCGGCACAAATGGTGAGGCTACAGGATATCCATCTGTCGTAATGTTGCGCATGAGGTGGGTAATGCCATAGGACATTGCATGGGGCAGGTGGGTACCAGAATTTCCGAAAGCCATGCCAGCTAATGTAGCCCCCCACATTAGATTGTCCCGTGCCTCAGAATCAGAAGAATCGTTTACTCCACGATCCAGGTACTCTCCGACAATCTCAAGGGCTCTGCGAGCCGACATATCGCTCCATGGATTTGCCCCCTGAAGAAGAGTGCGACTATTCGGGTCATCAACCTTGTCCCAGCGCGTATACGCACGAGCGGTATAACACTCTATGGCGTGACAGAGGAGGTCAAAACCAGTCGAAGCGATGGCGTTTGAGGGCAGCGTATCGGTACAGGCTGGGTCCACCAAAGCCTCAACGGGCAATAAATGCGGTGAACCCAAGACAAATTTGGTATTCAGTGCATTGATTCTGATCACCGAAACGGAGGTGCACTCTGACCCGGTTCCGGATGTAGTCGGGCAGGCGATATGAGGGAGTAATGGGCCGGGCACTGCTCGTCCCGCGCCCACTGGTGGTGCAAAGTAATCCGTTACATGTGCTGGATAACAGGTATAGACCATTGCCGCTTTAGCAATATCAATAGAGGAACCACCGCCGACTGAGACCACGCCGTCAAACTGGCCTTGAGACAGAAATGCCGCGGCCTCCACTACGGTGGCGTCATCCGGTTCTATTCTGATGTCGGAAAAAACATCAGCCTCAATACCTGCGGATTTAAGCGATTGCAAAACATTCCGCACATACGGTCCATCTTTAAGATAGGGGTCGGTATACAGCGCAACTCTGGATAGTTTTCTTTCCTTGGCTCGATCTCCAATTTCGTTTAAGCAACCGCGCCCAAATGTTAATTTGGGCATCATGACGGTGAAGCTATCCGCACCGTGTTCGCAAGGACTAAAGTATTGGCATGCCATAGTGTTATTAAACTTTTTGTTCGGGGGATTTCATTTTGTTCAGGATGCGCTGTTCAACATTTTTCATATCCTGTAACACATCAAGTATATCGTTCTGCTGCTGCAGAAGAATGGCTCGATGCTGATTAATCACTTCCAGCACGAATTTGCCCTGGGCTTCCTCTCCACCTGATGCGGAATCATACAGATCTAAAGTTTCACGAATCTCCGAAAGAGTAAATCCCAGTCGCTTGGCCCGTAGGATGAGCTTCATTCGCACCCGGTCACGCTCCTCATAGACTCGTCGGGTGCCTTCCCGTCGCGGTGAGATCAGGCCCTGGTCCTCATAGAAGCGAATAGTCCGGGCGGTGATATCGAACTGCTCGGAGAGTTCGGAAATAGTATAGGTTTGTGCCATCCTGAAAGTTTAAGGCATGTTGACGTTTACGTAAACGTCATGCGATGATTCTAAAGTCTGCCAGAGTCTCTTCACCACGAACCCCAATCAGATGCTCGATAAACTCAAGCCACATCAGTCTTCCCGCTATAAAAACATGCGATTTGTCACCGCTGCGAGCCTGTTTGACGGCCACGATGCGGCGATCAATATCATGCGCCGCATCCTGCAATCCTGTGGCGCAGAAGTGATCCATCTGGGGCACAACCGTTCGGTAGAAGAAATCGTAAACGCAGCACTCCAGGAAGACGTTCAGGGCATTGCAATCAGCTCATACCAGGGCGGACATATCGAATATCTGAAGTACATGGTCGATATGTTGAAAGAACGAAACGGTGCCGATATCCGTATCTTCGCGGGCGGCGGCGGCGTCATCATTCCTGATGAAATTAAGGCACTGGAGGAATATGGTGTAACAAGAGTGTACTCGCCGGAAGACGGCCAGGCGATGGGCCTCGAGGGGATGATTCGTGAAACCATGGAGCTCAGCCTTTTTGATCCTGGCCAGTCGGCACCAACAACCACAGGCCCACTCAAGCAGGGTGATTGGCGCGCCTTATCTCACCTTATTACCGCGCTGGAGAACAATACAGCCGATCACGCAGTATTGAGCGAAATAAGACAGGTGGCACTGCAGCAGGCAATCCCGATCCTTGGCATTACCGGAACTGGTGGGGCCGGAAAGTCCTCGCTCACTGATGAATTGATTTTACGATTCCGACTGGGACAAAAGGAAGGACTGAAGATAGCCATCATTGCGGTGGATCCTTCACGCCGAAAAACGGGGGGCGCATTGCTCGGCGATCGTATACGGATGAACGCAATCAATCACGCTAATATCTTTATGCGTTCCGTGGCCACTCGCGAAGCCTCCGGAGAACTGCCGGAGACGATCCCAGATATTATTGCCGCATGCGGCGTTTCGGGCTTTGATCTGATTGTTGTGGAGACACCGGGTATCGGCCAGGGCAATACGGCCATTAGTGAGCTGGTGGACTGTTCCCTGTATGTCATGACCCCGGAATTTGGCGCCCAGAGTCAGCTCGAAAAAATTGACATGCTGGACTTTGCCGATGTCGTGGCCATCAACAAATTCGATCGCAAGGGTGCCCAGGACGCCTACCGAGATGTCTGCAAGCAGGTGCAGCGCAATCGTAAGGCGTTCTCGCAGGACCCCGAGTCGATGCCAGTATTCGGCACCATCGCGGCAAGGTTTAATGACGATGGGGTTACCGCGCTTTACCACGAGACTCTCAACCTGCTT
The DNA here is from genome assembly GCA_024644945.1 of Gammaproteobacteria bacterium. Taxonomy (GTDB): domain Bacteria; phylum Pseudomonadota; class Gammaproteobacteria; order Arenicellales; family Poriferihabitantaceae; genus VYFG01. The sequence goes on along the minus strand of JAHEGU010000029.1, from coordinate 12,433 downwards.
AAACAAAAGGGGTTGAGCGCAATTGAAGACCAACTCCCACGTCAACATACACGGTTTTCCAGCGATCAACATGAGCTGATCCCAGGCAAGAGGATTCGCTATTTGAGTGAAATTGCTGACACCGTGCGCGAATACAAACAACATGCACACAGCCAGTCACTGATTGCACGGGAGCGCCAGCAACTGCGTGAGAGTGCAAGAATGCTGCAACAGGCCAGCAGGGATGCCCATGAACTGGACTCACTGATCGAACAGCGTAGCGACCGGCTGGATTCAAATTCAAAGGCGCTTCTCGATCAATGGCCAACGCTTAAGCAGGAGTATCTCGGCACCGAGATGGTCACCAAGGTCCGAGACCGCGAATTCACCAACCAGTTGAAAAGAACAAGTCTGTCCGGCAGCCAGATATCGAGAGTATCGGTGCCGCTTTACCAGGATCATGGCGAGCTGCTGCGCTGGCTGATGCTCGACAACCTGCCTGGCTTGTTTCCATTTACCGCGGGTGTATTTCCATTCAAGCGCGACAATGAGGATCCCACTCGCATGTTTGCAGGAGAGGGCGACGCCTTTCGCACAAACCGCAGATTCAAGCAGCTGTCGGAGCACTCTCCGGCAAAACGACTGTCAACCGCATTCGATTCGGTCACGTTGTACGGTTGCGACCCGGATGAACGGCCAGACATCTACGGTAAGGTTGGCAATTCCGGCGTTTCGATTGCAACTCTGGACGACATGAAAGTGCTCTACGATGGCTTCGATCTGTGTGATCCTGCAACCTCAGTATCGATGACCATTAACGGGCCGGCACCAATGATCCTCGCAATGTTTTTGAATACTGCGATTGATCAGAGCGTTGATCGATTTATCCAAGACAACCAAAGACAGCCAGACAAAGACGACCTTCAACGGCTGCGAGTATGGGCGCTCGAGAACGTTCGCGGCACAGTGCAGGCAGATATTCTGAAAGAAGATCAGGGGCAGAATACCTGTATCTTCTCTACCGAATTTGCACTCAAGTTAATGGGGGATATTCAGGAGTATTTCGTCGACCACCGGGTCAGAAATTTCTATTCGGTTTCGATCTCGGGGTACCATATTGCCGAAGCGGGTGCCAACCCGATTTCACAGCTGGCGTTCACATTGTCGAACGGCTTCACCTTTGTTGAGAGTTATCTCGCCAGAGGCATGGAGATCGACGAGTTCGCACCCAATCTTTCGTTCTTTTTCAGTAACGGTATGGATCCCGAATACACCGTGATGGGTCGCGTGGCGAGGCGAATTTGGGCAGTCGCCATGCGCAATCGATACGGTGCAAACCAGCGTTCGCAAAAGCTCAAATATCACATCCAGACCTCAGGACGATCTCTGCATGCCCAGGAAATGGATTTCAACGACATCCGCACCACCTTGCAGGCATTAATCGCGATTTACGACAACTGTAACAGTCTGCACACCAACGCCTACGATGAAGCCATCACCACACCTACTGAGGAATCGGTCAGGCGGGCACTGGCAATTCAGTTAATCATCAACAATGAATGGGGACTGGCGATAAATGAAAATCCGAATCAGGGCAGTTTCATTATCGAAGAGCTCACCGAATTGGTGGAAGAAGCGGTATTGACCGAGTTTGAAAGAATTTCAGAGCGAGGCGGCGTACTTGGCGCGATGGAAACGGGTTATCAACGCGGTAAAATCCAGGAAGAATCACTCGAATATGAGCACCGCAAACACGATGGCTCTCTCCCTATTATCGGTGTCAACACCTTCCTAAGAGAGGGCAACCCCGAGCGTACCGAGATAGATCTCGCGCGCTCAAGCGAACAAGAAAAACAGAGTCAAATTCAACGTCTGCAGCAGTTTCAGGAACGTCACCAGCGGCACTCTGAACAGGCATTGGAAAGAATTCGCCAGGCGGTATTACACAACCGTAATATTTTTGTAGAAATCATGGACGCCGTCCGTTACTGCTCTCTCGGTCAAATCTCTGACACTCTTTATCAGGTAGGAGGACAGTACCGCCGAAATATGTAGTGCGAATCATAGTCTGATGGTGTTTTAATTGGTTTTTTCAAACCAATCTGCGATAGTATGCAATATCGGCAGCGGTCTGGGACACCTCCCGGCCCGGCACCGGATTCGGTCTCACCAGGCCAACAAACATTATAAACACCAACACCAGTTTGACTTAATTATATGAGTAGCGCAGCGTCGAACGCTCTGGACACTTTCCCCAAACTTCTGATCCACAATGCACAGCGATTTGCCGATCGACCGGCGGTGCGAGAGAAGGAATTCGGTATCTGGCAGACCTGGACTTGGAGCGAAGTTAAAGACGAGGTCTTGTCGTTTGCCGCAGGCCTGGATGTGCTCGGCTATGCACCGGGTGACAGGATAGCCATTATTGGCCGTAATCGACCGCGGCTCTACTGGGGAATTACCGCAGCCCAGTGCCTGGGGGGAGTTCCGGTTCCCGTATACGCGGATTCTGTTGCAGAAGAAATGGAATATGTCCTGGACCACGCTGAAGTGCGGTTTGTACTTGCCGAAGACCAGGAGCAGGTCGATAAAGTGTTAGAAGTCAGCGACCGTTTGAGTCGGCTCGACCAGATTATCTACGACGATACGCGCGGACTTCGAGATTACGACAAAACCAAACTACACGATTTCACTGACGTGCAAAAACTCGGACGCGAAGCGCTGGCACAAAACTCTTCATTGCTTGACGCACGTATTGAGGCGGGCAAGGGTAGTGATATCGGTATTTTTCTTTATACCTCCGGTACCACAGGAAAACCTAAAGGGGTGGTGCTCACCAACGATAATATAATCGTCACATCGCGTAACAGCGTCGAGTTCGACAAGCTTACCGAACACGAAGAGACCCTCAGCTATTTACCGTTAGCCTGGGTCGGTGACCATATCTTCTCTCATGGACAAGCTTATGTTGCGGGATTTTGCATCAATTGCCCTGAAAGCGAAGAGACCGTAAGCACAGATCTCAGAGAGATCGGCCCAACTTATTATTTTGCACCGCCCAGGGTTTTTGAAGGTCTTCTGACCCAAGTCATGATACGCATGGAAGACGCCAGCGCTATGAAACAGAAACTGTTTCATTACTTCATGAAAGTAGCCAAGGAGGTAGGGATTAGTATTCTGGATGGAAAACCGGTATCTGGCATGGGTCGCCTCAAGTATTGGCTTGGCAACCTATTAATCTATGCGCCGCTGAAGAACACTATGGGATTTAGCCGCATAAAGCTTGCTTATACTGCTGGGGAAGCAATCGGCCCGGAGATCTTCGACTTTTATCGCTCTCTCGGCATCAATATTAAGCAGCTATACGGTCAAACTGAAGCCGCTGTGTTTATCACCTTGCAACCCGATGGCGAGGTGTTCGCGGACACTGTAGGAGTTCCTGCACCCGGCGTTGAAATAAAAATCACCGATGACGGTGAAGTGATCTACAGAGGTCCAGGTGTATTCAACAGTTATTACAAAAATGAACAGGCGACTCGGGAGACTAAAAATGAAGAAGGCTGGGTGATGACCGGCGATGCCGGTTATTTTGATGATCACGGTCATCTTAAGATTATCGACAGAGCCAAAGATGTCGGGCGGCTCAATGACGGTTCGATGTTTGCGCCAAAATATCTGGAGAATAAACTCAAGTTCTTCCCGCATATTAAAGAAGTTGTGACCTTCGGCAACGAGCGCGATTTCGTCACTGCGTTTATCAACATTGACCTCGACGCAGTCGGTAACTGGGCTGAAAGAAACAATATTCCCTATGCCAGCTACCAGGAACTGGCCTCACGGCCGGAGGTATACAAGATGATGGAGGAGAGCATTCAGCAGACCAATGCCGATCTCGCCACTGACAGTGCGATGTCAGGCTCGCAGATTCATCGATTCTTGATCCTGCATAAAGAACTCGATCCCGATGACGGCGAAATGACACGCACACGCAAAGTCAGACGTTCCACCATCTTCGAAAAATATGGTGTACTGGTCGAAGCGCTTTATGATGGCAGCGTAAGTAAGCATATCCGCACAGAGGTCACCTTTGAGGATGGTCGGACCGGAGCGATCGAAGCGGACATATCGATTATGGATGTAGCGACTTTTCCACCTATGAGTAAGAGCGCTTAGTCTCCATCCATGAACTCCACTCGTAAGTTTGGCGATCCAATACTGTCTGTGAATAATATTTCGCTCTCTTTTGGTGGCGTTAAGGCGCTGACTAATATCAGTTTTGATATCTTACAAGGAGAAATACGCGCCATCATCGGCCCCAACGGCGCCGGCAAGAGCTCAATGCTCAACGTGATAAACGGCTTCTACCACCCGCAGGAAGGAGAAGTGTGGTTCGACGGCAAGCTACGCGGCTCGCTTAGACCCTATGAAATTGCCCGCCAGGGAATTGCTCGTACGTTTCAGAATATTGCATTGTTCAAGGGTATGTCGACTCTGGACAATCTGATGACAGGGCGTATTACCAAAATGCATGCCAACATATTCTGGCAGGCATTGTGGAAAGGCAAAGCCGAAAAAGAAGAGTTGATGCACAGAGAACGAGTCGAACGCATTATCGACTTCCTGGAAATTCAGGCAATTCGTAAGACCCCGGTGGGGCGTCTGCCATACGGTTTACAGAAACGGGTTGAACTGGGCAGGGCACTCGCCGCCGAATCCAAGCTTCTATTGTTAGACGAACCCATGGCCGGGATGAACCTGGAAGAAAAAGAGGATATGTGTCGTTTTATTCTAGAGGTCAATGACCAGTTCGGAACTACTATCGCCTTGATCGAGCACGATATGAGCGTGGTCATGGATATTGCCGACCGGGTGATCGTGCTTGACTATGGAAAGAAGATTGGCGATGGTTATCCTGATGAAGTGCGCAACGACAAGGACGTTATTGATGCTTATCTGGGGGTTGCGCATGACTAACCGGCGAAGAATCAAAACTTATATGGAGCAAGCAAAATGAGCCCGATGATACTGAACACCATCGAGGTAATGCTGAACGGTTTGATGACTGGAGTCATGTACTCTCTGGTGGCATTAGGGTTTGTGTTGATTTTTAAAGCCTCCGGAATATTTAACTATGCACAGGGCGTGATGGCATTGTTTGCAGCACTCACTCTGGTGGGTTTCCAGTCGGGTCAAATTCCGTTTTCCCACTTAATCAATGTGGTGTTCGGCACTGATTATCACAATTGGGGCCCGGGAATGAATGCGTTTCTTGCCATTCTCCTGACCATGGCTGTGATGGTTTTGCTGGCCTGGCTGGTCGAAAGGCTGGTCCTCAGGCATCTCGTTAACCAGGAACCCATCATCCTGTTTATGGCCACCATTGGACTCGCGTTTTTCATGGAAGGCCTGGGCGATATGATGTGGGGCGCCAATATCAAGGTTCTGGATATCGGACTGCCGTCTGGCGGCTCATTCTGGTGGGAGGATGTCACCAGAGTCTGGGCAACCGAGGGCTCAGAATACTATGGCATGTATATCGATGTGCTGGATGTATGGGCCGCCGGAATCGCGATCGTACTGGTGATTGCGCTGACCCTGTTCTCCCAGTACACCAAAACCGGCCGGGCACTGCGAGCAGTGGCGGATGATCATCAGGCCGCTCTGACTGTGGGAATCTCACTGCGCACCATATGGATCGTGGTCTGGTCCATAGCCGGCTTCGTTGCGCTGGTGGCAGGAATAATGTGGGGTTCAAAGTCTGGAATTCAGTTTTCGTTATCACTAATCGCCCTCAAAGCACTACCGGTGTTGATCCTCGGTGGCTTCACTTCGATTCCCGGCGCAATTGTCGGCGGCTTGATTATCGGCGTCGGCGAGAAACTATTTGAATTCGCTATTGGTCCGCTGATTGGCGGCGCCACTGAAAACTGGTTTGCCTATGTGCTGGCACTTATGTTCCTGATGTTCCGTCCTCAGGGCCTCTATGGCGATAAGATAATCGAACGGGTATAGGAAAACGACATGTTCTATCGAGAATCAGGAGACTTTAAAACCAGCTACGCTGCGGACCAGCAGACTTTCCCGATCCGGTTCGACCGTATCGTAGTCGCGCTGATACTGGTTTGCGCCTTCTTAGTAGTTCCTTTTTTCATTAACGACTACTGGGAAAAGTCGATTCTATTGCCGTTCCTGGTATGGTCGCTGGCTGCTCTCGGTCTCAATATCCTGACCGGTTATTGCGGTCAGGTCAGCCTCGGCACCGGTGGGTTCATGGCTGTCGGTGCCTATGCCTGCTATAAATTGACTACCGGTTTCCCGGATCTCAATATTATTTTTGTGATCCTGCTATCCGGTGGAATTACTGCTTTGGTTGGAATTATCTTCGGGCTGCCGAGCCTGCGGATCAAGGGATTTTATCTAGCGGTAGCGACCCTGGCATCTCAGTTCTTCCTGGTCTGGTTGTTTAATAAAGTTCCCTGGTTTTATAACTACTCGGCCTCAGGCCAGATTACCATGCCTGAGCGAAGCGTGTTTGGAACTGCTGTCACCGGATCCGCGGCGACACCTTCGGCAACCTATTTGTTCAGTCTTTTATTTGTCGTGGTGTTCGCCTTCATTGCACGGAACTTAACCCGCGGCAGACTGGGACGCTCGTGGATGGCGATTCGGGATATGGATATTGCGGCCGAAATTATCGGCGTACCCCCATTGCAGGCGAAGCTATCCGCTTTTGCAGTGAGCTCTTTTTATATTGGACTATCGGGGGCACTATTCTTCGGTGTCTATCTGGGTGCGGTGGAGCCGACCGAAGCATTCGGCATCGATAAGTCTTTTCTAGTACTTTTTATGATCATTATCGGCGGTCTCGGTTCCATATTCGGCTCCTTCGTAGGCGCCGCATTTATGGTTCTGCTGCCGGTACTGTTTAAAAATATCATGGTAGGAGGATTCGGCTGGCCTACCGATATGGTCCAGCATTTTATTTTCATGCTGGTAGGCGGGCTGATCATGTTCTTCCTGATCGTCGAACCGCATGGTCTAGCGCAACTTTGGCGTGTAACCAAAGAGAAGCTTCGGCTTTGGCCGTTTCCGCATTAGTCACACACTGATGCAACCAAATTATTTCTAACGTAAACATCTGGAGTTAATAAATGAAACTAAAAACTTTAACCGCTGCGTCACTCGCTGCGACAATGGCGCTGGGGGCTGGGGCAGTTTCCGCTGACCTAACCTTCCCCTCTCTCAGCTACCGAACCGGTCCTTACGCACCAAACGGCATACCCTTCGCTGATGGCTATGCCGATTATTTCACCCTGCTCAACGAGCGTGACGGGGGAATCGGCGGGGAAAAAATTAATTTTATAGAATGTGAGACCGGCTACAACACTGAGAAAGGGGTTGAGTGTTATGAATCCACCAAGGGTCAGGGCGCACTGGTCTATCAGCCATTGTCTACTGGCATCACATACCAGTTAATTCCTAAGGCTACCGCAGACGATATTCCGGTGCATTCAATGGGATACGGCCGTACTTCCGCCGCCAACGGCAAGGTATTCAGCCACATCTTCAACTATCCCGGTACTTACTGGGACGCGGCGTCAATCATCGTCAAGCATATTCTTGATCAGGAAGACGGTGACATAAACGGCAAAACCATCGCACTGGTCTATCACAACTCTGCCTATGGCAAAGAGCCGATCCGCACCCTGGAAGAACTGGCCAAGAAACATGGTTTCAACCTGACCCTGCTGGCGGTCGATCACCCCGGACAGGAACAGAAGTCGCAGTGGCTGCAGATTCGCCGCGAACGCCCTGACTATGTTCTGATGTGGGGCTGGGGCGTTATGAACCAGGTGGCGGTCCAGGAAGCAGCCAATATCCGCTTCCCGATGGATCACTTTATCGGTGTGTGGTGGTCGGCATCGGAAAACGACGTGCTACCGACTGGTGATGGTTCTAACGGTTATAAAGCCATTAATTTCCATGGCGTAGGTAAGGATTTTCCTCTTTATGATGATCTGCAGAAACATGTAGTGGACACAGGCAAGGCTGCAGGAGACGGTTCTAACCTGGGTACTGTGCTGTACAACCGAGGCATTTACGCCGCCATGCTGGCATCCGAAGCCGCCCGCACCGCGCAAGAGATTCACGGCGTGAGCAATATCACCTCAGCTCAGATGCGCGACGGTATGGAAGCACTCAAGATTGATCAGGCGCGAATGGCTGAAATTGGATTGCCTAATTTTGGTCCTGATATCAACGTCAGCTGTGACAGTCACGGCGGCCCTGGTCAGGCTGCGATCATGCAGTGGGATGCAGGCGCTAAGAGCTGGTCACTGATTACGGATTACACGGGTGCCGATCGAGAGGTTGTCGATGCACTCATAATGGAAGACTCCGCGGCCTATGCTACGGAGAACAATATTACGCCTCGCTCCTGCGGCTAATAAAAAGCCAGTAAGCAGGCGGTCATCGTTACCGGTGGCCGCCTGCTTTATTTGGTAGTAAATTTGATTAACAAACACGATAAACCGTGAGTAACCAAGAAATTGTTCTGAGCGTCAAGAACATAGAGGTGATCTATGATCACGTCATATTGGTGCTGAAAGGTGTATCGCTGGATGTTCCAAAGGGAGGGATCGTGGCGCTTCTGGGCGCAAATGGCGCCGGCAAGACCACGACAATTAAATCTATATCGAACATTCTCGGTACCGAGAGGGGAGAAGTCACCAAAGGCTCTATAGAATTTCTCGGAGAACGGGTCGAATCCCTGGGGTCGAATGAACTGGTCAAACGCGGCGTGGTGCAGGTCATGGAGGGGCGTCACTGTTTCGAACATCTGACCGTAGAAGAGAATTTACTGACTGGCGCCTATACGCGCAGAGCAACACGTAAAGAAGTGCATGACGATCTCGAGCTGGTTTACGGCTACTTTCCTCGACTCAAAGAGCGCCGCAGGAGCCAGGCTGGATATACATCCGGCGGAGAGCAACAGATGATCGCCGTGGGCCGAGCGCTCATGGCAAAGCCGAGCGTCATACTCCTTGATGAACCCTCTATGGGGCTTGCCCCGCAGCTTGTCGAAGAAATCTTTCAAATCGTAAAAGCGTTGAATGAAAAAGAGGGTGTTACTTTTCTGCTGGCGGAACAAAATACGACCGTAGCACTGCGCTACGCCACTTACGGCTACATTCTCGAAAGTGGCAGGGTGGTTATGGATGGAGATGCAGCAATGCTTGCGGAAAACGAAGACGTTAAGGAATTTTATCTGGGTATGAGTGGGGGGGACAGAAAAAGCTTTCGTGACGTCAAACACTATCGCCGCAGAAAACGCTGGCTTGCTTAATCAATCAGACAATAACCTGGGGGCTCGATGACCGAATATTATGATGAGCGGGAAACCCGCCTCGACGAACAAAGAACAAAGGAACTGACGGCGGACATTATTTCACAGCTTGTCCACGCCAAGTCCAACGCACCTGTATATAACAATCTATACGCCGATATCCACATCGAGGAATTCACTTCACTAGACGACCTTATCAAACTCCCGATCACACGCAAGTCATCACTTCTTGAACTGCAGGCCGAGTCACCACCTTTTGGAGGTTATGCCGCGTTTAAGGAAGGGCAGCTCAAATATGTATTTTCTTCTCCTGGCCCAATCTATGAGCCACAAACACATCGGGTAGATTACTGGCGATTCGCACGCTTTCTTTACGCCACCGGCATTCGCGCCGGTGACCTGCTGATAAATTCGTTCTCTTATCACATGACTCCTGCCGGTGCGATGTTCGACTCCGCTTGCCACGCACTGGGCGCAACGGTTTTTCCAGGCGGCGTCGGCCAGACTGAACAACAGCTCAATGCTATCGCCGCCTTGAAACCGGTCGGCTACAGCGGAACGCCGTCCTTTCTGAAGATCCTGCTGGAGAAAGCCGAGGAGCTGGGAAAAGACATAAGTAGTATCGATAAAGCGATGGTTTCCGGCGAAGCCTTCCCTGCATCCACTCGAAAGCTTCTCTCTGAGAAGGGCATCCATGCGCTACAGTGTTACGGTACCGCCGATCTCGGTTTAATCGCTTACGAATCCTGCGCTGATTCAGGATTGATCGTAGACGAAGAGGTGTATATCGAGATTGTCAGGCCAGGTACAGGAGAACGCGTGCCAGACGGCGAAGTTGGCGAGGTGGTGGTTACGACACTCAACCCGGATTATCCGCTGATTCGATTTGCCACCGGAGATTTGTCAGCAATGCTCGCCGGCGAGAGCCCCTGTGGACGAAGCAACAAACGGATTGCGGGGTGGATGGGACGAGCTGACCAGACCGCCAAGGTTAAGGGCATGTTTATTCACCCGGAACAGATACAGCAAATCGTCAACAAACATCCAGAAATATCACGCGCCCGATTGGTGGTCGAGTGGGTGGATCAAAAAGACGCCATGACATTGAGATGCGAGTCTGATCAATCTGATGAACACTTGATCACGCAGATCAGTCAGTCAGTGCGTGATTGCTGCAAGATCGGGGGAAACGTCGAACTGGTTGAACGCGGCTGCCTACCCAACGACGGTATCGTGATCGAAGATATCCGTACGTACGACTAGATGTTCCGTGGAACAATCATTGCTTGAGGGGATTCGGGTACTCGACTTCACCCAGTACGCACCAGGGCCTTTTGCCACCCGTCTGCTTTGTGACTTAGGTGCGGAGGTGATTAAAATTGAAGCGCCCGATGGAGACCCCATGCGAGGGATGTTTCATACCGGTCCAGAACCCCTGTCGCCTATCTATCAGACTCTCAATAGAGGTAAACAGATCGCGCGACTCAACCTTAAAGACAAGGGTGTTGTGCGCAATCTGGAACCTTTAATCAAGTCAGCGGATGTACTTCTCGAATCTTTCCGGCCTGGTGTGATGAATCGATTAGGCTTGAGTGAAACCCTCTGTCGCCGGATTAATCCTGGTCTGGTCTATTGCTCTCTAACCGGATATGGACAGGACGGGCCTTCCCTGAACGCTGCAGGACACGACATCAATTACTGCGCGGCCGCGGGGTTTTATAGCTTTAGTGAAGACCCAAAACCAATGTTTCCCCTTGTTGCAGACCATTCCGGCAGTATGAATGCGATGAACGCGATTCTGGCGGCTCTCGTTGCGCGCTTGAAAACGGGGCAGGGCAGATATCTCGATATCTCTTTATATGAGGCGATTCTCGGTTGGCAGTATCCAGCTATCGAAAACTTAAAAAATCAGGATAACTCTGACTTGAGTTTGCTGACCGGTGGAGCGGCCTGCTATAACATTTATCAAACGCTCGATGACCGCCACGTTACTCTCGGGGCACTGGAAGAAAAGTTCTGGACAAATTTTTGCCGGGCGCTCGGTAAAACAGAATGGATTCCCCGTCAATACGAATCTTATCCTCAGCAGGCGTTGATTGATGAAGTTCGATCTTTGATTAAAATTGATACGCTTTCAAATTGGCGCAAACACTTCGAACAAGTTGACTGTTGCTTCGAGCCAATTCCCCTTCCCAGTGAAATATTCGATCATCCCCAGACCGCGGCGAGAGGTCTTACCCGAAATTGCAGTATGGCGTATCCCGGAAAGATTGATCGCAAATCCTGCCGTAACGACAATACGCTCCAAGATCTTGAACCCACCCAGTTACCCAAGTGGAGAGAACAGTAACTATGAATTACCAGACCATCAAAATCGATGTCGATGAGCGTGGCATTGCCACCTTAACGCTTAACCGACCGGAAAAACATAACGCGATGAGTTCGCAAATGATGCGGGAAATCGCTTCAGCTGCCAACACTCTTGACCAGAACCATCAGGTTCGTGGCGTTGTCCTTACAGGTGCGGGTAAAAGCTTCTGTGCCGGCGCTGACCTCGGTTGGATGCAGGAGAACTTTGAGCGCAGTAGAGAAGAGAGAATTGCCGAGAGCGAAATCCTTGCAGACATGTTGCAAGCTCTGGACCTGCTCAATAAACCGCTGATCGCAAAAGTGAATGGCCAGGCCTATGCGGGGGGCATTGGATTGATATCGGTGTGCGACATTGCCATCGGAATCCCTGAAGCCAGGTTCTCAGTCACAGAAGTACGTCTCGGACTCACCCCGGCGAACATCTCCCCTTATCTTATTGGTCGAATCGGTGTTCGCAACGCGCGGCGCACTTTTTTAAACGCGCATTTCTTTAGTGCTGAAGAGGCGACGACTCTCGGTCTTCTTGACCAAGTAGTGGCCGCGGACCAATTGGATGACACCATCGCTATCGAAATCAAAGAGCTACTGGATTGCGCGCCAGGGGCGGTAGCCATGACTAAAGAATTAATTCGGTATGTCAGCACCCATGCACCGGATCAGATCCGCGACCACACGTCAGCATTGCTGGCGGACTGCTGGGAAGGTGAGGAAGCCCAGGCGGGTATCAAGGCGTTCTTC
>JAHEGU010000126.1 GCA_024644945.1 Gammaproteobacteria bacterium | reverse complement strand
AATCTTGGGTATCGCCGAAAAAAGTGCGTATACAATAAAAAACCATGAAGTGACGGTTACTGTCCAGGGTCGTGCAGGTGAAGCTTTCATTTCAGGCATCCTTTCTGCCTCTACCGCCGCGTAGTACCTGCGCGGCCGGAACCCGGTGTCTTGTTATATGGAATCACTTCAAATCAGCTTTAAAATAAACAACTCCGATATCAGCGGTAATGTGACCGTACACACCGGACCCCGGGTGTCGGCCAGCAGTAATTCCACATGATACATTTCACCCTCAACATATGCCTGACATGCCAACTCGTCGCGAGTTCCGTTCGTATAGCTAACCCTGTACGTCGCATCACCCGATTTTGGAAGGAACGTGAAGCGACTGTCCCCGGGGTGCAATTCCCCTAAATATACTTTCCTGTCATCAACATGCACAGTCACGGAACGCAGGAGGCCCGCCCCGCCATTCGTAATCCGGTTTGTCGAGTACGCCAACCACACAAGATTTGGTGCAAATATGAAAACAGCCAGGATGGAGACAAGAAGGGCAGTTCTTTTCATGTTATATGCCGGAAATAGCCGCGTATTTCGCACTATGCAAATTCATTTCTTCGGCGCGTCGTCACGGGCGTCCTGAATTATTTTTTCTTTAACTTCCTCAAAGGAGTCATACTCATATTTGATATCAATACTGCCATCTCCATCAGTATCATATTCAGCAGAAATTAATTTTCCCATGTGGAATTTTTGTCGTTTTTTACGAGAGTCGTGTTTCCCCCCAAGGATTACAGCCTCTACGAGGTTCCCGTTCCTGAATTTCGCCCTGTAGTCAATAATCCCGTCCTGATTCATGTCTGATTCCCGTGAATGAGTAATTCCATTTTTATATCTGTATTTGGTCTCATAAATCCCGTCGAAATTATCATCATACCTGGATTCTTTCTGTACGCCTCTGCGATCAAAGTAATTCACAACATCTACCTTGCCGTCAAAATTCCTGTCAACTTCCGTTCTGCTTTTCCTGTTATCCCTGTAGATCCGTTTCCTGTCCATTCTTCCATCGCCATTCATATCGATGCCATCTTCTGTAACTGGCGTGTTGTACGACCAGAAAATCAGACCTCCGCCAATTATCAAACCAAACATAAATGCGGATATACCGCTAGCGGACTTGCGGGTTGTCTCTTCTTCCCGGTCAACCTGAATGGCTTCCCAATCCCTGATAACAGACCTTGCTCTCTCGTAATCAGCATCATCCACCATGACCCGGACAAGGTTAATAGCCTGAATCTCGCCTACACCACCCGGCAGATATTCGCCGTCTACCCTTCCCTGTATCCCTTCCTGCTGCAGAAGATTCAGAATCATATGAGCGTCCAGCGAGGTTGAGGCTTCATAAACACTATTCATAGGAAATCCGGTGCTCCGGCCGGGCACCCGCAGGCACCAAAAGCGCGAGCGGTTTGGGCACCCGCTGCAGCGATCTGTTAGAGCATTCCAGGCAGTTCACTCAGGCTTTTTACCAGCTGGCCATGCCCTTCGTGAATGTAGATCCCGAACCGTGCCAGGGCAGGCCGTGGCCTGCTCGGAAACTTCATGCTGGCATTCTCGACAAGGCTTCATGTTTCTCCTGATCTTGCACCCTGACAATCGAGCACAGCTTTGCAGCTTCCCCCGGGCTTTTTGTTGAATTTATTCACCCCAGAATTTCCACCATTTCCTGCTTGTTTCTCTGGATTCCATTCCCTTTTCCGAGCCCTTGTCTGACTCTTTCTGCACTTGCCCTGCTTTCTTGTCTGTTTGTTTTTCAACCCCTTTTAATTTGTCAGACTGATCTTTCTTTTCCTTTTTTATTATTTCCTTGCCGTTGCCACGTTCATCTTCCATTCCTCCTTTTGCTTCCATTGCGTTTCTGTGCGCTTCCTTCTGTTCCGCGGTGGGTTTTCCCTTGCCTGCCCATTCTGGCTTGTCTGCTAAGACAGGCGCCGCAACCATACCAATGAACAGGAATACCAGGATATTTGTTTTCATAGAATTTACTCTCATGTAATTGTGCATGTAAGGTGTAAGCCCGGCGATGCGATACGACGGACCATTGCGCATTGTAAGGGAGGCTCTGATCAATCCGCACAATTATGGCATTCAGGTATGGCAATGTCAGCAGGGTGCGCGCAGAGACTATGTGGTCGGCTTGAACAAGGGGTCAAGCGTCACTGCGTGCACTACTGGTACCTGGCGGACGTGATGAACTGGCCAAAGGACTCGCACCAGACGATAACGCTCGTGAATCTGCTCGGATCGACACCGGGCGGCACGGCCACAACAAAGTTCTCGAATGTCCTGACATCGCCTATACGAACCATAGTGGACTTCAGACGATTGAAATCCTCCTCGGTCTCAACGAACTCCGGGGAGAGGTAGAGCTTGTAGTCTGGACCAGGCGCCAGCTTGCCCATCAGAGTGATGGAGTCGGGACCAACGGAAACCGTACCCTCACCCCAGTGCAGGGCATCGCTGTCTCTCAGATCACGCTGGAATTGAGCGGTAAACATGGCCCGCGAGGCCACTTCCCTGACCTCCACAGCGCTGGGAGCAGGCGGGGCGATGAGTATGGGTAACGCATAGATACCGCCAGCGAATCCCGCGACACCTGCGATGCAGTGCGTTGCAAGAAGCAGTGCCACAGTTCGTTTATCCATAATGACTCCCGGGGGCGTGCGAATTATACCGCCTGATGTCTGATTCGAGCGGTGCTTTTTGCAGACGTAAATGCGATGGTATGTTTATTTTTGACCTGGCATCTGTATTAACTCCGAAACCTCGAGCGAACCGCCAATATCCAGAAAAGGAACAGTAAATAGTACGTTTGGTCCATACTTCGCCGCCACGCGTGTTGCAGCGAAGCACCGCGATACTGCCCTGCGTCGGCATGAGCGATTTCGACGGTGCTGTCCCTGCAAGGCCCGCAAGCTCAATACGACAGGCCCGGCGTCTTGTGGAGATAGGTATCATCCATCAACTGCTTTAGCATGAAATCAGCGACATCGGCACGGGAGATTTTAAGTGTTGTCGTCCTGTCGGTACCTGCAAAGCCATGACGATACTCGCCGGTGCGATTGCCGTCCGTAAAGGCTCCGGGACGGACGATCGTCCAGTCCAGATGGCTTTGCCTGACGTAGTCTTCCTGACTCACATGATCTGCATATGCCTGACGCAAGAGCCCCCTGAACATGATGTATTTCCAGAGGAAATTCAGATTGTCCCAGCTATCTCCAACCCCGAGGGTTGATTGGCAAATAAAACGTTGGATGCCCGTTTTCTCCATTGCACGGACAATATTTCTCGTCCCCGCAGATCGTACCATACCCTTCCTCCCTGCCCCGAGCGAACAAAGCACTGCATCCTGACCTTGCAGCGCCTTCTCGACCGATGGGAGGTCCATTACATCGCCTTGCTCCACCTTCAAGTTATCGTGTTTTATGTCCAGCTTCGAGGGGTCGCGTGCAAACGCCGTAACGGTATGCCCATGCTCAAGAGCTTGCTTGACAAGCTGGTGGCCTATGCTGCCCGTTGACCCGAAAATAAGTAGTTTCATCTTGCCTCTCAGTGGTGTTAGCTGCCGAACGTCTCGCATCGGCGGCCGATAAAGCGCGTAGCGGCTTGTTGGTCCGACTGCATGCGCGTGTCAGGTGACAATATTGAAAGATCTTTTTCATCCCATTGGATAGAATCGAATCAGAAAAATGGTCAAGACTGCAATCTAAACTATTAACATCAAGGTCAACATGAAGCGTCGTTGGCCCTCGGAAACACCCTCAAACCGGGTTGCGCCAAGTTGGATTCCACTGCCCAATGCGATTAGCCCGAAGCGTCCAACGAGCAATCCGGAAGCCCCATAAAACAGAATTCGTTCGGGTTCCCCATGAATTCCCAAAATCCCTGGATCAGAAATTTGCGAGAGGCTAATAAACAGCAGACACAGGACCACGCTTTCAGGAAATACATTGCGAGACATAGGAAGTAACCTGTTGCACTATCAGTGACATCTAACGCCGCAACCCAGCATCGGCGAAAAACAAATATTTCATAACCGTCCACCGAGGGTCTGGTTTACTTTTTCGAGGTCGTCGCTAAAACACCGCCACCCCAATGAACTCAATTGAG
>JAHEGU010000125.1 GCA_024644945.1 Gammaproteobacteria bacterium | reverse complement strand
CTGTTCTCTCTCGCCATGCGGAGTACCAAATCCGTGATCTCTTGCGCGAGGCGCGGCCGACCCGGTCCCTTCCTGGCATAGGTCCACTTCTGCGCGATGAGCTTACGGTGCTAGGCGAGCAGCGTATCAGGTGTCACCAGCGTCTCTAGTTCATCAAGTCCCCGGCGCCCCAGCAGTTTGGCCTTCACGGCCAGTCGCATCCGTTGTTCGTCGGTGAACCGAAGTCGCTGTCCTTCGAGTTGCTCCTTGAGTACACGGTTCTCTTCGATGAGATAGTCGATGACGTCCTGAATATTGATTTATAACAATATCCTACAGTTCGTTCGAATATTTGCACCATACGGGGTGGAACATCAAGGATAAGCCGATCCGTTATCTGACCGATGATGAGGAGCAGAAGATTCTCAAAGAACTTGATCCTTCATTGGCCAAAGACCAAAAGCACAAGAAAGGCCGGCAAGCAGCGAGAGATATCTTCATACTGATGATTGACGGTTGCTTCCGTATCAATGAGGCCAGCGTGTTGAAATGGTCTGATGTCGATTTCGACAATGGCGTAATTTATCTGTACAGATCGACGGTCTCCAATGATGATTTCATCCCGATGACCAAACGGTTACGAGCTACTTTGCTGAATAGAAGGAGATCGGTCGACGGTGACTATGTCTTTCCTGGCCGATTCGGAGGTCACAAAACCATGCAGAACAATCGGGCATTAGAAGCTGCGTTTCGGAGAGTTGGTTTGGATGACGTCTCTTCACATAACTTGAGAAAAACATTTGCTACGCGCCTGTTGAGTCGGGGTGCTGCTATCACAGACGTTCAGCATCTGCTTGGCCATGCTTCGGTCAAGACGACAGAAAAGGCATATGCGGCTTTCGTCAAGAATGAGCGATTCAAGCAGACGATTGATTTCTTGGATAAGCCCGTGTTGCCGAAGTTGAAAGTTGTTAAGTGATGTTCTGGATTCTGTTCAACAGCAAGATACTTATTACGCAACAGCAGTTCCTGGGCCACCGTTCCCGTGATAAAGGTCAGCACACGCGCCCAATCCATTAAGAATCCCCACCGTTAACTCGAATTTATCATCCAATTCTAAGCCTCATATGAGGCAAAATACAAAGGCGTTGTGACACGGACAATAGATGGTAAAATCTTGACATCTCGATGCGAATGAGTTTTTTGACCGCAAGGAATTCAATGGACTCTGACCCCATTGATCCCACTGATTGTTGTTGAAATGATAAGTTAAAGAATTCTTAAGACACTCGACTTTGCCGAGCAATGGAAAGGAGCGAAACAGGATGAATAAGTCTTTTATCGTAGCAGCATTCCTTCTTGGAGCGCTTACAACTCCGGCAACTTTTGCCGCCGGCGCGGATTTTGCCACTTCTCCTGAACCTGCGACGGCCGGCGTTGTATCCGAAGATAATGACGTGCTTGCGGCGGCCGGGTGCTGCAAACAGCGTGCAGCAGGCAAACCTTGGCGTAAGACAAAACTGAACTTCGATAGCTGTAAGCGGGAGAATTCAGAGAAAGACAACAACGACAACGTCTTCAGGCCCAACGGGAACGTCTGGTGGGATGTCGCGTGCTAGAGTTCGTGTCGCAGACTGAATGTCGTCACTCTGAGTTAAAACAGCTCTTTAGAAAGTCTTGCTGTGGACTGAACTCTTAGAACCGCGCGCCATTTTTTTAAGGTATCTGTTCCCAAACCGCCGTGAGTTGCTCCATTTTTCGCTTTGCTTCCTCGTCTGAACCGGGAATAAGTTCTTCGTATTCCTCCTTAGGATCAAATCTTAGGGTCTCTCTTATAGCTTTCCCCCGGTAACGTCTAGCGTATTCTTCAAAGCTTTTTAGAGTCCCCTCGAAGCGTTGCTGCTCATCGTTTATGGTATACCACAACAAAATAGCGAAGTAAGAGAGAAACTCCTGCCGCGACGTCTTTTCGAATCCTTCAATATCAGTTTCCAGCAAATTAATGATAGCGTTGTCTGCTACATCCGTATCGGCTTTGTCCGTGTCTTTCGCTTCTGTTTCAGCGATATCTATGAATAGTTGCGCATTAATTAATCTAAACATCTCGTCAGTAACGACTTCGTTTTGCAGTTGCAACGAAGCCCGGTACATATTTTCTGCGGTCCCACTATCTTCCCTTAATACCTGGATAAACTGAGGTAGCACTATTTTTGAGTAGTACCTTATGGTTTGTTTGTCAACGGTGTCGAGTTGCTTCCTGACCTTGGGGACATCCGACGCCATCTTGTGGATTTCTTCAACTCTCACTTTCATATCTGCGATGTCTAGCTTGCCTAATTCTAGTTTCATTTCCCGAATTTCCTGAGCGTCTGATTCAATGTCTTTCCTGAGATCAGTGACGCTTTGGAATTGAGAAAAGCCCAAATAGCCGAAAACCGCCACGATTGCTGTAAGTCCAGTGCCCAGTATGGATGCCGTGGTCGTTAATCTGGTTCGACTTCTTTCAGCACTCTCGATAATTTCATTGGCGCGCCGACTCGTCTGATCGAATACGGTTTGGGTGGCGTTGAGTGTTGCACTTGTCGCCCTCAGCTCGGCGTCGAGCCTCGTATTCAGCGTCTCGAGCTTCTCATCCATGTCTCTCAGTTTGACCTTGAGCACCTGGTCGCCGATGGCCCTTAGGCGCGATGTCACTTTCTCGATCACGTCCATGACGATTTTAGGGTGTTTTTTCGCGATGCCGAGGAATTCCCCACCTTCGATCTCCAGAAGCACACACCGCTCCGCTGCGATGACGCTGGCCGACCTGCGCGACGGCTTTTCGAACAGCGCCACCTCTCCAAAGAACTCACCCTTGCCCAATGTCGCCAGGTGGAGGGTTTGTTCGCCCCGCCAGAGTAAGACGACTTCCACTGCGCCGAATCCTATGATATAGACGGAATTGCCCTGTTCCCCCTCCCTGATGATAACGTCGCCTTTTTCGTACTCCTTTTCATCGGAAACGTCTATCAGATAATCGATTTCTTTTTTATCCAGAGCTGAAAATATGGGGAGTCTTGTCAGTATGCGTTCCCAATCCATGCTCATAGCGTTCCCTCATCCTGTAATGATGTAGCCAATGCGCTCGTTGACGGTGTCCTGATCCAGCGAAAGTTTATGTCTGCCAATCGTGCCTTAGATCTCTGAATTAACTGCTGTTATTGTATCCTGCGAGATCAGATTCTGACAGAACTCGTTTTCGGTGGTCACGATGCTTGCCAACGCGCAGCCACCCCGTAATCCTCTTCGCTGGCATGGCCCCTCCCAAAAAACGAGATAGCCTACCGGATTAATTGAAAACGGTTAAGACACTAGACTAATACGCTTTTATCTCGAAGAACAACTATCGCTTGTCATAGATCATAATGTCGCTGGATGAGCAAGTGGGTTTTGTCAAGTTAACGATATTCAAACCGCACAACCGATCGAAGATTCTACCCTTTTACTACTCGGCCATATTTTCGGCCCACGTCACCTGACGCCATTCACAAAATGCCCTCGAGCGAAACTCGCGAAAGTGAATCGCTCGCGTTAAATGCCGACCCAGCCTGAACAGATTGCCTACCACGCCATATACCGTAAGAAAGCGCTGAGCCTGTCCGGCCTGAACCGCCTCATCTGTCGTTCGCGTTGGCGAGTTGGTTCATGTGATACCTCAGCTCGGTTGTTTTCATACTGTTCAGTACTGTGAGTGACCGAAGGCATTACTTCCCGATGCCCAGCCGAATAGCTCTTCAGTTTGTCCGTAATCATTCGCCATGGTGGCTCTTGCTGACCCTTTAATAGCTTACGGAAAAACCGTTTGGCTGCCGCCTTGTTACGGCGTTTCTGCACCAGAATGTCAATGGTGTCTCCGTCCTGGTCGATGGCCCTCCATAGATAATGCAGCTCACCGTTGATCTTGATGAACACATCGTCGAGATACCAGGTGTCACCTAATCGGCTGTGTCGTTTCTTCAGATTCCGTGCGTATTCCGGCCCGAACCTGTTGCACCATTGCCGAATGGATTCATACGAGACGTCAATCCCACGTTCGGCCAGAAGGTCTTCCACATCCCGGAAGCTCAGGCAGAAACGATGGCAGAGCCACACAGCGCGACTGATGATGGTCGGAGGAAATCGGTATCCATAATATAATGGCTCGGCATCTTTCATGCCCGTAGTCTG
>JAHEGU010000071.1 GCA_024644945.1 Gammaproteobacteria bacterium | reverse complement strand
GTATTAACGCATGAGTTGCAGCGATCGGTTGAATCGGTATCAAGAAATTGCCCTCTATATCTGGATGCCCAAGGTCAGCAAAGAGTATTATGCAGTAGTTCAGTTGTTTTATCGAAAGTCCGCTATTGAGAAATCTAGATGATCACCAGGTTGCCTAATCAGATCGAAACTGGATATTCATGCCGTTTGATCAGATCCCAACTACTATAATTAAATTATGTTCTCCTTAGTTGTCGAGCGAATGATAGTTTCCAAAAATAAATCTCCAGACTCGTCGTCCTAAATCACTCCTCCACTTCAGATTCAAGATCAAGAAGAGGGACTGATTGGATCGCGTTACCGGCGATGCCCTTAATCGAACCATACATGTGATTAGTATTCAGTAAGACTTTTTCAATTTGTTTCTCGCGTTTTTTCCAGATCGATTGCATCGACCGTTTTTCAGACTCCAAATCCGTTTGCATTTGGGTGAACCCCTCCACTATTGCTTCGACCTGCTGTCGAAACTCGTTACCAGTAAGAAAGTCGTACAGCATGCCCATCTTATCACCCTTGTTTTCCTGAGCGCTGACCGCGTCACTCATTCGTATCGCAGCATCTCGAAGTGCCAGTGATAATCCTCTAAACTCATCGAAAGTACAGATCCAAACACCTTCCTTTAGACCCAACCGTTCCATATCCGTCGGCATTACCTGGGTCACGAGCACTCCGATATCTGCACCTTTCTCCCTGATATCCTGTTTGAATTTCTCTATCCAGCTTGGTTGAAACGATTTGGAACGCTTACTTTCGTAGTAAATCGTTCCACAGTTTTGGCGTAAACGCGTATGCACGATCTGCAAACAATCTGCACCCCGCGCTCCTTTCTTTATCTCTTCGATGGTGTCCAACGGAAACTGATTTTTTAACCATTCTTCTATCGCCAGCTCCTGAACCTCTCCCTGGAGTTGCATCGACCCCTGCTCCGCTTTTCGCTGCGCGTCCCGAAGCTGTTGACTGAGATCGGAAATCACCTTATCCCGCTCCGCCATTTGCATGCGGGATTTCTGTTCCAACGATTTGCTGAATTTTTCGCGTTCCTCCGCCAACACATTGTTCAGGCGCTGTTCGGATTCAGCCTGTATTTCATCACGCAACTGTTCTTTCTCACGTTTAAGTTTCTCCATTTCAGTTCTGGTGCGATGAAGATCCTTTAGTTGTTCAGATTTCTCTCCAAGCTCTTTATTGAGGGAATCCAAAGTTTCCGACTGCTCAGATCGAATTTTCGAACTTAGCTTCTCCACTAGTGAAGCTTCTCTCTCTCGCAACCCCTCCACTATTGCATGTTCTATTTCATCGCGTTGTCGCTGTTTCGTTTTTTCAAGCGCCAACTGCTGTTGTTTCAGTTCGTCCAGCTGAGATTGAAGTTGTTTCTTTTCCTTCGCGCGCTGCTCGCCAAACTGTTTTTTCAGTCTGCTTTCGACCTGCTGCGAAAGAATATTATTAACGTCAATTCCAAACCCACAGTTTGGGCATTCAATTCGATTTGTGTTATCACTCATTTCTTTGCGCTGCGATATAGTCGTGTAGTTCTTTGTGAAGTGTCTGCTTGCGATCGCTATCAACAAATGCCGCTTCAATTGCATTTGATGCCAGCGTCCCAAGCTGTTGTACATTAAGCTCTAAAGCATCAGTGACAGCATGGAAGTTTTCATTCATATAACCTCCAAAATATGCTGGATCGTCAGAGTTCACGGTCACCAATAAGCCAGCATCCAGCATTCTCTTTAACGGATGGTCTTGCATACGGTCTACAACGCATAATCTGGTATTAGATAATGGACATACCGTAAGTGGTATCCTTTCCTGCACCAGCCTCTGTACCAATGCCGGATCTTGTAGACAGCTGTTGCCGTGATCAATCCGGTTAACATGTAAGCTGTCCAAGGCACCATATATGTACTCCGGTGGGCCCTCTTCTCCCGCATGCGCTACGCACAGATATCCTTGATTTCTCGCCTCTGCAAACACTTGCTCAAATTTTTGAGGGGGATTATTTCTCTCACTTGAATCAAGTCCGACACCCACAATACGATGGCGAAAGGATTCCGCCTGTGTAAGCGTGGAGAATGCGTCACTCTGATCAAGATGACGCAGAAAACACATTATCAGCTTCGAAGTTATTCCGTATTGATTTTCAGCGTCATCGAGCGCGCGCGCGATACCTTCCACTACTACACCGAACGGCACGCCTCTGCTGGTATGCCCTTGAGGATCAAAAAAGATTTCAGTATGCCGTACATTCTGCGAATGGATCTTCTGTAGATACGCCCGCGTCAGATCATAAAAATCCTGCTCTGACTGCAGAACATTCATTCCCTGGTAGTAAATATCGAGAAAATCCTGGAGTTGAGAAAACGCATAGGCCTTCCTAAGAGAATCTACATCTTGATAAGGTAAGGAAACGCGGTTTCTCTGCGCCAGCTGGAACATCAACTCGGGTTCAAATGTTCCTTCTATATGGCAGTGAAGTTCAACCTTAGGCAGGCCTTCGATGAGGGTTTTCATAAAATGAAAGATAACACGGATTATCTGAGCCGCTAGAACAAAACGCCCCTTAAATAAGGGGCGTCAACGCCTTTGGTGATTTGCCAAAAGTGTTTGTCAACCGGCCATGCCAACTACCGCGGCAGCGCCAGCAGAACAGCGTTCACTTCTACTCATCAAGCTGCGAATTCTAAGCCGCTTGAATCAAGCTTCGAGTCCCCTTGAATCGCGCGTAGCATCCAGGCGGTTTTTTCATGTATGCGCATTCTGTCCGACACCAGAGAAGCCGTCGATTCATCGTCCGATTCTTGCGCCGCAGCCAGCACCTTTCTGGCGGTTTTCACAACCTTCTCATGTCCTGAATTCAAAATTGCCACCATCTCGAACGCCGAAGGCACACCCTCTACCTCGGTGATTGAAGTGTATTCTGCAAAGGCGCTATAGGTTCCTGGGGCCGGAACGCCCAAGGTCCTAATTCGCTCAGCAAGTTCGTCTACAGCCGGTGCAAGTTCAGTGTAATGTTCTTCAAACATCAAATGCAGTTCGCGAAACTGCGGCCCGGTGACATTCCAGTGAAAATTGTGAGTTTGCAAATATAGCGTATAGGAATCGGCCAATAGATGTTTCAGGCCTTCAGCTATCTCAAGCCGGGCTGTTTCACTAATGCCGATATCGATATTGCACATCTTAGATCTCCTGTTTAGTTAACGTGCAAGAAGTATGGGGAAGAAATGTCAATAGGTAAAATCGTTTATAAATATAATATCAATAGATAAAACAAATAACTACGACTTAATGACAGCTTTCAGGATTTGTATAAATGATGCCGGTACTTTATATTCAACCGTATGGTTGAATATAAACAAAATCTGTCGATTATTTTTAAAGCAGTCAGCGACCTGACCAGACGCTCAATCCTGACATTGCTGGTGCAGCAGGGCCCGTGCCGAGTCACCGACCTTGCCGGTCATTTTCAAATGTCCCTCAACGCCGTTTCCAAGCACATAAAGGTTCTGGAATCAGCCGGTTTGGTAAATCGAACTACGGTGGGAAGAGTGCATCTGATCGAAGCCCGCCTTGATGACATAGGTCTGGTCGAACACTGGCTCAGCGAAATGAAATCCATCTGGGCGCTGCGACTGGATGCCCTGGAAAAAACTTTAAACGGAGACAAAAATGATGAAACACATTGAGAAATTATCCCTTAGCGTTATCAAGAAAATCGGCGCGCCGATTGAAACAGTATTCGATGCCTGGCTCGATCCGGCGATCTTATCCAAATTTATGCTTCCAAAATCTGGCATGCCCTGCCCTGCGGTGAAACTGGATCCATCTGTAGGGGGCCGATTTCAGATCGATATGGATGTGGGTGAAAAGATTATTCCCCATCACGGCGAATATCTGGAAATTGATCGACCTAATCGACTTGTATTTTCCTGGGAATCGCCCTTTTCAGCTCCAGACAGCCAAGTCACTATCGATTTCAAGCCGGTCGAGGATTCAAGTACAGAAATCACTCTGAAGCATATCCGGTTCTTAAACGAAGAAAGTCGAGACAACCATCACGGAGGCTGGACTAATATTCTTGAACAACAATCCTTAATAATATGATCGAAAAGTTTGATTCCAGCTCACGAGGTTTGCCCGTGTATCGCAATCGCCGAATTTAAATTTTCTTGACTGCCAGACAAATTCGTAAGTCAAACTGGAAACAGCTTAGCCGCTTTCAGCGAGCAACGCCGCGTTTCCGCCAGCGGCGGTCGTGTCAATACAAATCGCTCTTTCTACCGCGAATGCCGCGGGATTAATCGTTTCAGTGATTAGTCGCAAGATTGGTCCCGTTCGCTGCGCCAATGTACGGCGAATCGCGGTAAGAGGCTGAGTCTGATCGGCAGCGACAGCATCGACATCGAGATCAGTCAACCACTCAGGCTCGATCGTTGCATCAATGGTACGCAGCTGTGGGCAACCCTCCCGCAGCGGTTTTAGACCTCTGGCCGCCTCTGTGCCCATTGCAACCACACGATTACCCGTTCGCAGCGCTTGAACGACCCATCCAACTAGTGTTGACGGGTCATCAGATAGGCACAACACCACCCCCAAGGGAAGCAGGTTTAACTGATTGGCTTCGCCAGTTGGTCCAGGCAAATCGATTGGGCCGCAGTCAAGCCCTGCACAAGCGGACATCGCATCCGAAGCTCGGCCTCGCAAAAGATTTCTGAGTAACGCCACAGATTCGGTCGATGGTATCGATGGCACCTCGGCAAGCGACTGAATCACGTCAACCAGCATTTTCTGCTTTGATAGAGGGTCAGACGGTATTATTGCCTGGGTAATAGCTATTGGTGTTCGCAGTCTGAACCGCCTTAGATAGTGCGGGCCTCCGGCCTTGGGGCCGGTACCCGACATGCCCTCGCCACCGAAAGGTTGAGATCCAACTATCGCGCCGATCTGATTTCGGTTGACGTACAAATTACCGACTCTGGCCGCGTTTATTATTTCCTGAACACGACGATCGATTCGTGTATGAAGACCGAATGTCAGGCCATAGCCTGAATTATTGATATCCGCCACTACTTTATGAATCTGTGCCGCGTCAAAGCTTGCCACATGCAATACCGGGCCAAATATTTCTTCCTGCATATCTTCAATTGACTCCACTCCGATTAGAGTCGGGGCAACAAAATGCCCTGTGGAAGGTGCACTGGTTTGATAAATCAGGCAACCCTGATCCGATCTTTCTTTACAGTAAGACTGTATTTTCTGCTTCGACCCATGATCAATTATCGGACCTACATCGGTGGATATCTCGAGCGGATTGCCAACTACCAGTGCATCCATGGCACCTTGCAACATGGTCAGCAACTTTTCTCTAATCTCCTTCTGCACATAGAGAATTCGTAGGGCTGAACATCGCTGCCCGGCACTGCGAAAGGCACCCTCTATAATGTCTTCCACAGACTGTTCCAAGAGTGCTGTGGAATCAACGATCATTGCATTAAGTCCCCCGGTTTCGGCGATCAGCATTGCCTCTGGAGATGCTGTTTCTGCAAGTTGGCGATTAATTAATTTGGCAACTTCAGTAGAACCGGTAAAACAAACCCCTGCAATACCTGGATACGCTGTAAGAGCAGCCCCTACAGTTTCTCCGTCGCCAGTCAATAGCTGCAGTATTTGCTTTGGAATACCCGCCTGATGCATCAGATTAACCGCCATCGCCGCAATCAGAGGGGTTTGTTCCGCGGGCTTCGCGAGTACAGCGTTACCCGTGACAAGGGCGGCAGCGATCTGCCCAGTAAAAATCGCCAATGGAAAATTCCATGGCGAAATACAGACAATCGCGCCGCGGGCTTGGGTGTTGGTTTCCACTTCCTCCGCATTAGCTGCGTAATACCGCAAGAAATCTACCGCCTCCCGCAACTCCGCGATGGCATCAATCAGTGTTTTACCCGACTCCCTGGCGAGCAGCGCAAATAGCTCACCCGAATGATGTTCATAAAGTTTCGCTGCGCGAAAAAGCAATTCTGAGCGCTGTTTTACTTCTTCTTCCGCCCATTCTTTCTGGGCCTTTACTGCGACATTAATACAACTATTAATTTCTTCCAGTCTGACTGCAGGAGTCGTACCCACCTGGTCTTCGAGAACAGATGGATTAAAGATCGCTTCATTCTCAACACCGTGACCAAAATTCCACGCATACGGCGAAAGAAATTCTGAGCGCAACGTCACCAGTTCAGCCTGCATTACCGGATCATTGATATCCCAACCCCGAGAGTTACACCGCTCTGACCCATACAATGCCGCGGGGCTGCTGATACGTGGATTGACCGGGTCTTCAAGCTTGTCGAGTTCAGCTACAGGGTCCGAGGCAATCTCTTCAGGAGTAATCGCTTCATCCACGATCTGGTTTACAAAACTTGAGTTCGCTCCGTTCTCAAGCAAACGACGGACCAGGTAAGCGAGTAAATCTTCATGTGTGCCTACTGGCGCATAAATTCGACACCGTGTGCGCTCAGTTTGAAGCACGATGTCGTGCAACGTATCGCCCATACCGTGCAGCCTTTGAAACTCGAAACCAGAGCGATCTTCGCGGGCAAATTGTAAAACCGAGGCGATGGTATGGGCATTGTGAGTGGCGAATTGAGGGTAAATGCGGTCCCGCATGCCGAGGAGTTTATCGGCACATGCCATATAGCTGACGTCTGTGGAAATCTTGCGGGTAAAAACCGGAAATCCGGGCAATCCCATGACCTGTGCGCGTTTAATCTCGGTATCCCAGTATGCGCCTTTGACCAATCTAACCATAATTCTGCGGTCAAATCTCTGGGCCAGATCATACAGCCAATCGATTACTTGTCCTGCGCGCTGTCCGTATGCCTGAACTACCACACCAAAGCCGTCCCACCCCGTTAGAGAACGATCTCCCAGCACTTGCTCAAGAATATCCAGCGACAGATCGAGTCGATCGGCTTCCTCGGCATCCACATTCAATCCCACACGGGCCTCTTTGGCTGCCTGGGCGAGACTAAGTAATCTGGCACACATTTCCGGCACCATTGTCATGCGCTGGGTCGCTTCGTAGCGTGGATGTAGAGCGGAAAGCTTGACTGAAATACCAGGGTTATCGCGCAGGTCACCTGAATGCGCCCGGCCGGCGATAAACTCAATTGCCGAGACATAAGAGGCGTGATAACGCATAGCGTCCCGCTCAGTGCGCGCCGCTTCACCTAGCATATCGTAGGAATAGGTATAGCCACGAGAAACCATGGCATTGCCGTTTTCGGTAGCTTCGGCGATATCCTGACCCAGTACAAACTGCTCGCCCATTTCTCGCATTGCGCGTTCCACGGCGATTCGTATGACAGGTTCTCCCATACGCCTGACCATGCTTTGAAGCACACCGACCACCCCTTCGGGCTCATGGTCGAGCACCCGACCAGTTAACATCAAAGCCCATGTCGAGGCGTTCACCAGGATCGAGCCTGAATCTCCAACATGAGATGCCCAGTTATGAGGAACGATCTTATCCTGTATAAGATCATCAATAGTTTCAGCATCTGGCACCCGAAGCAATGCTTCAGCTAAACACATCAATGCAACCCCTTCTTTAGTAGACAATCCGTACTCTGCTAAGAACGATTGCATAATACCGGGATCACTATGGGCGCGCACACGAGTAACGAAATCGGCGGCACGTTCGCTAATCTCTTGCCGTTGCTCTGGAGATAGTTGAATCTGCGCGCGCAGGTGCTTTAACGCATGCGCCTCACTCTCAAGGTATGTACTTCTTATTTTTCCGCGAAAACTGTTGTCTAACATAATAAAAGCCAGTAAAAATTTCTGGTTATAGGGAAAGCTTCTTTAATAACTCGATGCTAGCAAATCGTCCGCTGACGACTGTACTATAATTTTATACGTTATTAGTATTTGTTCCCTTTATTTTTTATTGTCCTAGCTTTCGCGGCCATAGGCAAAACGTAGTTAAAAATCGATAAAAAGTTCTACCCGACAACCTGGTCAACTGGCGACACTACCAACCCAGTGACAGTGCTTTCGGAACGGGAACCTGAGTGGACGGTGTCATCTACCATGCGAACAAAAGCTCGTTTGCCATCCAGCTCCATCTGAGCATGCACCAACCAGCTTGGAATGCAACAATCTTCATGCAGTCTGATCAAGTGCATATGCCCGTCGTTGAGAGGAGTTGAGTTTACTGTTTTCAGTCTGTGCACTGTCCCACCCTGTATTCCATTTTCCAGCATTGTCGCATTTGATCTCAACAGTGACTGTGATAAAAATCACCAAAAAAGGGTGAATTTTCATAGAACCCGCCTGATGTCTAAGCAGCGCCGTTTGCGTCCGCGATTCCATAATTTGAACACGGGACAAATTCAGCCACCTCAAACTGCAACAGAATTAGCTGGCAGTTTTTCCTGTAGGCTGTAGTAACATCCGCACTCTCCTTTCCCACCTGAATTTCGCGCTAGGCGATGCCTGATCACACAAATACCATTAGAGGGCTGTTTATCCCACTTGTTTTTGTTGCATTATGGAGCACGGGATTTATTGGTGCAAAATATGGACTGCCAGCAGCCGAGCCATTCACTTTTCTGTCAATCCGGATGCTTATTACCGTCGCCATTCTTGCGCTGATCATACCGTTTTTTCAAGTTCACTGGCCGCGCAGGGTTAAGGATTATATTCATCTCGGAGTGGTCGGAATCCTTATTCATGGTATTTATCTCGGTGGAGTGTTTTCCGCCATCCACCGAGGCGTTGATTCAGGTTTAAGCGCGGTAATCGTCGGATTGCAACCTATTGCGACAGTCATGCTTTCAGCAGTCTGGATAAAAGAACATGTCAGCGCGACCAAAGTGGGGGGCATGATATTAGGTTTCGCTGGAATTCTTGTGGTAATCAGTGATCGGGGAATCGGTGTTTCCGGGATCGATATGGTGGGATTAGTTTTTTGTGTCATGTCGCTGTTCGCCATAGCAATCGGGACTATCTATCAAAAACGTTTTTGCACCCAATACGACTTGTTGCCAGGTATATGTATACAGTATGTCGCGACGGCTGGATTTGTTCTTATTCTGGCGTTTACGTTTGAAACGCGGGAAGTTATCTGGAGCCAACGATTTTTTATGGCACTGGCCTGGCTAGTACTGGTTTTGTCTATCGGTGCCGTGTTGCTGCTGATGTGGCTGATACGCCATGGTGAAGCTGGAAAAATCGCCAGTCTTTTTTATCTGGTACCCCCGTTTGTAGCCGTAGAAGCCTGGTTTCTATTTGATGAGCGAGTGTCGCTGGTGGCGCTGGGTGGAATCGCCTTATGTGTCTGCGGGGTCGCAATAGTGATGAACGCACCAGAAAAAGCCAGAACCTGAGGGGGATCTACAGGCTTTTACACTGTCGGCTGAACCGTTAATATTGTCTCTGCCTATTTTGCCAGCAATTATCCATAATGACCGATAAACCTACAGGACCAAATGATTTCGTGACAGAAGCATACTCCCTTGCAGACAAGGAGAGCATCATGCAATTCTATCGCAAATGGGCTGAGAGCTATGATCAGCAGATGGCAGGCCAAGGGTACACTTCGCCGGGTGCAATTGCGGAACTGCTGGAAACACATTTGAGACGCCACGATATCGAAGCGCTTGATGTTGGTTGCGGAACCGGCCTGACAGGCCAGGAGGTTAAACAATATGGCATTACAGATATTGATGGAGTCGATATATCCGGAGAAATGATAGCGGTTGCCCGCTCAAGGGACATCTACCGCAAGCTTTACGTTGCAGACCTGAATCAGCCCCTGTCTCTGGCCGACCAAAGTTACGATGCAGCCATATCATCCGGCACGTTTACCCACGGCCACGTTGGTCCCGCACCAATCAAGGAAATATTCCGGGTTTTACGACCCGGCGGGCTTTTCGCCTTTACCGTGCATTTTGACTTGTGGCATAGCAAAGGCTTTGACGCGGTGCTTGCTCAAATGATTTCGACAAACGAAATCCAGTGCCTTGCTCTTAAAGAGGGACCATATTTTCACGGCGCAAAACCAGAAGGCTGGTTCTGCGTATACCAGAAAACGCCGTGACGAGGGTTCTTATTATCGATGACGACGAGCGTCTTGCAGCGCCACTCGGAGATTTTCTTGCTCGACACAACTTGCAGCTGAGTAGTGCTACACATCCTGACGAGGGACTGAAAATGCTGCAGGATGAAGATTTTGAACTGGTCATCCTGGACGTAATGCTCCCTGATCGTAACGGTTTTGAGCTATGCAAGGCGATTCGCAGACAAAGTGATATACCGATCGTAATGTTGTCCGCAAGAGGAGAGGTGGATGACCGTCTTGTAGGATTAGAGCTGGGCGCTGACGATTATATCGCCAAGCCATTTGAACCTCGCGAACTGGTTGTGCGAATCCAGAACATTCTGAAACGCAGTGAGAGTGTATCGTCGGGCAGCCAGATTCTTGCCTACGAAAACATGATCATCGACAAAACATTGCAACAAGTCAGTGTTGGTGGAAACATTGTTAAACTCACCAGCAACGAATACCAGCTGCTCCTGATGTTAGCTTCTTCCCCTGGGCGAAAGTTCAGCCGTGATGACATCCTGAATTTTCTGAAGGGCACCGAGGTGGAATTGTATTCTCGAGCGGTGGATATTCAGATTAGTCGACTGCGCCAGAAACTGAAACCCACCGATTACATCAAGACTATTTGGGGTGCCGGTTATCAGTTTGTCGCGCCGGCAGCAGAAGGCGAATCATCCTGAATTTACTGTGCTGAACCGCCTCACCCATTCTCTCTCAGCGCGACTGCTGCTGCTATTCATATGCGCGGGGGCCGTGCTTCTGTTACTCGTTGGCTCTATCGTAGGCAAGGGTTTTTCTGGACATTTCCGCACCAGCGTCAAACCATTCATGGTGCACTATGTTGAGCTTATGGAGCGGGAGCTAGGCTCGCCCCCGGATCGAGACCGGGCAAAACAAATTACCAGCGGGATACCAGTTGATGTGCATGTTTTTGGCCCGAGCCAAAGTTGGAGCACTTCATCACGCCTGCCCGACCGAGAGCAGCTGGCGGCACTAATGAACACCGGCGGCCCCATGAATGACCGGATTAGACAGTACAAATTACGCACACTGTCCGATGAGTTGATTCTTTTCACGCGTACCGGAGCATTTGATCTTTATTTCCAGATTCATCAACCCAACGAATTGCGTCATGGCGGCACATATGGATTAACAATACTCGCAACAATCTTCGGCATTCTGCTGCTCATTTACTATGCCACCAAAGCATTGTTCAGACCAATAGAAGATATACAGGAGGGGGTAAACCTGATTGGCAGCGGCAAGCTGGATCATCGAATAAGTAAACGCAGAAACGATCAGCTGGGCGACCTGTCCGACAATGTAAACGCGATGGCGGATGACATAAGTAGTATGTTAGAAGCGAAACGCCAGTTACTGCTCGGCATCAGTCACGAGCTAAGATCACCAATTACGCGAAGCCGGGTACACC
This sequence comes from Gammaproteobacteria bacterium, assembly GCA_024644945.1. Lineage (GTDB taxonomy): Bacteria > Pseudomonadota > Gammaproteobacteria > Arenicellales > Poriferihabitantaceae > VYFG01. The sequence continues at coordinate 2,114 of JAHEGU010000071.1, read as the reverse complement.
TTGCGCTGATGGAAGACTCTGCCTCTAAGCGCGAAGTGGAAAAAGACATGGAGTATATGGAGCAGATGATTACCGAGCTTCTGGAAAGCGAGCGTCTTAGCAGTCGTCACGCCAGTCTAAATCTCGAGAGCATCAGGCTTGACCATTTAATTCGTGAAATGGTGCAGCGTGAGTTTCGACGAAAAGTTAAAGTGATGGAGCTGGTCAAGTTGGAAGCGGAGTTAGACCAAGCACGAATAAAATTGTTACTGCGCAATCTACTGCAGAACGCCATCAAACACAGTATCGACCCCAATCGGCGACCCACCATCTCACTGATCAACGAAGTCGATGAGTTCTGCATATACGTCACCGACAGTGGTGAAGGCATCAAGACGGATCACATTCCACATCTGACCCAACCTTTCTACAGGGCTGATCCCTCACGTCAGCGAAAAACCGGTGGGTACGGCCTCGGCCTGCACCTCTGCCGCGTCATCGTTGAAGCACATGGTGGGACCCTGAACATCACCAGCGAAATGGGAACTGGCACCAAAATCCGTTGTGGATTTCCGATAAATATTTAACTGTTTGGACATACACCGACAAATATGAACATAAACTGGAACTACCCCACCGCGATGCGCACTGGTGAAGGCCGAATCTCTGAAATCGCCGATTTCTGTAGGGAGTTTGGAATGTCTTCCCCACTGCTAGTAACCGATCCAGGTCTTGCTCGACTGCCGATGGTTCAGACAATAATTGAAGTATGCAGTAATGCCGGACTGAAAATCAGACTGTTCAGCGATATCAAACCCAATCCAACCGGTAGAAATGTTGATATCGGCATCAAGGAATATCGCAAAGGTGGTCATGATGGCATCATCGCCTTAGGCGGGGGCAGCGGTCTTGATGCAGGTAAAGCCATTGCCGTGGCCGCGAACCAGGATTGCAGCATGTGGGATCTGGAGGATGTGGGGGACAACTGGCTTAACGCGGACTCTGATCGTATTCCCCCGATTATTGCGGTTCCTACCACTGCGGGGACCGGATCCGAAGTCGGGCGCGCATCTGTGATTGTCAATGAAGAGGAGGAGCGCAAGGTGATTATTTTTCATCCGAAGATGTTACCGGATTGCGTGATCCTGGATCCGGAGCTTACGATTGGCCTGCCCCCAATGCTGACCGCGGCAACCGGTATGGACGCGCTGTCGCATAGCCTCGAAGCATTCTGCTCGCCGGTTTATCATCCTATGGCAGAGGGTATTGCCGTTGAGGGAATCCGACTGGTTAGTCAGTTCCTGGAAAGGGCGGTATCTAATGGCAGCGACATAGAGGCACGACGACAGATGCTGGTTGCCTCGTCTATGGGTGCCACTGCTTTTCAGCGTGGTCTGGGCGGAATGCATGCTCTGGCGCATCCTTTGGGGGCAATATATGACGCCCATCACGGCACCCTGAACGCTGTGTTAATGCCTTATGTACTGCTGGCAAATCGCAGCGCCATCGAGCAACCCATAGTGAGGCTGGCAAGATATCTTGAGTTGACCCCTGATTTTGATGGTTTTCTGCAGTGGATACTGGATCTAAGGACTTCAATTAAAATCCCTAACACCCTGGAGGCGCTCGGCATCGATGACAGACGCTTGAAAGATCTGGGGGAGATGGCGGTTGCGGATCCATCGGCAGGCACTAACCCTATTCAACATGATGCCGCCACTTATTCACGGATAGCAGGCAATGCGCTTAACGGTAACCTTGAGTAACCAACAATATAATTTTCTTGTGGTACGCTGCATGTTGATTGATCCTATCAAACGCACTGTTTCAAGAACTCGCTCTCGATTGGTTTAATGGCTACATCCCGGTTTCTGCGCATAAATTCAATAGCATTATGAAAGCCTTAACACTGGCTGCGGCGATATTGCTTCCATTAAGTTTGCTAGTGGGAATTTACTGTATGAACTTTAAAAATATGCCTGAGCTTGGCTGGAAATATGGCTATTTCATGCTGCTTGGTACTATGGCGTCGATAGTAATTGGAACAGAAACTCTGTCTAGAAAGAAGAAATGGTTTTGAATAAATTCATATGGAACTCAACCACCTGTTCGCTGATTTTTATACTTTGTATATT
>JAHEGU010000007.1 GCA_024644945.1 Gammaproteobacteria bacterium | reverse complement strand
GTATTGAGGCCACGGATTTAGCGTGCCTGCGCGGATTTAATAGCCTTTTTGAAGGCTTGAGCCTTACCATAAGTTCAGGAAACACGATACATGTAACGGGCGCAAATGGATCAGGGAAGACGTCGTTGCTGCGGATTTTATGTGGCTTAAGTTTGGCCGAGACGGGCCAGATCAATTGGAACGGGAATGATATTCGGAGGGTTCCTAGTGAGTACCGCGCCAATCTGAGTTATCTAGGACATAAACCTGCGCTAAAACCGGATCTGACTGCCCATGAAAATTTGGTGTCGACCGCGGCTACTGGGAATCGCGCGCTGCGTGATGCCGGTTCGACGGCCACTGAACACCTTACGTTACTGCGAGTGGAGCACACACGAGACCGTTTATGCCGACAGCTGTCTGCAGGCCAGAGGCAACGTATTGCGGTTGCGAGAGTGGTCATGAGTGATGCGCCTATGTGGATTCTCGATGAGCCGGGCACCTCTCTTGATTCTGAAGGAATCGAGTTACTCTCGTCCCTGATGCGGAGTCACATTGAGCGCAATGGATTAATCATATTTACGAGTCACCAAGGCTTTGATTTGCCTGTTGACCGGCTCGGTCGGATTTGCCTGGATTCAGCATGAACGACCAAACAGTCTCAACGATGAGTGCGATGAAAGCTCTGCTTCGCCGGGACCTGATGATAGCGCTGCGGGAGCGTGGGGATATGCTTCAGCCAGTGCTGTTCTTTATTATTGTGGTCAGCCTGTTTCCATTATCGGTTACCCCGGATAAAACATTGTTAATGCAGGCGGGGCCGGGAATAATCTGGGTCGCCGCGCTGTTAGCTACGCTGCTTGCCCTGGACGGAATTTTCCGACCCGACCACGAAGACGGTACTCTAGAACAGCTGGTGCTGAGCCCCCATCCGCTGAGTCTGCTGGTGCTGGCAAAAACTCTGGCCCACTGGCTGGTGACAGGACTGCCGCTCATTTTGATATCCCCATTACTCGGTGTGCTGATGCAGTTATCTGGAGATGCGATTATTGTTTTAAGTTGCGCACTGATACTCGGCACCCCTGCCCTCAGCCTTATCGGCGCCGTTGGCGTTGGTTTAACTGTGGGAATACGCAAAAGCGGGGTATTGCTAAGCCTGGTCATCCTGCCGCTTTACGTCCCGGTGCTGATTTTTGGCGCTGGCGCCGTGCAAGCCACAATGGTCACTCTTGATCCACAACCTCACCTGTTATTACTCGCTTCATTTTCACTGTTTTCTCTAGCAGTCTGTCCATTGGCCAGCGCCACTGCATTAAAAATCAGTGTGAACTGATACCTATAGTTCAGGTCTTTTATTGATTGAAGTAAAATAGTGATCTTAGTTTTCATCGATAATTCAAAGCTATACAACAATTCCAGAAAAAAATGACCACGGAATCTCTCAACTCATCCAGTCGCGGCAAGAAATGGCTGTGGTTTCATCGATTTGGCTCCCCTGCATGGGTCTACGGGTTTGCCAGCCGTTGGGCCATGCCCATCGGGGTTGTGGCGCTTCTGCTTTTCGTTGTCGGTCTGTATCAGGGGCTGGTCGTTGCGCCACCTGATTACCAAATGGGGGACAGTTACCGAATAATTTTCATTCATGTACCTTCGGCATGGTTATCGATGTTCAGCTATTTCGTCATGGCGGTCTCAGCCGGAATTGGCCTGGTATGGCATATCAAAGTCTCGGACCTGGTGGCACGCTCCGTCGCACCGCTTGGGGCAATGTTCACTTTCTGCGCACTGGTCACTGGTTCCCTCTGGGGCAAACCGACCTGGGGCACATACTGGGTCTGGGATGCACGCCTGACTTCTGAACTTGTGCTGTTGTTTTTGTTCATAGGATATATCGCGTTGTCCAATGCCATTGAAGACCGCCGCACTGCGTCGCGCGCCTCTGCCGTTCTCGCACTAGTCGGCTTAATTAATTTGCCGATCATTCATTTTTCAGTGGAATGGTGGAATACCCTGCACCAGGGCGCGACGGTCACCAAACTCGGCCGTCCCAGTATCGATACCAGAATGCTTATCCCCCTGCTGATCATGTTTTTTGCTTTTAACTTTTACTTCCTGTCTGCGATGCTCTACCGATTACGATGTGAACTACTGAGTCAGGAACGCAGAACGCAGTGGGTGCGGGAGATTGTCAATGACTGAATTTTTTCATATGGGTGGCTACGCGTTTTTTGTCTGGACCAGTTATGCTGTGGTGGCAGTGCTATTCACCTATCAGTTTCTATCATCAAGAAGCCAGCATAAGAAACTTATCCGTCAGCTTGGCGCTGAAGTCGAACATAAAATCAGGCGATCGAACAAATCATGACCCCAAAAAGGAAGCAAAGACTACTGCTTATTGGCCTGCTGTTGACGGCGGTTAGCGGCGCTGTGGCATTGGCGTTAACCGCTCTGAATCAGAACATCAACCTGTTTTACAGTCCTTCGCAAATAGCAGCTGGCGAGGCACCAGATAACACCACGTTCAGACTGGGTGGGATGGTAGTGGAAGGCAGTGTAAAAAGAAGTGATACTGATCTCAGTATTGCATTCGACCTCACCGATACCGCTAAAGTCGTTACCGTTCGTTATACTGGTATACTGCCGGATTTGTTTCGAGAAGGTCAGGGAATTGTCACAACAGGCTCGATTCAAAATGGTGAGTTTATCGCCCAGCAGGTGCTGGCCAAACACGATGAAAACTATATGCCGCCTGAGGTGAGCGCGGCCCTGAAACAAGCAAATGCGGACAACTATTCTACGGAGCAGACTGCCCAATGATTCCTGAACTCGGTCACTTTGCTCTGATTCTCGGATTGGTGCTGGCGGTTTTGCTGGGTACACTACCCCTGGTGGGCTCCCTTAGGGGAATCAGTAACTGGGTGACTCTGGCGCGTCCTCTGAGTTTAAATCTGCTTGCGATGATCGCGATCTCGTATGGCTGCCTCACCTGGGCATTCATGACTAGCGACTTCTCTGTGGCCTATGTCGCCAACCATTCCAATTCTCGGCTACCGCTACTCTACCGCATCACAGGTGTGTGGGGCGGACATGAGGGTTCATTATTACTTTGGGCTTTTATACTGACGGTCTGGACAGGCGCAGTGGCACTGGGTACACGGCAGCTTCCAGATGTGATGGCTGCAAGGGTTTTAGCGGTAATGGGGCTCGTCAGTGTTGGTATACTGCTTTTTCTGCTGCTCACATCGAATCCATTCGAACGACTTTTTCCATCACCGGCCGAAGGCCGCGACTTGAATCCACTGCTGCAGGATATCGGACTCGCGATTCATCCACCAATGTTATATATGGGTTATGTCGGCTTTTCAGTCGCCTTTGCATTTTCTATCGCAGCCATGATCGGCGGTCGACTGGATGCGGCCTGGGCGCGTTGGGCGCGCCCGTGGACTAATATTGCCTGGATGTTTCTGACCATTGGTATTGCCCTGGGTTCATGGTGGGCGTATTACGAGCTGGGCTGGGGCGGATGGTGGTTCTGGGATCCGGTCGAGAACGCCTCATTTATGCCATGGCTGGTCGGTACCGCGTTGATTCATTCCCTGGCCGCAACCGAGAAACGTGCGGTATTCAAAGCCTGGAGCATACTCCTCGCAGTGATGGCGTTCTCTCTGTCCTTACTCGGCACTTTTCTGGTTCGCTCAGGTGTTTTAACTTCAGTTCACGCATTTGCCAATGATCCGTCCAGGGGATTGTTTATCCTGATTTTCCTGTTCATCGTAGTGGGTAGCTCGCTGGTACTCTATGCGTGGCGCGCTCCGACTGTGCGGAGTTTTGTTAGATTTAATCTGGTATCAAGAGAAACAGCGTTACTTCTCAATAACGTGTTCTTTGCGGTGCTTTGTTTTGCAGTGTTGATAGGGACGCTCTACCCACTCATTATCGATGCACTGTTGAGCAAGAAGATTTCAGTTGGACCCCCCTACTTCGACCTTGTATTCGCGGTATTGGGCGTGCCCCTGGTGGCGCTAATGGGGATCGGCACTACCCTAAGATGGAAGCGAGATAGTCTCTCTAGGAATGCAAAAGATAAAGTAATCCTATTACTGATATCGCTCGTCATTGGTCTGCTGGCGCCACTGGCGATGCATCGTTATTCACTGACCGCCGGGCTGGGTATCGCGCTCGGTGTATGGGTAATGCTCACGAATATCCATGCTCTCTGGACACGTGCTCGCCCAGGACAGCGCATGCGGGGACTATTCTCGACCCCAAGATCGATTGTGGGAATGACCATTGCGCATTTCGGTGTTGGGGTATTCATAATTGGTGTCACCATGGTGAATGGATTTAGTATTGAAAAGGACGTCCGCCTTGCACCAGGTGAGCGTTTTCAGATGGCGGGATACGAATTTGAGTTCAATGGCGTTCGCAATACAACCGGGCCAAATTATAGTTCCCGCATGGGCAACTTTTCGGTACTCGTCAATGGAGAGGTCGATAGCGTTTTACAGCCAGAGAAACGCACCTATTTAGTACAACAAGACCCGATGACAGAAGCAGCGATCGACGCAGGTTTCACCCGTGATCTATTCATCGCATTGGGGGAGCCTCTGAATAATCAGGGCGCATGGGCGGTGAGGCTGTACCTGAAACCCTTTATTCGATGGATCTGGCTCGGAGCACTTCTGATGGGATTCGGCGGCTTACTTGCAGCCACTGACAAACGATATCGCCAGAGCAAAAAGGTCGCACAAACAGAGTTCACCGGACAGACTGCCGGACAGACTGTATGAGCCGATATGTTGTGCCGCTGGTTCTATTTGTCGGGCTTGCTGCGCTACTTTGGCGCGGACTCAGTCTGGATCCCCGGGAAATACCCTCGGTATTGATCGACAAACCAGCGCCGGCTTTTGATCTCGAGCAGCTCCACAATACCACACAACAGATTACACACCAGACTCTCGAGGGGAAGGTATGGCTACTGAACGTGTGGGCATCATGGTGCGTGGCCTGTTTACAGGAGCACCCTGTGATCACAAAACTGTCAGAGCAGGTGGATATTGTTGGTTTGAACTATAAGGATGAGCGAGGTAAAGCCAAACAGTGGTTAATCGAACATGGCAATCCTTACCTGGTAAGCGCTTTTGATCATGCGGGTGACGTCGGCATTGAATACGGTGTATATGGTGTGCCGGAAACCTTCGTAGTCGATCAACGTGGCCATATTCGATACAAACATATCGGGCCCGTGAGTCATGAAGACCTTAATCAAAAGCTAATCCCAATTATTGAGCAGCTCAGGCAGGTCACAAATTGAAGCGTCTGAGCAAGTTCGACCTAAATTCATTCGCCATCAGCATGTCTGGCATGTTTCTTTACACTTTACTGGTGACATTGTTTATCCATCCTCTATCCGGACTAGCAAAAGTAGAGGTAGTGCAATTCGATGATCCTGCCAAACAGGCTCTATACCAGGACATGATTGAGGAACTCCGTTGCCTGGTGTGCCAGAATCAGAACCTGGCAGATTCAAATGCTGAACTGGCAATTGACCTCAGGCGTAAGACTCGTGAATTAATCGAACAGGGGAAAACGCGACAGGACGTGGTGGCATTCATGGTCGATCGTTACGGTGAATTCGTTCTGTATCGTCCAGCGTTCAACAAATCCAATCTGGTGCTTTGGCTGTCGCCCGTGGTTTTATTGATCATTGCGCTGTGGGTCGTGTTGCGTGCGCGTAATCGCGGTAAAAATGATGTGAAAGAATTTAGCGAGTCCGAACGCGTTCGGGTTCGTGCAATGTTGAACCAATCTCATGTGCAGAAACCACAAAAGGGAATAAACACTTCGTCCGGCCGACATTCAGAATTACCAGATCACGGAGAGAGTTAATGGGGCTCTTCTTTCTCTGCGCCAGCGCGCTCGTTGTGACTTCCCTTCTGATACTTGCCCCATCTCTATTCAACCGCAAGGCGATCAAGACTGTTGATCTTGAAAAGCAAAACCTGGAAATCACCCGCCAAAGACTCGAGCAGATTTCCACAGATAATGACTCAGTCGAAGCCCGACAGGAACTTGAAGCTGCACTGTTAGACGACCTTAAGGCACCCGATTACAATATAGAGGTTAACCGGCCTAGCGGAGCCCTCACCGCAATCGTAGTGTTGCTCAGCATTCCAGTGGCGGCATTTACTCTATACAAATTCCTTGGGAATACACAATGGAAACAGCAGGCAGCGCTGCCTTCTTCTGAACAGATTGAGCAAAACCCGGCAGCCAGTCTTGACGTTTTATTAACAAGACTTGAACAGACGCTGGAGCAACAACCGGATAACGCGGACGGTTGGGCACTTGCCGGTAGAACATATATGTCTCTAGGTCGCTTCGCTGAAGCAGAACAAGCCTACGCCAAGGTACATCGGTTGGTTGGTGACGACCCGGACATTCTTACCGCCTGGTCAGATGCGAGTCTTCTGGTGAACGGTAGTCAATACACCGAGGAGATTGCCGCCAGACTAAACCGTGCCCTGGAACTGGATCCCGCGCAGATCAACGCATTGTGGATCGCGGGGATGGGTTCAAGAAGTATCGGCGACAACGAAACAGCGCTTGGATATCTCAAGAGACTGCAACCGTTGCTGACGACCCAGCCTGAGGCACTGAACCAGATCAATCAGGTGATTTCTCAAATTGAGGGCAGGCCCGCCGACCTCGAAGCTGCATCGGACGCCGGGCCTGCCGATAGCATCGCGACATCGGCGTCATCGATCAGCGTAACCGTATCCCTCGATCCAGATTTTCAAGCTATGACCAGCCCTGGGGACAAAGTGTTTGTGTTCGCACGCGCCATAGGCGGCCCACCGTTTCCCCTCGCCGCCGCGAGGCTATCGGTGGCCGACCTGCCAGCTGAGGTTACCCTGAATGACTCAATGGCAATGATAGAAGGCCGGAATCTGAGCAGCACCGAAAACGTTTTAGTTACCGCACGAATTTCAAAGAGCGGGAAGCCCACCGCATCACCGGGAGATCTCACAAGCGACCCGCATGAGACTCCCACAAACAATAGCGCAGCGATTTCGCTATCAATCAACCAGGTTGTCGAATAGCTCAGGGCTTTTTAATTTTTTCTTCCAGCTTGGGAGCTTGCGTCGGCTTCGGTTCAAGACTCGGCTTGATACTCGGATTGAGGCTCGGTTTATCGCTGTTAAAATCAAGAACCTTTGAAACTTCGCCCTTTTTGCGACGAATGCTCTCACCCTGAAATGAGCTGCTGGAATCAATTGTCAGCCCGGATGAAATCAGCTTGCCTTCAGCTTCCCCCCCCGACACCAGTTCAATAGTGTCGCAGTCGGCGGTACCGATAAATCGACCGGTCACAATCAGTTTTTCTGCTTTCAGAGTGCTTTTGAGCAGGCCGGACTGCCCAATCTTTACGATGCTTTTTGAATTGACCTCGCCCTCAAACTCCCCATCGATATGCAAGTTGCATTCGATCTCTATCTTGCCGACGACACTGGTTCCAGCAGCGATAGTTGTAACGTTTGATGCGTAATCTGCTTGTTTATCAGACTTATCAAAGATGGCCATTTTATCCCCCTTACGTTTGTGAATATTTCATGTGAACCAAATTCCCATTGTAGGAACTGGTATGGATTGACCGATTTCCCCAGATATCGGATTTCATAATGTAAATGCGGTGCATCTACACGTCCCGTCTTTCCAGAAAGACCGATCAGATCTCCCTTGTGCACGATGTCTCCCGGCGCAACATCAACTTGGTCGAGATGCGAGTAGCGGGTTTCAAATCCAAAATTGTGTTGAATCACCACCCGCCTGCCACTCAGCTCCGAGTAACCTGCCTCCCTAACTATACCATCAGCGGTAGAAATTACCTCATCTCCAATTTCGGCCCGCAGATCAACACCCTTGTGGAACGATTTTATCTTGGTAATCGGATGAATGCGACTCCCAAATTTACTGGTGATCACGTCCACTTGAGTCGGGAAACCGTTGGGAATACTATCATACAGAATCTTTTTGTGGCTCGCGGTCAGACCTGCAAACTCCACTCTAGCAACCAGGTCCGCTTCCGACATATCTTCCTCCGTCAACCCAATAATGCCTTCAATCTGCTGCACCCGATCGCCAATTTCAGAATATTCGACTTCTTTGCGACCATAAAATCCCGCTAATAACCGTAACCTCTCTTCCAGAGAAGCCGCCTGGTCAGTGTTTTCTACACCGCTGTCTTTTTCAATTTCAACCAACTCTTTACTAATATTTTCAATCAGTTGAGACTTTTTATTAATAATTTGATTTAATTTAAAATTGTGGCTGTCAAAAAGCAAAAGCTCACTGTCAAGTCGCTGATTCAGCTGAGCGAGTGACCGCCCTTCCAGATATTGCAGGATATTTCCCGTTATCGCCCCGACAAGCAGAGACGCAATCAAGAAAACAACGATATAAAACAGTAATTTGGTGGACTTTCTAATGCAATAGTAGCGCGACCCATATGAGTCAGAGACGGTGATCGCAAAATGATCTCTCATCGTTACGGTGATTTTGTTAAGAGCTGTGGACGCTATCCGGATACAGCAAGGGCTTGCTCGATCCGAAAAGAGGTGCAGAGCCTACATTAATTAACCGCTTATTGAAATATAAAGCGAGCTATTCATGTGGGGCCAGGCCCGTTGGCTATGGTCAAGATGATCATTACCGGAACCGGAAGGCCGGAAGTTGTTTTATAATCCACGTTGTGTCGAGGTAGACAATCAGCTTAACCCGACTTCTTATGAAATAGTCTGGATTATGGATTATTGAGTTAGTCACAGACCGCAGCGGGTAACTGCGCAAATAATGAAAACAGATCAATTTAATCAGTCTAGCCGGGCCCCAGGCATCTTATCTATTCACTCCAGTCAACTCTCGAGATCGGGCCAATAATGAATCAAATCTCTCAAACCATCGAACAGGCGTGGGACGACCGCACCACCATCAAACCGCATACCGTTACAGCAGAGTACCGGGAAGCGATTAACGAAGCAATATCATTACTCGATAGTGGTGAAGCGCGGGTGGCGGAACCCTCCGTCGATGGATGGAAAGTAAATGAGTGGTTGAAGAAGGCGGTATTACTTTCATTTCGTATCGAAGAAAATCGGATCATCCGCGGCGGGTTTTCCAGCTACTACGATAAGGTTCCACTTAAATTTCCCGACTTCACTGATGAGGACTTCAGTAATGGCGGTTATCGGGTGGTCCCACCCGCAGTGGTAAGGCGAGGCTGCTATATCGCACCCGACGTAGTGCTGATGCCAAGCTATGTGAATATTGGTGGTTATGTCGACAGAGGCGCAATGGTGGATACCTGGGCCACTGTTGGCTCCTGTGCCCAGATCGGAAAAAATGTTCACCTTTCCGGGGGCGTGGGAATCGGTGGCGTGCTTGAACCGCTGCAGGCTTCGCCTACTATTATCGAAGACAACTGTTTCATCGGGGCACGCAGTGAAATCGTCGAGGGTGTCATTGTCGGTGCAGGTTCGGTTATTTCTATGGGGGTATATATTGGTCAAAGCACGCGAATACTTGATCGGGAAACTGGGGAAGTCAGTTACGGAAGTGTCCCTGCGGGATCCGTAGTGGTCTCAGGATCAATCCCATCAAAGGATGGAACACACAGTCTTTACTGTGCAGTGATTGTAAAGAAGGTGGATGACAAGACTCGTAGCAAGGTGGGAATCAATGAATTATTGCGAACAATTTGATTTCCGGGGATGACCTAAAGCTTAGAAGTCGTCATGAACTACAAAATGATCGCAGCGACAGACGTCGGAAACGTTCGCCCGCTTAATGAAGATAGTGTGCGAATCGTTCCCGAGCTCGACATTGCGGTGGTGGCCGATGGCATGGGCGGTCATAAGGCTGGGGAAATCGCCAGTCGAATGGCGGTTAACGCAATGTGTGATTTCATTGAAGAGCAGTGGTTAGTTCAGGAAGACCTCAGCAAATTAAATCGTAAAACGATTCTTTCTGAAGCGATTTCTACGGCTAACACTGAGGTCTATACCAATGGCAGAAAGCTAGCACATATGGAGGGAATGGGCACAACGCTCGTAGCCGCAAGTTTTCATGATAAAAAAGTCTATGTTGGACATATAGGTGATTCACGTTGTTATCGGTTCAGCGGTGGAGAACTGACGCAACTTACCGAAGATCATACTCTGGCAAATGACCTTAAGGCCAACAGTCCAGATGGGCGTGTACCGGCATACAGTTATCACGTGTTGAAAAAGGCGCTCGGCATTGAGTCACGATGTGAGCCAGATGTATTCTCAAAAACGGTTGAGCCTCGAGATATCTTTTTACTTTGCTCTGACGGTTTAACCGGTGCGGTGGAAGACAGCGACATCGCGACTATTCTAGCTTTACGTTCCCATGAACCGGAGCTATGTATGGATACTCTCATTCGAGCTTGCTTGGAAAACGGAGCGCCGGATAACGTCTCAGTTGCAATGGTATTCGTTCAGTAATCCAAGCCCAAAATGCTGCATCTTATATTAAGCAATCGCTCAGCGAGACCTGTTGATTAAGCTGAACATTGTCACAGCTACATGCTGGGCCGGAGGGAAATTTTAATCGCCGCACCACCTAGACTGCTCTGACCGATTTCAAACTCACCGTTGTATCGATCGACTATCTCCCTGCTTACAGCAAGCCCGATACCATAACCCTCAATCTGCTGATCTGCTCTGACTCCGCGTTTCATCACAAGATCCCGCACTTCTCCGGCAATACCGGGGCCATCATCTTCGATCATGAGTTCCACCCCCTCTAGTTGGCTATTACCAGCCTTGATCGACTTGGCCGAGTAACGTACTCGCTTATTCGCCCACTTACACGCATTGTCCATAATGTTTCCAATCAGTTCGTAGAGATCCGATTGATCGCCATAAAACTGTATCGACTCCGCTACTTCTCCGCCTACTTCGATTCCCTTTGATGCATACACTTTTTTGAGAGACTCATCAATCCTGGAGATTACTTCTGCAACGCTGACCAGACCATGAACCAGTGATACGCGTGAGGAGGCAGCACGCTTCAGTTGATATTCAACAATGTTACTCATTCGGTCCGTGTATCGGTTTAACTCATCATGATCAATTGTTGTATTACTCTCTGCTAATCCTTTAACCACTGCGAGTGGCGTTTTCAGGCTGTGAGCAAGATCACCCAGCGTATTGCGGTAGCGCTCGATATTCCTTCGTTCATTTGCAATAAATAGATTGATGCGCTGGCTCAATTGAGCGATTTCATCAGGGTAGTCACCTAAAATACGATCTTGACGAGCGTGCTCTATCTGATCGAGTTCATTACTCACTTTAACCAGCGGTGACAAACCCCAGTTCAACGCTAACATCTGCAGGAGCAGCAGAAATACTCCGACTAGTCCCAGCCACAATATAATTTTTTGTCGATGCTCAGCGACGAAAGTTACAAAATGATCGCTAGCCTCGACCATAACCAGTGTAAATTCGTACTCCAAGTTACTCTCCGTTTCCCAGGAAATGGAAAAACTATATCGAAAAGGACTCGAGAGTTTATTACCATCCTGTCCAAACGATTCGGACCCTAACTGCTCTTTTTGCAGACCGGCCTGACGCACCCCTATTGCCGAGTTGGATTGCCAAACTACATTATTTAGCGGGTCAATAATAAATGCATATAACCCGGAGTTGGGCACCATAAGCCGTGCTTCGGGCAGTTGCTGCGGTATGATAATGGCCCCGTCCTGCTCTACCTCTAGCACTGATAGCAACGCAAAGGTTTGCGTTTTAAGCTGATTTTTCAAAGAAACCTCAGCGCTGCTTATAAACGCTCTATCCAGCGCAACTCCGGCAAGGCCAAGAAACGTTACTAAGATTATTGCAGCCGCGATCAGCAGCCGTCTTCTAAGAGATAATTTGGTCAATCAGAAACAGAGAATCTGTATCCCCGCCCGCGCAACGTTTCAATCGGGTTAAGTGTTCCTTCGGGATCAAGCTTCTTTCGTAAGCGACCAACAAACACTTCGATTACATTACTATCTCGATCTGCGTCTTCATCATAGAGATGTTCAGTTAGTTCCATCTTCGATACTACCTTGCCTCGGTTCATCATTAAATAATGAAGTAACTTGTATTCAAATGCAGTCAGATCAAGGTTACTTGCGCTTACAAAAACCTCCTGGGATCGTGTGTCCAATTTGATAGTGCCGATCTCAATTATTGGACTGGATTGCCCTGCTGAGCGACGGATTAAGGCAGATACTCGCGCGTATAACTCCTCAAAATGAAAAGGCTTGGCCAGATAGTCATCGGCTCCGGCATCCAGGCCTTCAACCTTTTCCTGCCACCGGGAACGCGCCGTGAGAATCATGATCGGATACTCCACCTTATCCGCTCTCAACTGCCTGATAACTTCTATTCCAGACATTTTTGGTAAGCCAATATCAACCACTGCTATATCAACAGGATATTCCTTGGCAAAAAACAGTGCTTCTTCTCCGTCTGCAGCTTCATCAACAGCATAGCCTTTTTGTCTGAATTTATTGACCAGCTGCGAGCGCAGTGTGTTTTCATCTTCTACTATTAATATACGCATGGGTTCATTCGTTCATTATTGCACCATCTCGCTCGATCACTGATGATCGAATGTGGCGGCAATTGTTGATTATTGTTCCAAGCGCCTCAGGTTTGGCTTTTTCGGGTCGATACTGATAATTTTTACTTTTCCAGTACTGTTGATCAGCTTAAACCGATAGCGCGTGACTGAACCGTCCTGTCTCGGAGTTACTTCAAGAATCTGCCATTGTTTGTTCTTGCGAATCATACGTGCCACATCATCCATACTGTTCCCCTGCCCATTTTTTTGTTTGGAGTTATTACTCTGAGCATTAGCATCGAGCGCAATTGCTGGCATCAGGGCAGCCAGCATTGCTGCGGAGACCGCTGAAACCGTAATGTTGTGCCAGAGACGTTTCACGTGAACACTATTTAATTCTTTAATAAATGATACCGTAGCCAGGTCAGTTTAGACTAAGCACCTAACCATGTATTGTATAGTCGTATTAAGGGGTATATGGCAAGACCCCAGGACTAGCATGGGGCCTTTACAAATTTCCCAGTATATTATTCCACTGGTACTACATTTACGCTAACTGTCAGCGTTGGACCGGGGTCATGTTGAGTAAAGGTAGAGTAGATCTGATTATTGTACCGATAATCCACCTCGTAACCGTCGATACGTTCTTCCGTGCGGTATCGATCTACTAACTCGCATCGCTTCTCGTACAACACTCGACTATTTCGACGGGCATGATTGGCTTGTATATCTCGGCCTATTGAGCCTCCGAGCACAGCCCCTGCAACAGTGGCAAGGTCCTTACCACGCCCTGATCCAAATTCGTTTCCAACTGCTGCGCCAACAATAGCGCCCAGAATCTTCGGGGTATGGGAGTAGTATCCACTGTTGGACGACACATGCACCGGTTCGTCCCAGCACTGCTCAATGGGCTCATTTACACGCACCGTTCGGTAGACCGGCTGCGCACTGATTACGGTGGCTTCTTCTATCGTTCCGCGGCCATATTCGGCTAGCGCTGGCTTGGATATCTGCAACAATGCAATTGGTGCCAGCAATGCAGAGAATATTAAATTCTTTTTCATAATCTGGGTCCCCATACATTTAAATCATGGACTCAGAATACGCCTCGTCCCTGAAGCCCAGATGAATTTAACCTGAACCCAGGCAGAGCCAGCACTGCAGCCGTTTTTACGCTAAAACATCCGGCTTATCCCTTTTTTACCTCAAGCAGCTCTATCTCAAAAATCAGGGTTTCGTTGGGTCCGATGTTCGCCCCCGCACCGCGTTCTCCATATGCAAGCTCAGGAGGAATCACAACGTTCCATTTATCCCCTGGTCGCATCAGTTGAAGAATTTCCTTCCAGCCAGGGATAATACCGCTCAGAGGAAATGTCGCCGGTACGCCACGAGAATGCGAGCTGTCAAATTCAGTACCATCAATTAATGTTCCACGATAGTGCACTACGACTGTATCGTCGGCACCGGGCATAGCACCGCTCTCATCGCCACTGTTAAGGACCGTATACTGCATTCCGCTTTCAGTTTCGATGACGCCTTCCTTACCCCGATTGGACTCACGATATTCTGAACCACGCTCAGCCGCCACCCCCGCTTCCGCCGCAGCTGCAGCCAACATAGCCTGTTGCTGAGCTTCAATTGCCTGATCAGCTTCTGCGGCGGTCATTTTTAATTCCGCGCTATTGACTACATCACTGATTCCCGCTGCAAGGGCCTGCATATCGACACCACTTTCAGTCTGTCCGAATTGCTCCTGCAGTTGCGATGCTAGCTTGGTGCCGATTGCATAGCTATATTTCTTTTCATCGGAATCCAGAATTACATCCTGGGCAATTGCGCTTCCAGTAGAACCTAGAATAATGGCCGCGACAACGGCTGAAACTAAACGCGGTTTTAAAATCATGATAAAAATATCCTTGTTGATTGATTTGCAGGGCCGGATCATAACTCAAACAGGGATAGCGCGTCCTCAACTCTCCGTGCAGGAATGATCTCCAGTTCACTCACTGATTTCGTCGCCACGGCATCAGGCATATTCGCTGCCGGAATCAAAGCTCTTTTGAATCCAAGCTTTTGTGCCTCACGCAGACGGTCGAGACCACGCTGCACCGGACGCAACTCCCCTGACAAACCCACTTCTCCGAAAACCACAAGATCGTTTCCAGCAGCCCGGTTTTTAACACTCGAAATAATGGCAAACATTAAAGCCAGATCGGCGCCGGTTTCACTCACTCTGACACCTCCTGCTACATTGGCAAATACATCATAACTGTTAAGAGAAATTCCAGCGTGTCTGTGCACGATTGCGAGCAGCATCGCGAGGCGATTCTGCTCCAGACCGACGCACAATCGTCTTGGATTCGAAAGCGCACTGTCGTCTACCAGCGCCTGCACTTCTACTAAAAGCGGTCGCGTACCTTCCTGGGTCGCCAGGACCACGCTTCCTGGCCGCGATGCACCATGGCGACTGACGAACATGGCGGAAGGATTCGAAACATCCTTTAGTCCTAGTTCCGTCATAGCGAACACACCTATTTCGTTAATAGCACCGAAGCGATTTTTGATCGCTCGAACTAAGCGAAAACTGCTGGAACTGTCCCCCTCGAAATACAGCACACTGTCCACCATATGTTCGAGTATTTTAGGTCCCGCCAAAGCGCCCTCTTTGGTAACATGGCCGACCAGTATCACTGTGGCGCCACTCTGCTTGGCATAACGAACAAGTCGCGCCGCGCACTCCCGAACCTGGGATACACTGCCGGGTGCAGCAGACAGTTCTTCACTGTAGAAAGTCTGGATTGAATCCGCGACCAGCACCGACGGGGTCTGCTGTAATGCCGTGTCCAGCATCGACTCCAGCCGATTTTCAGCCATTACCATCAATCGATCGCCAGGCAAACCGAGTCGTCTCGCCCGCACCGCGATTTGTTCTGCAGACTCCTCCCCACTGACATAAAGTACTGGTTTACTCTGACTGATTGAGGAAAGATACTGCAGAAGAAGTGTGGACTTTCCTATTCCAGGGTCTCCACCAATGAGGACGATGGATCCGGGAACCAAGCCCCCGCCAAGAACCCGATCTAATTCGTTACTACCGCTAGAAAGTCGCTTGACCTCGGAGATATCCACCTCGTCCAGAACTTGCACTTTCGAGGAGGGCGCGAATCCGGCAAAGCGCTCCACGCCGCCGCTGGTTTTCGCGGCGACCTCGATGAGTGTATTCCATTCCCCACACTCAGCGCATTGGCCCGCCCACTTGGCGCTTTCTGCGCCGCATTCGCGGCAGTTAAATCGACTGCGATTCTTTGCACTCCCTTTAGCCATATCAATTTATCTGTATTCTCGGGACCCGGGGAGATACTCTGCACAGCAGTTCATAAGGGATTGTATCCGCCCAACCGGCTACAATCTCCACTCCGAGTTGCGGGCCCCACAACTGGGCGATATCACCCTCTTGAACCTCGCCACACTCCGTCAAATCCAACGTCATCATATCCATTGAAACTTTACCGATGACCGGGGCCCGTCGATCTCTCACGATCACACTGCCACGATTACTGACACAGCGTGGGTACCCGTCAGCATATCCGAATCCGGCAATGCCAATTTTTGTAGGCTTGCGCGCAATCCAACTTGCCCCATAACCGACCGCGTCCCCGGCTGAGATATCTTTTACCGCGATTAATCTTGATTCAAGCTGCATCACCGGACGCAAACCAAGTTCTAGCGCACTCGGGTTTTGTGACGGCGAAATTCCATACAACATAAGGCCCGGTCTCACGACGTCTAACTGAGTTTGAGGCCAACCTACCAAGGCAGCAGAATTTGCAATACTGACTTCGCCCAGGTGATCAGACGCACACTCTAAGAATCGCTGATATTGCTGCTGTGTCTGATCACTATCCATTTCATCTGCGCTAGCAAGATGAGACATCAGCCCCAATTGTTTGGCATTCATCGAGCGGCTAAGCATGTTTACTATCGCAGTGACATTTTCAGGTGAAATGCCAAGCCGATTCATACCACTTTCTATTTTTAACCAGACACCTGAGGACAAACCTTCTGATTCACGCACCCAGCGCGCCTGTTGTTCTCGATGTATCACCGGTTGCAGCTGATACTGACGAAAATCATCAATTTGTTCTGGTCCGCTGAATTCCGACAACACCATAATCGCATTGTTTGCAGCGCATTTACGGCACCGGATACCCTCCTCCAGCGTGGCTACCGCGAAACCATCGACCGAGTCACGGATCGCCGGTACTACATTGTTTATTCCGTGACCATAAGCGTCCGCCTTGACCACAGCATATACCCGGGCTTCTCCCGCTAAGTTTCGAATAACCTTAACATTGTGACGTAGAGCCGAAAGGTCGATCAATGCCCTGGTGCGCCAGGTCCTACTCATGTGTTGTCGAGTACTTATCCCTGATAGGACTGACCAAAATCTGTGGGAGCAAAATTTTCAAATCGTGTATATTCGCCACGAAACGTTAGCCGGGTCGTACCGATTGGCCCGTTACGCTGCTTACCGATAATTATTTCCGCCACGCCTTTCTGGTCACTATCCTCATTGTAGACCTCATCTCTGTATACGAAAAATATGACATCTGCGTCCTGCTCAATAGCACCCGATTCGCGCAGGTCGGACATGATTGGGCGTTTATTCGGTCGCTGCTCCACACTGCGATTCAATTGTGAAAGCACCACTACCGGCACATTGAGTTCCTTGGCCAGCATTTTAAGAGAGCGTGTCATATTCGATATTTCAGTTGCCCTGTTTTCAGAACTATCGCTCGCCTGCATCAATTGCAGGTAATCAATAACAATCAGTCCAACATCGTGGTGCTCCCGCATCAACCTTCTTGCTCTAGAACGCAGATCGAGTGGGTTGAGACCTGCAGTATCGTCGATAAACATCGGTGCTTTATCAAGTAATCCTACAGCCGAGTTCAGTCTTGGCCAGTCATCATCCCCCAATCTGCCGGTTCTAATTTTGTTCGAATTGATTCGACCTATTGAAGACAGCATTCTCATCGCCAATTGCTCTCCTGGCATCTCCATACTGAATACCGCTACCGGCAAAGATTTCTCCAAAGCCACGTATTCCGCAATATTCATCGCGAACGAGGTTTTACCCATAGAAGGTCTGCCCGCAACAATCACAAGATCTCCTCTTTGTAATCCTGAAGTCAGTTCATCCAGGTCAGCGAAGCCAGTAGGCACTCCTGTGACAGTCTCCTTTGATTCAAAGAGCTCTTCAATACGGTCGATAGATCGGGTTAACAGATCCTGGATCGAAGTGAAGCCCTGGCGGCTCCGACCATCTCGCTCAGAAATATCAAAAACAAGCTGCTCGGCATGATCAAGGACTTCCCTCGGCGTTCGTCCCTCGGGAGTGTAGGCGGTATCAGCAATGTCATTGGCGGCGGAGATTAGTGACCTCAGGATAGCCCGCTCTCTGACGATCTTCGCATAGGTCAGTATATTTGCTGTACTCGGGGTGTTATTGGCAAGTGTCCCGACATATGCAAGACCTCCCGCGTTTTCCAACGATCCATTTTGTTCCAACCACTCCGAAACAGTCACCACATCCGCCGGCTGGTTGGTAGCCTGCAAGGACCTGATGGCGTCAAATATCAGACGATGATTAAGACTATAAAAATCAGACTCTCCAACCTCATCGTTGACTTCATCCCAGTGACGATTATCTAACAGCAACCCTCCAAGCAACGACTGCTCAGCTTCAAGAGCCTGCGGTGGAAGTTTTGGGGACCCGGAAACGAGTTCGGTTGCGACTTTCATTGGGCTAATTATAAATCCGTTTTAGGCTCTGCGCTTGTTTAACCACGATCCATATTACGAATCGCTACCGCCCGACCCGGCGATCCTAGGATATTAAAAAAGCGCCCGTGGGCGCTTTTCGTGGAAAACCGGAAGGATATGGCGCTTAATACTCCGAATCAGACTCGGTTAAATCTGAGTCGCCAGTTTCTTCATCCATTTCTTCGGCCAGTGCTTCCGGCGCTTCGCCATGCTCACCGACCACATTAACCGCAACCTGGAACCGTACTTCAGGATGCAAAATCACGTCTGCCTCGAAATCACCTGTATGCTTGATAGGGCCCTCGGGCAGGAATACTTCAGACTTCTCAATCCGAGTCCCAGCCTCGGTCATAGTTTCAGCAATGTCTGCGGGTGACACCGAGCCATATAACTTGCCCTCCTCGCTGCACAGACGGGTAACAGACACTGCCTTAACTGCCAGATCTGCTCGCGCTTGGGCGGCTTCGAATCGTTTACCTTCTTCTTCCGCCAGCTGGCGCCGGCGATCTTCCACCAGCGCTTTGGCATTTTCCGTTGCGCGAACCGCTTTTTTCTGCGGAATCAAAAAGTTTCGTGCATAACCATTCTTCACATTCACCAGTTCGCCCAGGTCACCTAGGTTTTGGATTTTCTCCAGTAGTATGACTTCCATCTAAACCCCCTAGTTGTCGTGCTGATCGGTGTACGGAATCAAAGCAAGATAGCGCGCGCGCTTTACCGCTGTCGCCAGCTGGCGCTGGAAATGGGCTTTGGTCCCTGTTGTACGACGCGGCAGAATCTTTCCAGTTTCACTGATATTGGTTTTAAGGATCTCCAGATCCTTGTAGTCGATTGATTCAATACCCTCAGCAGTAAATTTGCAGAATCTTGGTCGACGCTGGAAAGAACGTCTTGGTGGTGCGCCCTTTTTCTTTTTGAAAGCCATTATTCAGTCTCCTCTACTTTGTCTGCAGACTCATCGTTGTCATCGACCGTTACCGATTCTGAATCTTTTGTTTTATCGGCATCAGCCGCCTTCTTTTCGGCTTCGGCTTCTTTGGCAGCCGCGACGCGAGATTCGGCAGATTTTTTCTTCTCCTCCTCTATTCGATCCTCCTCAGCTTTAGCCTTGGCAAACTGAGATTCTTCGCTGATCGCCTGCTTCTGTCGCACCACCAGATGGCGCAGAATTGAGTCATTAAACTTAAAGTTGCGTTCAATTTCGCCCAGCACATCGAGTGAGCACTCTATGTTGAACAAAACATAGTGCGCTTTATGTACATCATTAATTGAGTATGCAAGTCGTCGTCTGCCCCAGTCCTCAGAGCGATGAATCTGACCGCCGCCCGAGGCGACCATATCGCCATATCGCTCCATCATCGCAGGAACCTGCTCGCTCTGGTCCGGATGGACCAGAAACACGATTTCGTAGTGTCTCATTGAGTCTCCTCGTGGATTGTATCCTCCCGGCACGAGATATCCGGTGAGGAAAGGAGTTAAAAAAAGAGCGCGGATTCTAACGAATTTAACCACCGTAAACAACCGCTGACGGGCCTACCTGATTTATTGATACAGATGAGAGAAATGTCTCATTCAACCTGTTGATCCGGTTGGTATAATGTACGCATTCTTATTCCCCCGTATTTTGATCAATCATGGACAACGAACGTACCGATATTGACCCTACTGAAACCGCCGAATGGCTTGACGCCCTGACATCAGTCATTCAACGGGAAGGGAATGAGCGGGCACACTTTCTGATTGAAACCATGATCGACACCGCTCGACGATCCGGCGCGTATATTCCTTACCAACCGAATACCGCTTATCTCAACACTATTCCCCTTCACATGGAACAGCACAGCCCGGGGGATCATGCACTGGAGCGGAGAATCAGGGCCTTGATTCGCTGGAATGCGATGGCTACGGTGGTGCGGGCAAACAGAATTTCGTCAGAACTTGGCGGTCATATCGCCAGCTTCGCATCAGCCGCAACACTTTACGACGTCGGCTTTAATCATTTCTGGCGAGCGACCAACGAAAATCACGGCGGAGATATGATTTTCGTCCAGGGACATTCCGCCCCAGGTATTTATGCCCGAGCCTATGTTGAACGTCGCATTGACGCGGAGATGTTGAAACGGTTCCGCCAGGAAGTGGACGGTAACGGTTTGTCATCTTACCCGCACCCCTGGCTAATGCCCGATTTCTGGCAATTTCCCACAGTATCCATGGGACTGGGCCCGATTATGGCAATCTATCAGGCCCGCTATATGAAGTATCTGCACAACCGCGGACTGCACGATGCCGGTGATCGAAAAGTTTGGGCATTTCTCGGCGACGGTGAAATGGACGAACCCGAATCCAAGGGTGCACTCCGAGTTGCCGGTCGAGAAGGACTTGATAACCTGATTTTTGTGGTCAACTGCAACCTCCAGCGCCTTGACGGCCCGGTCAGAGGCAATGGAAAGATAATTCAGGAACTGGAAAGCGATTTCCGTGGCGCTGGCTGGAATGTAATCAAAGTAATTTGGGGATCCTATTGGGATCCGCTATTGGCTAGAGATGACAAAGGGCTTCTGAAGCAGCGCATGGAAGAAGCGGTAGACGGGGAGTATCAAGCTTTTAAAGCGCGCGATGGTGCTTATGTGCGGGAAAACTTTTTTGGAAAGTATCCTCAGCTAAAGGAAATGGTCTCCAACATGACCGATGCAGATATCTGGCGCCTGAATCGTGGTGGCCATGATCCGCATAAGATATTTGCCGCCTACGCGGCGGCAACGCAGCACACCGGACAGCCGACGGTTATCCTGGCTAAAACAGTTAAAGGCTACGGCATGGGTGAAGCAGGCGAAGGCCAGAACACTACCCACCAGCAAAAGAAAATGGGAGAGGACGCCATGCTTGCGTTCCGAGACCGATTTAATATTCCATTATCGGATAAGGAAGTTGCCGAGGCACCGTTCTACAGACCTGCTGAGGATTCCGAGGAAACGCGCTACCTGCTCGAACGCCGACAAAGCCTGGGCGGTTTTCTCCCTGCCAGACGCCATGTTTCTGAGCCCCAGTTCAAAGCACCTTCCCTGGAACTGTTCAAAGGGCAGCTCGAAAGCTCCGGTGACCGGGAGATTTCCACGACCATGGCGTTCGTTCGCATCCTGTCAGCGATGATTCGAGATAAGACACTGAAGAATTTCATTGTACCAATTATTCCGGATGAATCCCGCACCTTTGGCATGGAAGGTATGTTCCGACAGCTTGGTATTTATGCCCCTGAAGGACAACTCTACGAACCGGAAGACGCCGATCAGCTGATGTTCTATCGCGAAGATATTAAGGGCCAGGTACTACAAGAAGGAATCAATGAAGCCGGTGCCATGTCATCTTGGATTGCCGCCGCCACTTCCTACAGCAACCATGATCTGCACACTATTCCTTTTTATATTTTTTACTCCATGTTCGGGTTTCAGCGGGTGGGCGATCTTTGCTGGGCTGCTGGTGACAGTCGTGCACGTGGTTTTATTTTAGGTGGCACGTCAGGTCGTACCACTCTCGCTGGAGAAGGATTGCAACATCAGGATGGGCATAGCTTAATACTGTCCAGCACAATTCCAAACTGTATCTCTTACGATCCGACCTACAGCTACGAGCTGGCGGTAATTATTCAAGATGGGCTACGGCGGATGTACGATGAGCAGGAAAGCGTTTATTACTACATCACTGTGATGAACGAAAACTACACCCATCCTGCAATGCTGAAGGGATCAGAAGAGGGAATTCTGCGCGGAATGTATCTGCTCAAATCGACCAGCACTAAGGGAAATAAAATAAAAGTGCAACTTCTTGGCAGTGGTGCAATCTTGCGGGAAGTTGAAGCCGCTGCAGAGATGCTCAGCAACGAACATGGTATAGATACCGACATCTGGAGCGTGACGAGCTTTAACGAACTTGCGCGGGATGGGCACGAAGCAGATCGCCATAACCGACTCCATCCTGACCAGGAACCGCGCAAGAGCTATGTGCAGATGTGCCTGGAAAACACCGAAGGTCCTGTGATTGCCGCAACAGACTACATAAAGCTGTACGCGGATCAAATCAGAGCATGGGTGCCGAATCAGTATCACGTTCTCGGCACAGATGGATTTGGTCGCAGTGATACCAGACAAAAGCTACGGCAATTTTTCGAGGTCGACCGACACTACGTGGTTGTGGCAACGCTCTATTCCTTGCTGGAACAGGAACAGGTATCTGCCAAACAAGTCAACCAGGCGATCGAAAAATACGGTATCGACGCAGATAAAATTAATCCACTGAAAGCATAAACTAATCCGATGCCCGAACTAAGCGAAGTAAAGATCCCAGACATCGGAGATTTTGCCGATGTTGAAATTATCGAGGTGCTGGTAGCGCCCGGCGATAAGGTTGCCGCAGAGGACCCTCTCCTGACTCTCGAGAGTGACAAAGCCACGATGGAGATTCCGTCTCCAGCGGATGGCGTGATCCATTCAATTAATGTTGAAGTTGGCAACAGAGTATCCGAAGGGTCGGTGGTGATGATGCTTGAAGCTGCCGAAAAGAGTTCACAAACTGCCGCTGCGGCCGAAGCGGAAAAATCAGTATCCCCCTCTCCTGCGACCGACTCTGCGGGGGAAACTAAAACCAGCGATAGATCTGCCGCCGAAGAGCCCAACTTAAAATCTTCGCCTCCCGCATCCCTGCCACCCCCAGTACAAAAATCCGGCACCGAAGCCCCTCATGCGAGCCCAGGTGTGAGACGTTTCGCGAGAGAGCTTGGCGCTGATCTGACTCAGGTAAATGGCTCCGGCCCCAAAGGACGCATCTTAAAAGAAGATGTAAAGAAGTGGATTAAACACAAGCTCTCTTCTCCCGCGGCCGCCAGCACAGCCGGCGCTGGAATTCCAGAAATCCCTGCCGTGGACTTCACGAAATTCGGTGAGATCGAGACCGTATCTCTCAGCAGGATCAAGAAACTATCGGGTCCCCACCTCCAGCGCGCCTGGCTCAATATTCCTCATGTCACGCATCAAGACGAGACAGATATCACCGAACTCGAAGAGTTCAGGCAGAGCATTAAAGAGGAAGCAGCCAAAGAAGGAATCCGAATCACTCTCCTCGGGTTTGTTATGAAAACCCTGGTTGGGGCACTCAAGAACTTTCCAAATTTTAATGCCTCACTGCATCCAAATGGTGAAAACCTGATCTTGAAAAAATACTTCAATATCGGAATTGCGGTAGACACCCCAAACGGCCTGGTGGTCCCGGTCATTAAAGATGTCGATAGAAAATCTATTTCAGAACTCGCCGCTGCAATGGGCGAACTCAGCCAAAAAGCCCGGGAGGGTAAATTGTCTCCCGCGGATATGCAGGGTGGCTGTATCAGTATTTCCAGTCTTGGTGGAATTGGGGGTACAGCCTTTACCCCCATTGTTAATGCACCCGAAGTGGCCATTCTGGGCCTCGCCCGCAGCCGCATCAAACCCTTATGGGATGGTGAACAGTTTCAGCCTCGCCTCATGCAGCCTCTGAGCCTGTCCTACGATCATCGGGTAATTGATGGTGCGGAAGCGGCTAGATTCTGCGCCTATCTGTCTCGCTCACTGGCTGACGTGCGCCGTTTAGCCCTATAAAACTTCATTAATAAAGTCATGCAAACCATTGAAATTAAAATACCTGATATTGGTGACTTTGATAATGTACCCATTATTGAAATTTTTGTCAGTCCAGGAGACCAGGTTGCGGTAGAAGATCCTTTGATCGCCCTGGAAAGTGACAAGGCAACGATGGAGGTCCCTTCCAATGCTGCCGGGACTGTCAAGGAGATAAAGGTATCAGTCGGCGACGAAGTATCAGAGGGCCATATCATTATGACTCTTGAACAAGCCGAATCGAGTCCTGCGCAGTCAGTAGACAAGCCTTCAACAGGGGTCACGAGAGAGAAGGCAGGTGCCGAGGACTCTCGACCTGAAACGCACCCTTCCCCCTCAACTCCTGATTCGGTGACCGAAAGCGACCACCAGGCCGATCTACTTGTACTTGGATCGGGCCCGGGCGGATATACCGCTGCATTTCGTGCCGCCGATCTCGGTCTTAAAGTGATACTGGTAGAGCGATATGAGGTCATTGGTGGCGTCTGCCTCAATGTGGGCTGCATACCCTCCAAGGCATTGTTGCACGTGGCAAAAGTTATTGAAGAAGCTGCCGCAGCTGGAACTGCTGGAGTTAAGTTTTCTCAACCAGAACTGGATATCGATGCAACCAGAACTTGGAAAGACGGGGTCGTAAACCAACTCACCAAGGGGCTTCAAGGCCTGGCCAAACAACGTAAGGTAACAATCATTCACGGCACCGGTGAGTTCATCGCTCCGAACCAGGTCAAGGTAACGCAAGGCGATGACACAACAACTGTAGGCTTTAAACAAGCTGTGATTGCCGTCGGCTCGGAGCCAGTCACCATTCCAGGTTTTCCGCATGATGATCCGCGGGTGATCGATTCAACCGGGGCGCTGGAACTCGAAGATGTGCCCGAAAAACTTCTGATCATTGGCGGCGGCATTATCGGCCTTGAAATGGCAACGGTCTATCATGCCCTAGGCAGTGAGATCAGCGTCGTTGAAATGCTGGACCACATCATGGCTGGCGCTGACCCGGACATGGTGCGACCTTTGCTCAAACGAATGAAGACCCAGTATGAAAATATCTGGACCAGTACCCGTGTCGAGGGAATGGAAGCACTCAAGGATGGAATTAACGTTAAATTCGATGGCAAAGACGCACCAGAGAGCGCGATTTTTGATCGAGTCCTGGTTGCTGTGGGACGTCGCCCCAACGGAAATAAAATCAATGCTGCCGCAGCCGGTGTAAATGTTGATGACAAAGGGTTCATAGCCGTCGATAACCAAATGCGAACCAATGTTTCGAATATTTTTGCCATCGGCGATGTGGTTGGTCAGCCAATGCTGGCACATAAGGCAGTGCACGAAGGCAAGGTCGCGGCGGAAGTGGCTGCAGGACTTAAAAGTGGGTTTGAAGCCAGAGTAATTCCCTCCGTCGCTTACACCGATCCAGAAGTAGCCTGGGTGGGCCTGACCGAAACCGAGGCAAAAGCCCAAGGGATCAAGTATGAAAAAGGCGCATTCCCGTGGGCAGCCAGTGGTCGAGCCCTGTCTCAAGGACGAAGTGAGGGGATCACAAAGCTATTGTTCAACCCGGATTCCGAACGAGTGATCGGGGCTGCCGTGACAGGCAGCAATGCCGGAGATCTGATTGCCGAAGCGGCGCTTGCCATCGAAATGCATGCTGATGCACAGGATATTGGATTGACCATCCACGCACACCCTACCCTTGCCGAGACCATAGGTTTTGCCGCGGAGGCATTCGAAGGGACTATCACAGATCTATACATGCCAAAGAAAAAGAAGTAGCAGATAGGTTTAGATTTCGAATTTTGAATTAAGAAATTTGCATGTAAAAACTGAAATCTGATCTGATAATTCGAATAAGAAGTTTAGTTTTCACCTGACAATACAGGTTGTATTAGCTGCATTCTCTACCTCCTGCTTTACTGTATTCCAGTAAGCAGATCTTCAAAAATCAGAGCCAAACGACCGAGAAATACAGTGGATTCAAGTGGTCGATGCAAAATCTAATGGGAGCTGCAGAGAGGGGGATATTGACGATGAATTATCGACTCTGAATTTATTATTCAGATACGCAGAAAGCGCTGATGTGGGAACGCTGGCAGAAACTGGAGTCTCTGAACCCGACTGTCAGACCATACAGTTTTCCGCTCGTTCCCTAAACCCGAACCTCAGCAGCAGAATATCGATTCAAGCGACCACAGGCGCTACTTCTCTACATGTCTCATATCAGTTATTCTTCCTGCACTCTACCTTGAAAGTATGCACAATCTTCGGATAGCATCTTCACATTGCCCGCTACTTTTCGGTAGTGTAGCACCTACCGAATTAACGGTTGTCGCGTCAAATGAGGATATTGATCGTGTTGGACAACAATCATAACGGCAGTGCATCGCGGCGAAGTATTCTTCAGGCAGGCGCAGCGTATCTAACTTTCGGTTTTGCCCCTGCAATCCTTGCAAAGTCAGCACGAGCTGCCTCCCCGAAGACGCTTCGTATATTGCGATGGAAAAACTTCATTCCAGCCTATGAGACGTGGTTCAATGACGTCTTTGTCCCCGAATGGGGTCGGCAAAATGATACTGATGTGGTTGTCGACAATGTCGGCATGGGGGACATTGAAAAATTTGCTGCTGCTGAAGCCAAGGCCGGGCAAGGTCACGACATTGTGCTTTTTCTGTCGCCGCGGCCTTCGCTAGAAGATCATGTCATAGACCATCGTGACATTTTTCAAGAATGTGAACACAGGTTCGGTAAAGCCTATCCGTTTGCAGTAAAAAGCTGTTTCAACGCACGCACCCGACGGTTTCACGGGTTCTGCGCAAGTTACCTTCCTACATTGGTGACCTATCGCAAGGACATATGGGATGCTGTTGGCAAAATGCCCGATACCTGGGACGATTTGCGCAAAGCTGGCCGTGCGGTAAAACTGCTGCATGACGCTCCAGTCGGGATCAGCTTTGGCCTGGAGCACAATGCCGAACACAGCCAACGGGCGCTTATGGCGGCGTTTGGATCATCGATTCAGAACAGCGACGGGCAACCCTCGCTCTACTCGGGCCAGACGCTCGACGTGTTGAAATTTGCCAAAGCCCTTTACAAGGAAACGATGCGGCCCGAGGTTTTGAGCTGGACACCGCCATCCAACAATCAGGCATTGCTGGCGGGATCAGCGAGTTTGACGATTGACACGATGTCGATCATCCGTGCCGCTGAAAGCAAGCAATTGCTGGTCGAACCAAACCTCGCCCTTGCGCTGCTTCCCGAAGGACCAGCAGGGCGTTCAGGACCAGCATATGGGACGAACACCTTTGTAATCTGGAAGTTCGCGCAGAACATGATTGGCGCTAAAAAATTCTTGGTCGATTACGTGGCGGCTTTTCGCGATGGTCTGGAGAAAAGCGGCTTTCAAAACATGCCCAGCTTTCCTGGTGCGGTGCCCGAATTGGATGAGATCATCAGCGCTATACCCGGTCGTACAGGCCGGTACGATTTGCTTCGGGAGGTCCCGGCCACCCTGACAAATCTGGGTTATCCCGGCTATTCCAACGCTGCGACGGACGAGGTTCTCAGCCACCATATAGTATCTGAGATGTTTGCAAGTGTGGTCGCAGGAAAGTCTAGTGCGCAAGAGGCAATGGATCTGGCCGATACCGCGATAACGTTGATCTTTGAAAAGTGGCGTCAAGCCGGAAAGATCTAGACATTGCGCCAAGAGGCTAGGTAAATGCGCGTTCGCAACAAGCTGCTTCTGGCCATATCGGTCCCGGTTGGCTTGCTTTTGTTGCAAATCGCCTTGGTCAATGTATTTATCCGAGAGTTGCAGACAGCCGTCACCTTTATATCGGACGCGCATCAAACAATTGAGGACGATTTTGCTGCCGTTGACCTGGTTGCGAAACTTCGCATCGAGGTCAAGAAACTGCCGTCTCTTTACGTGTCCGCAAATACCGCGGATGGGGAAGGCATGGGTGCAATCCTCACACTGCTAGAACAATTGAGTGTCCACATTGGAGCCATAAGACAAACAGAAAACGCGAAAATCGGCGCCAGCGACAGCCTGCTGGCCGTGGACACCGCATTTGGTGATCTGTACCGGGAGCTGGACCTGACCAAGGCAGCACTTGCAAGCGGGCAGGTTGATATGGACACGATGCTGGAACGCGCGATTTTTGCTGACACCGCATTGGTTGATCTTTCCAAGGCACTTAACTTTTTGGCGCTGGATCTGCGTAAGCAATTACAATCCGCAGTTGATCGCGAACGTGAGATTCACAACCGCCCTGTCATTGTCAGCATCGTGATTGGAGGTCTGACAGTGGTGATGTTGCTGGTGTTTACTTGGCTGGTTGTGGACCGATATTTCGTGACCCGGCTTACCGCGCTCAGCGAATCCATGCTGGCCATAGCGGGTGGAGAGTTGCGTACCGAACTGCCAAAGCCGATTGGTGATGATGAGGTTGCTGAGATGGCCAGGGCCTTGGGCGTTTTTCGTGATACCGCCGTAGAAGTCGAAGAACACAATTTGCGCGAAGTGGCCGAAGCGCGCCAGAGGTTGATTGACGCGATTGAAAGTATCTCTGAAGGATTCTCGCTTTATGATCAGGATGACCGGTTCGTGCTGTCGAACCGGCGCTATCTGGAATTGATGTATCCCGGTGAAAACGAGGTAATCAAACCGGGAACACCATTCATAAATGTAGTAAGAGCTGCTGCTTACTCTGGCAACATTCACGAGGCGAAAGGTCGGGAGGACGACTGGATTGCCGAACGTATGGCGCGGCATATCGATCCCAAAGGCGCCTTTCTGCAACACAATGGTGACGATTTTTGGATTGAAGTAACCGAATATAAAACTGCCGAGGGCGGCACGGTTGCGACTTACAACGACATCACCGACCAAAAGCAATCTGAACAGGCATTGCTCGAGGAAAAGCGGCGTACAGAAGAAGCCAACAAGGCCGTCACGCAAAAAAACAGCATGCTCGAAGGGCTATCAGTAAAACTGGCCAAGTATCTATCGCCACAGGTCTATTCGTCGATCTTCCGTGGTGAACAAAGCGTCGAAATCGCGAGTAAACGGAAAAAGCTGACCGTTGCGTTTTCGGATATCGCCGGATTCACAGAAACTACGGACAAGCTTGAATCTGAGGAATTGACGGGCCTGCTTAACAATTACCTGACCGAAATGTCAAACATCGCGCTAGAACATGGGGCGACAATCGACAAGTACATCGGCGATGCGATCATGATCTTTTTTGGCGACCCGGAAAGTCGGGGGCCTCAGGAAGATGCAATCGCATGTGTTAACATGTCAATTGCGATGCAACGCCGTATTGGTGAGCTGCAAAAGGACTGGCGCAGTCGCGGCATTGAAAAACCGTTCCAAATTCGCATTGGCATCAATACCGGGTATTGCACAGTCGGAAACTTTGGCAGCGAGGACCGAATGGACTACACAATAATCGGAAACGAAGTCAATCTGGCCGCCCGTTTGCAAACCGTTGCCAATCCCGGAGAGATCGTGATCGCACATGAAACCTTCTCTCTGGTGCAGGATGAAATCACTGCGGTCGAAGGACAGCCTAGAATTGTGAAGGGGTTCGAGAATCCGATCCGGAATTATATCGTAAACCACTTTCAACAAAATGTCGAAGGAAGTACGCCTGAGGTGACCGTGAATAAAAATGGTGTGCGTATCTCGATAAATTTAAATAATATTTCGCCTGCTGACAGAACGGAAACGACCGAGATCATACGCGATGTTCTGAAGCTTCTAAGGGAAACGTGAAGCTCTGAATAAGCACCCACTCTACCCGAGACACCCGCCGCCTTCTCAATCTACCGCTAACACCCAGCCTGCCAAAGTAGCAGCCTGCCTTCCACCACACGGCCCGGACAGACACTGCTGTGCCAGCTCGTCAAAACCTATTACACCGAATTATTAGATGCCCTGGCCGCCCCAGACCGTTCGTCGCCGGGCTATGTCCAGCTTAAGTTCGAGGATTTCCTTAAATTTAGCCGATCGCACAAGTTCAACCAAATAGCCCTAATGGCAGCTTCGGAGAATTTTGAGCCGTTTGTCTTATTTTGGCGAACCTCCGCTCTTCCATTTGTCCGGCCTGATCTGACCTTATACTCTAGATCGAAAGAAAGGATTTGGGTTTCTACAATTTGTATCCACTACAAACTGTGATTGTAGTTACCCTACTCGATCGAAATAGAGTTCCATGCACTCGTCCTCACGACCACGAACCACTCTTCTTCCAATCAGTGGCCCCTTGGTTTCGGTAACGACCGTGTGTTGTCCCTCATGATGTTTTTTGTCGTAGAAGTAAATAATTACCCAGTCCCGGGTATGCCCTAATTGATGGGCTCTTGCCGTGTTGGAAAATAATGCGGTGAAGTGCCATTCGTCCTTGGATTTATGCATTATTGGAAGCCATTTCTTGCCACTAGGATTGAACCTTTTAGGCGCAATTTTCGGCAACGCCTTGAGGCCTGACTTATCACGATACTGGCGATCTATATATAGTAATAGCTTAACCGGTGGTTCAACTACGCCGGTGGTGCCTTTTTCAATTTGTCGACCACGGCCAAGCACTTGTGCCAACCAGGCATTAACCATATTTACTTTGTTTTCACTAAATCCTGGTACCTTTATTAGACGACCATTGTGCGCAGCGACCTCTAACGCTTCCAACGTATCAATGTGAAGAATTTCCACTATACGATGTGATAGCTTGACACCTACGCCAGGAATTTTTTGAAATATGGCAATTGGGTCGCTTCCTGCCCTCAGGCTTTCGAGACGACTCATGTGTCCGGTCGCTGCGAATTCAACGATTGAACGGGCAATTCCTTCACCGATTCCCGGCAAATCAGTCAAACCTGTATACCCATTTCGATGAATTACCTCAGTAATCGGGCAATCCATTTCTTCAATAGTCATTGCCGCGCGACGATAAGCATTCACCCGAAACGGATTTGCCTTTTGCTGCTCCAGTAGATCAGCGATTTCGCGCAGCATCGTTACAATTTCTTGGTTCTTCATCGATCTGCTCTGACCGATCAGTTCCTACGGCTTATTAGGATAGCGGATTTCGCGCACTGAAATATCCACTCCGAAGCTCTCCAGCTTCGAGCACTCCCACCATTGCAGCCCAGTCTTCGAGAAAGTGATCGCGCTTTTCTTCTCCCACCAAATCCGTAATCGGATCGTATAGAGGCCCTTTCATCTGTTCATACTCCCTCCGCGCTTCAGTCGTATACCAGCTCGAAGCGTCTGTAGTTTTCACTTCTTTAAAACCGGCATCCCGCAGCATTAGCGAATAGTTTTCCAGAGTATCCAGATAGAAGGTAAGTTCTTCTAGCCGCATCCACTCGTGCATGGCTTCGCTAAGTTCTCCTGGCCCTTTCAGCCAATCGTACGCCGCTAATAAGCCACCCGGTTTCAACACACGAAGTACATCACGAAACATAGATGGTTTGTCCGCGATATGGATAAACACTCCACTACTGTAAACGACATCAACGCTGTCATTATCTATGTCGAGTGGACCGGGATCTACCAGTCTAAACTCTACTCTATGATCTAATTTCGCTTCTGAAGCATACTCTCGCGCACGATCCACAAGAGGCGCCTCGACTTCAAGTCCTATTACTTGAGCACCATATTGTTTAGCCATCAATAACGCGCCACCACCTAGACCGGATCCAATTTCGAGCACCCTTTTTTCCGTTAGATCCAGCCCTTCTAAGATGCGTTTAACGTTTCCTTCTCCGCCTGGGGCCATAAAACCTTTGCCCCATAAGAGTTCCAGCATGGCGGTTACGTTTTGATTATATTCTTCTTCGTGAGTATCAATCATAACTAAACTCTCAATCGGCCCTGATGCTGCCGGAAAAGTGTGGAGGAAACGTTGCGCCCAGCTTAAATCAGTACCGTCGTAGTTTTCAAGAGCTTCGGGATTTCACCGGAATGACCGGCTTTAGATTCTGAATTAACTCAGTATAACTAAGTCAGTCCGGTCAGCTCCGGCCATTCACACGCCTATCACTATATCTAAGGATCTGGTTCATCACTTTTCGACAGCGAAGTTCTCGTCCGCCGAGCTGCTGGGTTATCAGATTGCGCGTCAAAATTCTTGCCTGCTGTCTCGATTCTGATGTTTTGAAACACTCTTCTCGCATTGCAATTAATGTCTGGCCGCTGACCTGCATCCCGTTTTCATTCGCCACTTCGGTCACTACCGGACCGAACTGCGGGACATAGCGGTAGTTAGCGGTTTCATTAATTCCTTCACCGGTTTCAACATCATGGTCAAGAATAAGACCAAAGCCGATTTCCTGCAGCAGACTTTTCTCAAACACTCTCAGTAACGTTCCTGCGTCCTCTCCCTCAGTCAAAGTACGCACAGTGTGGTCATAGGAATCATACAAATCCTGATGTGCATCGAATCGATGCAGTAATTTGAGAATCAACTCGTTAGCATAGTACGCGGCATGTAATTGTTTACCTAGCATGTCGCTCAAATGGCCCTGAGATTCCGCTGCCGTCAGAATCGGTAATTGTCCTTTTCCAGCCCAACTGAGCAGCAGCGGTTTGAAGGGCATCAGCACTCCACGCATTCCGGATTTTTGACGACGCGCACCTTTCGCAAGCAGCATGAATCTGCCAAATTGCCGACAAAAGACATCCAGCAACAGACTACTTTCCGTATAGGGACGGGTGTGCAGAACATAACCTGGTTCGTGATGGTTCTTCATACTTTTATCCTAGCTCACTCGCATGTAATTATTCTTCACCATAGCCAAGCGACTTCACAATACTGGCGTTGTCAGCCCATCCTTTGCGATGCTTGACCCAAAGGTTCAAGTAAATACGCGTACCGAACGTCTTTTCCATAGCGCTGCGGGCGCGAGTTCCTATTATTTTCAAACGCGCACCTTGCTTTCCAATGACTATAGATTTCTGACTTTCCTTGTCTACCCAGATGACCATATCAATTTTCCAGTAGTCGGGATCGGATTGATCGAAACGCGTGACTTCAACCGCAGATTCATAGGGAAGCTCCTCACCCAGCAAATGAAAGGTTTGCTCTCGGACTAACTCTGAAGCGATAAATCGGTCACTGCGATCGCTTAGCTGTTCGGCAGGAAATCCCGGGGGACCTTCAGGCAAATGCGAAATCAGTGTATTGAGAAAGTCACTGGTATCTTCCATCTTTCTTGCAGAAATCGGGACAATTTCGACAAAATCATGCAAATTAGTACTTTCATGAATCAAAGGCAGTAATCGGGATTTATTCTTAAGCGTATCGATTTTATTGATCGCCAGCATCACCGGCACACCCCGAGAAATAACCTGTCGAAGAGATTTTACGATCGCTGGCGTCCAACCTCTGTGGTCAATCATGAATACAACCAGATCGACGTCAATCAGACTGTTAATCGCGGTTCGGTTGATCATCCGGTTCAGGCTTTTCTTCTCGTCGTGATGAAGGCCTGGAGTGTCAACAAATACCAGCTGCGCATCGGGCAAAGTTTTGATTCCCAACACACGATGACGCGTTGTCTGCGGTCGCCGGGACGTGATCGAAATTTTCCGACCTACGAGGAGATTAATTAGCGTAGATTTACCTGCATTTGGCGGTCCCGCAAAGGTAATAAAACCAAACCGGTGGGATTGATTCATAAGCAGTGATAATTAAAGTGCCTGAAATGGGGCACTTCTATAAGAAAGCCATATGCATGACTGAAACCGTACACACCGGTTAAAGTGACGTGATCAATTGACCGTTGTCTAGGTCGGTTTAGTCAACGCTCTGATCGCCAGATCCGCCGCATTCTGTTCGGCAATTCGGCGACTTCTCCCCTCTGCAATAAATGGACTGGCCGAGTGTTCGATCTCACACTTCACTTCGAATGTAAGATCGTGCGCCTCTCCGCATTTATTCATGACCTCATACACCGGCAGCGGTTTTTCGGACTTTTGCAGCATCTCCTGCAGTTTCGTCTTATTGTCCTTAAGATCTTCAGCGTTGATCTCGATAAGCTTCTCCGAAAATAACTTCAGCACAATGGTCTTAGCGTTCCTGAATCCACCATCCAGGTAAACCGCCCCAAACACTGCTTCAATCGCGTCCGACAAAATAGAGTCGCGTTCAGCACCACCGCCTTTTAACTCGCCTTCGCCAAGAATAAGAAATTCTTTGATACCGAGTTTGCGTGCAAGTTCAGCGAGCGTACTTTGCCGCACAAGGCGGGCGCGCATCTTTGTGAGATCGCCCTCGGGTGCTCTGGGAAACTGATGATAGAGAGATTCCGCGATAACGAAGCCGAGAATACTGTCGCCCAGAAACTCCAGCCGTTCGTTATTCTTTTTTCGGAAACTACGATGAGTCAGAGACCTGCGCAGCAGGTCCTGATCATTAAATATATAGTCTATGCGAGTCTCAAATCGTCCTACATCACTCATTAGGATTCTTTGTTACCAAAATCTCATTTTTGAAGTCGAACAATAGGTATGCATTATATGCGACAGGCACTAACACTTCATAGTTAACCGACATTTCACGGCCGCCTTTTACATTCTTAATGGTAAAAGCCTTATCCAGATCAACGTACGTATCCGCATAGTCGATGTTGAGCCTGCGCTTCATTTTTCGTAGAAGTGTAATTCTCGTTGCTGTCATAACATCTCCTTCTTCCGCCAACAGATTGAGAGCATTATTGATCTTTTGGTTAGCTAAATATGGCGGTACCGATCTCATACCAAGAACTAAAATACAGATAACTAATATTGAAGCCCAGATAAAACCCCAAACTGATAAACCTCGTTGTTTTCGCATTAGTCTTTCTCTCTGATTTATTTCTTGTCAGCATTAAGCCGGTCGAGAACACCCACGTATCCCGACCGGTTAAAGAATACTATTCCCTATTCTACCCCAGTCAACCCCTCCACCTGTGGCGCTCTTCCAGCTGAACCATATGAAAAACGCCTTGCCCACGACATTTTCTTCTGGCACGAATCGCCAGGAACGGCTATCGTTACTATGGTCGCGGTTATCTCCCATTACAAAGTAATGCCCTTCGGGCACCTCAACCTCCATATCGATTTTTCGGATCCTACCATCGATCAAAATGGTGTGCGTCGAGGCGTCTATGGTCTCCAGAAACTGGTCCGCACTATGTCCGCGGTTGCTGATTTCCTGATAGGCATATTCGCCATCTTCGATCACATTCACCATCGTTCCGTTTACATACAGCTTCTTGTCTACATAAGCAATTTTATCCCCCGGCAAGCCAACCACTCTTTTGATGAAGTTGAGCTTTGGATTATTGGGAAATCGAAACAC
Organism: Gammaproteobacteria bacterium; assembly: GCA_024644945.1. Classification (GTDB taxonomy): domain Bacteria; phylum Pseudomonadota; class Gammaproteobacteria; order Arenicellales; family Poriferihabitantaceae; genus VYFG01. Next base: position 68,597 of record JAHEGU010000007.1, on the reverse strand, counting down.
CATCACATCTCCACGTTCAGGCGCACTTAAATCAAGAATTTTCTGGTTAACGATGGGCAACCGGATACCGTATTTAAATTTATTCACTAGAATAAAATCGCCAATATGTAAACTTGGCAGCATCGACCCCGATGGGATTCGGAACGGCTCAACCACAAATGATCGCAGTACAAATACTATCAGAATAACTGGGAACAGCGCTCGAGCATATTCAACCAGAATAGGTTGATGTGACTCAGTGCTATCTCCTTTTGTCACGATGGCCGCTTGCTCAATCACAGTCGATCCACGGTTTTCAACCATCAACCGATAGGCCAGGGAAATCACCCCCGTCACCACGAGAAAGATAAAGAGTATCAGAGAAAAATCCACAAAAAATTCCTAAATTAATGCGTGTTCCCGGATCATTCGCGATCCACTTTGAGCACTGACAGAAAGGCTTCCTGAGGAATTTCCACCGAACCGATCTGTTTCATGCGCTTTTTACCCGCTTTTTGTTTTTCGAGCAACTTGCGTTTGCGAGTAATATCGCCCCCATAACACTTGGCCGTAACGTTCTTTCGAAGCGCTTTTACAGTCTCCCTGGAGATAATTTTGGCGCCAATCGCAGCCTGAATCGCGACATCAAACATTTGCCTCGGAATCAAACCTCGCATGCGCTTAACCAGTGTCCGGGCTCTATATTGGCTTTGATCACGGTGCACCAGCACCGCCAGGGGGTCAACGCGCTCACCATTAATCATAACATCTACTTTGACCATATCCGCCGGTCGATTTTCAATAAATTCGTAGTCAAGTGACGCATATCCGCGGGTATCAGACTTGAGCTGGTCATAAAAATCCATGACCACCTCGTTCAGCGGCAGGTCAAACTCAACCATCACTTGACGCCCGTGATAGTGAATATTTTTCTGAATACCACGCTTCTCGATGCATAGGGTGAGTACCGCACCGACATGCTCATGGGGAACCAGAATACGTGCCAGAATATACGGTTCCTTAATCTCCTCGATTGCTGACGGGTCAGGCAGGTCAGCCGGATTATCGATATACACCACCTTGCCATCCTTGCGTCGAATCTCATACACCACCGTTGGCGCGGTTGTGATCAGCTCCAGGTTATATTCGCGTTCAAGCCGCTCCTGCACAATCTCCATGTGCAGCATGCCGAGGAAACCACAGCGGAAACCAAAACCCAGCGCTTGAGATGATTCGGGTTGAAAAGATAGCGCAGCATCGTTCAGGCTTAATTTGTCCAGAGCCACTCGAAAGGCCTCGAAATCAGCATTGTTGATGGGATACAGGCCAGCAAATACGGTTGGTTTGACCTGTTTAAATCCTGGCAGTGCTTGCGAGGCAGGGGTATAGGCAAGTGTTACCGTATCTCCCACCCTGGCGGCCTTGATATCTTTAAGTCCCGCGATCATAAACCCAACCATGCCGGTACTCAGCTCCTGCACCTTGGTGGCTTTAGGCTTGAATATTCCGACCTGCTCTACCTGGTGGTCCTGTCCTGTAGACATCATGCGGATTCGGGTACGCGCAGCCCCTAGCAATCCATCCATAATTCTCACCAGCGACACCACGCCTAAATAATTATCAAACCATGAGTCGAGCACCAGCGCTCTAAGTGGTGCTTCGACCCCTCCCGACGGCGCTGGTAATGCAGCAACAATCTGCTCCAGCAACTCTTCTACGCCGAGACCTGTTTTGGCGCTCACCGCCAGGGCATCGGTGCTGTCAATCCCGATGACTTCCTCAATTTCTTCGAGCACTCTATCGGGTTCCGCGGCAGGAAGGTCAATCTTGTTCAGTACCGGTATCACCGTGAGTCCGAGATCTACCGCGGTATAACAGTTGGCGACCGTCTGCGCTTCGACTCCCTGGGCAGCGTCTACGACTAGCAGTGCGCCTTCACAGGCATTGAGTGAGCGTGATACTTCGTAAGAAAAATCGACGTGACCCGGGGTATCAATCAGATTTAACTGGTATTCGATTCCGTCCTTTGCCTGGTAGTCCAGCGTGACACTCTGTGCCTTAATAGTAATACCACGCTCCCGCTCGATTTCCATAGAGTCGAGCACCTGCTCCTTCATTTCTCTTGCATCGAGCCCACCGCAAAGCTGAATAAACCGATCGGCCAAAGTGGATTTGCCATGATCTACATGGGCAATAATCGCAAAATTGCGGATTCTGGATTGTTCAATCCTGGGCATTAACTGCAGGTATTTAAATTAGCAAGAAGATTGAGTATGAAACTATAGTGAGGCTGGCGATCGGCTGAAGAGATTTTTGGCAAACCCTGTTAGTCCTCATTTCCTAACCGAATCGCGATCCGGATTGTACCCTTTGTGCCCCTGCAGGGGAAAGATCACCCTTGATCCTGCTGGGTTAGAATACTGAGCTCAATAGATCGAGATGAACATGACCGGTTCCAACCAGGCCCAGCGGCTAAGCCAGTTTTATTCATTGCAGGAGGAAGACCAGCCTCTTCGCAATGACGTCAGGCTTCTAGGCTCTCTATTAGGTAAAACGATCAAGCAGCAGCACGGTAAAGCACTGTATCAACTGGTGGAGGAAATCCGCCAGCTGGCGAAAGACGCGCGCAGTGGGAATATTGAAAATACCAGTCGACTTGTAGATCGTCTGGCCGAGCTCGATAGTGATCAGGTGGTCATATTGGCCCGCGCATTTGCCTTATTTCTGAATTTAGCAAATATAGCCGAGCAGCATCATCAGATTCGCCGCAGGCGCCAGATCGCAGCGGCTCCAGCCGGTGACGGAAACCGCGAAACCAAAAACTGCAGCTTTCTGGAAGCCCAGTTTGGCAAATTGATCGAGTCCGGGATTGCCCCTGAGGTGTTGCATCAGCATGTCAGCCAGCTCTCAATCGAGCTGGTGTTGACCGCGCACCCGACGGAAATCGTGCGCAGAAGTGTATCGTCCAAATTCTTACGTATTAATCATCTATTGGCGCAACACGATCGCGCTGATCTATCACGACTGGAACGTGAACAAATTGAGTTAGCACTGCATCGGGCAATTTCAGAAGTCTGGGAAACGGATGAAATCCGCCGCAGGCGATTGACTCCAGTTGACGAGGCCAAGAACGGCTTAATTGCAGTAGAGCAGACCCTTTGGGATGTGGTACCTGACGTATTACGCAAGCTGGATCTGGCACTATTTGACTACACGGGAAAACACCTGTCCCTTAACTCGGCCCCAATTCGGTTCGGTTCATGGATGGGCGGAGACAGGGACGGCAACCCCAACGCCACCCCTGCAATCACGCAGCAAGTCTGTCTACTGTCGAGAGTTCGTGCAGCACAGCTGTTTCATGACGAAATCGACGACCTGCGACGGGACCTCTCAATGCGAACCTGTAGTGAAGAGTTAATGCAGCTGGTCGGACAACGCCGAGAGCCCTACCGCGCATTGCTTCAGTCTGTCCGCAAAACACTGCGTAACACTGTTCGCTACTACAACCAACTTTTGGAAAATCTCGGTTCTACAAAATCCCGAGGCCGGCCTGCAGCCGAACGCGATATTTACCTCTTTACCGACCAGCTGCGTGAGCCACTGATGCTTTGCTATCGATCCCTTGTGGAAACGGGTAACAAGATGATTGCAGATGGCCGATTGACCGACATCCTTAGGCGGCTCGACGTGTTCGGACTTGTTCTGCTGAAGCTGGATATTAGACAGGAAGCTTCCCGTCACGCGGACGCGATAGATACAATCACTCGCCACCTCGATATCGGTAGCTACCTTGATTGGAGTGAAGAAAAAAAACAAGACTTCCTGATCAAGGAACTGAAAAGTAAACGGCCATTGATTGCTTCCAGTTTTCCCGGACCAGATCAGGCTTCAGACGAAGTACGGGAAGTTCTGCAAACGTTCCGGACCCTGGCAGCGGAAAATCCCGAATCCCTTGGCACCTACGTCATTTCAATGGCGTCGAATCCATCAGACGTGCTGGAGGTGGCTCTACTGCAGAAAGAATGTCGGATTCAACGCCCGATGGGGATCGCACCATTATTTGAACGGCTTGACGATCTCAACTCTGCGGCTGACTGCATGGATAAGTTGTTCTCAATCCCTTTTTACAAAAATTACATCAACGGTGCGCAAGAAGTCATGATCGGCTATTCCGATTCGGCCAAAGATGCAGGCAAACTCGCGGCCTCCTGGGGACTTTATCAAGCCCAGGAAAAGCTGGTTGAGGTATTTAAAAAACACGATATTTTCTTGACCCTGTTTCATGGCCGTGGCGGGACGGTAGCGCGCGGCGGAGGTCCCGCTTACGAAGCCATATTGGCGCAACCTCCAGGATCGGTAAATGGGTCTATGCGGGTTACGGAACAGGGTGAGGTAATCCAGGCAAAATTTGGCCTGCCTGGCATGGCCATGGAAACCCTGGAGGTGTACATCGGTTCTGTACTGGAGGCGACTCTGGCTCCGCCATGTGGACCACAGCAAGTTTGGCGTGATCAAATTTCAGAACTCGCATCTGTATCTCTCATGGAGTTTCATAGAATAATTCGTCATCATACTGATTTTTTAGAGTATTTTAGATCAGCCACGCCCGAACAAGAACTCGGTAACCTTAAAATCGGTAGTCGCCCGGCTCGGCGTAAACCAGGGGGTGGTATTGAGACATTACGGGCAATCCCATGGATATTCGCCTGGACCCAGACCCGTCTGATGTTGCCGGCATGGTTAGGGGTCGGCGCAGCCCTCAAGCATGCCATAGATCAGGGGGATAAACCGATTCTTGACCAGATGCAGGCCGAATGGCCTTTCTTCAGCGCCACTATGGACTCTATCGAAATGGTGTTCTCAAAAGCGGACCCAAACGTCTCAGCGATCTACGACGCGAGGCTGGTACCTCCTCATCTTCAGGGACTCGGGAACGAGCTCAGAGGGATGTATCAGCAGACCATGGAATTGACCCTGGCGGTTACTGGCCATAGTATTCCCTTGGAAACCCAACCGGTAGTGAGGCGTTCGGTGGAGGTGCGCAACACTTATGTCGACCCACTCAACCTGTTACAGGTAGAACTGCTATCCAGAGTAAGGAAAAGTGACGATGAGCAGGCGCTGGACGCCCTGCTAGTGGCGATCAACGGTATCGCAGCCGGTATGCGGAACACCGGCTAGACGATGAAAGCCGACAATGTTACAGCGGTAGTTCTAGCGGGAGGTCGCGCGACCCGGATGGGTGGTCAGGACAAAGGACTAATAGAGGTTGCCGGAAAAACCATTGTAGCTCGAATAGCCTCCCAACTTTCCGAACAAGTGTCAGAGATCCTGATCAATGCCAATCGTAACCTGGATCAGTATGGCAAGCTCGGATATTCGGTTTTCACGGATTCTCTTTCAAACTACCAGGGACCACTGGCAGGCATGGCAGCCGCGCTCGCGAAAATCGATAACGAGTGGCTACTGACCGTGCCTTGTGATAGTCCCTTTGTCGCAGGAAATTACGCTATCAGGATGATGCAGGCCGCCGAGGAGCAGTCTGTAAAGCTTGTTGTTGCCGCCGATGCTGATCGGATACAACCGGTATACGCTCTGATGCATTTACAGTTGCTGCCGAGCATGCACACTTTCCTCAAAAGCGGCGAACGCAAGATTGATAGATGGTATGCGCAGCACCCCTATTCCATCGTCGAATTTAGGGATCAAGAACAGATGTTCACAAACATTAATACGCCGGAACAATTGGCTGCGATCGAAGATACATTAAAACAGCGTCAAAGCAACCGGATTTGAACCTGAAAAACGTCAAAATACCCAGACTTTTCTGAGAAAAACAAAAAACTACGAAACAGACCGGATCAAGAAAACCGGGGTGCTACCATTGAGGCGCTTGTAGTCGCTGGTTACGTGGGCATTTGCAATAATGACATTATCGGATATCGGGAATCTCTGGTCGGCATGGCGATAACCTTGGGCGCCATCAAACGGTCGGACCGTACGCGCAAGTTTCGGCAGCTGATAGCGCCTGCTTGAGCCAGGTTTGATGTGAACCGACCCTACCGCCATCAGCTGGCGAACATCCAAAATGCCCCCAGGGACACTCAGTTCACCATCAAATTTCACATTCACAATAATATCCTGGTCGGTAGGATTTCCGAATACTACAGTGCCATGGTTGCTTCCGGACTGATATTGAATACTGATGTCCAGCCTTTCCCTGCCTTTCCTATTATTAATAAGCATAGTGACTGACCATACTGGCACAGCGGCTACCGCCGCCGAAACGGAGATAACCTTTAGCGCACTACGTTTTGTTAAATCAACCACAGTCCAAATCACGTTCGTTTATATTAAGATCATTAAATGATTTGCTGGCTGAACTGAAGCTGAATACAGTCGTCTTTACGCAAGTACGAGCCCTTTAGAACCGTTGTAATTCTGGATCAAATGCTCCACATCCGGACCTGGACTAATTGCACTAAGGCATGGGGCAATCCAATACTTGATTCCACTTCAAGCGTATTGACCGTGACCAGTATATTTGGATCAATATCTACACTATTAACTTCCTATTCGCGATGTCCGATATCAACCTTCGGTTTTATGAGGCACTGAATGATTTCCTTCCAAGAAACAGGAAGAAACGAAAATTCACCGTCCCCTTCCGACCGCGGAGTTCGATCAAGGACATGATTGAATCAGTCGGAGTACCGCATACCGAAGTAGATCTGATATTGGTCAACGGGCATTCGGTGGAATTTTCATACATCGCTGAGCCCGATGATCAGGTCAGTATATATCCTGTGTTCGAAGCGCTCGATATTTCAGATGTAACCCGCCTGCGGCCTGAACCCCTGCGACACATTCGTTTTGTTTCGGATACTCATCTTGGAAAGCTGGCCCGCTACCTGCGTCTGTTCGGGTTCGATACTCTGTACAGCAACATCTGGAAAGACGATGAGCTGGCCGAGATCGCCGTTCGCGGAAAAAAACGCGAATTACTTACTCGCGATCATGGATTATTAAAACGCAGTAAAGTCACACACGGTTATTTCATTCGCAGTGATAAGCCAGCTTTACAGATTCGCGAAGTGCTTACTAAATTTGATCTTTATCGATCAGTAAAACCTTTTACACGCTGTATACCGTGCAACGGTCTTATCCATGCAATAACTAAAGATCAGGTCATTGAAGAACTACCAGACAGCGTGTCAAAAACGTTCGACAAATTCAGTGTTTGTGAAGACTGCAAAAAAATCTACTGGAAAGGCAGCCATTATGATCATATGCAACGAATTATCGATGACTTACTTGAAGAGCAATAATTATGAATTGGAGATCGCATAGTTGCAGTAAACTACCGTATACCATCAAATTTGATAAAAAAATACCAGACTGCAGAGATGTAAAAGCAGTACATCAAATGAATCTAAGCCAATACCAAGGAGCCTCTCTTCTTCGTTCAGGTGATCAAACCAATGGTGCAGATGGAGGCCATTGTTCAGGCAAACTCAACAGTTATCCTTCTATTTTGTTTTCCCTTCTTTTTAACACTTTGTACCCGAACCGGGCCAATCTCCCCGGTTCGTGCTACATGGGTGCCACCACAGGGTTGCAGGTCGGCGCCAGAAAATTCCACCAGTCTGACCTGACCACTTCCTCGTGGTGGTTTTACTGACATCGTTCTCACCAGGTCCGGTTGAGCATCCATTTCTGCATCAGTGATCCACTTAAGCGACATGGGTAGATCCGCAGCAATCAACTCGTTCAGTTTGTCTTCGATAGCCTGTTTGTCGGGAGGCTCCGGAATATCGAAATCAAGTCGGCCGCTGCCATCACGTATCGACCCCCCTGTCACCGGCTCGGGAACCGCTGCACAAAGCATATGCATACAGCTATGCATGCGCATGATTCGGTGCCGACGTTCCCAATCGATGCTGAGGATAATTTTATCGCCAACTGTCGGCAGCGTTGTTCCTTCCGCCACCACATGCAGATGTACTCCACTTTCTCTGTCTTTATAAGTATCTACGATTTCACCACTCAAACCGTCGGCGCATAAGAATTTCCCCGTATCGCCTGGCTGCCCGCCTCCCATAGGGTAAAACACCGTTTGATCGACGCCAAATCCTTTATCGAGTACGCTGGTAACTTCTGCTTCGCAGCTTTTCAGGTATCCGTTTTCACGAAACAGTTCTTTGGTCATGAATATTGCTCCATTGATATTGCGATTTTCTGTTTAACCATTTCTGCGACCTTGACGGCGGTGAGTCCAGCCTCGCCAGCCACTAACGGTTGCTCTCCGCACTGCACACAGTTAATAAAATGGGCCAGTTCTGCATTGAGCGGCAACTGCGGTTCCACTTTAATTTGGCGGTCGATCAACTCCGGGAACTCAGAGCCGTCATGTGTTTTAACTGTCCGGACCTCTTCCAGTTGTTGATCGCTGAAGTTAAGTCCAAGATAGTGGTCCTGCGCAAATACTCGGATCCGGCGGAATTGGTTGCGCGATACCCTGCTGGCGGTCACGTTCGCCACTGCGCCATTAGCAAATTCTAGGCGCGCATTTGCGATGTCCACATGATCGGTTATGACTTTAGTACCAGTCGCAGAAATACTCTTAAGGGGCGAAGGTACAAGAGACAACACAATATCGATGTCATGAATCATTAAATCAGTCACGACGTCCACATCGGTTGCACGTTCTACAAACTTTCCAAGTCGATGCACCTCGATGAATCTCGGATCTCCTGCCAGTTCGGCAAGCTTCATGACACCCGCATTAAATCTTTCGAGATGTCCCACCTGAAGAATTATATTGAACTTATTGGCCAGATCTACGATGGCGCTGCTTTCTTCAACTGTCGGGGCGATGGGCTTCTCAAGCATCATATGAACCCCCCGTTGCAGAAATGGCGTGGAGACCGGCAAATGTAGACTGGTCGGCACCACGATACTGACCGCATCGATTTGTCGCGCATGGTCTGAATCTAGAAACTGGTCAACCGAATCGAAGCCTCTGCAGCCGTACTCATTGGAAATTGCGTCTGCTGCGGCGTGATCCGTATCTACTACTGCAACCAGGTTTACTTCGGGCATGCTGTGGTAAATCTTGGCATGGATACGCCCAAGGTACCCCACTCCTACGACTGCAACATTTACTGGCGTAGCCATTAACATTTTTTAACAAACTTTGAACCCGGTAGCGTACACCGAGGGCATAAAAATTGCGAATCGCGTGCCCTTCTGGGTTACTGCTTGAGCATTTTTACACAGCTCATTTTGCAGGAACGAATCGCATCAGTCAGCGCGTCAATGGCCTGGAGCCTCGGGAATCCTTTGCGCCAGGAAAGTATCACTTCTCTTGCAGGTGTCGGACCAGAAAAGCGTTTGATTGACAATAAACGTCTTGAGTACTCTTCCGCACCGGCGGCACTGCAAGGCAATACTGTGACCCCTACTCCGCTGGCGACCATGTGACGTATGGTCTCAATCGAACCGCCTTCCAATGTTTTCTGTATATCATCCTGCCCACCTACCCTGAGGCAACCTGGACAAACTTCGAGCACCTGGTCGCGAAAGCAATGCCCTTTCCCGAGTAACAGCACGGTTTCCTTGGAAAGCTCATCGGCTTTAATAGATTTGCGTGTGGCCCAAGGATGGGAACTCGGGAGCACCACCACAAACGGCTCACGATAGAGGGATCGAATTTCGACCCCAGGTTCAGTAAAAGGCCGCGCAAGAATGATGGCATCAAGACTACCCTGCTTAAGACGCACTCGCAGATCCGCGGTAAATCCTTCTTCGATTATGACCTGAAGATCTGGCGTGCGCTCGCGCAGAGCAGGGATCAGATTCGGTAACAGATAGGGTCCAATGGTATAGATAACTCCAATTCTGAGCGGCTCTGACAACGCATTGTCATCGGCCGCAGCGATCTGACTGATGCGGCCAGCCGCTTCCAGTGTACGTTGAGCCTGATCTACGATCTGCTTACCGACCGGAGTCAGAACCACATCGGTTTTACCGCGTTCAAATAGGGTAACCTTAAGTTCTTGCTCGAGCTTTTTAACCGCGACACTAAGCGTTGGTTGACTGACAAAACAGGCCTTTGCAGCGCGGCCGAAGTGGCGCTCCTGCGCGACCGCAACGATATACCGAAGCTCGGCAAGGGTCACGGAGAAGTCATGCGCTAATGATGGAGCGCCAGATCCGTCACTAAAGATTCAACGATATTTTCAGACAACGCCCCAGTTTCATGAGAATAGTTTTCGTGCTCAACGCCCATGAACAGGTCGGCGCCCTGCTTGGCTGCTTCAATCATCGGCGCGGTTAACTCAAACCTGAGGAAATGAACGGCTGAGGTCTTGTCTTCAGTTTCCCGCTCCAGGTCTTCGTTAGCGATCGGATAAATCTTGTCTTGATTGCCGACCCGTACCCAGATCTTTCGCTCGACTCCAACCAGTTTTGACAATTGTTCTCGACGCTCATTCTCATCTTCATATTCCATCATAAACGTTGCCTTCCAGTTAGTGCCATCAGGAATGAGTGGATTATAGGCTTCCAGCTCCTCGTCGATACCGGCGCCTTCAAAGATCTTCTCGATGCGCAGCATCTCCTGAACCTGGTATTGCATGGTCAAGCGATCTTCGAAATAAAGCGTCGCATTGGGGCCGATAGCGACTTGCCGGTTCTTTTTGTGCGCGATGACCTGCTTTCGAAAATCCGGCCGCACCTGGGCATACTTTTCGAGGGTCATCAAATCTTCACGATGGAGTTTGTTCATTCCTAAATTACCTCATATTTCAGAAAAAGATTAAATTGAATAAGCCTTGCGCAGCAGCGATACCGGGTGCTCAGTTACCGACCCGTCTGCCAGTCCGTGTTCGATAAAGCGTCCTGCCATAGGACAATCGCTGCCGTAATGATCTGCTTCAGCCTGTTTAACTCGGTTCACCACCGGTTTGGCGATTTTCATCGCGGCGTCATAAGAACGGGTCTTAACGCCATAAGTCCCGTCGTGACCAGAGCATCGCTCTATCGTGTGCACCTCCGTATCAGGCACAAGCTCCAGGCACTGTTTGGTTTTTTGCCCGATCATCTGGACCCGCTGGTGACAGGCCGCGTGATAGGCAACCTTGCCAAGCGGCTGCTTAAATTCAGTATTAAGCGCACCTTCTTTGTGACGAAGCATTAAATATTCAAACGGGTCATAGATTGCACTGGCAACTTTCTCGACCTGTTGGTCGCCTGGGAACATCAGGGGCAACTCCTGGCGAAACATCAAAACACAGGACGGAACCGGGGCCATAATGTCCCATCCCTGATCGACCAGGGTCGCAAGAGCAGGCACGTTGGCTTCCTTAGCGGCGGCTACAGCAGCTAGATCACCTAACTCCAGTTTAGGCATCCCGCAGCAGCGCTCCTGATCCACCAGCCGAACCTGGACTTGGTTATGTCGCAGCACCTTAACCAGATCTTCTCCAAGATCGGGCTCGTTATAGTTACCGAAACAGGTCGCGAAAATTGCCACCTTGCCAGTGGTTTCACCCGCCACCTGAGCATTGTGTCCAGCGTCGCCGTGACCTTTCATGCGTTTCCTCAGAGGCTTGCTGTCGTATATCGGCAGCTTGGCTTCAGGATGCACACCGAGCGCTTTATCCAGTAGTTTGCGCAGAGTCTTTACCTTATTGGCAGAGTTTACCGCGTTCACAACCACTGGAATCGTCGAGAGTTTTCCTACCGCGTCGGTATTGGCCAACACCTTTTCTCCTGCTTTAACCGCTCCATCATTAAACCGCACTGCTTTAGCTCTCAGCATCAAATGGGGGAAATCAATATTCCATTCGTGGGGAGGCGTATACGGGCATTTAGTGTTGTAGCAAAGGTCACACAGGTAACAGTGATCGACTACCTTCCAATAATCGCTCTTGTTAACCCCATCCACTTCCATGGTTGGAGACTCATCGACTAAATCGAACAAAGTAGGAAAGGCCGCGCATAGACTGTTGCAACGCCTGCAGCCATGACAGAGATCATAAACCCGCTCAAGCTCTTCAAATAGCGATTGCTCGTTATAAAAATCTGGATTTTTCCAATCCAGTGGGTGCCGGGTGGGAGCCTCAAGATTACCTTCTGTATGTGCCATGTGATCTTTATGCAGGGAGGATTGAATTAAGTGAAAGCAGCTGGTGCCGATCGACCGTATGGCGCGACCGGCACCACGCCCTGTTACATCTCGTCCAGCGCTTTTTGAAAACGATTGGCGTGCGAACGTTCCGCTTTGCCGAGGGTTTCAAACCAATCAGAGATTTCATCGAAACCTTCGTCCCGGGCGGTCTTAGCCATGCCTGGATACATGTCGGTGTACTCATGGGTCTCGCCGGCAACCGCCGCTTTCAGATTATCTGAAGTGGCACCGATGGGCAGACCGGTAGCCGGATCGCCGCATTCTTCCAGATATTCTAGGTGACCGTGGGCATGACCGGTCTCTCCTTCTGCAGTGGAACGAAAAACTGCTGCCACATCGTTATAACCCTCAATATCTGCTTTTGCAGCGAAGTAGAGATAGCGACGATTTGCCTGAGATTCGCCGGCAAAGGCGTCCTTCAGGTTTTGTTCTGTTTTTGAATCTTTTAAACTCATTGAAAAAATCCTGTTTAAGCGTTTATTGAATATGCCGTTAGGGCATGGCACCATTATATCAACCCATACCGATTAATCTAATTGATTGTTTTAAACATAATAATAGTTTTATACTATCGTTTGTATATAAACCCCTGGATGCATCAATATTCAATTAAGAACTTTATAATTACAGGCTGCTCCAGCGGTATTGGCGCCTGTTTGACCACTGAACCCAAGGAGCATCTGGTCGATAGAAGATGTGATGGGGAACGCCGCCAGACTCGGTAAAAAAGTCGTCGTATTGGACGAGGACGGCAACTGGCGTGGCTGCGGCACTGCCTGGAAACTCGCTGAGGATGGCTACGCCGTCACACCGGATCCATTGATAGGTAAAGAACTTCAACGTTCGGCAGCGGACTTTCCGTTGCCTCAGAGACTTGACTCCCTCGGGGTAGACTTTATTTGTGAATCCGCTATTAAGGAATGGACAAGTAAAGGATCAACAGTTTTATCTCTGCTTGATCAGTCTGAATCGCCAGTTGATGCCCAATCTTTAGTCCTCGCAACTACCAACGATGCACAATATTCGTTGTGGCGCGATTTAATTGAAAAAAATGTTGATACCATCAATATCGGAGACAGCGTTGCGCCGAGACAAGCCCCGTTCGCAATATATGAATGGAGAAAAGCAGCTCTTTCCTTGATACCAACAGAGAATGCCAGATCTACTGCTAATCCATTGGAGCATAATCCATTACGGCATACCTAGGTTCGATAAAGGCCGTGTTGACTTGCAATCTATGCAGTGTATGCGCCCAGTAATTACTCCTTATGTACTGCTGGCCTTTCTCCATTCAGTAATCACGATAAATAGACGTTAAAATATTAATTTCCTTGCGCTCTCAACCGACTTACTCAATGGTGCGCATCACACCAGTCTCATGAAACTCTTCCAGTTGCCTGGTATACGAACCAACATTGAATCCATTTGAGTTGAGCCAACTATGATTATAGTAGGTATCTACATAGCGCTCCCCACCATCACAAATCATTGACACCACGCTAACCTCTTGATCGTGCTGTTCTAACTCGGAGATGATCTGAAATGCAGCATATAAATTAGTTCCGGTTGAACCACCACAGCGGCGATTTAATATTTTTTCGAGAAAATGAATTGTTGCATAAGAAGCTTCATCCGGCACTTTAATCATTCTATCAATTACCGAGGAAATAAACGAAGGCTCTACTCTTGGTCTACCTATTCCCTCAATTCGTGAGCCTTGGGTACAGGTTAAATCGGCATTTCCGTTTTGAAAATAATCGAAAAATACAGAATTTTCTGGATCAGCGACACAAAGAAGAGTCGACAGGCATTTATACCGAATAAATCGACCTATGGTGGCGGATGTTCCACCAGTACCAGCGCTAACAATGATCCAACTTGGTATCGGAGAGGGTTCTAAGCTCATTTGGGCGAACATAGATTCAGCAATATTGTTGTTGCCTCGCCAATCCGTTGCACGTTCCGCATAGGTAAACTGATCCATGTAGTGACCTTTAAGTTCACTGGCAATTCTTTCTGCTTCGGAATAGAGATCCCTTGGTTCCACGAAGTGGCATTTACCGTCGTAGAAGGTGATCTTATCGATTTTTTCCTGTGAAGTTCCTTTCGGAACAACGGCGATAAAAGGCAAGTCCAATAGTCTCGCAAAGTAGGCTTCAGAAATAGCAGTGTTTCCGGAAGAAGACTCTACGATCGTCGTCTTTTCATCAATATATCCATTACACAGGCCATATAAAAAAAGTGAGCGAGCTAATCTGTGCTTGAGGCTGCCAGTAGGATGCGTAGACTCATCTTTCAGATACAAAGAGACCTTCCTGAGCGCAGGCAATTCAATCTTGAGAAGGTGCGTATCTGACGATCTCTTGAAGTCAGCTTCGATTCGATGAATCGCCTGATACGCCCAATCTCTCATGATTTTTCAATTTGGTTTGGTTTACGCTTCAGAATTTAACGACAACGATTCTTAATGCAACTCAGCACATGCGTTTGCGTGGAAGCGCGAAAATGACTACTCAATCTCTGCAATAATTCTGTTGTTGGCGGAATCAAGTGGTGTCTGGCACATTTCGAGATGCAGCCTGCCGCCGGTTTCGTAGGGATGTGCTTCCAGCACCTCCTCATTAAGCTCGATTCCGAGGCCTGGTTCGGTAGGCGCGATCATAAAGCCGTGGTCCCATGATAACGACTGTTTCAATATTGCATCATGGAATTCAGTATGAATAGTCTCGAGGATCAGGAAGTTTGGCAAACTGAACGCCACGTGAGTTGCCGCCGCATGGGCAATAGGACCACAGTATATATGCGGCGCAATCTGCGCATTAAACAACTCGGCGATCACCGCAATTTTCTTGGTCTCCCAGATACCACCACTTCTTCCGACATCCGGTTGCAGAATCGATACTCCAGCTTTGAGCGCCTGATGAAATTCAATTTTAGTGGTGAGTCGTTCTCCGGTAGCGACTGGTAAAGATGTAGCAGCAGCTACGGCCCCTATTGCGTCCATCTGGTCTGGCGGGCAAGGTTCCTCAAACCAGAGCGGGTCATAAGGTTCGAGTCTCTTAGCGAGGCGAATCGCCGACGACGTGGTCATCTGACCATGAGTGCCAACTAGAATGTCTGCTCGGTCTCCCACTGCCTCCCGCATGCACTTGACGTTATATTCGCTGCGAGAAAGCTCCTGCAGCGACAATTCTCTGCCACCCTGGAAGCTGTATGGCCCCGCCGGATCTTGCTTGATCGCTGTGAACCCCATATCAATGTATTCGAGCGCGCGCTCCGCCGCTGCATCACCGTCATGATATACATCAGGGGCACTCTCTTCGGCGCGCCCGTCCGGGCCCAGATTTTTGGGATAAAGATAGGTATAGGTTCTCAGGCGATCATGAAAGCGTCCACCGATCAGATTATAAACAGGCTGCCCATTTGCCTTACCTAGAATGTCCCAGATCGCGATTTCAATTCCACTAAAAACTCCCATCATGGATACGTCAGGGCGTTGAGTAAAACCAGCCGAATACACTCTTCGAAACATGGTTTCAATATTTCTTGGGTCTTCTCCCTCGATAAACCGTTCAAACGTATCTGTCACCATTCTACAGGCGATATCTCCTGAAACCGGAATACCATAACACTCGCCGATTCCTTCTATCCCATTATCAGTGGTGAGCTTAACAATGACCCAGAACGAACCACCAATACCAGTTGGCGGAACAGTCACCCAGGTTTTTATCTGTTTAAGTTTCATGAGGTCGAAAAAATCATAGGCTTCTGCAATCAGATTACGGACATTCTACCGCACGACTCGCAGATACAGAGCCACATGCTTAAAAGACGGCTTCATGCGGGACCTAATACTTTGAGCCGCGTTTGTTTATCCAGCTTGGCAACGAGATTGCGGCTAATCAGACTACTGAGCGAATGACCGAGTTCCGAAGAAGATTGGATTAAGGTCGCCAGATTGCTCTGCTCAAGCTGCAGTAATGTCGCATTAGTAGCAAGGACAGAGTCCGCCGTAGCAGGATCACCGGTTAAAAAACTCATTTCGCCCAGCAGGTCACCGGGCCCACATTGTGAAACTTTAGTACCGTCTAGGTTAATGTCAACCGTCCCGGACAAGAGCATATAGATATGTTCAACCGGTTGCCCGCGGGAAATCAGCCGTTCTCCGGCCTGACCTTCAATGTATTCTGAAGCCAGTAACAACCTTTTACATTCCGCTGGCTGTAAATTAGGAAAGAACTTCCGCCATAGATATTTCTCTTCTTTATTTAGTCTCAACTTTCGATCGTCACGAATCAATAACAACCACTGAACAAGATTAGTAAAGGTAAAACACGACTCCCAGAAAGTCCCAACAGGATCTCGCAACCAGATTACATCGTAGGCGATCCCAGCCAACCCAGATAAAATAGCGAGAACACGGAGCATAAACATTCTACGCATGGCCATGGACATAATTAGCAAGACATATGAGGCATTACCAACCATTCCACCGGGGGAGAATGCCGATTCGAAGGTGAGTTCCATAGATACTCCTGTCAAAAGTAAAAGAAATTCCTGGTTGAGCGCGGATCAAAGCATGTGGATCACCGGCAAACCAAAATCTCCAGAAGAGTATCCCCGGAATAAACTTTATTCGCTAGTGCGAGTTGTGCCCCGTTATTTGAGGCGGTGTTGAAATATGGACCGGCGGGTCAGCGATCTACTGCGGAGTCGAGCCCTTGCAGCGCCTCTATTCTCTCATCGAGGTCAGGATGGCTGCGGAACAGTCGCTTCAGACCGTTACCCCCTCCTCCGGAAATGCCGAATGCCGCAAGTTCGTCAGGCAACTGATCGAGTTGATGTTGGCTCTGAAGTCTCCTGAGCGCATCAATCATCTTGTGCTTCCCTGCCAGGTTAGCCCCACCCTCATCCGCTCGAAACTCTCTGATACGACTAAAATACATCACGATGATTGAAGCCAGGATTCCAAGTACAAATTGAGCGATCATTGAGGTTATAAAATAACCGATACCAAAGCCGCGTTCATTTCGAAAAACAGCCTTATCGACGATATTTCCAATGATGCGAGAGAAGAATATGACAAAAGTATTGAGTATGCCCTGAATCAATGTAAGCGTAACCATGTCACCGTTTGCCACGTGACTGATCTCATGCGCCATCACCGCCTCGGCTTCATCACGGGTCATGCTATTCAACAGCCCACTGCTGGCCGCAACCAGTGCCGCATTCTTGTTCATACCGGTTGCAAATGCGTTAACCTGAGGTGTATCGAAAATGGCCACTTCAGGCATCCCGATGCCCACCGCGTCTGCCTGTTTGCGCACAGTTTCCATCAGCCAGGCTTCGGTCTCATTATTAGGGCTTTCAATCACCCGAGCGCCTGTTGATCGCTTGGCCATGGATTTTGACATTGCGAGGGAAATAAAAGACCCGGCCATGCCAAATATAAAGGCAAATACCAGCATACTCCCGGCACTACCGCCTACATACTCATCCAGTCCAAATATTCTGATTGCGACGCTGAGAACCATCATCACCGCAAGGTTAGTGCCGAGAAAAAGGAGAATGCGAGAAATCATAGACTGGGCTCCGCGAAATCGTCAAACTTTACTTGCAACATATTATAGCGCCAGAGAACCCCCCTCGAGCTCATGCCCGAGCGCGCCGATGCTGCTTCAGATTACAACAATTTAAGAATTGTTTCTGCATTACTGACCTCAAATACAGGCCCATCCTCGACATTCAAGTGACTGACCACACCGTCCTCAACAATCATTGCATAACGCTGGGACCGAACCCCAAAGTGGCGTGCTGTCAAGTCGACGTCAAGCCCTACGGCGCTTGTGAAATTTCCACTACCGTCCGCTAGCATCAGGATATTGTTTTCGACATTTTGCGCTTTACCCCAGGCATCCATGACCCAGGCGTCGTTCACCGAAAGGCAGGCAATGGTATCTACTCCCTTGGCTTTGATCGCATCGTGATGGACCACGAAGCCAGGTAAGTGTGCCGCCGAGCAAGTAGGCGTAAAGGCACCCGGAAGTGCAAACAGTACTACTTTTTTACCACTAAAAATATCGTCGGTATTTATGGTTTCTGGGCCATCGTGTCCCATCATTGCCAGTTCTACACTGGGAATCTTGTCGCCAACTGATATGGTCATTTCATTTCCTCTTACACGTAAAAATTAATCCGGATCAACGAACTACGGATTCTAATTTTGAGATAATATCATCAACAACGTCAGTAAAACGTCAATGCATTGAGTGATTACGGCAACAAACACATCGATTCACTGATCACCCTCGCACAACGTTGGGTGGGGGACTGGGTTATGGTCCGAGCCCACCCTTGGACTTCAATCTATGTGTGGAAGACGATTCCACTCTACGATCAATTCGGCGAAACAGTTGGCAGACTTGAAGCGAATACCATCTATCTTAATCAATACTCGTCCTGCCCGGAGGAAGATTTATTCCACGAAATTGGCCACGCCGTTGCCCGCAAATTCGACCTAATTAGCCATCGGGACAACGGGTTTCTAGGTGGTTGGGAGCTGCGCCAGTTTCGGTTGGTGGGGTGCGTTCGCCATCAACGGCATTGGAGTAAATTGCTTGATCGTGTCAGGGCTGGTGCACCCCCTTACACACCAGATCTTATGAGCGAGATCTGGGCGGAGCTGTTTATGTGCTGGTTTCTGTATCCAGCATGCCAAGAAATCACGTTTATCGAGCCGGAGATGGTGCAATTGGAACCGGAACCATTAATGCAGTCTATCGACAAATTAGCAAAGCTGATTATGAATTAACCGCGACGTTCATTATAACTCTGCTTTCAACCTGTCAAACCGGAAACACCAACTCACTGCTGACCATTTAATCAAGAAACAGCATGATTGCGCCTAAACCAGCCACCAAAGCACCAGCGTAATTACCAATACCGCCATCGCATTCCCTACAAGTACCAGCGAGGCAACCAGCTCAGGATCCTGATCATACTGTTCAGCAAACATAAAATTCAGCACCGCTGGCGGTAATGCGGCAAATAGAATCAACAAACCGAATTGAAAATCAGTTAAAGGAATAAACGAACCGATTAATATCGCGGGGATGATTCCACTTAGCGGGCAAATCAAAGCACCCACTATACCGAAGCGTAGATGTGAACCTTCCACATTCACCATGCGCACACCGAGGGAGAACAACATGAACGGAATCACGATCTGACCCAGCATGGAAATCGGCAGCAACACAAATCCTGGAATTTCAATTCGCGCAAAATTTACTATTAAGCCGGCAAAGGTCGCAATATTAACCGGATTGATGAAGAATCCTTTCCACGACACGATGCCGCCGAAGATCCATGTTCCCAAAGTAAAGTGCAATACGTTACTAATCAGGAACAAAACAACCATTGCTTCGAGCCCCGCGTCACCGAATGCCAACAGCGCCAGCGGGAGACCTAGATTGCCACAATTATTAAACATCATCGGCGGTAGAAACGCCCTGATCCGGTAATGCAATAGTTTGGCGACCGGCCAGGCTATCAAACCTGATCCCAGTACGACGGCCAAGCCTCCGAGCGCCAACCATTGATACTCAAACACTTGGAAATCCTTGCGCGACATGACGTCAAATACCAGCGCGGGCACGAACACAAACAGGATCATCTGATTGACTCCACGCAATCCCGGTTGATACATCCTTCCGTACACAAATCCCACCAACACCAGTGTAAACACTGGAAACAGGATTTCAATAATTTTCATGAAAGCAGGGCTACAGCGCCCAGTGCGAGGAGAATGTTTAGTCCGACCGAGTACGAAAAGTACAGTGAAATCAACAAGAAGACTGTGCTTTAAGCCAACTTTGGTCCATTTCCGCAATAGACCTACAACCAAGTTGCTTCAGAGTTCTATCAATCTCATCTTTGAAAATGTTAACCACCTGGTCAGCGCCCTTTATCCCCATCGCGCCCACACCCCAGAAAAAAGATCGACCAGAAAAACTCATACTAGCGCCGAGTGCTCTGGCGCGCACAACATCCATCCCGGTGCGGATACCACTATCGACCATGACCTCGAGCTTCGCCCGGGTCTCCAGCGACAGACTTTTCAGGCTATGAACTGAAGACGGTGCAGCATCGAGCTGTCGACCACCATGATTTGAGACGATAATGCCGTCAATACCCATATCGATGGCGTCACGTAAGTCCGGCTCATACTGTATTCCCTTCAGAACCAACGGTCCGTCCCAAAGCTCTCTTATCATCTCCACCCTTTCCCTGGTCACACCGTGCATATTGAAATTAGTAATAAACTGCGCCAAACCCTCATTTTGGCCTTCTTTGTAGCGAAGCACATTTACAAAATCTGGTTGCCCATGAATCAAGGTTTCGATGGACCAAACCGGGTGAATCATCGCCTGCCAGACAATATGTGGTGTAAAACTAAACGGTAGTTTCAGTCCGTTCTTAAGTTCGCGGTTACGTTTTGCGCCAACCGGAATATCTAAAGTCACGACCAGAGCATTAAATCCCGCTTCTTTTACCCTACCCAGCAGGTCTTTCATCACCTCAACTCTCTGAGGCACGTAAAGTTGAAACCAGCATACGTCAGGTGCCACCTTGGCGATCTTTTCCAGCGCCGTAGTACTGAAGGTGCTGAGAATATATGGAATATTCGCTTTCTGGGAAGCGGTAGCCAGCGCCAGTTCCGCACCAGGCCACATCATATTGCCAAGACCTACCGGTGGCACACCAAATGGCATGGCATAGTCATGCCCAAATATAGTTGAAGTCTGATCCGCGGCAGAAACATCTAGGAGATAACGAGGCGTCAACTCAACTTCGTGCCACGCATTGCGATTACGACGCTTCCCGTGCTCCTGATCAATACCACCATCAACATAATCGAAGGCAAAGCTTGGAATCCGCCTCTTAGCTCGTGTCTTCAGATCCGCCACTGATGGATAGCGGGTATCGTAGTTCAGTAAAGTGGACATCGGTCAGCGCCTTAATGAGTTGATTTCTTCACATAGTCGTCTAGCTTCCGCTCCGGCACGTTGGGCAAAGTCCTTTTCGCTGCCAGCATAAATAATTGAGCGTGAAGCATTAATTAATAGCCCGTAGCCGGCCTGATCCAGGCCATTATCTAACACTTGCTTTAGATCGCCGCCTTGGGCACCAACACCCGGAATCAGCAGGGGCATATCACCAACAAGTTTCCGGACTTCTGCAATCTGCTCCGGATAAGTCGCGCCTACTACGAGCGCCACATTGTCATTCTCATTCCAGCGCTCAGCCGCCATACGAGCCACCAGAGAGGCTATAGAACCCGCAGGTGTCTCAAGGGCCTGAATATCTCCGCTGCCAGGATTAGATGTCCTGCAAAGAATGAATACTCCTTTATCAGCATAAGACAGAAACGGCTCCAGAGTGTCTCCGCCCATATACGGATTCACGGTTACCGCATCTGCATGATAGCGTTCGAACGCCTCGCGGGCATACATGGTTGCAGTCGCTCCTATGTCACCACGCTTGGCATCCAGAATGACCGGCACGCCAGGGTGATGCTTGTGGATGTAATCAATAGTCTGCCCAAGTTGATGCTCAGCGCCGACAGCGGAATAATAGGCGATTTGCGGTTTGAAGGCGCAGACCCAGGGCGCGGTGGCATCAATAATATGTTGATTGAATAGATACAAACGGTCGGATCCGGCAACTGAAGAAGGGATCTTGTCTGGATCCGGATCGAGGCCTACACACAGAAGAGAATTCCGCTTTCGCCATGCAATATCGAGTTTATCTTTAAACATGAAAGCTATCGTTCGATGAACCCAACCTGATGCATACTAATTTTCATTGAAAATCAAAATTTCTCTCAACAACGCAGTAGCAAAGGACCCGCTAGGCAACACAAATTCGAGACGGAGTTCATCGCCCTGTTCAAAATTCCAGGTCAGCTCATGGGGGATTAACCTGAGAGCACGTCTCTGTTGGCGCATACCAAAACGCGCCAGCCCCTCGGGCAGTATTGGAATATTCCCAACTACCTCGGATTCGAGCTTAGCAACTTCTCCTTTTGTCGGCACCTCACCCTGCCCCCATAATGGGCCCGTAGGGTGCAGATCGTGACGTGCTATTCTATCAACAACTGAGAGATCCGAACCATCGTGGATGAAATACGCGTTGTTACCGTCTAGTTGCATCGCGTCCCCAAGTATTGGCTCGTTCCAGTTCCAGCGGGCGAGCCTTTCCGAAAGCACCTGATTGAACACCCATGAGCGCGCAGCGGAAAGCGCCATCCCTCTTGCGATACGATTGATTTTAAATTTCCCCCCTTGAAACAAACTACCTGCGGCACTCAGATTATTTCCACCCCGACCAAACCGTTGTGGGCCGAAATAATTTGGCGCACCTTCTCGATTGATTATGCGCAGTCGCGATTCCATCCCCGCCTTATTTCCACTGAAATGCCTGACCCGGATTTGAAATCGATTGGCGCGATGTGCCCCTCTTTTTAGTTTGTTCGGTTGCTCAGAAAGAGTAATTAATTCGAGCTGGGAATGGTCACTAACAAAATCCTCAACGGTTTTGATCAGCTTGTCGCGATCGTTTCCAATTGGAACACTGAACCACTGGCTGGTGATGGCATTTCGATCCTTTTGGCCGCTGAATCCTACATCCTGCTGCCTGACGCCAACTGCCTTCGAAATCATTGAGACAACCTCAAGGGTATTCAGGCACCGCTTGATGATATTTGCCCACAGATGATCCCCCTTACCGCTCAATTCAAACCCGAGTAATTCCTCTACCTTAAAATCCTCGGGCTGAACACGAATAGTGCCTTGACAACTGGGGCTGTTAAGTAAGAAGTTCCATTTGTCCAGCGCAAATTGCGGCCTGCTACTTATGTGCGCGTTCATAGGAGATTTGGAAAGGGATATAATGTCGTCGATTTTAAGATTCGATTCTAACTGATGTCCGCCGCCACACTACCTTATCTGCTCGAACCAGATACACTGGCAAATCACCTCGATGATGACTGCATAAGAATTGTCTGTCTGGGTAAGCGTGAACAGTATCTTGCAGGGCATATTCCGGGAGCCGTTTATCTCGATACAACTATCCTTAATCGAGGTAGCAAGCCCGCTGCTGGACTGTTACCCGACAGCAACGTCATTGAGCAGGCCTTTCAAAGTATCGGACTGACAAAATCTCTGCATATTGTTTGTTATGATGACGAGGCAGGCACCCGAGCGGCGCGGATGATGTGGGTACTGGAAGCCATGGGACATCACAATCAGTCCTATCTAAATGGTGGACTCACCGCATGGGCAGCGCAGCACCTTCCCCTTCGAAACGGCACCGAATCCGTGATGGCTTCCGATTGGATTGCTCGCCGCAACACTTCGGTAGTTGCCAGTAAACGCTACGTTCTTGAATCGCTCGAAGATCCGAATATTCAGATTCTTGATGCCCGGACTCCGGAAGAACATCATGGCATGAAATCAGCCTCCGCCAGATGCGGCAGGATTCCAGGATCCATCAACCTTAACTGGCTCGACACAATCGACACTGACAACCATAGAAAATTAAAATCGCCAGATGAACTCAATCAACTATTAGAGCAACGTGGATTCGATCGAAACAAGGAAATCATTGCTCATTGCCAGACTCACCAGAGATCTTCTCACAGCTTTATGATGCTGCGCTCGCTGGGATTCAACAATGTAAAAGGGTACGCGGGCTCCTGGTCAGAGTGGGCCGATGATCCGGCACTACCCGTTGAGTAGCGTTACCCTGACGATAGATTATATTGCTTGAAGACGCGGCAACTTGATAGTTTGACCCGCTGACAACCCTGGCGCTAAGCGCAGTTCAGGATTTAGCCTATAGATCAGCCACAACGGAAATCCAAATTGCTGCGACATATACCAGAGAGACTCTCCCGTCTTTATTACGTAGTTATCGATCCCCACCAAACGGTAGTTCTCCTTAAGTGTTTCACTCAGAACCTGGTGATACTCCAAACGCATTTGCTCAAATCGAGCCACGGTTTGTGGCGTAATTTTCGGTAATACGATTCGTTGACCCAACCTGAGAGAAGTACTCGACTTGAGCCGGTTAGTTTTTCTCAGTGTGCTGGATCCGCCTATCCCTAGCCAATCCGAAAAATGCCCCAGGGTTTCATCCACTTCGACGAAAATATAATACACTGGCTCACCACCTTCGCTGCCTACACGGATGCTGAGGTCGGGCAATGTATCGAGCAGATTAATAAGTTGATTGTTAGATACTGCAGGACCTGGCTCCCGTTGCACTGATGCCCTCTTCCCCACCTCTGATGCTGAAGGCTTTGCGCTGGCCAGCAGGGCGGCTGTTTGCGAAGTCGCCGGTGCTTCGTATCCGGGCACTCTAAGTTTCTGACCAGGATAAATTGTAGCCCTCTTGTTAAGCTTATTGATTCGAATCAGTTCACGACAGCTGACAGAAAAGCGAGCCGCAATTACACACGCGGCATCACCTTTCTGCACAATATATCGATTATCCGCGTTGAGTCCTGCTGAGCTAGCCGTCAGATAGTCTTTTCTTGGCACAACCAGTTTCTGTCCGATATAAATCTTGGCGCTTCGACCCAGCTGATTAGCCCTGATCAGCTCACGACAGCTGACCCCCGTTCGGTTGGCAATGCCGCAGGCGGTGTCGCCCCGTTTTACGACCCAGATTTTTTCCACAGCATCCTGCGCTCCCGCAGCTGTCTGAGTGCTTACTGCAGTCACCGTACCCCCTGTCACAACTTGTCTTGGTATCACCAGCTTCTGGCCAATTCGAATCAGAGCACTCCGGCCTAAACCATTGGCATTTATGAGTTCACTGCAGTTTACTCGCAGTGCTCTGGCCACACCGCAGGCGGTATCACCTCTTCTCACCACGTAACTACCGCCCCCTGGGACGGCCTTTTCCGGTTTAAGGGATTCGAGTCTGGCAATCTCCTGCTGCCATTTATCTTTACGGAGCGGCAGCCTCAATCGATACCCAGCCGGTATCAGGCGCCAACCGTTCCAAATAAATCGTGTTAACGGCTGGTTCAGCGGCTTAAGCGCCTTGTCGCTAAGATCAAATACTTTGTAAATTCGATCAATTGAAGTGGCATGCTGCAGTACCAAAGTTTGGTAGCGAATTGGTTCAGTGCTCACAACAGTGCCAAAGTATTTTTCAGCATTGGTCGCCACATGCTTAGCCGCAAGAAAACTGGAGTAAAAGTTTTTTACTGCCACTTGAAAGCTGGGCGATTTGTAACGGTTCAGCACCTCCATGTAGTCAGGACTAACCCTATTGATCGCCCGGCGCATTCCATTAATTCCGTAGTTATAAGACGTGATCACAAATGGATTGATTTCCGCAGGCGATATATCGGGCTTTTTTTCTATCGATGCCTTGGTCAGCGTGATTGTTGCATTTCGGAAATATTTTGCAGCCGCCCTGGTCGCCGCCTCAGGATCGAGACGTTCGTCTACGGTGGCATTGAGCTCGAGGCCAAGAGAACGTGCAGTTGCCGGCATGATCTGCCACAAGCCGGCGGCACCCGCTTTGGAGTATGCCGCAGGATTATACGAAGATTCTACAAAAGGCAAATACCGTATTTCCGGAGGAAGATCATTTTCCAGTAACACCTGATCTACCATGCTGGAATACTGATTAAAGCGCTTGAGGCCTTTTACAAAGCTGTCTTTCACACCACTCTGGCAACGTATTTTCTTAGCCGCATTGCGAATTTCCTTTGCATTCTGCGATGGAAACAGAGTCAAGAGATGGCGCTGCCGCTTGTTAGTGACCTTACGGCCCTTAGACAGGTTGGTTGCTAAGGCGTTGAGCGAATCGGTAATGATCTTTCGGTTGGATTTGATGCGCCTGGAAACCATACTGCTGCATCCACGCCCGGTATCGATGACCATGTATACCCGTTCAGGTGCGTTAGGGTCGTGGAGTATCGCTTTGCCCTTATCCCAACCCTTGAATACCTGAATCCAAAAATCCACACGTCGGCGAATTTCTGGGGGGCATGGAAAACTGGCGCTGCATTGCAGTTCGTGTTGTGGCAGCAAATGATCCGCCATCGCGGGTCGCACCACGATCAGCAGCAGTGCCAGTGGCAAAATCGCCGCAAGCGCAAGACCTCTTAGATAATACTCGATGTGAATATGCCTCATTGCCCGGACGATGTATGTGGTCCTGTAAATCGCGCCCCGCGCCGGCTAAAGGTTATAATATGAAATCAATAGCCGGATCGGAATAACATCATGTTGCTCGCCGGCGTAGCGAGATTGTACGACAAACGAATTGAAAAATGCATGGAACCTGACAAGTTATCCGCGAATGAAGAAGTCACTGGTACTTCGCTCACGACTGCTTCTAAAAACGACACTACAGATCTACTCAACCATTTGGAATCGTTGCTTAATGGTAATAAAGTTATTGATGAGCAGCGAGCAAAGTTTTTAAGGAGATCGTGGGACTCCCTTAAGCAAGATAACAAGGCTGATGATTCCGCTCTAGCCAGGCTTGAAAAGGGGTTTGAGGTCCTTAGAGAACGAATTCACCGACAGGTTGAAGAACGCAACGATCGTTACGCCGAAATTGAGCAAGACCTTGTGAAACTCAAGGCTGCGCTTACTGCCGACGATCTGAAGAGCTCGCAGGAATTGGAACAACAGATCATCTCCAAACTGAACCGCATTCATGGGCTATCGAGTCAACGGCGTCAGAAAATTATTGGTGAACTTGAGGCATTTCAACCCAAAATCAAAAAACTTTCCTCGTGGCGCCACTGGGGCACTGTGCAGGCACGTGAAAAGATTATCAAAGAAATTCAGAACATCCACAATTCAGAGACGGATCTGGAAAAAGTTGCCACCCGAATCAAACAGGCCCGGGAGCAGTGGAAGCAGTGGGACAATACTGGTGAAGGTGGTAACAAAAAACTTTATTTGAAGTTTGACCAGGCCTGTACTGCGGCTTATGAGCCATGCAAGGCATTGTTTGAGACTCAGCGTAAACAACGTGAAGAATCAAGCCGCAGCCGGCTTGACATCTGTGAATTTCTGGAAAATGAGTACGAGACAACGGATTGGCGAAACCCAAACTGGAAGAATATTCAAAAAAATGTTCGCGAGCAGGTTTCACGCTGGCGCAAACTGGGGCCAGCAGAATACAAAGACCGGAAACCATTGCATCAAAGATTCGAAAGGATCGTCGAAAAATTTGAAGGACCATTAGATCGAGAGCGCAAAAGAAACTTGTATCAGCGTCAGGAACTAATTGCTGAAATAAACAAACTGGCTGACTTGGAGGACGCACGCAAAGCCATAGCAGAACTACAGCCACTTAAAAAGAAATGGCTGGTAACAGTTTCTGGCAGACGCAAACAGGAACAGACGGTGTGGAAACAATTCACCTCAGCATGCGATGCGGTGTATGAAAAATCAAGGCAATCCAGAAAAGAATTCGATCAACAGTTGAATCTACAACTGGAAGTCAAACAGAAAATTTGCAGTGAAATCGAGGCGAAGGTTCAGGAAAAATATCCTGAAGCGACGGTTCTTACTGCGCAGATCAATCAGTGGAATGATCGCTGGTCTCAGTCAGGGCGGGCCCCGAAGGCTAACGCCAAGCAAATTGAAAAGAGGTTCCGCGACGCGATAAACAAAGCGAACAAGCTCAGGGGTCAGTTAGAACGGGCTGATCAATCGAAAAGTGACCAAGTGCTTTTTGATTGTGCAGCGCTATGCAGCGATATCGAACGACAAGTGTTTGAGCAGTGTATCCTCGATTTAGATGCTATCAATCAAAGTTGGCAACAACTCGGTCCGATCGAACAAAACCTGCAATCCGCCATGCAAGCAAGAATGGACCAAGCGGTCACGGCGGCAACAGATTCCAGCCTACGCCGAAAACTGGAAGATATTCTCAGCCACAATTTCGATCTCGTGAACGGTTACCTGCTGCAGCTTGAGATCAACGCCGGTGTCGACTCACCCGCCACTTATACCAAACAACGTATGGCGCTGCAGATAGGTCGACTATCCAATGCAATGGGAAAAGCTTCTGAGCAGGAACTGCTGAATAATCGGGAATTGATCAATCGTATTCACACTACTGGGGCACTGCCACCCGATAGCCAACTGGAAGTCGATAAACGTTTCAAACAATGTTACACAGCGCTCTCCAATGACAATCATTAATCAAGAAGATGTGATTCAAAGTGTTGCGGATAGTCTGCAATACATATCGTATTACCATTCGCCGGATTTTATACAGGCGATGCATAGCGCATGGTTAAGAGAAGAATCTGAGTCCGCTAAGAACGCCATATCTCAAATTTTGATTAATTCACGAATGTCCGCGGAAGGCCGAAGGCCTATTTGCCAGGACACCGGTATAGTGGTCGTATTTGTTAAGGTTGGCATGAAAATCCAGTGGCAAACGAGCATGTCATTGGATGAAATGATCAACCAAGGCGTTCGGCAAGCGTATCTGAATCCAGATAATCCTCTTCGAGCCTCTATAGTTGATCCGCCTTTGGGAAAACGCATGAATACAGCTGATAATACTCCGGCAGTTATTCATGTTGAAATGGTGCCTGGCGACAAATTAGGGATAACGGTTTCCGCTAAAGGCGGGGGCTCAGAAAACAAAAGCAAGTTCGCAATATTGAATCCAAGTGATAGCGTGACGGATTGGGTTCTTGAAACAGTACCTAAAATGGGTGCCGGCTGGTGTCCACCGGGGGTTTTGGGGATTGGTCTGGGTGGTAGTGCAGAGAAGGCAATGGTCATGGCCAAAGAATCCTTAATGGAACCCATCGATATCCAAGATCTGATCTCACGAGGTCCATCCAATGCCACAGAAGAGCTTCGGCTGGAGCTGTTCGAAAAGGTGAACAACCTTGGAATCGGCGCCCAGGGGCTGGGAGGAGTAACTACCGTATTGGATGTCAAAATAAACCAGTATCCTACTCACGCCGCATCATTACCTGTGGCGATGATCCCTAATTGCGCCGCCACCCGCCACGCACACTTTATCCTGGATGGATCTGGTCCGGCCCATCTTGCCCAACCTAAACTGGCTGACTGGCCAGAGATATCCTGGGAGCCAGGTAGCGATACGCTTAAAGTCAATCTTGAAGAAACCGACCAAGATGCGATCGCGAAGTGGAAGCCGGGACAGACCTTGTTACTCAGCGGAAAGATACTGACCGGGCGTGATGCTGCGCATAAGCGCATTGCGGATTATTTCGAAAGAGGTGAAAAATTACCAAATGGCGTCGATTTCCATAATCGTTTCATATACTACGTGGGACCGGTAGACGCAGTTGGTTCAGAAGCGGTGGGACCGGCAGGGCCTACGACCGCAACAAGAATGGATAAGTTTACGGACATGATGCTTGATCAGGCTGGTCTACTTGGCATGATTGGCAAGGCCGAGCGTGGAGCGGCTGCTATTGAGAGTATCCGCCAACACAAATCCGTTTATCTGATTGCCGTCGGTGGCGCCGCCTATCTGGTATCTAAAGCGATCAAGTCTGCCAGGGTCATCGCCTTTGAAGATCTCGGGATGGAAGCGATCTATGAGTTTGAGGTGGATGAAATGCCGGTAACGGTCGCGGTCGATTCGCAAGGAGAGTCGGTGCACCGCACCGGACCTGAAGTATGGCGAAACAAACTGGGCGTAAAAGTCGAGGAACCTGCGCTCTAGCGGCAATCAGTAAAGCAGGTTTAACATTATTATTTCCACGACCAGGAACATGATAGTCATGAATCCCCCTGCTTTCATAAAATCAGCGACGCGGTAACCGCCAGGACCCATGATCAGTGCATTTACCTGATGGGTCGGAATCAGGAATGAGTTAGATGTGGACAACGCCACGGTAAGGGCAAAAACTGCCGGATTTGCATCAACACCAATTGCTATATTTATCGCTAAAGGAACCAGCAAAACAGTTGCGCCAACATTTGACATTACCAGAGTAAATCCCGTGGCCATTACCGCGATCACAGACTGAAGCACCCAAACCGGGACGCCGTCCAACAAGAGTAGCACTTGCTGAGCCACCCAGGCCGCTGTGCCTGACTGGTCTACTGCAATGCCCAGGGGAATCAGGCTGGCCAGTAAAAACACACTCTGCCAACCGATTGCACGATAGGCTTCTTCTATCTTGATGACACCGGATAGAATCATGCCAACCGCTCCGGTCATCAGGGCAATGGACAGCCTCATGTCAGTAAAAAGCACCAGAAATAGAGTCAAAACGAAAAACCCAATCGCAAATTTCATCTTTTCTGGACGTGCATCTTCACGCGGAAAGTCGGTGACCACTACAAAATCATTGCGATTATCTGCAATGCCTGCCAGTTCGTTCCAGCGCACGTGCAACACAAGAGTGTCGCCGGACTGAAGAACCAGATCCACCAGATCGACATCTATCACGTCGTCTGCGCGGAAAACTGAAAGTACTGTTGCGCCGTGCCTCTTTCGAAGTTCAATATCCCGAATCGACTTACCGATCACCCCGGAATCTGGAGGAATAACTATCTCCGCGATCCCGGCACTGCTGGCGCTAAGCACTTCAGCGAATACATCCAGTTCATTTTTAATCCGCAGTGCGTATTCATCCGCAAATCGCGTTATCGAATCGCGCTTACCCATAATCGCAATCTCACTGCCAACCCAAAATTCAGTGTCACCTCTTGGTGCGACCACCATTTTATCTCCGTTCCTCACAGCTACGATCCATCCTGCACGCCCCGCTGCATCTACGTCTGACAATAACTTACCGATTAATGGGCTATCGCGAGTCACCCTGCATTCATAGACCTCCCCTTCAATGCCATACACCTCCTTGAAGTACCTCAGCATACTGCCCGATTCACCAGGCTTATCCTTCACTACCGGAAGCACAAATCGCCCGGCAAAAACAAAATAAGTAATCCCACTGAACAACAATACTAAGCCGATGGGCGTGACGTCGAATAGACCGAATGTTTCCATTGCGGTTGTGCCTGCAGGGAGTACCCGATTCGAATTGATAATCAAATCATTCAGCAAAATCAATGGACTGGAACCGATCATGGTGATGGTACCGCCAAGAATCGCGCAGAAACCCATGGGCATGAGCAGTCGTGAAATGGCCATATTCCCGCGACGAGCGATCCGGTTGACCACGGGGAGAAATAACGCTGCGGCTCCAATATTCTGCATAAAGCTCGAAATAACGCCGACTACGCTTGAGATGATCATGATAATTCTGCCTTCGGTGCGTCCACCGAATTTAAGGATCTTTCCTGCCAGTTGCCCCATCATCCCGGTGCGATCCAGTCCTGCGCCGATAACCATTACCGCGATAATCGACATCACTGCGTTGCTGGAATACCCGTCAAATAAATGCTCTGCGGGAACCAATCCATCATAACCAGGAATAAGGGAACTCAACCCAATCACCACCATGATCAGAATCGCAGCAACGTCTACCCTTACCACCTCAAAAGCAAACAGGTAGACCGCAAACACTAAGATCCCCATAACTGCGATCATTTCGCTAGTTAGTTGCAGTGTCTCCGTCAAAAAGTGCCTCCGAACTCAGGGTGCGGATCTTTCGTCGCACCCGGGATATTATTGCTATCACCGCCCGTCAAGTCAGCGTCTTCCATGTGCCTCGGACAATGCCACCAGAGACCCGCTCGCAGGCTCAAACATTCGCCCTTCTAGCGGCATATGATCAGGGTCTCTTCCGCTAAAGAGTCTAACATTTTCACCAACCTGGGTGGTCGAAATCCGGTCACTAAAGCAATCGGAATTCACAAATATTTTTTTGCCCGACATAGAATCCCCTATGAACGCATAGACACTGCTGCCAGGTTTGTTCCATCTAATTGTTGCGATATGATGAATTTTGAAGAAGCGAGCGAACAAGAAGAAGTAAATTATTCAACGGATCGAAACCTCGAATGCCTGCTGAAGCGCCATAGATATAGAGTCGCAGTATCTCCAAGCATTGAGGCCCGCAACCACCCGCCAGCATAGAAATCTCTCAGTTCGGTTGGCTTTTGTGGCGCTTGTTCAGTAATACTTTTTCGCGACCAGGGGAGGTCAATCCAGTGATGAGGTGGTAAAGGAATATCATGAAGAATCCATAAGTTGTACCAACCCTCACATTCATCAAAGGCGCTTCGGTAATTCCACAAATAATCATTGAAATTGCTATACCTGTTCCCGCCAATGCCAACTGATTCACGGTTTCGGAATCGCCAAGCCGAATGTGGCGGATAAAGAATCGAATTGGGACCAGGTAAAGCAACAGCACTGCAAGAACGCCCAGCAACCCCCGTTTCGAGAGTGCGTTCAGAATCTCATTGTGTGCCGAACTGCGGCCGTCATTTCCCACTGCAGCGCTATCGGGATGTCTCTTGATATAACTGTCCATTATCTCGCTTCGGCGCTGGAAGCTAACCCCCCAAATGGGACTCTCAATGAATTCCTCAAGTGCAATGTGCCACAGATCCAATCTGAATCCGACTGAACTGTTGCGGTTGTTTTCCTGATAGTAAGATTGGGCCTCATAAATCGTAAGGTCTATCCTGTTTTTTACTGTAGGCACCGCGACAACTGCTATCGCGAGCGCAACCACCCCTGCCAGCGCAATCAAGATCTTACGTGCCCTTGAAAATGCGCTTAGCATGAACTGCATCAGCAGAATTCCAATCATTGCGGGCCATGCGCCCCGAGTGCCTGTTTTTAAGGCCGCGAAGATCAGACAGGCAATTCCGATCATGGCAATCAACCGCCACCAGAACCTGCCCCTGTCAAGATGTAACTGGGCCAGCGAGAGGCATACTAAGAGCACGCTGATATAACCTGAATCAAGGTACCCTACTCCCCAATTAACACGCATTTCATTCAGTTGATTCAGGTTGAACAGCACAGCAAGTATCCCTGCGGCACTGGCGGCCCGCAGCAGTAACAGAGGATCGAGCCTGATTCTGGAAAGCCCCAACAGAACCAATGCCGCGACAAAATATCGCGCCCCTGCAGCCAGCGCCTCCCCAGTCCCGCTGCTGACGAACAAAGGGATTGACGTCAACAACGGCGCCAGTAACATTAATATCCAAAGCCCCGAAACATTGGCGTGCTCACTGGGTCGCTTAAAAATTACCGGAAGCGTCAGTAAGAATAGTAAAAGGGCCACTGGCTGACTACCGCTGGGTAAAATGAGTGCAATCGCCACCAGTAATGCTGCCATCCACGGCACTAATTTTTGTAGCAGCAGCTGATAAGAATTGAAAATAGAACCCATCAAATGAAATGCATTTAATTTATTGTTTTAGTTGCACATTAATATGGGGATTAGCGTTATATCAAATTTGTGAGCCAGACGTATGCTTGGAATCTGAATCAGAGAAAAAAACAGTCCATCTGCCTTAATTTCAGCATAATCTGGATAAGATTACCGCCGGGGAATACCTCAATTTCGGTCTAAGTTAGTGCCATCAACCCCGCGGAAGCTTATATTATTCGGCCTTTAGACGCTATCGATAAACCCGCGTAAATTGAACAACATAACAATCTTTAGTATCTGCTGTGCGAAGGCCTAAATGCGTTACACTCGGATCCGAGTCTCGAGCGTAAATCACGACGTGGAAGTAAAAACCTCTCTGATCATCACAACCTATAACTGGCCACAAGCGCTGTCAGCGGTTTTGGATACCGTCGCAAAACAAATCGAGTTGCCTTATGAGGTGGTGATTGCGGATGACGGATCGAAAAACCCGACGAAAAAAACAATAGAACACTATCAGAAAGACTTTCCTGTTCCGCTGATCCACGTGTGGCACCCGGATAAGGGTTACCAAGCAGCCCGCATTCGCAACAAAGCGGTGATGCAAGCCAGTGGCGATTATCTGGTGTTCCTCGATGGGGATTGTTTGTTGCGCGCAGACTATATCGCACAACATCAAAGATTAGCGAAAGCAAAACATTTTATTTCTGGAAACAGGGTTTTACTGTCGCAGACATATACCGAGAAGGTGCTGTCGCAGCGAATCGGCGTCACTGACATCAAGCCGTTCGAATTCAGAAGCGAAGACGTCAATCGCCGTTGGTCTTTGCTACCCATTCCTATGGGGTTGCTTCGTCGCACCAAGCAAACCAGCTGGAAAGGTGTAAAAGCCTGCAACATGTCGATGTTTACTAATGATTTCATTGAAGCAAATGGTTTCGAGGAACGATTTGAGGGATGGGGTTATGAAGACTCAGACCTGATTGTAAGGCTGCTTAACAACGGCGTTCACCGAATCAGCGGCCGCTTTGCCGTGACAGTGATACATCTGTGGCATATCACCCATAAAAGCCAGGAAGAAGAAGGAAACTGGAAGCGCCTGCAGGAAACTATTACCGCTCAAAGACGCACAGCAACTCTCGGTGTCAATCAATATCAGACTCATTGATTAAAACAATAAATTACTTTATATTATCAATATAAATTATTGATATATAGCTCCTTTTTCCATTCCTGGCTGTGTTTTAAAACGCCGATGAAACCAGTAGTATTGTGTTGGCGCTATCCTGATTGCCTGCTCAATCAAGTGGTTCACAATGGCCGCACTCTCCACTTCATCAGCGACCGGAAATTCATCTGGACCAGGCATGAACTGCACGACATATCCTGAGTCATCTGTTTTACGATAAGTTGCGCACATTACAATTGGTGCCCCAGTCAGCTTTGCGAGCTTAGCAGTTGCGGTCAACGTTGCTGCCATCTGGCCAAAAAATGGGGCAAATACCGAGTGATCGATACCCATATCTTGATCTGGCGCATACCAGACAATATTCCCTTCCATAATTCGCTTCGCCGCTCCTCTAATCGAGGTATGGGGAATCCCGTCCACCATGTGCCTGCGGCCCCGCCTCATACACCAATTCAACAATTGATTTGTTTGCTCGCGATAGATCGCATAGTGACTGACGTACTTAGAAGCGAGCATTGAACTTAGGTCTAAAGTAGAAAAATGCGCACCGATTACTAAGACACCCTTGCCTTTGTTGAATGCTTGGTCAATAACCTCTTGGCCCACTATTTCTGTCATTGGAAAGATTTTTTCGGTGTCGTCCCACCAAGCCATTGCTGTTTCAATCAGGCCTGCGCCAAAATTTCGGAATGTCTCCTGCACCATAGCCTCACGTTCGGAAACCGATATATCCGGAAAACACAGTTCCAGATTGGTTCGCGTAATCTTGATCCTGGAATTTGGAATGCGATACGCGAGAATGCCGAGGCTTTTGCCTACCGCCAGCTTGGCTCTGTAAGGGAGCAAGTTGATACACCAGAGCAGGATCAGGAAAACGGATGTACCAAGTGCAAGAAAAACCTGCCCTGGAGAAACTTTTTTATTTATCGTCAACTTGTTGTAATCTTGTTGTCTCGGCCTGTCGAAATATCAAAGGTTCGGCAACGTTCTTTTCAGATCAGCCATGACATTATGGCATAACATCCGTCCAATTAATTCGAACCTGATGTCTGCTCCAAGTAATTTACTCTAGCGCCTCTATGTCAGACGATCATCGATCCGATTCAGCCACCCAAATATACCTGCGCCTGCTTAGGTATATGCGACCTGATTTGAATCTATTGATACTTGGATTCATTGGCTTCATGGTTTATGCCGCATGTGATTCAGCGTTTGCCTGGTGGATGAAGGAGTTGGTTGACAGCATTGAGGGTGGGTTATCGCATCGGCGTTGGGAGCTTGCGTTAGTAATCATCGTAATATTCCTGCTACGTGGTTTAGGAGGTATCGGTGGTGGTTACTGCACCGAATACGTCGCGCGCAGAGTGATCAACAAGCTGCGGCACGAAATGTTCAACCACATTCTTCGCCTGCCTTGTGAATTCTACGAAAAATATTCGTCCGGCAGTGTCCTGGCCAAGATGATATACAACGTTGAGCAAGTGGCTTCGGCGTCCACCAATGCCTTGCGCATTATTGTTCGTGGTGGATTAACAGTGGTTGGCCTGCTGATTTTCATGTTCTACATCAACTGGCAATTGTCAGGGCTGTTTCTGATTATTACACCGATCATGGCGTTGATCATCTTCCTCGTGAGCAAGCGCTTTCGCGGATTAAGCCGGAACATTCAAAATGCTATAGGTAACGTCAGCGAACGCGCTGGTGAGGTACTTAAAGGTTATGAGGTCGTAAAGGTTTTCGACGGATATGACCATGAAAACAGCCAGTTCAGTAAGGTGATCGAGCACGACATGCGCCAGAGACTCAAACTGGTTCTGATGAATGATTTCAGCACTACTCTGGTCCAGCTGGTGGTGGCCATAGGCCTCTCAAGCCTGATTCTGATCGCGATGCAACCCAAGATTCTGTTATCAATGTCAGCTGGAGAATTTGTCTCTTTTGTCACCGCCGCTGGATTCATCACGCGCCCTATTCTTCAATTGACCCAAGTCAATGCCATTATCCAGCAGGGCGTAGCTGCCGCTGACAGTATTTTCCACGTGATGGATCTGCCTCTAGAACAAGACCTAGGCCATAGCAAACTGGAAAATTGCAGGGGTGACATCGAGTTCAGTGGAATTTGGTTCCGCTATGGTGACGATCAGGATTCGAGTACCCGAAAAACTGATCGAAAGTGGGTCATCGAAGGCGTTAATTTCACAATCCCCGCAGGTAGCACCTGTGCACTGGTGGGACGTTCAGGAAGCGGCAAAACCACTCTGGCACGACTGGTCGCCCGTTTCAATGATCCGGACAAGGGCGAGATCAGAATTGATGGCATCCCCGCCCCCGAACTGTCCATTGCGAGTCTGCGACAGAACATCGCCCTGGTGAACCAGAACATTTCGTTATTCAATGCTTCCATTGCCCAGAACATCGCCTATGGTGCTATGAAGGAAGCGAGCAGAGAGAACATCATCCAGGCAGCGGAGCATGCTCAGGTAATGGAATTCGCCAGTCATTTACCCGACGGACTGGACACCCAAATAGGCGAAGCCGGCATCACGCTATCAGGTGGGCAACGCCAGCGAATTGCGATCGCCCGAGCCTTTCTCAAGGATGCGCCCATTCTAATCCTGGACGAAGCGACCTCAGCTCTGGACAATAATTCAGAAAGGCTGATTCAGGAAGCACTTCGCCATCTTATGGTCAATCGCACCAGTTTGATCATCGCACATCGACTCAGCACTATAGAAAATGCCGATCAGATCGTGGTGCTAGACGAGGGTAAAATCGCAGAAAGCGGCACTCACGAAGAATTACTCTCACTCGGAGGACACTACGCCCAGATGCATGAACAAGGGGATGAGGTGTCCTGAGCGCATCTGATTATAGAGACGAAGTTTCCTGCACCAAAACCCAGGGCGCCACAACCACCGCCCAGAATTCCATGTCAGCAGTGAGCCAGCGCTTCGCATCCTCGATACTTGGCTTGCGCACACGATTTTCATCCAATAGTGTTTCAATCATTTCACTATCGTCTCTGATAAAAGCTGCGGCAATTTTTACAAGGTCGAGGTCAGAATCAATCAGAACCATGGTACCTCTGGCGAAGTGCGGCTGAATTTCAGTCCAGCTTATCCGGCCAGTTTCCAGATTTGTTTTTTGCTCAATGTCGGAACCGGTCTTGCATGCTTCTAAACCGGAAGGGCCCTCGGTATCGGTTTTACCTATTACGCCTCGCACCTAACCGACTGTCTGATAATAAAGGTTTTGCGGGTGGTTCGCCTGGGCAAAGAACAACCATCGTTCTGCCAGCAATCCGATGTATTGAACAATGAAGGCGGCCCAGAGTATTTCTTCGCGCGGTAAGTAACCGTAAAGTATCAGCATGGCGACCGGTATCACAAAGACTATAACTATCACAACGAGTCGCAAGTTGCTGATCAGTTTATGAGAACAATGATGGAAAAACGCCCGTGTGTTAAACGACCCACCCGTATGCCCCATGGATCGCTGGGTAATTTTACGATGCTTGATCCCGACTGCGGTCTGAATTGAAGACCGGTATTTGATTCGATTGTTTCGTTGAAAACTGAACAGGCGAGTGATGAGTCCGATTAAGGTAAAAGCGATTGCCAGACCTTTGAATTCGCCCAGCCGCGCAACGTCCAATGCCGCTGACAATGCTGTTGCTAAAACAAATCCAGATGCGGTGCCTAGAACGGTATAATTAATAATTGTCCAAGGAGTTGCCCATTCCTGAAGAAACTTTACGCATGCATAGATCATCCCTGTGCAGAAAAATAGGGCCAGCATTACGAACACACCTGCCAGGCCAATTATGTTCATGCCTTTTCCATCCACCAGCCCAGGTATCCACTGGAGCAGTGC
This sequence comes from Gammaproteobacteria bacterium, assembly GCA_024644945.1. Taxonomy (GTDB): domain Bacteria; phylum Pseudomonadota; class Gammaproteobacteria; order Arenicellales; family Poriferihabitantaceae; genus VYFG01. The sequence continues at coordinate 30,026 of JAHEGU010000007.1, read as the reverse complement.
ATAGATCAGCACCAGGATCATCGCGATTGGCAGTGCAATGACTTCTCGTGACAGCCAGGAGGTGCGCCATTCAGTCACGGCACGCCAGGCTCGCTCAGGACGGCCGAGATGGAAGAAAGAGGCAAATAATCCGGCGGCCAGAAATGCAAATGCCAATATGGTTGCGACCAGGCCGTAGTTGGATGTTCCTGACCCACTATATGGTTGACCGAAAACAACTGCGATGAATAATCCCTGGCCGGTTCCAATCAAGGTGGTAAGAAAGATCACTGAAAATGCTGGATTCATGTCTTCGCTTACCAGCTAGTCACATCATCGAGCGTCACATCCTCGACCGGACCGTGGGGATGCACGCCCTCTTTCTTCAATGGGCTATCGGCTCTAATGAGCTCATCTTCGTGAATCGTAATGCGTTGTTTCCGTCTGGGCAGATAGTGGTTTGCTGGATTGGTGCCCCACTCTGGCATAAGCTGATATCCACCCTCTTCCCTAATCGCTACGGAAACCTCTGAATCCGGGTCATTAACATCACCAAATAGTCTAGCACTGGTAGGACATGCCAGAACGCAGGCAGGCTTTCGCTCAGATTCTGGCAGTTCGGGATCATAAATTCGATCCACGCAAAGCGTGCACTTTTTCATCACTTTCTGGCGTGTATCAATTTCTCTGGCGCCATAGGGGCAAGCCCAGGAACAATATTCACAACCGATACATTTATCATAATCTACTAGAACAATGCCGTCTTCTTCCCGTTTGTAACTGGCGCCAGTAGGGCATACGGGCACACAGGGCGGATCTTCGCAATGCAGACAGCTTTTCGGAAAGTGCACGGTTTCTACGTTGGGAAACTCACCAACCTCAAAAGTCTGAACGCGATTGAAGAAAGTACCTGAAGGATCCTTACCGTAAGGGCGTTCATCAGGCAATGCTCCGGCACTTCCGGAGGTATTCCATTCTTTACAGCTAGTCACGCAGGCATGACATCCGACACAGACATTCAAATCAATTACCAGGGCCAGCTGCTTACTCATTGTTTTTCTCCCGCGAAGTAAGCTAACCACGGCTTTCTTTTTTTACTGACGCCTGGCACAGGTTTCATTTTGTCAAACTGGGGCATACTCATATTCTTACCGTCTTCGGCGGGGTACACCCGCACCTGTACGTCATACCATGCAGCCTGCCCTGTGATCGGATCCGAGTTGGAATAAGACTCGTGCTCCGCCGCAGGGAGTTCCTCGGAAATGAGATGATTGAGCAGAAAGCCTTTTTTTGCCTCGTCGCTACCAGGGGCCAGGTTCCAGGCGCCGTTAGCTTTACCGATTGCATTCCACGTCCAGACTGTTCCAGGTTCTACCGCCTCACTGAAGCGGCACATGCATTTGACCTTACCCCACATTGACTCGACCCAGATCCAGTCACCATCGGAAAATTCCTGCTCTTTACCCACTAAAGGGCTCATGTACAGATAGTTATGAGAGTGAATCTGTCTGAGCCACGCATTTTGCGAGTCCCAGGAGTGATACATCGCCATTGGACGCTGCGTGATCGCTTTTAGTGGATACTTGCCTTTGTCAGTCATTCGACTCTCGAGAGGCTCATAGTAGAATGGCAGCGGATCGAAATAGGTTTCTATTCGTTTACGCAGTCGATCTGGTGGCTGGCGATCACTGGTTTTGCCTTGCGCCGCCAACCGGAACTGTTGCAGCACTTCGGAGTAGATGTGCAGATTAATTGCCTCAGCGTAGCGCACCAATCGGTGATCCTGCGCCCACTCCAGATAACCCATATTCCAGTTCCGCATGTACTGATAAGATTTAGGCAAATGGTATTGGTATACACAGTTATTTTGCCGATACTTTTCCCATTGGTTTGGATTTGGGCTGCCCTTCATGAACTGGTCACCATTTTCGCCTCGCCATCCCGCAAGAAATCCAATACCAGAGCCTGGGTCTGTCTCATAGTTGACCACGAAATCAGGGTAATCCTTGAATTTTCTGCGGCCATCCTTGTGAACAAATTTGGGGAACCCAAGACGCGAAGCAAGTTCTATCAATACCTCCTGGAACGGTTTACACCCTGAGGGCGGGTCGATAACTGGAATACGAACACTGTCGACCGGCCCTTCATATTCGGAGATCGGGCGATCGAGCATGGACATTACATCATGCCGCTCGAGATAGGTTGTGTCCGGCAATACCAGATCCGCAAAGGCCACAGTTTCAGATTGAAAGGTATCGCATACCACAAGGAATGGGATCTTAAACTCCCCATTCTCGTCTTTCTCATTCAGCATTTTCCTGACCTCCACTGTATTCATGGTGGAGTTCCAGGCCATATTGGCCATAAATATCATTAAAGTATCGATGCGATAGGGATCACCCCTGGTAGCGTTGGTGATCACGTTGTGCATCATGCCGTGCACCGCCAGCGGATACTCCCAGGAAAAAGCCTTGTCGATCCTCACCGGCTCGCCATGTTCATCGACGAACAAATCATCTGGCTCAGCCGGCCATCCGAGCGGCATATCCCCAAGCGGCGTGCCCGGCCGCACTGCAGACGGATCATTCGGTGTTTTAGCGCAAGGTGGTATTGGCCGCGGGAACGGTGCTTTATGACGAAAACCACCCGGCCGATCGATTGTTCCGAGCACAGTCATCAAGATTGACAATGCCCGAATAGTTTGAAATCCATTTGAATGCGCAGCCAACCCTCGCATGGCGTGAAACGCAACTGGGTTACCGGTGACCGAATCGTGCTCTCGACCCCAAACGTCGGTCCAAGAGATAGGCAGCTCAATTTTCTGATCCCTCGCCGTTACTCCCATTTCATGGGCGAGCCTTCTAATTGTATCTGCAGGGACACCGGTGACGGTCTCTGCCCACTCTGGAGTATATTGGCGCAACCTTTCCACCAACAACTGAAATGCAGTTTTTACCGGCGTCCCGTCAGCGAGTGTGTAATGGCCTAGAAGCTTGGGATCCGCCTTCTCTGATCGCGCCAGAATCGCGCGATCAAGGTTGCGATCCCACCATAGTTTATTGGGTGGATCGAAACAGCCTTCATCAGCTGGTACTTCAGCCCGGACGAACATACCAAACTCGTTACTGTCTTCATCCTGATTGACGAGTTCCGCCGCGTTTGTGTACTGAATCAAGAAATCTCGGTCATACAGCCCATGCAGAATAAGCTCATGATTGAGCGCGAGCAGCAAGGCACCGTCAGTACCGGGCTTAATTGGCACCCACTCGTCAGCGATAGCGGAGTAACCTGTGCGGACAGGATTAATCGATACAAAGCGACCGCCACTTCGTTTGAATTTAGATATCGCCATCTTAAGAGGATTAGAATGATGGTCTTCCGCTGTGCCAATCATCACGAACAAGCGCGCCCTCTCCAGATCAGGTCCGCCAAACTCCCAGAACGACCCACCAATACTGTAGATCATGCCCGCAGCCATGTTCACGGAACAAAAACCACCATGCGCAGCGTAATTGGGTGTGCCAAACTGCTTGGCAAACAAACCTGTCAACGCTTGCATCTGATCACGGCCGGTAAACAATGCGAATTTTTTCGGGTCGGTTTCCCTAATCTTCGCCAGGCGGCGTTCCAGGATCGAAAACGCGCTGTCCCAAGTGATTTCCTCAAATTCAGCAGCACCTCGATCACTTCCTTTTTTCCTGAGCAGCGGCTTAGTTAATCGGGCAGGAGAATGTTGCTTCATGATTCCTGAAGCACCCTTTGCACAGATAACACCCTTGTTTAGCGGGTGATCCGGATTTCCTTCAATGTAGCGAACCTCACCCTGTCTTAACGTTACCCGTATCCCGCACCTGCAGGCGCACATGTAGCAGGTAGTGTTTTTAACCTCATTACCACCCGTTTTGACATTAACGCCAAGAGATTTGTTCATAGTCTGGTTCAGAGAAATAAAGAGGTCATATTAGATTGCAGTTTGCCATGTATGGTCCGATTATGGCGGATATCCTTGAGACCACAAGCGGACAAATCTGATTACCCTATTAGCGCCACAAATAGACTTATAGGGAGATAAACCTAATCTGCTCAAAATATCAGCGGATCTTTCAATTATGCAAAGCTGGCTAAATGGTTACATCAGATTTGTGGGCTGATAATACGCCATCTGACAATCATAAAACTGATACGTGCACCACTAAAGATACTTTAAAATATGGAGGGTATAAGCTAGTTTATTTTGTCTCATATAAACAAGGCATTTACTGGATTCCGGCATTAATTATCGGAGAGTTCCACTAAGCGCTTTCTCCATTAGACACTAAGAAGCCATGAAAACAACCCTTAAAATACTATTGAGCATCACGATACTGGTTGTTGTCGGAATTGGATCAGTTTTTTATTTTACCAAAGATATGGTGGACGCCAGCGATGGATTCTTTGATGCAGTTAAAAACAATGATCTCGATAAGGCATACTCGTGGCTCTCAGAAGACTTCAAGACAAGCACTTCTTTTGAGGACCTTAAGGATTTCGTTGAAATGAACGCACTCGGTAACTATCAACAGGCAAGCTGGAGTTCGCGATCAATCGAAGTAGGACAAGGTGAAATTTCCGGTGCAGTAATTACTGAATCCGGTAATGCCGTGCCGTTAACAGTGGGATTTGTGAAAGGAAAAGACGGCTGGAAGATCTACTCCATAAGCAAGTCGTCAGCTGGATTGCAGTCAAACATAAATTCAGACCATATCCCTGATGAAAGAGAGGCTGTAAGTTTGATCTGAAAGAGCATGAATCGATTCGCCGTATCAGTAAATCAAAAGAGTATGCTGGCCTTTCACGACCATATTGCCGGCATCTGGCAACAGCAATTTTCTGTGGATAATCTCGACCAAGCATACAAAGCTTTCTGCGACGCCAATATTGATTTAACAGTGCTGGATGATTTGACCCCGCAATTCACTATTAGCTCGGAGCTCGACCAAAACGGAATACTGTTGATCGCAGGGTTATATCCTACTCGACCAAGTCAACTGGATTTTGAGCAAAAATACGTCTGCGAGGGACTTAGCTGGAAGCTGGTGGGTTTCAGCGCTAACATCAAGTAATTTAATCAAACCAGTAATCATGTCTACAAAACTTACTAAAAACCTGCAGCATGACGATAACTTATTTCTGCATCCGTGGGAGAGTATCGATGCGGTTGGACGTAACAAACGCACTGTAGTCACTGAAGGCGACGGTGTTTACATAACGGATTCTGACGGTAATCGATTACTCGATGGCCCCGCCGGCATGTGGTGCGTAAATATAGGTCATCGCCGCTCTGAAATGGCTAAAGCCATATCTGATCAAATCATGGAACTCACCTATGTCAGCCCTTGGAGCCTCACCAATGCACCGGCCGCAGTGCTTGCGGATAAGCTGGCATCGCTGTCCCCCGGGGACCTCAATCACGTTTTTTATACCACCGGCGGCTCGACCGCTGTTGATTCGGCACTGAGGTTCGTCATGTTTCGCAATAACGTGCTCAACCGCCCACACAAAAAACACATCATTGCACGCAATAATGGCTATCACGGTAGTACCTATCTTGCCGCATCTGCTTCTGGAAAGAGCCGAGATAAAAACTTTTTAGATTTTAAGACAGACACGTTTCATCACATTTCAGACCCGAATATGCTCGACAAGCCGAAAGACATGGCTGATTTACAGTGGTGCAGGCTAAAGGTGGACGAGCTGGAGAGCAGAATTATCGAGATCGGAGCAGATAATGTCGCCGCATTCATTGCCGAGCCCATTCTGGCATCAGGAGGCGTTATTCTTGCACCAGAGGGATATCATGCAGGATGTCTGGCAGTATGTCGCAAGCATGACGTGCTCTATATTTCAGATGAAGTCGTCACAGCTTTTGGTCGACTAGGACACTTCTTTGCATCTGAGGCAGTGTTTGGCATTCAGCCCGATATTATTACCTGCGCCAAAGGCATCACTTCCGGTTACGTTCCGCTTGGCGCATTCCTCGTATCGGACAAACTGTTGAAAACAGTCCAGAAGGAAGACTCTGGTGCATACTTCTCAAACGGATTCACTTACTCGGGGCACCCGGTGGCCTGTGCAGCGGCATTAAAAAATATCGAGATCATGGAACGGGAAAACTTAATGCAACATGTACAGGAAATAGCGCCCTACTTTCAATCACAATTGAAAACGCTCCTGGAACACCCGATTGTAACGGATGTGCGGGGCATCGGGCTGATGGCCTGTGTCGAATGCGATATAAACAAAGGTCGAGAGAGGAAGCTGGTTTTAGACTATGAGATTGGTAACCGTATCGACAAACACTGCCAAGCTTTAGGATTGTTGGTCAGACCGATAATCAATATGTGCGTGATGTCACCGCCCTTAATTATTACACGCGAACAAATTGATGATCTGGTTGAAAAACTAGGCAAAGGTATCGAACTCGCCGCCAGGGAAGTTGAACAAGAAGGACTTTGGGCGAGTAGCTAGGACAATAGTAAGAGGTTAAAGTCTGATACTGGTGTCGAACCGGAAATATAAAAAAGAAAAAGCCTTTATTGGGTTCCTGCTTATGCTTATGCTCGCAGGAAATGGATTTAGTGAAGACGCAATTGCAAAAAACAGTGAAACCGACATCAAGCCGTCTTGTGTTGGATTGCCAGAAAAATCGATTGTCAATGCAATTCTCAATCAGGAGTATGACTTTGCGGAACGACTGGTAGTTGACCTTGATCTCGAACAGGCAATCATTCCATCCGCCTCGTTTTATCGTGCTCTGGGAATCTGGCACCGCGGCTACCAACAAGCCGACGAGGTAATTAAGGAAAAGGGTATTTTTAATCTTCGCCGGTCCATTAAAGCGCTGCATAAAAAGCTGGCATCAGATTCTCTTACTTCTCGCGATTCGCTTGCTTTAGGTATCAGCAAGGGTCATACCGCGAGAACACTTCTTGAGAACGAGCAGTATTTAGCTGGATACGAAATGGGCATGGAAGCCCGCGAACACATCCTTGATTTTCGTAGCATTTCAGGTGAAACAGAGACTGGTTACGACGACACCGAGCTTCTTCTTGGGCTTTTTGAGGTCTATACCCATGATCTATTAAACACCAATAAATGGCTCAAAGACAGAGTGAGCCATCGCGGCAATCGGGATAAAGGCATCGACTTGATTGAAAACGCGGTTATCGGGGAAAGTATATTTGCGGTCGAAGCAATGCGCGCATTACTTGCGGAAGTATCCTGGCGCACACCGGCATTCTGCAAGTATACGGAAGCAATTGATTTCATTGGCAGCGAATTTCCACGAAATCACGATCTCGCGGTTTTGAGACAAGGGTTGCTGCTTAAATGCGGCCAATTGGAAATGGCTCGCGATGCTAACCAAGCATATAGTGTGCAATCTGCTGAAGAAAACATACTTGAAGACCGGATTGAAAAAGCCCGTTTTCGAATACTTGCTGATTCAGGTGATTACCAGACGCTGACGACACTAAGCACTGATGACAATCTCGATCCCTATCGTCAACTTGCCGTTGCAAACGCTCTGGACGTTGCCAACCAGAGGCAGCAAGCCTATGAGCTCTATCAAAGTCTCTACCGATCAAAAGAAAATCCAGCCGCAGTGAAGAAGGTGGCCAAAGTGAGATTACGTTTCCCCTACCGCCCACCCACTAGAATAGTAGTACCGCAATTTAAAGTCAGGAACATTGCCGCCAGTGGTTGCTGATGGATTTCACTTCTTAACAGATCGATTCAGGGTTGATAAAATTTGAAAGCCTAATATAATGGTCCCAGGTAAAGGAATACCGACACACTAAAACATGGACACATTCAAGCACACATCGGTGCGGTCAAGCACTTCGGTACAGTCAAGCGCATCGGCACATTCAAGCGCATCGGTACATTCAAGCACAAGGGATACATACAAGCACAAGGGATACTTGCTGATAGAAGTCATGGTGACTATCTCACTCCTGGCAATCGGCATTACGGGCTTTACTTCTGCCAAGCTAAAAGCGTTGCGATTAAACCTTGACGCACAAACCAACAGCAACCTTACCTTGGCAAACGCTGCAATTTTAGACCAACTTCGATTGCATCCTGAGCTAGCCGCAAGCGGTGCTTTCAATGTTCGCATAAGATCTGACTCAACATATGACACACAGCAATCCTTTATTGCAGAGTTAGACGACATCATCTCTGCACTTTCCGCGAACGGTGCTGACGCCTGGATTGACATCTCTTGTGAAACAGAAACATTGACTACATGTGAGATTTGTTTTGAGAATCTGGAACAGATTCCACGAGCTTCAAACGAGACGGAGCATAGTAACGACGGATCAATAGCCTGTAATCGCCAAATAATCATGTAACGAAAAGGAGCAACCCAACATGCTGACACGGAAGTCGCATAAAACCTTTTGCAAAATCGCTGGCACCTCTCTGATCGAACTTATGATCGGCCAGACACTCGGATTAATCGTAATTGCTGCCGCACTCGGTCTAGCTGCACCGGCAATTTCTGGTTTCGCCACCAGCAATTCACTTTCGAAGATTCAAGAATCTGGCCGCATCGCGCTAGCTGAACTGGATCACGCGATAAGACAGTCTGGATATCGCGGATGCAATCCCAATGCGAGTCGTTCTAATGTAGTGAATTCAAACCATACAGCACTCCCAGAAAGCCTAGCAAACTGGGCATATCGAGATTACTCAATTCGCGGCTTCAACGCCAATGAAATAGACTCAATTGATTCGATACTTGGTAGAGCTTGGCAGGCTAGGCGCCTGCAACAGGCAGACCAGTTTGTCGGCGACCTGATAATGATTCGCGGTACTGGAGGTTTGGAGCTTGACGTTGTCTACCATGATAATCACGCGCAAACTATCAGTTTCAAAGGTGACATCACGGATCAGCTGTTTATGGGGCAACTGCTTGAATTGAACGATTGTTTACAAGCAGCTACCTTGCAAATCGACCGCCGCCAAAATCCGGTATACGATGAATCGAGAGATGTCACCATAGTTCAGTATGGGCCAGATACAACCATCAACTGTGTTGCGATAAGCACAGATACAGATGGTTATTTTGCAGGGGGTGACAAAGTTCTGCTCGGAGGTGACCCGCGAGCGTCGTGCGTTAACGAGATTACTCGACAATATTTCTCAGACTATCAGTTTCTCTCTGGCACAAAGGCACACCTGGTTACTCACACCCTCTACTATATAGGATCAAAAGATGCATCGGGGAACAGTTACTTATACCGGACTGGACCTGCCAAAAATAGCACTCGGATCTACACCGAGGCTATCGTGGAGGGCGTAGAGAATTTTCGGCTGCTTTATGGCGTCGACCTAGATTCAAATGGCACTCCGGATCAGTACCTAAGTGCAGGTGAGATCAATAGTAATCGGGAAAACTGGTCAAAGCTGGTCAGCGTAAGAGCATGGCTGATGTTGAGCATTACCACCGGATACGAGCAATCAACACAGGGGCCAACTGTTTCTTTTCCGAACCACGCAGGTGAAATGATTCCATGCGAGCAGACGCCTCAAGTGGAGCCGGAGATATGTCCGCACTCATCCCCTGGCGAACAAAACAAGAAGTTTTATACGCGCCGCGTAGTACAAAAAGAGATTTATTTGAGGAATGCAGCTTTATGAAACACCATAATCTTTACAGGACCGTAAAGGGAAATACATTGATAACCGGATTGCTTGTTATATTGCTTACGGCAGTGCTCTCCATCGGTGGACTAAAAGATGCGCTGCTTGAAGCGCACATCGCACGAAACTATCGGCAGCACGATCTAATGTTTCAACAGACCGAAAGTGCTCTCCGTTACGCGGAAAATTTTCTTATACCAGCAAACTCAGCCAACGATATTTCCTTGGCCGGTAGCGAGTCTACTCTGCGTCACACTATACCCTTTAATCCATTCGCAACTGATACTTCACACCCAGGATCATTTACCCCGTCCACGGTGAGAATTTCATCGATCAACATACCTGGCAGTAAAGTGCGCGGGAAGGGCCGGCAGAATCAACGTGCCAGCAGACATTTTTATCGCATTGACGCCACAACATTATCTGAATTTGGCGGTCAGGGCACTCAGTTAAGAAGCGTAATCGCCCGGGGGACCCAATGATTAACAAAGAAATTATTCGAATGTTTTCGCGCCATTCTATACATGCTTTTTTGGTTGTCACCTTTGCGCAAAATGGTGTTCATGCACAAGTGGCTCAGTTGCCGTTAGAAACAATAATAAGTGTTCCACCAAACGTCTTTCTATTTATCGACAACTCACCAAGTATGGGAAGTATATCCACCCACTCAGATTATGATCAAAACTTTGATTATCCAAGATGGTCGACTTTGATGGGGCCTCTCCACCCAAACGGAGCTCTGGCTGACGGTGACTATGTTTTTATCGACAGACTTTTATCTGGAGATTGTGCGGCCGGCTATATACAAGGGAATCGCGGGTCGGTGACCAGCTGTCTAAAATTACCCCCTAGCATCAATGGCAGCTGGCAATACTCTCGTCACTATCTCGATTTTCTATTCAACACTTTTTCGGATGGTACTGATCTTAGCCAACCACAACAAGGTGGCGGGTGGCTGATACCCAGAACCACCGTTCTGCACGAACTTAAGCAAGCCGCCACAGAGCTTGTCACCAAACTAGAACACGCCCGATTTTGTCTGGCCAGCTTCGCCCAAGGCACTGCAGCCATCGATTTCATGCACTCATGCTCTGAAAATAAAGACATAATTTTGCAATCCATTACCGCAATTTCCTTAAGCAACATTGGGCACTCACCGCTGTCACAGGCCTACCAACAGATATGGGATTATTTTCGCGGCCAGTTTTACGGCAGCCAGGCAGTTGATTCAGTCCTGTCCCCCATCCAGTACCGGTGTCAGGGAAATGCCATAGTCATGGTGAGCGACGGACTTGAGCACCCGGAGGAAGCGGCATCGACCGACTCCCAACAAATCTTCATTTCAACCGCAAGGCAAGCGCAACAGGTCGACATGCTTGATGCCAATGTCTACGATGATGCAGGCAAATCATTTGGCTCGGCAGAGATTCCAATCGTGCCAGAAACTGAGACTGCGAATCATGATTTCATCCATCAGGGTTTAACTGGATTCTTCGTTTCCGCAGATGGAACCAGCAGAGTAATGACCGGCGCTGCAATGCACTCAGGCGGAATCCATGTCGGACCGGAGGATACGGACTTGTTGTCATCGGTAATACAAAGAACTCTGCGGAGACAACGCCAAACTCGCAGCAGTGTGGCACCGTTGGCTAGTAACATCGATGCAAATGGGCAAAATACGGTATACCAGACCTTCTATGATCCGGGTAGCTGGTCCGGATCGATACAAGCATATAATTTCAATACACCCTCCAGTACAGGTGACTTCAATTCCGAGTCAGCATGGGGTGAGGGGGCCGAGATTCCTGCCCATCACAATCGCAAAATATTTACCGCTACCCCTTCTGGTAATCCGAGTATCGATAGCTCTGATTTAGTTCCCACACTGTTTCACTGGGATCAACTCCAGGATGTCCTGCCCCGACTGCCCGGGTATAGTGAGGAGGTAATAAGCTGGCTACGAGGTAACCCACAACTGGAACTATCTAATGGCGGAGTTTTCAGAAATAGAGCCGAGCTACTTGGAGATATCGTTCACAGTTATCCCGCAATCCTGCCCGTCACACCTAATCAGAACTATCCAGACGCTGACTATCAGAACTTTGCCGACCAGATGAGTCTGATGCGCAGTGCACCCGTAGTTTTCGTTGGGGCTAACGACGGCATGCTGCACGGTTTTTCCGAAGGTTCTTCTGGCGCTGAAGAAGTTTTTGCTTACGTCCCATGGACGCTGTTGCCCGAATTACCAGAGCTATCTGATCCGGATTATCGTCATAGATTCTTCTTCGACGGCCCGATAACACTGGTAGATGCACGAATTGGAACCAATTCTGAGGTAAATGCCTGGCACACCGTATTGCTCGCCACCTTCGGAGCGGGGGCAAAAGGGCTGGTCGCACTGGATGTTACTGACCCGGATGCATTCGATTTACAGGGGCCCCACGATCTCGAAAAGCTGTTCCTTTGGGAGATAAACCCGCTATCAGTTGAGACTTCAGATTCGTCTAATTCGCCGTATTCTGATATGGGCCACCTGTTATCCCCTGCATCAGTTATTCGGGTAAAAGACGGCGATCAAAGTGAGTATTGGTTTGCTGTCACCGGCAATGGAGTTGGCAGTCAATCCAACAAAAGCACGATCTACATAATCAACCTTGATAATGGGTCGCTTCGTCAGCTGATCGACCTGCCGACAGATCGAATCAACGGAATCACTTCTGTAACCGCGGCTGATTTGGATGACGATTCATTTATCGACAGGCTTTACGCGGCAGATTTGTCAGGAAACGTATGGCGCTTTGACTGGATGCCTGAACTGATCCGATTTGAGAGTTTCTACAAAACGAATAACTCTCCATCTCCCCTATTCACCGCTAGTGAAAATAATATAGGAACTGAGCTATCTTCTAACCAATCGATCAGCAGTGGATTCGAAATCGGACAGCTGCCTGGTAAAGCACCGGATAAAGGAATAATTCTCTATTTTGGTACTGGAAAAAACTATGCCTATAGTGACTTGCCTGAGGCAGGCACTCATCTCAATCCAACAAACAGTATCTACGGCGTCTGGGACAGTGGGCAAGTCGCTGCTTTTGATCGCAATCGACTGGTGCAGCAACAAGTCAACACTATCGACATGGGGACACGGAAGTTTCGAACCGTCGATGGACGATCCCCTCATTATAGTATTGACAAGGATCTTGGATGGGTTATCGACCTGACCGAAGAAAATGAGAAAGTTACCAATGATCCTGCCTTGCTTCATGAAAGGATTCAGTTCACCACAACGACGCGACCCTCTGAACCAAGTGATCCCTGTGATTCGGCTCCGGAAGGCTGGCTGCTGGAGATAGATGCCGTAAGCGGTGATAATCCAGAATCCCCGATTTTCGACATTAATTTCGACTACCGGGTAGACGACCTGGACCACGCACCCGATGACATGCCCGTTGCCGGAGTGCAACCAGGTGAAGGGTCGCCTGCAAAACCAATCATATTAGAACTCGAAAACAACGGTAGCACGACTCTTATTCGATTAAGCAGTGATACAGACGGGGAACTGGTTCAAAGCAATGCTCCGGTCACGACAAAACGTCTATCCTGGCGTGCTTTAGAATAACCACAAGTTTCTACAACACAGACAAGGAGGTCTGACAATGTTTACTATTCTCTATCACCACCTGATATCAGCAGTGTGTCTGGTCACATGGAATCTCAGCCTGGCTGAATTCGCACACGAGGTGATCAGGTGTTAGATTTCACTGACAGGCAAGTTATTCGAACCACCGCAAACCATGGGTTCTCGTTGATCGAACTTCTGGTTGTCCTCACCTTAATCGGCATCATTGTGTCGGCCGCTGTACCGAGCTACTCCGCCTATGCCGTTAGCGGACGACAAGCAAGCGCGATGGCTCAATTAAACAAAATATCAATCGCGCTAGAGCAGTACTACACCCGGCATCACTCATACGAAGCCACACTAGAGCAGATAAATATACCTGATAGCGACAGTTGGTTTGACTACTCGATCAACAACCACGATCGATACAGCTACCATATCCAGGCAAATCCAAGGCAGCCAAATCGACTTCCCCTTGCCTTCAGTCTGGATCACCTGGGCAGACAGCATCATCGAAAGGTGCAGTCCTCTGCTTGGCAGAATGGGTGGCCGTGATCAACCGACAGCACAAAGATTACTTTCCTGATTATGCGAGCGCAATTACAATCGACTTATGCACTTCCTGTCCCTTAAAATTCTGCCGCCTCTTCAGGTTCTAATCTTTGGCATGATTATGTGGTTGATACACCGATATGTGCCAGCACTGCACTATCATACCGGATACGAATTCTTGATTTCACGGCTCATATTATTCATTTGTTTGGTCATCTTTATGGCTGCGGTCTATCAGTTTTGGAAACACCAGACCACAGTTCATCCCCAGAAGCTGGATCAAACTTCTGAACTGATTACACAGGGAGTATTTGCCTGGTCAAGAAATCCAATATATGTGGTTGACGCGTTATTGCTTCTCGCTTGGGCAATTTGGATGGGCAATTGGATCAACCTGCTGATGCCGATTTTATTCGTGTCCTTCATTACGGAGTTTCAAATCAAGTCCGAAGAGAAAATGCTCACATCGAAATTTGGTACCAGCTATCTAAGATACAAGCAGCGCGTCAGGCGTTGGATCTGAATCTCGCCCGATGCCGAAATTGATACTGCATCATATTGATGTATTGAATGAAGAATACGTCAGCGGCTGGTGTCTAAATCGTCTTACACCCTGGCATACGATAACTCTAGATTTCTATTTCGGTAACGAGCGAATCGGCGGAATAGTTTGCAATCAACCCCGAGATGATGTGAAGCGGGCCGGATTACATCGTTCAGGTGACTGTGGATTTGAATTTAAGCTTCCATCCCCTAGCAACCTCAATCGGCCTGGCGATTTCAGGATCACCTGCTACCGCGGGTTGATCAGTCTGTGCAAGTTTCCATTCCAATCAATCCCGTCTGTTGTAAATCCCTCGAATACTGTTTTCTTCATGCATATTCCAAAAACTGCCGGAACCAGTTTCAATAATCACGTGCACTCATGGTTTGGATACGGAAAATGGCACAGCCACATTGAGGTCCTGGATCTCGAAACACAGCGAGCGCTGATAAAGCCAGGTCACTATCTTGCGGGGCATATACCTCTCTACAGACTGAGAGAAATCGAATCTGATTTCTCCAAGTTAGATATTCACTCAATCGTTCGCAGACCAATCGACCAGCTCCATTCCCATCTTTCATGGTTAAAGGGAATCGGAACTGATCCTGACAGCGGCTTTTTCAGAGCACACCAACCGATCATCCAGGAGCTTTCACTGCAAATGCAGGATGTGGAGCTAAGTCACGCCACTGGTATCGAGAACTTCGTTAATGCGATAGAGGGTTTTCAGTTTGACTTTTTTGACAACATTCAAACTCGTTACATGCTTGCATCAAGGCCACAACAGGTAAGTGATGCTGATCTGGATCAAGCGATTGAAAACCTTTCTGTATTCAAAACAATTGGAACCACCGAGTCATATCACGAATATCTCGATCAATGTGCCAAATATTATCAACGCAAAGCTTCGGTCCAATCCACACGACATAACCCAGCAAAAGTTTCAGCGTTGTTTGATAAAACCGATCCTTCAGTTCTAGACGCTATAGATCCACTCATTCATTTTGACAACCAACTCTATAAAACAATTTTAGAATCTCAAATATGGCAGAATTAAAAACCAGGCCCACACGTAAAAATGTTGAGAAATATCTTAATGCCGTTGAAAACGCAACACGGCGGCAGGATTGTTTAGATCTTTTGAAAATTATGCAGAATATTACCGGCGAGAAACCGGTCTTGTGGGGTAACAGCATTGTAGGATTTGGACAATATCACTACAAACAGCGCAGCGGGCAGCCCGGAATATGGCCGTTAACAGGATTTTCACCGCGAAAACAGAATCTCGCCATATACATCATGCCTGGTTTCAAGAATTACCAGAAGGCGCTCAAAAAACTTGGTAAGCACAAGCATTCCGTTTCATGCCTTTACCTGAATAAGCTTGCGGAAATAGATATCTCGACCCTTACAGAAATCATCGCGGACTCGGTTTCAGTGATGCGAGCAAGATACCCTGAAAAAATATAAGGACTACTAATTAAATTGGAGGCACTTTTTTATTGTTACTGCCAACGATGTGTTATGTCTGCATCAAGCAGCCGTGGCGGCATTACGATACCTTTCACCAACGTACGCGATCAACCTTTCCGTATCCACATGAAAATCGTTAAAAACGACCTGCCCTTCAGGATCAATCAGAATGATCCAGGGCGTACCGCCAGTCAGATACTTGATCATCGTCTGCGGCCTGTGATCACCAGCAGGGTCTCCGGCGTCGTGCCCCATCGTGATCGGCAGATCATACTTAAGCTGTAATTTTCGAACGTCTTTTAGCGTATTTGAATTGAAGCCTTCGAACACAGTTTGAATACCCGCGATGGCCACATCGGGGTGATTCCAGAACTCATCGGCAAAGGCCTTTAATGTAGGAAATCCACTGGAATGGCATCCTGGACACCAATCTTGAAAGCACTTTAGCATGACCCACTTCCCCGCGACTCCGTCACCGAAAATGATCCAGGCTCACCATTTCTATCAATCCAGTAATCCAGATTTAGATCGGGCGCTTTTTGCCCTGCGATCCCATATTTTGAAGTAATTTGCGCGACTGATATCCGTGGTAAAAAAAGTCCAGCCAACGTAGCGCCAGCTACGGCAATGAGACGACGGCGGCTGTCACATAGCCATTTCGAATCAATCATTTCATCACTATTGATTAACGATAACTCTAGGTCGACCGCGAAGATTAAAATTCGTTCTAATCGGAACTATTTTTTCCGCTGATAGACCAAACTTAATTCTAGAGTCCTGTTAGCACACCACTCCTATATGAAAAATCTGCAACACCTTGATGGACCGGTTATCGTATTTGGAGGACCATATGGCAACTTCCAGGCCACCCAGGCCATGCAGTCTGCCGCCAAGCATCTTCAAATTCCCCCTCGCAGTATTATCTGTAATGGAGACCTGATTGCTTACTGCGCAAACCCGGAAGAAACCGCCAACCTGATCAGAGATTGGGGAATCAATGTGGTAAAAGGAAATTGCGAGGAATCCATTGGCGACCAGGCTGACGATTGCGGATGCGGATTTGATGAGGGCAGCCTCTGCTCAATACTTTCTGAAGAATGGTATAGCTATTGCAAAGCACACGTTTCGCTGGCAAATCAGCTATGGATGTCTCGACTACCTCGTATCATTGCATTCCAGATCGGTACGATTCGATTTGCGGTCATTCATGGTGGTGTAGAGGAGATCAGTGAGTTTGTTTTTGCCTCTTCACCCAATGACCAGAAGCGAATTGCGATTGATAGTTTATCGGTTGACTGCGTCATCGGTGGACATTGCGGAATTCCCTTTGGCCATCCGGTTAAAAGCGGTTATTGGCTCAATACAGGGGTGATCGGTATGCCCGCCAATGATGGCACTCGAGATGGCTGGTACCTGCTGCTGGAACCTAGCGGGACCGAAGTATTGTCCACCTGGCACCGGCTATCCTTCGACTGTGTTGGTGCGGCGGAATCTATGCGTCAGGCCGGTCTTGGTTCCGCATATCGCGAAACCCTGATCACCGGGCTATGGCCCTCTATGGACGTCCTTCCAGAGACCGAAAAGAAAAATCGAGGGACCCCGTTAGAGCTTAAGCCACTGCAGCTCAATTAAATTGACTGCCGTTTAAAAATGCGTACTGTTGGTCTTATAGTGCCTGCACTGCATCCTGACCTGATTTCCATGCTCCATGTGCAGTATTGAATTCCCGCAGGGAAGTCGCTTCACCAGCGAAAAACAGTTTTTGGTCAACAGGACGCGCCAGGACTTTGCGTGGCTCCACCGATCCCGGCACTGTGGAGGAATAAGCGCCCTTAATCCACGGATCAAAACCCCATGCGCTGGCGCGAAATCGACCAAGCTCCTTTCGTACGCTGTCGCCAAATATCTCCGCTAATACATCTTCGAACCACTGTGATGCGGCGTTCTCGCCTTGTTTTTCAAGCCACCAGGCAAATCTTCCCGCAATGGTTACGAACACGTAGTCATCGCCAAAAGGCCTTACCCGTATAGCAGCAAACACGTCGTCTTTTGCATAACCAATGGCGCCAGGTGCATCGAGTAACGCGCCCGGCGTCAGCGGAAAGAAAAGGTTATTGTAGTTTCCAAGCGGTAGATCTTGAATCGCCCGCTGTTTCCAAACCGGCAGCACCGGGGTGAACTTTATATCTCCCGCACCTAACACTCCCGTCGAGACCGTGACTAAAACCTTGTTGGTAGCGATCTCACTATCACTCAGTACTATTCTGACCTGGTCCGAACGCCAATTGATTTCAACTACGGGTGTGTTAAGCCTCACCGGGCACTTTTCCCCGTTGGCAGAAATCAGGGCACCATAACCTTGGCGCAATGGCCAGTCTTCGTGGGTGTCATCGAATTCAGCCATATCAGATACAGATACCTGATCCGGATCATTCGAATGCATCAAACTAAGCCAGTAGCTCGCCCACCCACAATGTGGGCTTTCCTGCTCCATACAATCCCAGATTGATACCCGTTTGCCCGAATGATATGCGTTGCATGCCGCCGTTTCGACCGATTCAAGATACGCATTTCTTGCCGCCGCAGTTGCTCCTTCGCCCCATGCGCCATTTACGAACGCCTGATGGACAGGATTAGATCGTTCATATTCGAATTCCAATTGCTCTGCCAACGGCACAAATGGATTCTGCCGCGCACAGTGCATCCAATGACAACCAAGATCAACTGGGACTCCATTTTCGAGAAATTCAGTAAGTCCTCTCCCCCCAGTCCGATGCGAAGCTTCCAGCACCAGGTGCGGGATTCCAAGTTCCGCAGCCTTGACCGACGCCCCTAACCCTGCCGCGCCAGCACCGATGATGACTAATGGATAGTCTGGGGTTTTCATGTTCACTAATACTTATATTGAATATCTATTCAATATATTATACAATAATTCAACTTATTTAGAATATTCGGAAGTATGCTGAAAGGAGCTAAAGCGACCCGTCAAAATCCCGCCAAAGATGCAAGGAAGCAGCAACTTATCGACGCAACTGTGGACTGTATATACCAATACGGACTGGAGCGAACCACCGTATCTAGAGTGACCAAGGCGGCTAATCTTTCTGGCGGTATTGTTAACTTCTATTTTCAGAGCAAAGACAAACTGCTTCTGGGCACGTTGATCGCCATTCGAGATGAATTCGAGCAAGAAATTCTGCAATCCACTCGAAAAGAAGATTCCCCCGTTACCGCTTTGGCCCGCTTAATTGATGTGCACTTTAATCCGGCCATTTGCCGACCGGAGAAGATAGCGGTGTGGCATGCGTTCTCCAGCGCCCGACGGACCAGAGACGAGTACAACAAGATATGTGGGAGCCTTGAGCAAAAACTGCTAAAACTTTTCTGCGATCAACTCACAACGTTGTGCCAGCAATCGAATAACACCCTCTATGAACCTGCGGTTTTAGCTCGAAGCCTGACCGGGATAATGGATAGTTATTGGCAGGATTATTTATACAGCCCCGAAGAATTTGACCCGGAGGCAGCAAAAATAGAATGCTTACACTATCTCAATTCACTATTTCCTAGGGCGTTTGATGTCACGACGATAACATCGGCCGGGATCTTTAATCGCGGGGACGCAGCCAGCAATAAAATCAACCCTGGTTTAGATATGCTCGCTCCCTGGACTTACCACAGTAAGGAATTCTTCGAATTAGAAATCGAAAAATTGTTCAAACCTGGATGGATGTTAGCCGGACATACAAGCGAGTTAACCAACCCGAGAGACTTTATTACATTTGATGGTTTTGGTGAGCGTGCTCTCATTATCAAAGGGCATGACAACGTTATACGGGCGTTTCACAATGTGTGTCGTCATCGAGGTGCGCGCCTCATAGAGGGGCGCGGAAATAACTGTCCACACTCATTATCTTGTCCGTTTCATGGTTGGACCTATGATTTGACAGGCAAGTTAATTGGTATTCCAGCTCAAGATACGTTCGACAACCTCGACCCAGCCAAAAACGGATTGGTCCCTTTGGAGTTTGAACTCTGGATGGGGTTAATATTTATTCGATTTAAGACAGGCGGGCCATCGCTGAAGCAAACCCTGGCTCCGGTCGAGAATCTGGTGGCACCTTATCAAATAGAGAATATGCAACTACTTGCTGGCTCGAGCTATAAAGAATTGCGGCTCTATAACTGGAAAGTGATTCACGATATTGATAACGAGGGCTATCACGTACCAATTGGCCACCCTTCCCTGCAGCAACTTTATGGTAAGAGATATTCGGATGAGTACATAGATAACGTTGCAGTTTCGAAGGGTTATATCAACGATAAACCAGGCAAGCTGTGGAGCATACGCCACTACCAGAATCTGTTACCAAAATTTGATCACCTGCCAGAAGAAAATCAGCGTCTATGGCTTTATATTGGTGTTTTTCCAAACCTGGTATTAGGACTGTATCCGGAATGCATAGAGTTTTACATGACCATTCCCAAAGGTGTCGACGCCACCTGGTTCATTGGAGGCTCTTTCGGTTTAGCCGATGACCGACGCGAAGTAGAGGCAGCTCGTTTTCTTAATCGCCGGATAAATTACATTACCGATCGAGAAGACGACAGCTTTGTACGCTGGATGCAGGAGGGCATGCGCTCGAGCGCCTTTCCGCAACAAAATTTATCATCTAAAGAACACGGCGTTAAACGATTTCACCAGGAAATTCAAAGGGCTTTGCCTGTAGCCCGGCTCGCGGAATTTCCCGCCGCAGGCACCGTAAGCCAGGTTAACGACTCTCTTTGCAGGGCCGAACGTGCTGGTTGAGCGCGCGTTTTACTTGAAAAGATACGTTCACGACTTCGCCGCCATATGCATATCCCGCTCCCGTTGTTTTGCCTGGCGCAGCATCAACCAACCAAAAATGAGTACCCCGATGGTCACCACCAAAATGATGATCGTGGCCAATGCATTGATATCAGGCCTTAGTCCGAGGCGTATTCGAGAGTAAATCAGTATCGGTAACGTAGTCGATCCTGGCCCCGTGGTAAAACTCGCTATCACCAGATCATCCAGGGATAGGGTGAAAGACAACAGCCAGCCTGCGAGCATGCCCGGTGCAAGTAGCGGAAGAGTGATGTCGGTGAGCACTCTAAACGGTTTTGCCCCGAGGTCCTGGGCTGCTTCTTCCAGATCTTGAGCCATGCCTGCCAGGCGGGACTGGATGATTACCGCAACGTACGCCATCGAGAATGTGATATGTGCGATCGTTATTGTTGTAAACCCGCGCTCCGGCCAACCGATCAGTCCCTTGAGCCCAATAAAAAAAAGCAACAGCGATAGTCCAGTAATGACTTCAGGCATCACCAGGGGCGCGGTGATCATTCCTGAAAACAAGGTTCGTCCACGAAATCTTCCAAAGCGAACCAGTGCCAATCCAGCCAGCGCACCAAGCAAGGTCGCGAAAGTCGCGTTAACGACCGCGATCTTTAAACTCAAAGAAACCGCCGCCCATACGTCCTCGCTCTCAAATAATACTTTGTACCAGCGGGTTGAGAACCCGCCCCAGATCGGTACTATTTTTGATTTATTGAAGGAATAAATGACCAGCAGAACCATTGGGATGTACAGAAAAGCCATCCCGAAACTCAGCATGGCCAAAAGGAAGGTGGAGCGCTTGCCCTGCATCTAGCTATCCGATTCCTTAGACTGGATATGCTGATACAGCATCATGGGCAACACCAGCACCAGGAGAAGCACGATGGCCACGGCAGAAGCCACCGGCCAGTCGGTGTTTGCGGTGAATTCATTGTAGAGCACCCGACCGATCATCTGTACGTTACCGCCACCCAGTAAATCGGGGATGACATACTCCCCTGTTGCCGGGATAAACACCAGCAATGAGCCTGCAATGATCCCTGGAATGGTCATCGGCAAGGTGACGGTCAGAAAGGTCACAGCGGGCTTGGCACCCAGATCAGCAGCCGCTTCGAGTAGACTGATATCCAGCTTCTCCATATTGGCATATAGCGGCAGGATCATGAATGGCAGATAGGTATACACAATGCCAACGTACACCGAAAATTCTGTATACAACATACGGATAGGTTCATCGATTATTCCGAGCCAGATCAGCAGGCTGTTGATCGTACCCTGATCCGCTAAAAGTCCCATCCAGGCGTAGACGCGCAACAGAAAAGAAGTCCAGAATGGCAGGATCACCATCAGAAGAAAAATATTTCGCACCGTCGGCGATGAACGCACAATGCCATAGGCAATCGGATAACCGACCAACAGACACAAGACAGTCGAAATCGAAGATATTTTTATCGAGTTCAGGTACGTATTGAGATAAAGATTGTCCTCCCACAGGAAAACAAAATTATCAAAAACAATGCGTATTGCCAGGATTCCTTCGCTGACCCATTCAACCAACGGTGTATAGGGCGGCTGTGCGAAAACACTCTCCGCAAGGCTGATCTTAAGCACCATAAAAAACGGCGCCAGAAAGAAAATCAGCAACCACAGGAACGGCACTGCAACTACCACAGTCTTCCAACTGGACTGCAGTTTTTCTGCAAGCCGGGCCATCAGGCTGCCGGATTGGTTCTCTGCCATTTCCGTCACTTGTTCAACACCACTCCGCTTGAGGGCTCCCAGCTCAGATACACCACATCCTCCCACTCCGCGACATGCCGGGCGTCCCGGGGTCGACTTTGATTAGGGTGAGTAACCTGAACGATTAAATCGTTTTCCAGGCGGATACGATAAGTTGAACTGTTGCCGAAATAGCCAATATCGTCAACCACACCGCGCAATACGTTGATATCAGTATTTAGCGGCTCTGAAGGCGAAAGTATGATTTTTTCCGGACGTACCGCTACCCAAACTTTAGATCCATCCGCAGCGGCGGCTGAATGCTCAATCATTATGTCGGCATCCAGTTCCGCCACTTTGACAATTACATGCTCCTCATCCTGCTGATGCACTATCCCTTCAAACATATTTGTTGAACCAATAAAATCAGCCACAAGGCGGGACTCAGGATACTCGTAGATTTCCGTAGGGGTACCAATCTGCATGAAGCTTCCCGCGTCCATCACGGCGATTCGGGTAGAAAGAGTCATTGCTTCCTCCTGATCATGGGTCACCACGACAAAGGTGATTCCAAGGCGGTCCTGGAGGTCCATCAATTCATACTGAGTTTGCTCGCGGAGTCTCTTATCTAAAGCGCCAAGAGGCTCGTCCAGGAGCAGTACTTTTGGCTTCTTCACCAACGACCTCGCCAGTGCCACCCTTTGCCGCTGGCCGCCTGAAAGCTGGTGGGGTTTGCGTTTGCTGAGCGATGAGAGTTCAACCATGGACAGCATCGCATCTACTCGCTCATCGATCTCGCCCTTCGGCAATCCATCTCTTTTCAAACCATAGGCGACATTCTTTTCAACCGTCATATGTGGAAATAAAGCGTAGGATTGAAACATCATATTGACCGGACGTTCGTATGGCGGCACGTCGGTCATATCAATACCGTCGATAACAATACGCCCACTGGTGGGCGTTTCAAATCCGGCCATCATCCTGAGCAATGTGGTTTTGCCGCAGCCGGAGCCTCCGAGTAGCGCAAACAATTCGCCTTGGTAGATATCCAGATCTACGTTATCAACCGCTACAAAAGGACCAAAGCTCTTGGTCACTCCCTGGATTTTAATAAATGGAGTCTGCCCCGGGTCAAGCCACGGGCGATTCACGCTACTTGCAACAGCTTCTCCTTTCACCTGCACCTCATGCGGATACTTTTTTTCGAATGGGAAGCGCCAGCCTGATTGGCAGGCGCGATCGAGGCTATAGCTGAGGCTATAGCCTCGAATCAACAGGTACTAACCCCCGGCTTTGAAGTTGGTCCAGGTGCGGGTTCGGATGCGCTCCATCTTGGGCGGAACCGGGGTAAGGGGATACATCATCGAAACAGATTCAGCGGAAGGATAGACGGCTTCACTTCCGGTTACTGCTTCATCTATTAACGGCAACGCTGCGTCATTGGCGCTGGCATACCAGGTGAAATTAGTATCACCGGCCGCAACGTCAGGACGCATCATATAGTCGAGGAATAAGTGTGCGTTTTCGATATTTTTGGCGTCGGCTGGAATGACCCATCCGTCAACCCAGAGGGTGGCCGCGCCATCGCCAGGAGGTAAAAAGAAATCCAGCACTACGCCGGTATCTGCCTCTTCGGCGCCGGACATTGCCAGCAACCCATCGGGGCCCCAGGTGACCGCTACGCAGAACTCTTTCTCGGGCATGCGCTGATAAGCGTAATTATCAAAGGTTTTAATATAAGGCCGTATCTTAAGCAGCATTTCTTCAACCTCCTTGTAATCCGCCGCATCGGTCGACGCAGGATTCTTTCCGAGGTAGGCGAGCGCCATTGGAATCACATCCGTAGGCGAATCCAGGAAGGACACCCCGCATTTGGCCAGTTTTTCCATGTTTTCGGGTTTGAAAATCAGATCCAGCGAGCCAATCGGTGCATCTGGAAACACCTCTTTGACATAAGCATCATTGTACGTCACGCCATGCGTGCCCCACATATAGGGCACAATGTATTTGTTTTCAGGATCCCAGCCGGCGTTAATCTGCTCCATAATTTCTGGTCGGATGTTTGCAAAGTTCGGTAACTTTGATTTATCCAGTGGCTGCAGGATTCCGGCGGGAATCAAACGCGCGATCGCAGATGACGCATGACTGACCACATCGTAACCAGAGCTCCCCGCCAGTAACTTTGAATCAATCGACTCTTGTGATTCGTAGGGCTCGTACGTGACCTCAATATCGAACTCCTTTTCAAAATTAGCGATGGTTTCTTCGCCGATATACTCACCCCAGTTAGTCACATTGAGAACGCCTTCCGCTAAAACCGACCCCGTTCCAAGGGCCAATCCCAGCGCGGCGGCGCTGAGAGCGCTTCGCTTGAAAAGTTCAGATATCGGATTCATATAATCTTCTGCCTCCGCAGGCTATTTTAGTAAATAAATTCAGTATAACCGCCCATTTTCGAATAATCTATCCACTTTTATTAAGTTCACACTACGGTAATGCGAAAATACTGGAAACTGATTACTGCAAATCTATTGGCACTCTGTCTGGGCGCGTATCTGGCGCTTTATGGTTTTAGCCTCCCAGGTAAAACCAATATTGATCCGAATCAAATTGAAGGGTTGTTCTGGCCCTACCAGAAACAGCTGACTCAATTCGGTTTGACTGACCACAACGGACATCCATTCAACCTGGAAAGTTTGAGCAGCCAGTGGAATCTGGTCTTTTTCGGCTATACCTATTGTCCCGATATATGCCCGGTCACCATGACCATGTTGCGCGAAGCGAGTGAGTTGTATCAACAGCAGTCTCCTGAAGAATTCAAGGACCTCCGCGTTACTTTTGTTTCGGTGGACGGTGAACGAGATCAAACTCAACACCTGGCCAGCTACATCCGGTTTTATAACGAATCCTGGCTCGCCGCATCTGGAGACAAGGCGTCAGTAGACT
Organism: Gammaproteobacteria bacterium; assembly: GCA_024644945.1. Taxonomy (GTDB): domain Bacteria; phylum Pseudomonadota; class Gammaproteobacteria; order Arenicellales; family Poriferihabitantaceae; genus VYFG01. Next base: position 4,643 of record JAHEGU010000007.1, on the reverse strand, counting down.
CCCTTACAAAACAACTCGGCGTGCCCTACGAAATTGAACCGCACGAGCCAGGCGACAAGAGCTATCTGGTTTCGCACTCCGGCACTCTGTTCCTGTTGTCTCCGGAAGGCAAACTGGTTTCCACCATCCAGCCACCCCACGATGTCAGCGAAGTGGTTGACCGTCTGATTAAGATCAGGGAATTTTTTAAACAGAATTCCTGAGCGCTCTTGTGATCAATCTGCAAGCTTAGGCTTATCGAGCAGAGATACCGTAATACGCTAACGCCTTGACTCGAAGAAAGTCTTGAGCAAATCTTCCGATTCTCGCTCTAACACCCCCGCGGTCACGTCAGTTCGGTGATTTAGAAACTCCGACTCCAGAAGATTTAAATTGGACCCTGCCGCGCCATACTTCTGATCTCTGGCGCCGAAGATCAGCCGATCGATCCTTGCATGTAATATAGCGCCAGCGCACATAATGCATGGCTCAAGAGTGACATACAGCGACGCTCCGGTCAGGCGATAGTTCTTTAGCTGTTCTGAAGCACGACGAATCGCGACAATCTCCGCATGGGCGCTGGGGTCGTGATTCGCGATCGGACGGTTACATCCGCGTCCGATTACCGTGTCGTTCAAGACCACCACAGCGCCAACCGGCACTTCTTCTAGATCTCTGGCCTGTTCAGCCTGAAGCAAGGCCTCCTGCATGAACGCGATGTCAGCGCGATATCGATCCATACTACTCCCATTCAATGGTTGCTGGAGACTTACCTGAAATATCGTAGGTCACTCTGCTTATCCCTCTGATCTCATTGATAATTCGACTTGAGATACTACCGAGTATAAGAAGATTAAACGCCCTGTTATCCTAGAATCAACAGTTATTTGCCAGGCTCCGGCAACCTCTTGCCCTACTCCATTGACGAATCCCTCTCGAATTCCATGTCCACTTGGAAAAAAGCGTGCTCGCCAAGCGCTGTTTAAACGTTTTCTAAGCCAATTCCAGTCAACTGGCCAAGCGGTAGCCAGCCGCTTGGCCAGGGTCGCAGCTACATAGGTTCTGAATTACCTTGAATGGCCGGCTTGCCCATCTCAACTCAACAAGTCGCCCTGCGGTGGTGCCCTGCTCTGAGGCAAACCGACGGCCTATAGATACAGCCCTTTCCCGAGTAGGTGCGTCAGGATCTTCTTAACAGCTCTAAAGAGCTCGAAAGGGGTCGGAGTGATTTTCCATTAATCACTCCGACCCCTTTTTATATTTTTTTACTAAATGTATAGCTCTCTCGGCACAGTATCTCAGACATGCTCGGAGATAGTCTCGTCGGCACTGTACACGCTGATCGAGCCGCCTTTTCCCTTGACCGAGACCTTCCCGGTTGCTGAGAGCGGATATTTTCCGGTGAGCAAAGTTTGAGTGGTTGAGGAAACCAGCAGTCGTGTGCCTAGATCCTTATTCATTGCTTCGAGGCGAGACGCGATGTTCACCGCGTCGCCGTGCACGGTGTAGTTGAAGCGATCTCCGGAACCGACGTTTCCAGCAAACACAAGCCCGGTATTGACGCCAATACGAGTGCGCAGGTTAATGCCTGCGAAGCGGCGCGAACTCACCGTATCAAGTATCTCCAAAGCCGCGGCAACCGCGTGATCGGCATGCCGCCGGTCCCTGACAGGCACATTAAAGGTGACCAGCATACCGTCACCCTGGAACTGGTTCACCACGCCGTTATAACGTTGAACCGGTTCGATCACCGCAGAGAAGTATTCATTGAGTACCTCTACCAATTCCGCTGGGCTCAACTTTTCCGCGAGCGCAGTGAACCCCTCTATGTCGGCAAACAGTATCGTCGCGATCTCAATCTTGGGTTCGATCGGGGCTTTACCAGCAATGATATTCGCTGCCACGGCCTTCGGCATATAGTGTCCAAATGTTTCCCTGATGAATGCCCGCTCCTTGAGTCCGTCCACCATGCGGTTTACCGACCGCATTAACACGCCGAGCTCGTCGTTAGAGATGATCGCAGCGCGCCGATCGAGCAAGCCGTTTTCAATATCCTCCACCGCCTCCGTCAATTCACGCACTGGCCTTAACAGCCCTTTCACCGTTAGGATCACTGCAAAGCACAGGACAACAATGGTGGCAAATAGGTCAAGCAGCACGGTTTCCGTTACGTTAAATCCCTGGGCTGCCCTTAGATCTCGAAACACCAGCAAATCCAAAATAAGGTGAATAACGGGGACCAACGCGACCACTCCGAATGCGAATAAAAATTTATTGCGGAAGCGGTAGTTGCGAGGTTCAATTTCGAGCGCGTAATCTCGGGAGAGGATGGCACGTTGATCCATGGCGACAGTGTCGACCAATAAATAGGTGTAGAAACTATAATACACCGCATAAACAAAACTGAACCAGACGAACGCGAGGACTCGGTTCCATTCAGGAATTCGTTCCAGCGAGGCGGCATAAGGCGTAAAGGTCCCGGAAATAAACAAAATCGCGCAGTAAACTGTGGTGAGCGCCGCTACCCAGATCGCTGAATGGAGTGGCAGATGCGCAAGGGTTTCCTGAGCGGCTGCCGGATTACTCCCATCGGTAATGAATCGATATACCGGCGCGTAAATGCGAAGCGCGACGAAAACGTTTAGCAATGCCATAAACAAAAAATTTTCGGGCAACACAATTAACAACTGACCCAGTCTTTCGGCAAAATAGAAATAAAGGCCGTTCATCGCTATATCTATCATAGCAACGCTTGCTATTGCTATGGAGTAGCGTGTTCGAAGTTTTTTAGCTAGTGAGCTCGACACGCTGATCTAAGTCGTTGCCGGTTTACATGCCAATGCGATAGAGGCTGATTCACACATCAATGAATTTGTTTCTAAAAATGGTTGTCCAGTAAATTACCTGGATCATAGCCATGGTTGTGCAAAAAAAGTGAGAAATTTAAGGGAAATTAAATAATTAAAATTGAAGAATTAAAGGGGTCAGAATTAAAGGGGCCGGAGTGATTTTCCATTAATCACTCCGACCCCTTTTTCTCTTTTTCTGTTGTTTAACGGTCGTCAACTCATAGCGCGTAGTTCTACCACCACCAGGTAACGGAATGATAATTCCCTTGGCAACCAGGTCAGAAAGATCTCGGCTGGCTGTTCGATTAGGGCACTTGGTGATAGCTTCATACTTCTTGGTCGTTATTCCGCCTTCAAAGCCCTTTCGACCTTCAGCGAACACTCGCGACACCATCCTGGCCTGCCGGTCGTTCAGATGGTCACCATAGGCTTCGTAGAAACGTGTCTTGGCCAGTACAAAATCCACTTCTTTCCTGGCAATTTCCTGTGCCTTGATGACCCTATCGGCGAAGTAATCAAGCCAGGTGTTAACTTCCAGGCTTCCACGACTCGCTTTCTCCAGTTGCAGGTAATAGGTTTTTTTATCCGCCTCTATCGCCGTGGCAAGACAGGCCGTTGTCGGATAACCGAGAAACTGGGAAAGCGCGTGGTCAGCTATCGCCCTACCGACTCGCCCATTACCATCGTCAAATGGATGAATAACTTCAAACCAAAGATGGGCAATACCTGCTCGGGCAATCCCAGGTATCGTCTTATCCCCGCTCAAGGGACTAGTCTGTTGGCACCAGTCGATGAACCTCTCCATTTCATCAAGCACCTGGGTCGCTAGCGGGGCCTCATAGTGAACCTTTTCCCGTCCGTAAGGCCCGCTCACGATCTGTATTGGCGAAGGATCGTTGCGGTATGCACCTCGCAAAATAGGCGTGTACCGCTGTTCCGGGACAGCCATAGATTGCCACTTGCCCAACAGTTCATGCGTCAGGGATATTTGCCAGTTTTTGCGAACGTCCACCAGCAGCGAAGCGGCTCCCGCTGCTTTCTGGTCCGAGTTGTCCGGTAGCGTATCGGACGTAATCAAAGAGAGTAGAGATGACCTGACCGATTCTCTATCCAGATCCTCGCCCTCAATGGCGCTGGTTGTGATGGCCTCGGAAAGCATCAAATCGATCGTGGCATCCTTTTGGGACGCCATCGGTAGTGCATCAAAGCTGCCGGCCAGCCGCTCTGAATTCAGGCGAAACTCCAACTCTCGGTCTTTGAGCGCGCTCTCGTTATAGCGGAATTCAGGCCAATCGGGTTGTTGCCATATCCATCTCATGGCGTGATTCCAGTACTTATTCACGCCATATTATATATATATTTGGCGTGTTTATAGCACTTAATCACGCCACACTCGTTCAAAAGGCGATATCTGTGAGCCGATCACTGATACCATGATTACGACAATCTACCACTCATGGTATTGCGACTATTTGCGCTACAGCGCGCTGAAAACACCATGAACAATACCATTGACGGTGCAAACCATATTATCAATTTGATTTATTTAATATCTATAAATCAATGTGTTACAAATCCCTCACTCCCACTCGATTGTAAATAAGCCATTTTTACGATTTTGTATCAATGGCTTACTTATTGGTGCAGACGGTAATACCATGAAAAATACCATGATCAGAAATTGCTGCTGATCGGCACGAAAATTTTACCCAAATATTAGTATTCGGCGGTTTCCTCCTGTTTGTAGGCAGTTTACGTACCCCCAGTAACTCTCCATATTTTCCGCCTATACATTCCATATTTTACGTTGTTTAA
>JAHEGU010000124.1 GCA_024644945.1 Gammaproteobacteria bacterium | reverse complement strand
TTCGGACATCCGGTTTCAATCTGATCTTAAACCGTGGCGGATAACCAGATTTCTCAATAGCGGACTTGTTTCCCGTCAGAACATATGATTCTAAAAGGGCATAGTCGTCGTGTCCACTAGCAATGGGATGGACTCCTCCTCCCTATCCGGCATCGCGATGTGCCAGACTGAAGATTGTTAACAACAGTCACAAGAAGAGGAGAAGTCCAAGATGAAGATTAAACGAATTGGTGTAGATTTGGCAAAGAATGTATTTCAGTTACACGGTGTGGATCGCCGAGGCAAAGCGGTGTGGAAGCGTCGGTTATCGAGGGACAAGTGGTTAGCGGTTTTGTGTGATACGGCTGCCCCCGGGACGCAAATAGGGATGGAAGCATGTACGGGCGCCCATCATTGGGCCAGGTTATTACAAGCGAGGGGATACCAGGTAAAGATCATCGCGCCACAGTTTGTAAAGCCGTTTATCAAGAGCAATAAGAACGATGCCAACGATGCCGAGGCGATTTGTGAAGCGATGGACAGGCCCAATATGCACCCGGTAAGGGTTAAGACGGTAGCGCAGCAGGATCTGCAGGCGGTTCATCGCATCAGGGAGGAGATCAAGAGTCATCGTATCGCCAAGGGGAATCAAATCCGGGGTCTGGTGGCGGAATACGGGTTAGTGGCCCCCCAACAGCTGTCTGCATTACGTAGAGCGATCCCCGGGTGGCTGGAAGATGCGGATAATGGTCTTGGTTTCCTGTTCAGGCAACTGCTACAGGGTTTGTGGGAAGACCTGTCTGTTTTGGATCGACGCATGGCCGAGTTGGATCAGCAGGTTGGGGTGATCGCCCAACAAGACCCGGTGGCCCGGCGTTTACAGCAGATGCGGGGTGTAGGCCCGTTGATTGCGACCGCCCTGGTGGCCACTATCGGGGATGGTCGGCAGTACCGCAAAGGCAGAGATATGGCGGCGGCACTGGGTTTAACTCCGAGGCAGCATAGTTCTGGCGGTAAGGACAGATTGCTCGGGATCAGTAAACGGGGTGATGCCTATCTGCGTTATTTACTGGTTCACGGTGCCCGGTCCGCGATGCGTACAGCAAAAGGTAAAGAGGATCGCTTAAGTCGTTGGGTCATCGATCTGCAAGCGAGGCGACACGCCAATGTGGTTGCGGTCGCGCTGGCCAACAAGATGGCAAGAATGGCCTGGGTGATCATGACTACAGAGGTAGATTATGACCCGAATTTGAGTGCGATATCCGCCAGCTAAATATCAATAGCGAGGTAAGTTTATTCAATTGACGATTGTGAAGTAAGCGGTGTAATGGCAAACAGGTCGAACCGGCATCGATAAAACCCGAAAAGGTCCGAGTGTGTGATAACACGTCATAGCGATGGGGAATCGGTGCGCGAACAACCCATTATGGCCCGGCATCAACGTATGCCATCTCAAGAGGCCGGATATACGTATGCAGTCGAGCCAACTGCCATTCGCTGATTACTTGCAAACGAGGAGGAGTCCATATACGGACATTGATTAATTGAAAGATAAGGTCTCAGAAATACTCAACTCGGCCGTTCGCTTATTTTGGGGTATTCAGGAAACAGACTCAAAGCGGACGTTCATCTCATACCTAGATACCGTATAGAAAATAGCAAACTGATTATCTATCACTTTGGCCATTTTGTATTCTCAACTTCGGATAAAGCCCACTCTATAAATTGATCTCTCGCTGGTTTGGACTCTATCTTGAGTGGATAAACGATGTAATATCCACCCTGATTTGACCGAGTGTCCCGCCAGATATCGATGAGTCTACCGTGCTCAAATTCGACGGTTAACAATATTCGTGGTGCTAGTGCGATACCTTGACCATTTGCGGCCGCATCAATCGCGAGAGTCGTCTGATTGAACTGTAACATTCGAGTCTGAGCACTTAAGTCTGCATCTTCAAATAGGCTATCCCATATATTATGGCTGTCCTGGATAAGTTGTAATGTCGTGAAATCTTCAAGCTGTAAATTTGGCCCTAAATTTTTAGCGTATCCTGGGCTGCAAACCGCGCATAGGTCAAGTGGTGCAAGTAGTGCAGCGTTGAGTTCTTTTGAAAACGGCGGTAGCCCCTGACGAATAGCGAGATCAACACCGTCTGACTGAAAACTCGCCAGTCCCTCATCAGCAATCGTTTGTACATCAATATTTGGATGTGCATCTGAAAACGACGATAAACGAGGAACCAGCCACTTTGAAGCGAACGACGGAGTCATACTGAGTGTAATTGTGGAGTTCCTTGGTTTTAACTTTTTAGTTGCATCATTAATCATACCTAACGCACGACTGATGGGCTTGTGATATTTCTTCCCTAAGTCTGTGAGAGCAAGTCCACGAGCCTTACGGGTAAACAACTGGAAGCCCAAATCGGACTCGAGTCGGCGTATCTGCTGGGCGACTGCCCCTTGAGTCAGATTCAGTTCGTCTGCTGCGTGACGAAAATTCAGATGTCTGGCTGCTGCATCAAACATTCTTAATGAGTTTAAGTTAGGGCTTCGCAAATGGTGTTACTCCTGCTGAGGCAGTAGTTTTTCTACATTCTCGCGCGACGAGGAATGATTAGTCAAGTTCAGTGTTCCGCTGCATATTAGCGGCATTGAATATTTGAGAATCGGAGTAAAGACATGAGCACACAAAAAGTAGCAATCATCACAGCCGGTGGCAGCGGCATGGGAGCCGAAGCAGCGAAACGATTGGCAGCGGAAGGTTTTGCTGTCGGGGTTCTTTCATCATCTGGTAAAGGTGAAGCCCTGGGTAAAGAATTGGCGGGTATTGGCGTTACTGGCTCCAATCAATCTAGCGAAGACTTGCAGCGAATTGTTAATCTTGTGATGGAGAAGTGGGGACGAATCGATGTGCTAGTTAATAGTGCTGGGCATGGGCCGAGGGCGCCAGTATTGGAACTAAGTGATGAGGATTGGCACACAGGTATGGAAGTCTATTTTCTCAATGTAGTACGTGCGTCACGATTGGTAACACCAATCATGCAAGAGCAGAAATCAGGTTCTATTATCAACATTTCGACCTTTGCGGCGTTTGAGCCTGACCCTGTGTTTCCGACATCCGGTGTTTTCAGGGCAGGGCTAGCGGCTTTTACGAAACTTTTCTCTGATAACTATGCGTCTGAAAACATCCGCATGAACAATGTGCTGCCCGGTTTTATTGACAGCTTACCTGAAAAGCAAGAATTCAAAGACCGCATTCCGATGCAACGTTATGGTAAGTCTGAAGAGATCGCTTCGACAATTGCTTTCCTTGCATCCGATGGTGGTGGCTACATAACCGGGCAAAACATCCGTGTCGATGGCGGGATAACACGAGCCGTGTGATCTAGAACAGACTAAAAACAACTATCTTCGCGTAACTACAACAAGCACCTTATTAGAATGAATATAAATGAGTGTCAATCTTTGGGCGAAAGATGTCTAACACCACCCAATCGATGTAGCGGATTCAATTGGACTGGCCACTTTTATAGACGAGTAAAGACTGTCGATGTTGTTAAATGGGTTGCCACATTCGTGCAGCTCGTAGGTTACGCTTTAACCGGGCTAGGCTATGCTCCAGCAAACATATACGTGTTTATGCTAGGAATAGAACTTTGGTTTGCTGTTGGGTTTTTATGGAAAGATAAAGCTATTATGATTGTTCATATTGGTGCGTTTCTTTCACTAATGTTTGGTTTTTTAGCCTCCCAATGAGTAACTGCTTTAAAGAGCTTTATTCCAAACCTGATAATTTAGTAGATGGCAGGAAAGGGCAGTTTGCGGTAGTTATAGATTGAATTCACGGACGGCAGCTAAGGAGCACCTTGAGCCGACAGGGTGATTCTGGTGAAAGACAGCTTTTCCAATGTCAGGCTTAGTCGAGCTCCAAATTGTAAATGAAAGATCAGATGCCAACTTAAACAGGTGAGCACTATTGTGACTCTGAATTTTCACCTTCAGGCCGACTGCCTTAATCCTAAAGTAAGCTTTATCCTAATGTCCTGAAGTGATAAAATTCCCTTTCGAAATGGGGTTGCATGGATAAGCTGAATGTTGTGTCAATTCCTAGAGTTGTTAAATAGACATTAAAGGTTTTATTATGATGAAATCAAAAAACCTGCTTGTTGCAGGATCTGCTTTGTTTTTAGTTTCCACCTCTACGGTGATTGCCGATGACGACACCGGATGGTTTCTGGGTGCATCTGTCAACCGCTTGAGCGCCGATCAGAAATCGGTTGAAGACGTTGATTTCGAAGACAGTGATAATGCGTTTGGTCTCAAGG
>JAHEGU010000123.1 GCA_024644945.1 Gammaproteobacteria bacterium | reverse complement strand
TTACCCAAAGCCCGATTCCTGGTATTCGGGTATTGTCCAGAACCGCGTGATGCGCGCTCATACTAGCCATTGGTTTTAATGTGAAATTGGTTGGGTGCTGGTTCAGAGAGATCGTTATTCTCTGCGCTCTTGACTTATCTCTTGCGACTATCGGCTCTATATATGAGTCCCTTCAGCACATAGTGGTTTAGAGTTGAATCGAAGCTACAATATAGCTAAAACAAAGATTCACTAGAGCAATAAACATGCCAATAATCGTCAATCAGTTGCTAGTTGGGTATTTCACTAATGAATCAGCATGTTACTGAATCTCAATGAATTTCCGCTGAATGAAAAAAACACTTATGCGGTCTGATGCGCGGTGACTTGTGACAAATCATGGCAGCGGAGTCTATCAACACTCGTTCACACACAAGAATACCCAAATTCGACTTCCGTTTGCCTGGAGAACCCTGCTTTTATAAAGGTGTCAACGTGTTCGCGGCACATCCATGGCGGGATTCTCATCAAAGAAACCCACTGGCATCCAGTGAAAGCCTGCATACACGACGGGTTGCACCGGCCAGTCCTCGGGTCTCGGCAAATGGTGATAGTTGAGGGTGTACCAGACCACGATATCTTCATTATCCAGCGGGCGGTTGGCCTGTACCCATTTGGGCAGGCCGTCGCCACCTTCATGCTGGTTTGGAAACCAGCCGGCCGGGTAAAGTTCATCCGCCTGATATTGAGTCGCCCACAAATGGTGATACATAAATCCGGCCCGCTTACCGACTGGTGAATCGGGATGCTGAAAAGGCAGAGCGTTGGCCCCGGGCACCAGCTTATATCCGGTGGCAGTGCCGCGGGCATTGGTCATGTTTGGATTGATGACCTTCCAGTATCTGGATGAACCGATATCCATGTTGCGCCGCGCTTCGGATTCGCTGGATAAAATGGTTTCGCGGGTCACAATCGCATTGCCATAAGGGTTATGACTGTCCATGGGCGCCGCTTCGAAGTTGACTTCGGCTACCGTATTTCGATCCCCGTCGACCGCCATATCAAATCGATAACCGAAGACATGCTGGTGCACGTGAGACTCGACTCCGGGCGCGACTTTGATCCCGTATGGGCTCTCCTCTCCTTCGGCGATACCTGAAGGAAACGGAATGCCGGTCGCCTTCACTTCGACACCGATGGTGCCGTCCTGGTAGAAGTACCAGAAGAATCCATAAACATAGTTGCCGATGGTCGCGATGGAAGAGATCACCAGCCTTCTGGATCGCGTGACCGTGGACTGACCTTTCTTTGGATTGGAGTATTTCCACAGAATACCGAAATCTTCCTCGTGCATGCAGACCGCGTTTTTAATCAACTTTGGTTTGCCATGCCAGTCGTGACTCCAGACGTCAAAGTAGTAAATGTGGCCCAGACAATCACACCCGAGTGCAAGGGAATCAAACGATGCGCCGACCCCATACTCTCCGACATCAAAAGCGTTCCTGCGAAAATTGGCGTGTCGAGGATCGCCATAGGGAATCACCATCTCCGCCATCGACGCGCGATGCATGATCGGTCGGAGCCGGTCCTTGTCCTGATAGCCGATGTTATACAGAATCAAGCCTTCGCGAACCGAATAGCCAACGTCCACCTGCCAGTTCTGCCATTGTACTTTGTAACCATCGACCGTGAAGCTGGGGCCATCTGACTGCGTGATGTCGATTTTTCTGACATCGGTTCGCTGATCATCGCGAATGATCGGGCCCGGGTCTGGCGCAACCGGTACAGCGCCATAATCTTCGATGCGCAGTATTTCACGGGTGGCAAGATCAAACACCGGGTGCAGATTAGCGATGGGTCGCGCATAAGGATTGTCGTTCGCATCATTCATCAACCAGCAATGACCATAGGCGATGCGTTTGCTTTGCTCTTCTTCAGACCCGAAGTTGCCTGCGGACCAGCTTTCAATCAGTACTCTGGAAGGGTCATCGACACCGCGATCTTTGAGTGCCTGAATAAACTCTGGATGCTCACGTGCGAGTTTGCAGGCCATGTCGAATTCATCGGGTACGATACGAGCTTGAACCCCTTCCAGATGATCCCATTTGACGAGCGAAGCTTGGCCGAGATCGACTACGCCAGCAAAGGTCCGGTTATTGCAAGGCTCATAACAACAAACGTATGCACGACGCGACTCAGGATTGCGCCCCTGGGATTCGTCCGGGGCGATGGTTTCAAACCAGGCGCCTGGGTCCAGACCGCCATCGCGCTGGACGACGCTCGCCGCAAGGGAAATTTCTGATTCTGAGAGAGGAGTCATTGAGATGTGAGTGCTTTGTTGGGATCGGTCATCCGTTTAATTGTTCGCTATCGAGCTTTTACCTGGAACGATGAGCGCGTCAACAATTGTGCAGCCTTCAGAGCTGACTATGACAGGATTCAGGTCAATCTCAACAATTGAGTCCGCCAGCTCCTGCACCATCTGAGAAAATTGAACAATCAGGTCTATAAATGCTGGTCTATCGCAAGCAGGGCAACCGCGCACGGCCTCTAAAAGCGCAGAGATTTTGAGCTTGCTCAGCATCTCATCAGCTTGTTGTGCGTTTACCGGGGCCAGTCCACTGACACGGTCGTTGAGAATTTCAATCAGAATTCCGCCCGCGGCGATAACAATAAGAGGACCATAGAGTGAATCATTCTTCATGCCCAGCGCGAGCTCAACACCCTTTTCGGCCATCGCCGTTATTAAGACCTGCTCCCCAAGTCGGTGACTTAAGTCCTTATAATTATTTTCAAGTTCATCATCGTTTTGAATCGAGAGCTTGACGCCTTCAACATCGGATTTGTGCTGGATCCCCTGAGCCGCAGTCTTCAATGCCACCGGATAGCCGATCTGATTGGCGGCATATGTGGCGCTGTTAAGATCGCAGGCAATGGCATGCGCGATGACAGGCAGTCCGAAATCGGACATGAGTGCCAGTGCGGCTGTTTCGCCAAAATCTGTTGGTGAAGTCAGAACAGTTTTCCATTTACAAATAGTTTTCTGGTCAAACCGCTCGGCGGGTGTGTTCGAAACAGGTTGATAAAGTTTCTTGTAATGACACAGATTTCTGATTGCGCGAAGTGCAACATCAATGCCATTGATCATGGCAATGCCTTGATGACATAAGAGTGCAGCAGATTCAGACAAACCGGTATAGGTGCAGCTGTTAATCACGATCAAAGGCTTTTCGCTATACCGATTCAGTTGCTGAATGACGTCGAACATGATGGGGTAATGGGTAAAGCCATCTCTAAATTCGAATTCATAGGTCAGAAGACCGGTATCCTGATCATCCAGCAGCGCTTTGCCACACTCCAGATAAGTCTGCCCGATATTCCTGCCTAAGGCACCCATGCCGTCGAGTGGATTGTCCGCATGAAGTCCAAATTCCAGGTGGTCTTGCATGGTCTCAAGCGTCTGATCGGAGACATCAGCAAATCGAACGCCATAGTCTTCGGCAATGTCGATCATTTGCTCCCGCATACCACCGGAATCAAGCAGGCTGGCAACACCTCCGGAGTCGACTCTGTATCCCATGGCAAAAAGCATGGCAGATACGATCAATTCGTCGATGTCGTTGCAAATAATCGCCCCATATCGATCGCATACTGCAGCAAATGCATCATAGTCCCCCACAATTGCACCGGAATGGCTGACCGCAAGCTCGGCACTCTTTTCCGTACGCCCTAGTTTAGTAATGACGACCGGAATATCTCTGGTCTGTGCCTTTTTCAGTGCCTGGATAAACCCACCGGTGTTCCTCACTGTCTCTATAAAAAGGGCAACTACCCGGGTCGACGGCTGATCGAGCAGGTAATCCATGTAGTCGGCGACATCGGCGTTGGTTTCCTGGCCGCTTGAAATCACGTAGTTGTAGCAGAAGCGCGTATCGTTGTTCGCCAGATAGGTCATCGCCGAACCGGAATGTGCAATGAGGCCGATGTGGCCAGCAGGACGAGATTCGGGCGGTCGGTCAAAACTGATCATGACATTACTGTCATAGTTATAAAAACCCATGGAGTTTCCACCACACACCGGGATACCTGCTTTCGACGCGCGCTCACGGAGCCGTTGTGGCAGCGGTGTCGTCGATTTCTCTTCAACATAATTGCTGGCGTAGATGACTATTCCACCCACACCAATTGATAACGCTTCGTCAAAACTTTGTTCGAGCGCGAGTCCGCTGATAACAAACACCGCCAGGTCTGGTACTGTCGGCAGGGATTGCAGTGACGCGTAACACGGCTGATTGAACAGCGCTTTGTACTTGGGGTTGATCAGGAATAATTCTCCCG
>JAHEGU010000070.1 GCA_024644945.1 Gammaproteobacteria bacterium | reverse complement strand
AGATATGGGCGGCGAACTTTGTGCTCATGGGGTACGGCACTGGTGCTGTGATGGCAGTTCCCGCCCACGATCAACGAGACTGGGAATTCGCCACAAAACACGATATCGAAATTCGGCCCGTCATTAAGTGGCCCGAGGGAGAACAACACGATTTTGCCGAGTCCTCGCTGACTACTAAGGAGGGGGTGGTTTTTAACTCAGGACAATTCGACGGCCTTACTTTCAACGACGCATTCGACGCAATTGCAAAGCACCTGAAAAGCGCCGGCGTAGGCAGACGCACGATCAATTATCGACTGCGCGACTGGGGGGTTTCGAGGCAGCGATACTGGGGCTGCCCAATACCCGTTGTTTATGACGGTGCAGGGAATGTCCACGCGGTGGCCGACGAGGAGCTGCCCGTGGTGCTGCCGGAAGACGTGGCATTTTCCGGAGTACGATCTCCAATAAAAGAAGACCCGGGTTTCTATCAGACCACCTTGCCGGGTTCAGATCAGACGGCCACTAGAGAGACCGACACCTTTGACACTTTCTTTGAGTCGTCGTGGTACTACGCGCGCTACTGTTGCCCGGGTTCTGATAACGCGATGCTGGATCAGCGAGCCAACTACTGGTTACCAGTAGATCAATATATTGGCGGGATCGAACATGCTGTGCTGCATTTGTTATATGCGCGTTTCTTTCACAAGCTGATGCGAGATGTGGGCCTGGTTGACAGCGACGAACCGTTCACCCGGCTGCTGACCCAGGGCATGGTGCTTAAAGACGGTTCCAAAATGTCCAAGTCCAAGGGCAATACGGTAGATCCCCAAGCGCTGATTGACCAGTATGGTGCCGATACGGTGCGCCTGTTTACCATGTTTGCGTCACCTCCAGACCAGGCCCTCGAGTGGAATGACGATGCGGTCGCGGGTGGCCTTCGTTTTCTTAAACGCTGGTGGCATCTTGTTCAAAAAAATGTGGAGATTGTTGCACCCTTTAAAGAAAGGATTTATCAGACGGGCTGGTCTGCATCTTTGACCGACAAAGCTGCACTAGACCTTCGCCGGACTGCCCACATCCTTCTAGACAAAGCGCTCAAGGATTATGGTCGACTCCAGTACAACACCGTAATTGCCAGCATGATGGAGTTGCTGAACGCCGTGGATAAGTTCGACCCAGCCGCAAACGACGACGGTGGGTTGGTGTGCAGGGAGTGTCTGATAATCCTTAATAAAGTTCTGGCGCCGATCACGCCCCATATCGCGCACCGCCTGTGGCAACAACTCGGCGAGTCAGGCGATGTAATCGACGCCAGCTGGCCCAAGGTAGATCCTGCGGCCCTGGTCAGCGACACCATGACTCTAGCGATCCAGGTTAATGGAAAGTTACGCAGTCAAATCGAAATCGGGGTTGAAAGCAGTAAAGAAGAAATAGAATCTGCAGCAATGGCAGACGCTAAAGTACAAAGTCACATCTCTGACAAAGAAATTCGCAAGGTGATTGTAGTACCGGGCAGGCTGGTTAATATCGTTGTCTAGGCCTTATAATAACGAAGCGATAACGCTCACAATATATTCCTTGGGATTAAAGTAATGACCAGACGCCTGCTCCTGATTCTGACTTGTTTTTCGCTGGTCAGCGGTTGCGGTTTCCACCTGCGGGGTAATGTGGATATTCCGGATTCGCTTAAAAGTATCGCTGTATCCGGAGGAGATCCCGATCTTGTGGATGATCTTGAGGATGCGCTCGAAAGCGCTGGCGTCAATGTCACCGATACCGAAGACAAATCTGCGGCGGTGCTCGTGTTCACGCAGACTGAATTCGAGCGTGAGGTGCGCACCACTAATGCTGACGGTCTTGCGACCTCCTACCAACTAAACTATCGAGTCGGATACGATGTGCTCAGCAGTTCAGGTGACGAACTGCAGATCAACCAGCGCATCGTGCAAAAAAGGATTCTGGAATATGACCCCTTGCTGCAACTCCAGGCAGAAGAAGAGGCGGACTTTCTTCGAGAGGACATGCGCGAGGAGATCGTGCTCCAGATCCTGAGGCGCCTGAGCAGAATTTAATACCATGCCGGGTTAAATCCGGATGCGGGTCAGCTACACCTCTTTCCCTCAGCAACTCAGCCAAGGGCTGGCGCCAATTTATTTATTGTTTGGCAGCGAAACCCTGCTGGTCGAGGAATCCCTGGATCTACTAAGAACTCAGGCGCGTACCGAAGGATTCACAGAAAGACTTCGATATTCCGTTGAAACGGGTTTTGACTGGAATCAGCTATTTGAGGGCGGGCAGTCAATGTCCTTGTTCTCGGATAAAAAACTGATTGAACTGCGTATTCCTAGCGGCAAGCCTGGCGATGCAGGATCTAAAGCACTAGTAGAATATGCCGAATCCAAGCAGTCCCCAGACACCACCCTGGTAATTATTGCTGGAGCAATTGAAAAGCGAGCCAAGAATAGTAAATGGTTTAAAACTCTCGAGTCTCATGCGCTAGCCACCGAATGTCCTGTAATTGGTCCGGAGAAACTTCCCGATTGGATCGCCCACCGTATGCGTGGCCAGGGACTTGAGTTTGAACGTGATGTGGTACCTCGCCTTGCCCATTTTGTTGAAGGCAACCTGCTCGCCGCGGCGCAGGAGATTAACCTCTTGGCGTTACTGGCTAATGGGGAGAACATTACTTTAGAGCTGGTGGAAGATTCTATTGCTGATCACGCAAGGTTTAACGCTTTTAACTTTGTCGATGCCTGCCTTGCAGGGACCGCCCATCGCGCTACTCGTATACTGCAAAGCCTTAAACAAGAACAAGTCGAACCCATCTTGATTCTTTGGTCACTGACACGGGAAACTCGGACGCTGTATAGGCTGGCGACGATGCAGCAGCAGGGTGGCAACCCGCGCAACCAGTTTCAGCGATTTGGGGTATGGGGCGCCCGCACCGGCATCATGAGTGCAGCACTAAGAAGATTGTCCGTGGGTCAGTGCCAGGGTCTATTGCGCCGCTTGGCACGCGCCGATCTGCAGCTGAAAGGTCGTTCGCCACTTCAGAGAAAAAATATCTGGGAGGAGATCGAGAGCATCGGTCTTGGGATTTGTGGCATCTGGATTCCTTGAGAGTCTTGTGGCCCCCGACTCCGATACGGGGCTTGTGGAAGCTTATAGAGGTCCTTAACCCGTTACCGCGCACTTACTCCAGGTTGACAGTGTTAATCGCTATTCCCTGATCGTCCCTTCGCCAACCACCACGTACTTTTGCGTTGTCAGCCCCTCAAGACCAACCGGACCACGCACGTGCAACTTATTAGTACTGATTCCGATTTCAGCGCCGAGGCCATACTCGAAGCCATCTGCAAACTGTGTTGAGGCATTCACCATAACAGAGCTCGAGTCCACCTCGCGGATAAACCGATCACTGTGGGCCTGGTTCTCGGTAATGATGGAGTCAGTATGATTGGAGCCATGTTTATTTATATGGTCGATGGCTTGATCCAGTCCATCCACCACTCTAACGGCGAGCACCGCGTCGAGGTACTCCGTGTCCCAGTCCTGCTCGGTTGCCTCGAGCATCTCCGGCACCAGACTTCGGCTTTTTTCGCAGCCTCGCAATTCGATTCCCTTTTCGGCAAATTGGCGAGAGAGAACCGGTAATACTCTGTGCGCAACGGATTCGGCAACCAGTAATGTTTCCATGGCGCCGCAAATGCCGTAACGTCTCGCCTTTGCATTGAACGCGACGTCTATTGCCTTGGTCTCGTCCGCATCGTCATCGATATAGACATGACAGATTCCATCAAGGTGCTTGATTACGGGTACTGACGCTTCACGACTAATCCGTTCGATCAATCCTTTGCCTCCGCGCGGAATAATAATGTCGACATAATCGCTGGCGGTAATCAACGCTCCGACCGCAGCCCGATCGGTTGTTTCGATTAACTGCACACAATCGGTGGTGAGACCAACCTGGGAAAGTCCCTGATCTATGCATACCGCAATGGCCATATTGGAGTTGATGGCCTCAGATCCCCCTCGCAAAATCGCGGCGTTTCCCGCCTTCAGGCACAGCGACGCCGCGTCTACGGTGACATTAGGCCTGGATTCATAGATGATCCCTATTACTCCGAGAGGCACCCGCATCTTGCCAACTTTTATGCCACTGGGCCGGGTCTCAAACGGCGTCATCTCTCCAACGGGATCAGGCAAATCAGCGACCTGACGACAACCCACTGCCATGGCGGCAATCCGCTCCGGGTTGAGTTCAAGTCGGTCCAATAGCGCACTGGTCAGATTGATCTCACGACCGTGCTGCATGTCGATCTGATTGGCCTTTAGGATAGCGACCTCGTTTTCCATTATCCTGTCGGCTATTGATCGCAGAGCACTGTTCTTATCATCTGTAGGGGTTTTTGCGATCAGACAGGCCGCCGTGCGGGCACGCTCACCCACGGACTGGATATATTTCTCAATGTCCATTGCATCAAGTTTTATTGCCTGGCCGGATTGCATGCGCTTAATCGGTTCTGGTTCGGTCACACATTCTAAGAGAAACAGAGCGATATTACGACCGTGACATCAGAAGCCTGGCTCTGCCTCTTAGTCTTGCTGGGCTAGCAAAAGCTCAGTAATCTTTTCCCTGGCTTCATCAATCCCTTGTTTTTTTAGCGCCGAAAAAAGCTGAACTGTTGTAAATTGTCTGTTATTGAGCTGCCCTCTGACCTGGTACAAGATATTGGAGGATTTACCGCGACCCAGTTTGTCAGCTTTGGTAAGCAGGATGTGCGCAGGAAGGTTCGATTCCCAGCATAGATTCAGCATTGCCAGATCGAGGCCTGTAAGGGGCCGGCGTATATCCATGGGAAGAATGAGTCCGTGCAGGCACTGACGACTGGTCACGTAGCGGGTTACAAACGCCCCCCAATGTTCACGAAGATGCTCCGGTGCGCGTGCGTAACCATATCCTGGCAGATCTACCAGTCGATTTTCGGCGTCCAACTCAAAAAAGTTGATCTGTTGCGTACGACCCGGAGTTTTACTGGTTTTTGCCAGATTGGTCTGGTTCGTGATCGCATTTATCGCACTTGATTTACCCACATTGGATCGGCCTGCAAAAGCCACCTCGGCTCCCTCGTCAGGCAACAACTGGGTCGGAAGGTGGGCGCTGAGAAGGTAGCGCGCCCGGGAATACTCGATCACTTTGGTGGACACCTTAAGAGATTATATTTGATATACTTCGCGCTCAATTTTACGCTTTACGCCCTTTATTTAGGGGACAATTTACAGGTTTAGAAATGACACGAATATTGTCGATGCTGGTGGGTATTGCGCTGCTTGCCCCTTCCCTTTTATTTGCGCAGAGCGGTGACGCCGAAGCGGGAAAATCTAAAATCGTGACTTGCGCGGCCTGCCATGGCCAGGATGGTATTGGTACCACGCCTGAAAATCCCAGCCTCGCGGGGCAAGTGCCGGGTTATATTGCAACCCAACTGAAATTGTTCAAATTGGGTGCAAACGGTGGACGCGAGAATGCGATCATGGGCGGCATGGTTGCGGCATTGAGCGAACAGGATATGGCAGATATAGACGCCTACTATAGTTCATTACCCCCACATAAAGGGTCGATCACACCGGAGCAGGAAGAATCCGCCTTGGCGGGACAATCTTTGTATAAGGCCGGTTACGCTGAGTTCGACATCCCCGCATGTATGGGATGTCACAGTCCTAACGGAAGCGGTATTGGACCCACATTCCCCCGTCTATCAGGTCTTTCCAAGGAGTATCTTCAGTCACAGCTTCTCGCTTACAAATCAGGTCAGCGTAAGAACCTGATGATGAGCCCTATTGCCTACCCGCTGTCTGAGCAACAGATCGAAGAACTTGCGATTTATATTTCTGGCTTGAATTGATTCGGAGTTACAACATACAGAATCGAGCGGCTTCAAATGCGCGGCTTCAAATGCACTTGATACTGCCTTAAATTCCGCGTTCGTTTTCTTAAGTTTTATAAGCCTGCGGGTATATCGATCCCGTGCTGTCGACAAGCCGCAATAACGGTATTGCGCAGCAAACAAGCAATGGTCATTGGTCCGACACCGCCGGGAACAGGGGTGATCGCACCCGCTACTTTGCTGGCTTGCGTATAGTCAACATCTCCGATCAACCGTGTTTTGCCGCCCTCGGCTTCAATTCGATTGATGCCCACATCGATAATCGTTGCACCGGGTTTGATCCAATCCCCCTTCACCAGCTCCGGCACACCCACCGCTGCCACCAGAATATCCGCGCCCCTGCATACTGCAGGCAAATCGCTGGTGCGCGAGTGGGCGATGGTGACCGTGCAGTGTTCTTTCAGCAACAACATCGAAACCGGCTTACCCACGATATTGGAACGACCCACGACTACCGCATTTTTCCCTGTCAGATCTCCAAGATGGTCTTTCAACAATAAAATGCAACCAGCAGGCGTGCAGGGTACAAGAGAATCCACTCCAATGGATAGCTTACCGACGTTTTGAATATGAAAACCATCAACGTCTTTCGCAACATTGATGGTGTTTATCACCTTAGACTCGTCGATATGCTCTGGCAAAGGTAGCTGCACTAGAATTCCGTTAATCCCTGGGTCGTTATTAAGTTTATCAATCAGCGCCAGCAAATCTTGTTCACTGGTTTCTCCCGGCAACTTGTGTTCAACGGACTCCATGCCAGTCTCAGCGGTCTGCTTTCCCTTATTACGGACATAGACCTGGCTAGCGGGATCCTCACCTACCAGGACAACAGCCAAACCAGGTTTTACCTGGTGATGAGTGATCAACATAGAGACCGCGTCGGCCACACGACTGCGAAGTTTAGCGGCATATGCCTTGCCGTCAATTACTGTTGCCATTATGTTTTCGCCTTTATTCTGAGTTTGAAATCTAGTTCCGGGATTCTACCGCCTCATGTCCTTCCTGACATTAACCAAACGTCCTAGGATTTGATTTAAACGACGGCTCAAGATTAAACAATGGACCGCAGCAATATTGGAGGCCGCGAGAAAATAATCGCTGAGGTATAATTTACGTCGTCTAAAAAGTCACCATACTGTCATGTCTTCTAACTCCGTCGCACTGTTGTTTCCCGGTCAGGGCTCCCAGTATCCGGGTATCGGCAAGGACCTTTTCGACAATCATGAAATCGTTCGTGAAACCTATGGAGAAGCCAGCGATGTGCTCGGCTATGACATTGCCAGTCTTTCGTTTGAAGATCCAAAAGCGGAAATAGACTTGACCCGCTTTACCCAGCCAGCGTTACTGACTCACGAAATTGCCTGTTACAAAGTGTTTAGTGAATTGACTGGAAATAAACTTGCTCCAAAAATGGCTGCCGGACACAGTCTTGGAGAGTATGCTGCTCTGGTCACCGCCGGCGTATTAAGTTTCGAGCTCGGACTCAGCCTAGTAAAAAAACGAGGTGAATTGATGGGGGAGTTTGGTGAGGGAGAAATGCAGGCCTTAATGGTCGACCTCGAGTCCGCCACAACCTTAGCCGAAGAACACTACTGTGGTATCGCCGCATGTAATCTGCCGGAGCAGAATGTCGTGGGGGGCCGACCCGAAGACCTGGATCGTCTGGCGGCATCGATGGCCGAAAAATTCCCGAGAAAAAAAAGCGCTCGCCTGAAAACAGAAGGCGCCTTTCATACCTATTACATGGTAGAGGCCGCCCGGCGTTTTCGCGAAATTTTAGAAAAAGCCGATTTCCAAAAGCCGAATTTTGACGTTCTGTCCAATTTCACTGGGACCATGCACGATTCAGATCTGGATTCCATCCGCTCGCGCCTCTTCCTGCAACTTTTTAATCCCGTGCTATGGCACAAGAACCTTGTTACAGCTGTCGAACAAGGTGCCGACATGCTGATCGAGTTCGGGGGGGGGCTGGGTAAAGGCGAAACTGCCGGCGAAAAACGACCCAATCTTGAGAGTATTGTAAAAAAAACCTTTCGAGGAAGCGATTCCGCGCCGGCTTATCATGCTGTGATTAATCAGCAAACGCTTGAGAACACCGTGGCTGTGTTTTCAGAATAACGAGGACTGGGGTTGTTGGCAGGTTAATTATCGGTCCCAACTTGATCCGGGAACTCGTCAACTTGCCTAAAATTATTTATCAAACGGGCGTATCCGGTTCAAGACAACCGATACATTTCAACCTTGATGCAAAACCCGCACGTGCTCAGTCACTGACTCAGCCAGGGCCTGCAGGTCGTAGCCTCCCTCCAGCACTGATACCAGTCTGCCCTCGCAACAATGATCAGCCAGTTCCATCATTGCTTTAGTCATCCATGAATAACTGGATGTGGTCAGATCAATGGAACCTAACGGATCGGCATAATGAGCGTCGAATCCCGCCGAGAGTAGGATGAAGTCGGGTTTGAAATTGCGCGCGCTCGGTAACACAATATCTTCAAATGCCTGGTGATAGTGGGCGTCTCCAAATCCTGGGCTCATCGGACAATTCACCACTGTGCCTTCTCCCTCACCAATGCCTGTTTCTGACTTCGCGCCAGTGCCCGGGTAATGAGGATACTGGTGCAGGCTGGTATACATCACGCTTGGGTCTCGCTCAAAGGTATGCTGTGTGCCATTCCCATGATGCACATCCCAATCGAGAATTAACACGCGTTCCACACCGTGATGGTGCTGCAAATACCTAGCAGCTATCGCCACACTGTTAAACAGACAAAACCCCATCGCCATATTGTGTTCGGCATGGTGTCCGGGTGGGCGCACCGCGGCAAAACCATTATCAGATCGCTCGGCCATTACTTGATCCACCAGTGACAACAGACTACCAGTAGCATTTAGTGCCGCATCGTAAGACTCTACTGATACTGCTACATCTGGGGTATCGATCCAAGGTTCTCCTGAGTCACAAGCGTTCTGAATCCTGCGGGCATAACCCGGCTTGTGAACCAATTCTATCCACTCTCGCTCTACCGCTTTTGGTTTCAACTGCTGCAGTGACTGATACCAATCCTGACGCGATATCATGTCCTGTATAGAGACCAGACGAGCACTCCGCTCGGGATGACCCGCACCGGTATCATGACGAAGAAATAGTGGATCGTGAACGTAAGCTGTTTTCATCTTTACAACAACACTTCCTGTGTAAATCAGTACATCAAGCTTAAATCATACCATGGCATCTGATCGATCATGGACTCGTTAAAGCCTTACGGCATATAAGTTTAGTTAAGACTACCGTCGATATAGAAAAACCTACCGTTTAACCAATGGCAAATACATTTTTTACGTGATAAGGTGATTTTTCTAAGTAAAACGCTGTGATAATGAATGGATACAAACCGGCACAATGAAGGCCTATCAGGAGCAAATCAGAAGTTTCGAATGCGGCCTATGGAAATATCGGACGCCACTGCGGTCGCCGACTGGTACCAGCAGATTGAAGATACTTCAATTTTTGACCGGCAGGTTCCAGTACCAATCAATCATACTGAAGTGGTGCGGCTTGTTGAAACAATTTTGTCCGATCGAGAGAAAGAAAAATGTATGTGGTTTATGATCGATACCGAGGATGGCAATGCGGTCGGAATGACCGGCCTCGAGGCGATAAACCCTCTGCATGGTAGTGCAATACTGCCTATATTTGTTGCAGAACAATGGCGGGGCAGTGGAATTGGAATTCGCATGGTTTGTATGATTCTAGATCTTGCCTTCAGGCAACTGCGTTTACACAGAGTCGCAACGGTATTTCGCGCCGACAATGAGGCCTCGCGTGTTATTGCATCACGTTGTGGGTTTACCCACGAAGGTGTCTCACGCGAGGCCTGGTTTAATCAAGGCAGACACTTTGACCTGATCAATGTAGGGCTATTGGCAGACGAATGGGAGAAGACTAGGTTAGAATTAGATTCTGCGCTGGATTCAGGGATAACGCTTGAGTTAGGACCGCGCCCGACCGATACCTGGATTTGGCCAGGCACCGGAGGCTCTGCATCTAGATAACAATTAATGAGTGGAAGTGGGGCGACGAACAGTAATAGTCGATTATTGTTCTCCGATTGCTCATATGGCCGAAGAACATAGACATCAGATAAAACATCCGAGACGTTTGAGGGCAATACTGTTCGCAGATGTCGTCGGGTATTCACGCATGATGTCTGTGGATGAAATGGACACATCGATCAGGGTTGGGAAACTCATCCGAAAATTCGTCAAGCTAGGCAAATCGTTTCACGGCGAACTTGTTCAAACTCGAGGTGACGGATTTTTCTTTCTGTTTGATAGCGTAATTGACGCGGTGCGTCTGGCTGCGGAGGTTCAAAGGTTAGCAGATAAAGAAAGTGCAACCCTGACTCCTGAGAAACAAATAAAGTTTCGAATAGGAGTACATATGGGCGACGTCATGTGGGTAACCAATCAGTATGTCGGTGACAGCGTAAACATCGCCGCCCGCATCGAGACCCACGCGAATGACGGGGGCGTTTGCATTTCTGGCGCAGTGTATCAGCAGGTTAAGCACAAATTGAACCTTGGGTTTGAGTATATGGGACCGCTGGAGCTGAGAAACATCCCAGACCCAGTCGAGGTTTACCAGGTGAAATTGACTACCAAGGAAGTATTGATGTCGGCAAGTCCGCGACCCAAACTTCCAATAACCGAAAAAGCTGTGGATCAGATACTCGGCGAAAAACCAACTATTGCCGTTTTGCCTTTTTCAAATCTTGGTGATGATGATGCAGAAGATTATTTTGCAGACGGAGTCACCGAAGACCTGATTACGAATCTATCTCGATTTCATGCCCTGGCAGTCATTTCTAGAAATTCAACCTTTGTATATAAAAGACGCCAGGTGCCACTCAAGCAAGTGGGTCGCGAGCTGGGTGCAAAGTATGTTGTAAGCGGCAGCATAAGGAGGGCTGGACGCAGACTAAGAATCACCGTAGAGCTTGCGGAAAGTGCAACGAGTATTCCGGTATGGCGTGAGCGTTATAACAAGGAAATCGAAGATATATTTGATTTGCAGGATGAAATAACCGACGTTATTTCGTCTGCTATTGCTGTCCAGACGCAATCCGCCGACAAAACGCTGAGACAAATCCAGGTGCCTGCACTTATTGAGACTTATGCCTTGGTGTTGCAAGGCCAGCAGAAAATTTTTAAATACAATCGAGAGCAAAATATTCAGGCACGCAAAATGTACCAGGCAGCACTGGAATCACAGTCAGATTACAGCCGCGCAATCGCGGCATTATCGAGGACCCACAATCTAGACTGGAGATACTCTTGGACCAAGCATCCTGAGCTTGCGTTAGAAAAAGCATATGAATTAGCGCACGAATCGGTAATCATCGATCCAAGCGATGCCCGCGGTTACGGTGAACTTGGATTTGTCAGTCTATATAAAAAACAACATGACGAATGTCTAAGCGCATTTGAAACCGCGCTAAAATTGAACCCAAATGATACCGACATCATGTCTAACATGGCTGATGCACTGGGGCATTGTGGTAGATCAGAAGAAGCGATCGAGCTTCTAAATCGTGCATTGCTCCTTAACCCGTTCTATCCAGATCAGTATTTATGGTATCTCGGCGGGGCTTATTTCAATTTAAAACGATACGAGAATTGCATCCGGACTCTGATGCGCATGAATAGTCCCACAGAAGGACAGCGATTACTTGCCGCCAGCTGTGCCTATCTTGGAAATATGGAAGAAGCACATCTCCATGCCTCCAAGGTTCTGGAGGCATATCCGAATTTCAATTTAGAGTACTGGAGGAATGTACAGCCAGATCGAAACCCGGAAGATACCGAGCATTTTGTGCACGGTCTAAGGCTAGCAGGACTGACCTGAAGTAAAAGAAATTTAGTCGTCTTTACCGCCAGACACGCGACCGCCGCTAACCCTGCCACCACTCACGCGACCTCCTGCTACTCTTCCACCACTCACGCGACCGCCAGCAACCCGCCCACCACTCACGCGACCGCCGCTGACTCGACCGCCACTGACCGATCCCGACCCGTGTCCGAGTTCGATATCCAACAGAATATCTTCCAGAGTACCGGTGATAGCGTCCATCCTTATTGAGAAGTCTCCTTTATCGTAGGACCATACCCGGATATCTTCGGCGAACGAATGATCCTGCGCGGCGTTGCCCGATAGATCGGGCGATTCAGGACCTCGGGCTGCACGTGGGTCAGTCGCGAGCCGTTCCGCAATTGTTCCTTGGCCATGTACAAGCAGTATGATCGGCGCGTCTAGGTCGAAATAGCATCCTTCGTAGCTAAACCCATATATCCGTGCCAACCGGGGTGCAAAGTTACCACCTGGATCTGCTGCAAGCTGTCGTTGAAACTGCGCGTTACCGCCCGTCTGTATGCCTGGACGCGGTGGGTCACAATTGTCTTCGCTGTCCTTTGGATCCGGGACGGTCTGTTTGTAATTGTAAGTTAAGTCCTCCATCACCCGCCCATACAACAAAACCTCGGAGATACTTAGTAAGTTTTCAGCCATGACTCCATTTCCTCTCGGTTAGTGTTATCAATCATTTAGTTTATTTCAGCTCTGCCGCTGCTGTCGAGGGTAAATAATTCACATTTTTACGCATTTAACCGAGCCGCGTGGTAGCGTGCAGAATATGAGCGTCGCACGGGAGGCTCGTCATCAAGCAGAAACATGGTCCTGTTTGAATTAGTGTGGCTCTCAGCGCGTCCATCCTCATCTTTAGGCAGGCGCGGGCCTACCGCGACAGCACCAATCTCCCGCCATGCGAAATTTACCTCGATGATGGTGTGATACCGTCCGTCAAACAATTGCCAATCGGCCATCAGCATCGCCTTATGGACATCTGTATAGTCCAGAAAATCAGGCGATAATCTGGCCCATGTTTCAATTAATAATGAGGCCAGCTGGTCCCGTGCATGGATTAACGCGTCTCGGAACAACCTCGGATGATCCGCATAGGCCCGATCAAAATCATCCTGGAGCTGTTGTCCGTATTCCGGTGAATTCTCAAGCAGATCAGAAATCTCCTCGAGCTGCGCGGAAATCGCACTTACTCTGACCAATTCCTCATGAAAAATATCCACCAGAATATCGAACACCGCGCCCGTCAAGGGCTGTGCCAGAATGTGTTCATCCTTCCACCCATCTCTGAAATCAGACATCTTGTACTCGTTACAGGCTAATCGAATCTGACTGGAGGATGAGGTCTCGGCAAATCGATTCAGGTGATTGTGCATGTAGAGATTACCGGAAGTGGAATCGAGCACCTCAGAGACAATGGAATTAAAGTGGAGAACAGCGATCATCGACACAATGTCTGCACAAGACTCCTGAAAGCCAAGATATTCAGCCTGCTCGGTTTCAGGATGAGGCAGACCGACTTCGGCATAAATTAGCCCATGTCCCACCTCATGCGCTATTACATCGAAGTTGAGTGAAAACGGCGACAAGGAGCCATCCTTCTTGTCCACGTGAGTGCCGATCTCAACAAATCCGTAACCTATCTGGGCATTATCGAAATTCGGCAGGATTATCACCTCTGCACGATCATAGTGATTGCGAAAATGCCATTTGATCGGCCGACCGTAGTATCGCTCCCACACATCCAGGGTAAAGCGAATAGATGCGTAAACATGGGCAGCATGAAATCGCCCGTCATTGACATCCCTGTAGTGAAGAAAATGTCCGTCTAGGTCTGGCTCTGCCTGTTCGTACACGGGTCCATCCCATGGCGGCAGATAGACAAATGGTTGTCCCAGATTATCCTCATGCATCCCGTACTCGATCTCCTTGCCAACGGGAAATATGACATACATAGCGTCATCACTGGGTCCTGGACCAAGGCTCCCAGCGGGCGACGATACTTCGACAGTTTCTGCCGGCAAACTGTGTTCGTGTGTCGGTGTTTGCGGAAAAAGCCTGAAAAGCGTACCCACTCGTCTATCCCTTTGTGGCCCTGTGATTATTGTGATAGCTGCCAGTATAAATAATCTTCGGCGATTAGGCGAT
>JAHEGU010000069.1 GCA_024644945.1 Gammaproteobacteria bacterium | reverse complement strand
GATCAGCTTCTCGCGAAAGGCTTCTACTTCATCCGCATCGAAGCCTTTGGGTTGGTAGGGTCTCGCTGACTTGGCATCGATCATCATGGACTGCTGCGCGGCCCTCGACTCTTCGAGGTCATCGCTGATCTGGGTGCGTGCCAAAATATACACATAACTGCCACTCGTCAGATCCCCCGGTGTAATCTTTACCGACTCACCAGCATAGATAACGCCATGCGTGAGGTGATTCTCGTCCATGTAGTGAATCAACTGCAGCGCTCCGTTGTCTCGCTGCGGGATTGAAAACGTTGCGCCCTCGGATACGTCAACAAGCGCAGTAGAGTACATAACGTCTGCGTTCGAACGGATGATCGTCTGATTCTCCTCGGTAACGCGATCTTTGTGTGTCCAGGTGTTTATCGGAGCCTGCACCTGTTGTGCAACGAAGTTCCAATCGGTCTCTGCTTGGATGTAATTTTCAGGTGTAACCGGAGTAGAGGCCATTGTGTTAAATGAAATCGCAGCTAGAAAAGTAATTACAATGATCTTCATGGCTCATTCCTAAAGGTAATTGTTCATTTGTTGGGCTTACGACTGACTTATTCGCGAACGCTCATATGTTATCAGATGATCAAGTATTCCTAGCAATAACCGGATGTTCGAGTCGGGTCGGTTGGCGGCCAAAACTATCAATAACCCGAACGGCAGCTGTGAGTATGTTTTTGCCGTTCACTCCGAAATACTGAATGACCGCTTTCGGTGAATTTGAATAATTGCTGAATTGTTAGGTCAGGTCGAAACTAAGTTTATAAATCGTTTGATCGGGTCCACACTTCTACAAATAAGCGTCTCCGAATTCCTCAAGTTGTCCAGTTTAGATGTCTACGAGATAGTGGATTTTAAAGCAAAAATATTGTTCTAAAATTCATATATTCATGTCGTGAAAATGCTGAATCGCTTTACCCTGACATGGCCAATTGTTATCAAACCGGCCTGTTCATCCCGGAAAACATACCATTTATCCTAAATACTTGACGCTTTTGGGCATAAGTAGTGACACTAACGCGCGAGTAGACCATGCTGTTTGCAAAACTGGTTGCTACCCCAATTAGCTAACCGCTTCGTTATTCCGCATTGCCTGATTTCCACTACTGAATCCTGATAAATGTCTGTGGCACTTTAACAGGAGGCAAATAGTCTACTCGAACCATGAAATCGCAGTGAGCATGCGATTCAATTTTATGAATATAGAGTCTTTCCTCGATTTTGGCCCGGTTAGCCTGTACTTGGTCAGTGTATGCGGCTTATGTTGGTCTTTAATTAGTGCCGGGCAGTCTTGTGTGCGGGCACTGCAAAAAAATGATAGCGGCGAATTGATTGCTTACACTATGCCGGATCTACGCAACATATTTATATGGTTGACGCTAATCTGGGTTTTGTTTGGTGCTCGGATTCTGCGCGATGAAATACAGACTATGGAAGGCAGGTGGTCTGCGTTACTGACTCTTGGTCTGGTATCCGTCTCGGTTTTAACAATCGTAGTGTTTGCAATATCAATAAGAACAAAATTGGAGGCTGGCCTCAAGTATGATCTCACGACATTGAATTTATTCGTGTTGAGGATTTCAATTGCATCATTGTTGGTGGGGGCAGTATTGCTCACAATGTTTTATTTGCCTGGTGTCGATTCGATAATTTCTAATTTAATGCAATCCGACTCCACGGTTCTGTTCAAATCATTGCAGATGCTTGGTATAGCAATTTTAATTGTAACTTCGATTCTTGGGTTAATCAGCAACGATTGGATTAGAAGCCACCTGGCATTCGATACCTCAAAAATTGATGCGCGAATATCGCCTGAGCTATCGGGGCAATCTTTGGGTTCAATTCAAAACAGCGGAGTTGATTTAGAAACAGAATTTTTTTCCCACATCAGGAAATTAAAGCGTGAAAAAAATAGTTAAAATAGTTTTTCTCATCAGTCTGTTAGTCATGGTATCAGCCTGCAAGACCACGCCTGAGGTCACAGATAATCAAAGATTAGCTCAGTCTCTCGCGGCTATTGGACTCGAAACATCGGAGACGGAGCGCGGTCTGATTATCCATTTCCCAGATATTAATTTTGAATACGCCTCCTCAGATCTAAAACCGGAAGCCTTGGATATTCTTCATCTCGTCGCGGACAGGCTTAATAATGACTACGTATCAGATCGTCAGCTGGCGGTTGAAGGGCACACCGACTCGCGGGGAAGTGAAGAATACAATATAAATTTATCAAAGAGCCGATCCGAAGCAGTTGCCGATGCTTTGATAGATAGAAATATTGCAAGTGATCGCATACAGGTCGCATGGTTTGGAGAAGCGGCGCCTATAGCATCAAATGATAATGTAGATGGATCCGATAATCCCGAAGGTCGGGCCAAGAATCGCCGGGTAGAAATAATTGTTATTAATGCTAAGAAATAAGGGGATTAATAGCCGTCTCTGCCGCAAACGGATACGGCTCTGTTATGGACGCAATCACTCCGATGGTTAGTACGGTTCTATAGAAATCAGGTAACAGATGAGGGCAGTCGAAAATTCCAGAAAATTTTTCAGTCTGTTAGGGATAATACTATGCATTTTGATAGTTCCCCCCGCGACTTTCTATGGATACAGGCTCTTAAATGAGCTTAACGTACTCAACTTAACGCGGACGGCAACATCTTCCCACACAATCAACGCGGAAAATGATTCCGAAGGTGGGGAAAAAGTTGGGGGTTTGAGCAAATTTAATACGGAGGTTAATACGGCTCAAACCACCGTGATAAACACGGCTGCAGTGGCCACAGAACCATCTTTGGCCTTGAACGCTCAAGGTAAACTTGACGAGGCGGAACGGGCCGAGCTGGAAGCAAAGGCTGTGGTGGAGAAGACGGCTGTAGCACGAAAAGAGGCAGAAATTGCTGATAAGAGGCTTGCGGCGGCTGAGGCTGTTATTGCTAAAGAGCGAGCGGTGTTACTGTCATTACAAGAACAAATTGATCAAGCAATAAAGGCTGAAGCAAAAGCAAAAGCCATGAAGGAAAAAGTCTCAATGTTACAGCAGCAGGCTAAAATTGCTGAAGAGAATCTTGCTTTAGCACAAGCGGTTATCGCTACAGAAGAAGCCTTAGCGCTGTCGTTGCAAAAAAAGATTGATGAATCAATAGAGGCTGAAGCGGAGAAAATAGCCCAGTTGAAAAAATCGGCGGCGCTAAAGCAACAAGCAACAGCCGCCGAGCAGAAATTTGGAGTCGCAAAAGCTGCTATAGAGAAGGATGAAGCCTTGCTGTTGACTGCTCAAAGCAAGATTGAAAAAGCAGAGATGGCTGAAGCGGAAGCTAAGGACGTCACAGAGAGAACGAGGGCGCTGCAGCAACAAGCAAAGATTGCCGAAGAACAACTTGCCGTGGCTAAAGCTTCCGTTGCCACAGATAGAGCCTTGGCGTTAGCCGCACAAGTCAAGATCGAAGAAGCGGAGAGGGCTCAGGCGGAAGCTAAAGACATCGCAGAAAGAACAGCGGCGCTGCAACGGCAGGCAAAAATTTCCGAAGAAAAACTTGCCGTGGTAGAAGCCTCTATTGCTGTGGATAGAGCCTTGGCGCTGACTGCTCAAGTTAAGATCGAAGAAGCGGAGCGGGCTCAGGCGGAAGCTAAATCTTTAGCACAGAAAGCATCAACAACAGAAGGGCTAAACGAGAATCTTGCCGACAAAAGCAGTAATAATACGAGTAACACTTCGATTGAAGAACAGACAAGAAATGTGCGCTCTTCCGAGGTCAGTATCTTGTTTACATCGTTACAACAAAACAATTTCGAACCGATCGGCATATTTCTAAAAGCGTCAGGAAATCCTAATATTGTTAACACCGGAGGTGAAACCCTGCTTGCTAAAGCAGCGTGGTACGGTCAGGTCGAATTTGTGGAGCTATTGCTGGAGGCAGGTGCAGAGGTAAACTTGGCAGACCGTCGAGGCAGAACGCCTCTAATGCAAGCCGCTATTGCAGGTCACGACGCGGCTGCCCGGCTATTAGTGGAAGCAGGTGCTAACCTGGATACTCAGTCAGCGGGTGGAAAAACAGCATTAATGGCGGCGTCTATTAATGGCCATGTCGAGTTGGCGGGCAGATTAGTTCAGGCAGGGGCCAATTTAAATAGTATTGACAGAAACGGACGCAGCGCACTGTTCTTTGCAATATGGGAGGGCCATAAGGATATCGCCAATCTATTAGTTTCAAATGGTGCCGATACGAATCTCGAAGACCTGGAGGGTAAGTCGCTGGTTCAAATAGCAGAGGAAAGAGGCCTCGAAATATTTTAGTTGTTGGATTAGCTGGCCAGTATCCAACTTTCCTGTCTTAATCGTCTGCGCAAGAATAATATTGCTAGCGATTAAAATTTATCATTGCACACGGCTCCGATTTCCGATCATTTTGCTAGCTGGTCTTTGGATCTTGTACATCGTCATCACCCATCACACTGCAAATATGTTGCATAAAGGCATGTACTCTGGCTGATCGAACTAGATCGGGGTGAGTTACGATCCATAAGTTATTGGTTATTGCCGGCTGTCCGGGAAATACCTGTAACAAAGATTTCGACTGTTTGCCAAGCTTGATCGGCAGCAGGCACAGCCCCATATGGTTCTCGGCGGCGGTCCGCAGGACCATAAACGAATCCGCTTTGAGACAGAAGCAATGTTCGGGTATGTGCGCCGTGATCCACTGCCCCGGCGGTGACTGCAATACCGGGCTGTCCACACCGAGCCATCGATGCTGGTTCAGCTTTTTCGATTGATGTGATTGCAAATATTCCGTGCTTCCGAAAATTCCGAAATGCATGGATCCAATTTTATTGCCTACGAGATTGCTCGGGATGCTTTTGCCGGGGCGGATAGCAACATCGGCATCCCGTTTCGACAGACTGAGCTGGTGACTTGTGATTACCAGTTCCAGTTTTATTTGCGGGTGCAATGCGCGAAATGATTCAAGATGCGGTGCAATAGTGGACACCAGTAACGCGTCCGTGGTGGTGATTCTCAGGTTTCCCTCGAGCTGTATTGCCTTGCCCTGGATCTGCCGATACAGATCATCCACAGTTTTTTCCACTTTCATTGCCGCGGACAACAATTGCTCAGCTCCCGGTGCGAGGGCGTAACCGGATTCGCGTCGATCGAATAACTGGTAGTCGAGATCCTGCTCAAACTGATTAATGCGCCGCAGGACCGTCGTGCGATTTACAGATAAGGCGGCAGCCGCTGCCGCAATGGTGCCGGTCTGTGCGACTTTAAGGACGTAGCGCAGGTTGTCCCAGTCTATCTGATGGTTATGCAAAATTGCCCTCTCAATATGCAAAAAAAGTTAGTTTGTTGTAAAAATACATTATGCTACATTTCGCCTGAACAAACACTCAAACCATTCAAGGAGTTTTCTTATGACGATGCGATTCAAGACTATTTTCATGGCCATACTGATTTCATGCGCAAGCCTGGGCGCGATACCGATGGTGCAGGCGGCAGATGACGACGCGGTTGCGCAGGCGATCAAGGCACGGCAGGCTGGGTTTCGCCTGTATAGTTTTTATGTCGGTCAGCTTTTCGCCATGGCAAAAGGTGAGCAGGAATACAATGCGGACCTCGCGGCTACGCTGGCAAATAACCTGGTGGCGGTAACAGAACTCAGCAACGGCATGATGTGGCTGCCTGAATCGGACAACACCGCGCGTCAAGGCAAGACCCGTGCGTTGCCTGAAATCTGGGCCGCAGATTCCAATATTGGCGATAAAGCGCAAACATTAAAGGACGCCGCACTGGGCCTCTCGCTAGTAGCCGGTGATGGTCTGGATGCTTTGCGCGGGGAAATAGGCGCAGTTGGGGAAGCGTGCGATAGCTGCCACGAAGATTTTAGGGCCGAGGACTTTTAAGCGAAGGTTCTCCTTAAAGTATTATCAGAACCTGATATTCAGGATCTTATCCAGTGCATTAGAAAAATGGTTCAGGACAACGATACTAGCGCTGGCGCGTCCAGATTCGAACCTCAGAAGGTCTGGGATCCAGCGATACGGATCTGGCACTGGATGCTGGTGTTCAGCGTGGTCTCTGGCTGGCTGCTCGGAGAATTCCGCAGTTTCAGTACTATGCAGTGGCATATTTATGCTGGATATACGACTGGAACATTAATTCTGCTTCGGATTGTCTGGGGGTTTATCGGACCACCGCCAGTGCGCTTTCGCGCACTGGCGGTTGGCCCTTCAACATTGAAAAACTATGCTGGAAAAATGTTCCAGCGGGAACCAAGCGGCGTTGCGGGTCACAACCCGGTCGGCGCTATCTCAGTGATTCTGATGCTGGTGCTGCTAAGCGTGCAGGTCATGACTGGATTGTTTTCAGAAGATGACGCATTGTTCTTCGACGGACCGCTGGCGAACACGGTATCCGGTTCTATCAGAACCACTCTGACCGCTTACCACCATCTGTCCGCAAAAGCCATTCTCGTTATCGTTCTGCTGCACGTCTCGGCGATACTGTTTTATCTCCTTTGGAAACGGGAAAACCTGGTGAAGGCGATGATCACCGGGTGGAAGATTGTGCGTAAGTAATCGAGTGGTTAGCGGCTATTTGTCCCGAAAGCGCCAACACTCGATCCTATTAGACTTAAAAAGAAGAACACGCTGCCACAGGCGACGATAGAAGGTCCGGCCGGCGTGTCCAGCGTCATCGATATGCCTAAACCACTGATCACCGCGAGCACCCCCACAGCGGCCGCCCAACCCAACATTTGCTCCGGCGAGCTTGAGAACATGCGGGCTGTAGCAGCGGGAATGATCAGCAGCGATACGATCAAAAGCAGCCCCACGACCTGCATCGATACCGCCACCGCGATACTCAGTAACAGCAGAAAAACAAGTTGTAAACGCTCTTGGTTGTAGCCGTCGACGCCAGCGAGGTCGGCATGGATAATAGTTGAAAGGAGTGGTTTCCAGATTTTTATCAGTACAAAGGTAATCAGGATTCCACCGCCCGCAATCCACCGAATATCCTGCCAGTTAATAGTCAGTATATCGCCAAACAGATACGCCATCAGATCGACACGAAGAGTGGGCATCATCGTCAGCGCCAGCAAACCAAACGCGAGGGAAGCATGTGCCAGTATGCCTAATATTGTGTCACTGCTGAGAGTGCGAAAACGTTGAATGACCATCAGCAGTAAAGCGATCAAGACAGAAACAAGCAGTATCGTCAGCCGCACATCCAGTTCCAACAAAAGACCCAGAGCAATGCCGAGTAACGCCGCGTGGGAAAGTGTCGAGCCGAAATAGGCCATGCGCTGCCACACCACCAGGCAACCCAGCGGTGCACTCACCAATGCCACCAGGATGCCGCCGATCAATGCACGTAGAAGAAACTCATCCATGGTCGCATACGTCTCCGTGCAGGTTATGGTCGTGATCATGATGGTGTCGATAGATGCCTATTTCAGCCGGCGCCTGTGGTCCAAAAATCGCCAGATATTCGGGATGTTCTTGCACCTGTTCCGGTGCACCGGAACAACACAGATGCCGGTTAAGGCAGAACACTCGGTCGGTCGCCGCCATGACGATATGCAGATCATGGGATACCAGCAACACTCCACATTGATATTGATCACGAATCAGCTGGATTAAATGATATAACTCTGCCTGTCCAGTAATATCCACACCCGCTGTAGGTTCATCCAATATCAGGATGTCCGGTTTTTTCAACAATGCCCGGGCGAGCAAGATGCGACGCAGTTCGCCGCTGGAAAGAATGTGCATGGACGCATCGAGCAATCCGTCTGCGCCCACCTGAGACAAAGTATTTATCAGATCTTCAAGGCCCGTATTAGGTGACAATTTCAAAAATCGCATTACAGTCAACGGCAGCGCGGAATCCAGTGTTACAGTTTGTGGGACATAGCCGACGGATAGTGATCCTGGCCGCTTCACGGTTCCTTGGTCAGGACGGATGATGCCTAAGGCGGTTTTGATCAGGGTGCTTTTGCCGGCGCCATTGGGTCCAATTACAGTGACGATCTCACCTCGATGAAGGGTCAGATCAATATGTTCGATAATTGGTGTCTGATCGTGGGTTACCGATATGTCGTTCAGCTCAAGCAATATTTCCGCTGCTTTTACCTGGTTGGGATCGTCTACTGACACGCTGCACAAAGCCCCATTATTTCGACAGTTTGATTTGAAACTTTAAAACCAAGTCTCTTCGCTTCTTCGGATACTGCATGGTTAATCGTCACTGAATCATCCAGCTCTGCAACCTGGTTGCAGTGAGAACAGATCAAGAACTGGCTGACATGCTCGCTCTCTGGATGATCGCAGCCTATGAATGCGTTAAGCGATTCAATTCGATGCACCAGATTGTGTTCGACCAGAAAATCGAGTGCTCGGTAGACGGTAGGGGGTTCGGCATTTTCTTTCTCGGCACGCAATTTTTTGAGAAGCTGATAAGCCGTCGCGGGCTCGTGTCCAGCCCATACCAGCTCAAGAACGCGTTTACGTATCTTTGTCAGACGCAGATCTTTAGACTGGCACAATTGCTCCGCAATATTCATCGCATCTCGAACACATGCTTTATGGTTATGACCGGGTTGGAACGGTCCGGCAATGCTCTGGGTGGTCATGGAGTGATCGGCAGAGAACTAAAATTATTATGTTATAATATAACAAAATTTTTAACTAGTCTTTCACCATCTCTAATTGACTCGATTTCTCCTGACAATACTGCTGGTTTTGGCGCCATTTTCCATTCTCACTGCAGCGCCGCGAGTGGCTGTTTCTATTGCGCCGGTGCATTCGTTGGTACAGGGCGTGATGCATGGTGTGGCCAGCGCAGAGCTGCTGCTGAAGTCCAACCGGTCACCCCATTCTGGCAGCCTTCCCCCTTCAACGGTGCGGTCCTTACTCTCCGCCGATCTGGTGGTATGGGTCGGACCACCACTGGAAGGGAGTCTGGTCAAGGCTCTCGATGCGCTGGAGCCGGATCGTAAAATATCTCTGCTGGCGGCAGAGGGAATGGAGCTGCGCCAGATTCGGCCGGCCAGCGCGGTGCATGAGCATGGTGGGCACGATCAAAAAGACGACGAGAGGGTTCAACCAGGCAGCCAAACAAATGTCGATCCCCATATATGGCTGTCATCAACTAATGCATCGGTCATTGTCAATACCGTCACGCAATGGCTGATTGAAAATGACCTATCCAACGCGCCGCACTATCAACGAAACGCCCAGGCGCTCAACAAAGAGATAGCAAGCTGGCGAGCAAAGGCAAAGGCTGAACTTGCACCGTTGAGAGATTTAAAGTTCATGGTATTTCATGACGCCTACCAGTATTTTGAGCAAGATTTTGGATTGACCACCTCCGCATCGGTCACGATCGATCCCGAAAAAACGCCTGGAGCAAAACACCTCCGGGAATTACGGCATCGACTGCAGGCCGATGCTGTAAGCTGTATATTTACCGAACCTCAATTCAGCTCGGATGCTGTGAACATTCTGGTCGAAGACACTGATGTCCGAATCGGAGTGCTCGACCCACTGGGTGTCGCGATTGTACCCGGGCGGGAAATGTGGTTTCGATTAATGCAGGATCTAGTGAGTGAAATGGTGGCGTGTCTGACAAATACTGGTTAGACGACTCGTTTATACTGTGGCCGACTTAATAACGTTTTTGAAAACATAGACTGATGAATTGGAGCAACAGACGCGAAAAATTTAGACAGCAATTGGCT
This sequence comes from Gammaproteobacteria bacterium, assembly GCA_024644945.1. GTDB lineage: Bacteria > Pseudomonadota > Gammaproteobacteria > Arenicellales > Poriferihabitantaceae > VYFG01. The sequence goes on along the minus strand of JAHEGU010000069.1, from coordinate 4,379 downwards.
CGTAACCAGTGTGTCCATCCAGGTTCGGTTTTCGATCCTGTGTCGGCGCGCATGGCTGAATCGCTGGGATTCGAGGTAGGGATGTTCGCCGGTTCAGTTGCCTCGCTGACGGTACTGGGCGATCCCGACTTGATTGTTTTGACGTTGAGCGAGTTCGCTGAACAGGCATACAGGATTAACAGAGCCTGTAATCTGCCGCTTCTGGTCGACGCCGATCACGGCTATGGTAATGCACTGAATGTAAAGCGAACGGTTGAAGAGCTAGAGACCGCAGGCGTATCCGCTTTGTCTATCGAGGATACTGATTTGCCGCGGCCATTTGGCGCCGACGGCAAGAGCCGCCTGATTTCGATAGAGGAAGGGATTGGCAAAATGAAGGCCGCAGTCGCAGGGCGACAGGATTCTTCCCTGGTTATTGCAGCCCGCACCAGCGCAGTATCAATCAATGGCGTTGACGATGCTATTAAAAGAATTCGCGCCTACCAGGAGACAGGTGTTGACGCGATTTTTTTAATTGGGATTAAGCAGGCGGAGCAGTTGGATCGGGTTGCGGAAGTCTGTCGATTGCCATTAATCCTTGGCGGGGCCTCCCACGATATGATGGATCAGACTGCCTTAGCAGACAAGGGAGTGCGGATCAGTCTTCAGGGTCATCAGCCGATCATGGCCGGTATGCAGGCGGTTTATCAAACGTTAAAAGCACTTCGGCAGGGGAGTGCACCTGCTGATCTTGATGGTGTCCCCGATAACCGGTTTATTGATGAGTTTACCCGTGCCGAGGATTTCAAAAAATGGTCGAAATTGTTTCTCGACTAATCCTAGTATTTGATCAGCGTTACTTATTTTTTGTCACGGAAAACTTTCCACCCACAATGCGAATCTCTAATTGCCCTATAAGATATCCCAAGTGACGAAGAAATAGTAGCAATAAAATACTCATCCCAAGCATTTCCAGAAACTCCTCGAAAGATTTTGAAAAATGGGTAATGCTTTTAGTTCGCCATCCGGTCATGTTCACCAGAACCTGGTACCCATTTTCCATGCCCTCAACAAAATCCAGCAATACGGCGGTCGCCATACACGCAAATGCTATTACCAACCAGTCACGCCGTATCGCGTTATTTCCCTGGCGCCATAAGAAACCGAACATAAAGATACCCATGAGGGCAAATATCGGGCCCATCACATACTGCCATCCATAACTCAATAGGCTAATTCCATCATTGTTTTGCTGGAACGCCGTACCAATGCGTTCATGGACTAATGCGCCATCATCTATCGCAATATAGCTGAGGAACAATGCCAGTATCAGCCACCCGGTTTGATTGCGCTTTTCTGCTTTGGTAGCTTGCGTCAAATACCAGGTCAGCCATAGGATTACAGCCACTGCGACGGTTTGGAGGACAGCAAAAAGTGATGCGAGACCGTCCTCCCTGGTAATGTTAAATAACCTTCTGATCGCGCCGGTTTCACTCCACTTAAACCAGTTTATCGCCAGATCGAGAACAACCAGAGCGATTTCTATGCTGAGACAACCCAGGAACACAAACAAAAGGGGGCGATGCCTCCAGCCTAATGGAAACACCGCCGAACCAAGTAAGCGATGACGGCCCTGGTCTGACAGTGCGACGCTTTGCTTCACTGCTAGAGTTCTATCGTGATCGACTAACTGACAGTGCTTTTATCGTTGTCGCTAGAGTTGTCATCGTCAGAACTATCGTCGTCAGAGTTATCGTCTTCGGATTCATCATCGTCTGAATCATTATCCTCGGAATCATCGTCACTTCGCATGTCATCAGGACTGTTACCGGAGTCACTGGACTCGACATTTCCCGAAATCTGATCGTCAGCGGCCTCTACCTTCATGTTGATCAGGCTGCCATCAAGCATCAATTCAAGCTCAGTTTTGGTATTTGGATCGAGGGTTATCGCTGGCGACTCTCCCACATTTTGTCCATCCATCATTAAACGAAGAGAGTAGCTGCCAGACGGCAGGTTACTAAACGAAAAATTTCCTGAGCCATCAGTAACCTGACTGTCTACAACAGCGCCGTTTAGCAACAGCTGCACTTCGACACCTGCTACCGCAGCGGCAAATGCCGGTGATACCACGATACGTGAGATCGCCGCCAACAGGCCGTCATCAGGTAGTTCTTGTTGATGCAAAGAGACGCCACTATTGACGTTACCGGAAATACTGGATTTACCTGCAAGCGCACCACCACTTCCGGTAGTTGAATCGCTGCTTCCACTGCATCCGACTACAAGGATTAGAGAAAAAAGTGCAATGATGAGCGCCGAGACGGAGCGTTGGATAAACTTAAATTGCATGGGACCCCCCCTTAAAGTTATAGAAAAAGTGGGAATAAATCCCACGCAAACAAATATACGTGGAATCAATTCTCTCGTCAAGCTGCTGAACGCGGCGAATAAAAGGGATGGGTGAATAAGAAAGAGTTGCTGGCCCAGGTCAGGGACAGTTGCGAGTATAAAGGCTTAACTGTCTCTATCGCTAAAGAAATACAGGCCAAAATTCATTCGTTTACCTGTTGTTTTTGATTTTATATCTCGTTTCTGAAGTTGCAGCGCCCGTTTGTTCAACCGCTTTAGAAGGATCATGCCTTCTTTCTCGGAAAGCTGCGCCAACTCTTCCACGGATTGATCAGAAAGCTGATCGTAATAAACACTGCGTTCCAGAAACGGCGGGTGTGCACTTTGCACGTTAGATCGTGCAGCGGCCATGTGGTCGTGCACGTTTTTACCGAGGTAAAACGCTTTTTCATCGAAGCCCTTGGCCGGAATGAAAGCGTCAATTTCGAGACATACACGATCATCCTGGTCCAGAGAAACGGCACCGAGCCTCAGCCATTCATCCAGGATCGCCCTGGGGCGTATGTCTTTGCTGACTAAAGTCACCAGATTTTCGAAACTGGACGCATCGGCATTTTCCACGTTACTGCTCAGTCTGGGAAGGGGAGCTGGTCTGCCAGAGGTATCGAGAAAACGTTCATTGGTGGTCCAGATCGCGACCAGTTGGGCGCCGATAAAAATACTTGCCGGGGGATCGAAATTCTCCTTGTCCTCGCTTCGAAGCTTTCTGACATCTTTGCGGTGGACACCTGTCAGCAAGCTGATGCGACTGTCAGTCTGAGGTTTTTGTTCGAGTCCAAACTCCGATTCCGCGACGTCCACATAGATCATCTTCAGTACCTTGGTCAGCCAGCTGTAGGTCAGCCCATTATCCAGCAACAGCCCCACCAGTGGCCGCAGCAGCTGCTTGACGGCGCGGGTGAGGGCGGGAGTGGGGGCGCCCGACGCGCTATTATCCGATTCTGTGTTCATCTGACCTCGCTTCTATGGACACATTACCACTAAATTTGACGTGGGATCAATTCCCACATATAGTTTAGTTTGATCTAATATTCTTTTTCTCGGAATCATGTCAATATCCTGGAAGCACGTTGTTCCGCTGGTTACAGCCTTACTCTGCGCATCATGCGGCGGAGGCGGAGACGCTGTTTCAGGTGGGGGTTCCGGAATAGGTGGCACAGGGATCAGCTTTGTAAAGGGCAATGTTGTCAGCGTCAACGGTCAGACCGCTGCCGGTCAGGCCAAAGCTCTGTTCTCGAGCGCGACTATATTTGAGTCCGTGACAGTAACCGGTGGCGGCAAGTCGACCCCCCTCAATCAATTTGGTGGTTTTGAGCTCGCTAATGTCGAATTGAGTGAAAATCTTGTGCTCACATTTACCGTGACTGATTCGGGAACTGCCAAATTACCGGTTGGGCAAGTGGCTTCGGGTCAGACCATCACCTTGAGGGACATTGCGATCAATACTGGGTCCGGTAAGGCTAGCCCGGTCGTGATCGCGCGTACTGAGACTGACTTTGATGATCCGGACGATGATAATAATTCTATGGATGATGATCGCAGCGATGTCGACGACGCTGACGATGATGATGATGAGGATGCGGCAGATGGTGGGGAAGAAGATGAAGAAGACGAGGAGGATGAAGAAGATGAGAAAGATGAAGTGTAGAAGTTTGGACCTGATCAAACGATATATAAAGCCAGTTTCGACCTGATCCGACAATTCAGCAATTATTCAAATTCACCGGAAGCGGTCATTCAGTATTTCGGAGTGAACGGCAAAAACATACGGCGGGTTCAATTGGTCGACGCAACATACTAATCTTTTGTTTAAAGAGAGGGAGTGTTGCAGATGAACTACAGACCGAGAATATATTACTCAGATACCCAAAAGGCCCTAATGTGGGATCGCTGGCAGAAAGGTGATTCACTACATGATATTGCCAGACTGTTTGATCGGGGTCATTCGTCCATTCAACGGATACTCCGTGAGACTGGTGGTATCCGTC
>JAHEGU010000122.1 GCA_024644945.1 Gammaproteobacteria bacterium | reverse complement strand
CCGAGCCCCTGCATTGCAAAAGCATAATCGGCCAAGCCATCATGTCGGGCCAGAGTCTCCCGGATCAAGCATAGACTCCTCACATCCAGCTTGGAATCCGGATTTTCAGGGTCAATGGATGAATGATCCAACCATCCAGCGTCTCCCAGAGCTTTAACCAGATTCTGGCACGCGACGTCCACATTCTCATGATCGATCTGATCCAGGTGTAAACGAGACCAAGCCTCGAGATCCTCCGCTAACGCTCGATGCCGAGCCTCAAAGAACGGCCAGCTGAGGAAACTTCGATCCATTTCAGTCTCCCTTGAACTCAGGCTTCTGTTTGTTCACAAAGCCATCGAAGGCTCGCTTGAAGTCCTTTGTTTGCATACAAATAGCCTGGGCTTGCGCTTCAGATTCAATCGCCTGATCCAGACTCATATTCCATTCTTGCGCTAACATGGTTTTGGTAATCATGTTGGCAAAACTTGGTCCACCAGCAATTTGCGCAGCCAATTTTGCAGCTGTTTCTTCCAGCGCGTCTTCAGCCACCAATCGATTGAAGAATCCCCATTTTTCTCCCTCTTCAGCGCTCATCGATCTTCCGGTATAGAGCAATTCAGCCGCTCTACCCTGTCCAATTATTCTAGGCAAAATGGCGCAAGCCCCCATATCGCAACCTGCCAATCCCACTCGATTGAATAGAAATGCGGTCTTGGCGGAGGGCGTTGCAATTCGAAAATCCGCGGCCATTGCGATAATTGCTCCGGCACCAACACAAATTCCATCGACTGCGGCAATCACCGGTTTACCACAAGCAATCATGGCTTTCACCAGGTCGCCCGTCATGCGGGTAAATTGCAATAGTCCTTTCATGTCTTTCTCGAGCAATGGACCGATAATGTCGTGCACGTCTCCTCCCGAAGAGAAGTTTCCACCGTTAGAGGCGAATACAACAGCACCTGTTTGCTCACAGTAAACAAGATCTCGAAAGTAATCGCGCAGTTCGGCATAGCTATCAAACGTCAATGGATTCTTGCGTTCCGCCCTGTCTAAGAAAACCCGAGCGACGCCATCATCGAAAGCGTATTTAAAGTGTTCAGGTTTAAACCGGTTGACATCAAACATGGATTTCACCCTCACTAGCTGCGGTTTTAGGAAGCAACATATCTAACTGTTCTATTAGTTCTTCACCATTAACAGCTGAGATTGCCGACAATACTTCGTTGACCCAGCTTTCATGTTTCGCTGCCATCACCGCGAATTGTTCTCGTCCTTTTTGGGTCAATTTGACTAATAAGGCTCGCCGATCCCCTTTAACAGGAACGCGCACCAATAATCCTTCATCTTTAAGCCGATCAACAATACCCGTCACATTGCCGTTGGAAACTTTTAAGACCCCTGAAATCTCACTCATCTTCAATCCATTTTCAAAGCGATACAACGCAGCCATGACGTCAAATCGGGGCAAAGTAGTCTTGAATTCCTGGCGCAGCCGCTCCCTTAGTTCGCCCTCGATCTCTTTTGTCGTTTTTAGTAAATGCAACCATAAACGCAGCCTTGTTTTTGACTCAAAATCATTGTCATGTAAACGGTCAATAGATAGTTTGACATCCTGCACCGAAGAAGTACTCATGTTTCTCCGCCAGAAACTGAAATTGATTGACCGGTAATAGAGCCCGAATTGTTATGACACACCCAGAGTACCGTTGATGCGACCTCAATGGGCTCGATAAATCGCCCTTGTGGATTAGTTTTTTTCAAAATAGATTGAGCTTCATTTTTAGACAATCCTGTTTTTTCGACAATGTTCGCAATAGTGCGATCTAACATTGGCGTATTGATGTATCCCGGACAAACCGCGTTCACTGTAACGTTGCTTTCTGATAATTCTGCAGCCACAGATTTTGTTAAACCGACGACAGCATGTTTGGCTGCGCAATACCCCGACACATAGGGGTAACCCTTTAATGCCGCGGTAGACGCGATCACAATCAAGCGCCCGGCATCTGCGGCTTTAACCAGGGGCAAAGCCGATTGCCATACGTTGAACACTCCGAGAACGTTGACTTCGAACATAGTACGAAGATCACTCTCACTAACCAGCGAAAACGGCGCACTTGAAGCATGACCCGCATTGGCAACAACAATATCCAGTCCACCAAAACGATTATTAATATGCTCGCAACACTGATCCACATCGTTACGAACGGTCACGTCACCGGCAAAGCTGGTTATGGAAGAATGCTTCGAAACTGTATCCTTTAAAGCACTCTCAGTGCGGCCAGAGACAACGACAGACGCTCCTGCCTGCGCTAAAGATAAGGCGATTTGTGCGCCAACCCCAGTGCCGCCCCCTGTTACCCAGGCAACTTTTCCGGTTAGGTTTGGCGTATCACTAGGCATAGATATCGGCTCGATCTGCCAGCCGCCACATCTGATCCCGCCCTGGCAGATAGGGATCGGGCCATTTCGCAAATCGGTCGCCAATCTCACTGCCGGCATGCAGCGTCCAATAAGGATTGGCTAGATGGGGTCTCGCCAAACATACCAGATCCGCACGACCGGCCATCAGAATAGAGTTCACATGGTCTGGTTCGTAAATATTTCCTACCGCCATGGTCGCCATACCGGTTTCATTGCGAATTCGATCAGAAAACGGCGTCTGGAACATGCGACCATAGACTGGCTCGGCCTTTGTGGAGGTTTGACCAGCGGAAACATCGCAGATATCCACGCCAGCTGTCTGCAACATGCGCGCTATCTCCACTGCGTCTTCTGGCGTAACGCCATCTGTTCCGACCCAATCGTTGGCTGAAATTCGAATTGAGATCGGCTTTTCTTCAGGGAAAACTGAGCGAACGGCACTGAACACGGCAAGCGGAAAGCGCATTCTGTTTTCCAGCGAGCCGCCATACTCATCCTGTCTGATATTGGTGAGCGGTGTGATAAAAGAGGATAATAGGTATCCGTGTGCAGCATGAATTTCCAGCATATCAAAACCAGCCCGCTCAGCGGCCTCGGCTGCCGATGCAAACTGCTGCAATACCAGCGCCATATCGTCTCGATCCATTATTTTTGGCCTTTGATTACGGTCAGACCAGGGTACATCTGATGCTGACATCAAGGGCCAGTTACCCTGCTTTAGAGGCGCATCCATTTCCTCCCAGCCAACTTGAGTCGATCCTTTTGCACCGGAATGGCCAAGCTGCATACAGATCTTCGCTTCGGTTTCCTGATGCACAAAATCAACGATTCGGCGCCATGCCATTTCATGCTCTTCTGTATACATCCCGGTACACCCGGGCGTTATCTGACCGTCCGCTGAAACACAGGTCATTTCTGTACACACCAGGCCCGCACCACCCTTGGCTCGTTCGCCATAATGCACCAGGTGCCAGTCCGTAGGGCAGCCATCAACCGCTTTGTATTGGGCCATTGGTGACACTACAATTCGATTATTTAGCGTGAGTTCTCGTAGTGTGTAGGGCGCAAACATCGGGACCCGAACCTCTGAATTTTCAGCTCTTGATGCGCGCTGCTGAAACCAGCGCTCCGCGCCCTTCAACCATCCGGGATCTCTAAGACGCAGGTTTTCATGGCTGATTCGTTGCGAGCGCGTTAACAATGAATAATTGAATTGCACCGGGTCCAGATTCAAATACCGATTGATGTCCTCGAACCATTCCACCGAATTTCGTGCCGCAGACTGAAGCCGCAGCACTTCTAGCCTTCGAACATCCTGATACTTCTTGAACGCTGACTCGAGGATTTTTTCCGTGTGCAGTGATTCGGCCAACGCAATACCGCTTTCTAACGCCAACTTCGTACCAGAACCAATAGAGAAATGCGCCGTCGCTGCCGCATCACCGATAAGGACGATGTTTTTATGGAACCACTTGTTACACAACACTCGCGGAAAATTCAACCAGGCTGAGCCACGAATATGGTTCGCGTTGGTCATCAGCCTATGACCGCCAAGATACTTTGCAAAAATCTTTTCACAAATCGCGATAGATTGCTCCTGGCTTAAATCAGCGAAACCATAGTTGTTCCAGGTTTGCTCGTCGCATTCAACGATAAAGGTCGCGGTATCACCATCAAATTGATAGGCATGCGCCCAGATCCAGCCATACTCGGTTTCCTCGAAGATAAAAGTAAACGCATCGTCAAACTTCTGATGCGTACCCAGCCATACAAATTTACATTTTCGTAAATCTATATCTGGCTCAAAATATTCAGCATATTCGGTTCTTGTTTGGGAATTAAGACCGTCGGACGCAATGACAACATCGTACTGATCGGCAAGTTCTTGCGTAGTGGAAATTTCTGCTTCGAAACGCAGTTCGACACCGAGTTCTTTCGCCCGTTGCTGCAGCAATACCAGAAGCTGTTTTCTGCCAATTCCGCAAAACCCGTG
>JAHEGU010000121.1 GCA_024644945.1 Gammaproteobacteria bacterium | reverse complement strand
TGATCGGATTCATGGAAGCGATCTCTATCGCCAAGGCGATAGCCGCCAGAACACGGCAGGACCTGAATGTCGATCGTGAGTTATTAGGCCAGGGAATGAGCAATATCGTGGGCTCCCTCTTCCAGGCTTACCCTGTTTCAGGGTCGTTCTCCCGCTCGGCAGTAAATTTCAACGCCGGCGCCGTCACCGGCTTTTCCTCTGTTGTGACCGTACTGGCCGTGGCCATTACCCTGCTTCTTCTTACGCCGCTGCTCTATTACCTGCCCCAGGCGACGCTGGCTGCGGTCATCATCATCGCGGTTGCGGGGTTGATCAAAATCAAACCGATGATCCATATCTGGCAGGCGAATCGGCATGATGGTGTCGTCTGCATGGTGACGTTCATCCTGACACTGGCGCTCGCGCCGGAACTGGAGATGGGCATTCTCGTCGGCATGCTGCTTTCGCTAGCGCTTTTGCTGTTTCGAATGATGAAGCCACGTGTCGTATTTCCAAGCCACGACGAACGAATGTTTCCTGATGAGGCGGCAGATTCCGGCCTCCTGGAGGAAGGCAACATAGTGAGAATGCGATTCGAAGGCTCACTGGTTTTCGCCAATGTCGCATTTTTTGAAGAGCAACTGCAGAAAATGCTGGCGTCCACACCCAACCTCAAAGTCCTGATCATCGACGGCGTTTCAATCAGGGAGGTGGATGCATCGGGTAATGAAATGCTGCGCGATTATTACAGGCGTCTGACTGAATCGGGTATCGACGTGCTGTTCACCCGTCTCAGGGCTCCCATCATGGAAGTTTTTAAACGTTCTCACATGTTTGATGACATCGGCAAAGAAAATTTCCATCGAAATCCACCCGATGTTTTTCGGCATGCATGGCAACTGGTCGCCAGCGGCCGCGATTGAAAATCCGCTCTCTGCCCGAGTGCGGAACCAATCTGCGTCTAACGACAAATATCTGCTCTTGACCCAGAGCAGACTTAGAGGCAAATACTGCGTATGCTCAATTCAATTTTGAATAGAAAGGAAAGACGGTGGTCAATTCGAAAATAAAGTGGAAGGTCATTGTAGATTCAATCGGCATAATCGTGATTGTCCTGTCACTGGTTTTCGTCGGTTTACAGTTGAGGCAATCTCAAGTGATTGCTACAAACGAAATTGGCTTAAAAGAGCTGGAAAGCAGAATTGCGGCACACGGTCAGATCAATGACCATGTGAGCGTTTGGGTTAAAGGATTAGCTGGAGAGAAACTGAGCGATGACGATACTGTTATCTTCGAAAACCTGCTGATAAACGTTAATGACATAACCTTTCATTCAGCCTCAAATTATTTTCAGTTAGGTGATCATGCCGATGCACGTATCGTGACGGGCGATTTGGCAATTTTTCTGCATCGAAATCCCGGTGCCCGTCGGGTTTGGGAAACCAGGGAAAATCGGCTAGCCGAGTTACGGAAAATAAACTCCCCTGACAACTGGAAAGAAATATCCAGTGTCGGCATTCCCTATGTGGAATGGGTGACTGGGGCATTGGAAAAGCTTGATCAGGAAACAAAATAGCACTGGGTAATAATCTATTTCTTGGCGAGAGCCGAACAGACTGAAGTCGGACTCGATGTTGATTTTTGTTTTGCTTCTCGCTCGAAAGCGGAAATCATCCCCCGCAGTCCTTGAAAAGCTGCTTACGACCCAAGGGCGACACTGGTAATTCTCGTAGACTCAACTTTGTTCATTTGAATTTGCGCACCAAGGCCGGCCCGAGAATCAGGCCTAATGCAGCGCCCAGAACCAAACCGAAACCTGGATTACTCAGCGCCGCACCAACGATAATTCCAAGGCCAGCGCCAAGGGCGATGCCCTTGTTTCGGTCGGCGCCGCTGTCTATGTCAGACTCTTTTTGCTCTTTCATCACATATTCTCCTCACTAATCAGACCAGGCGCGAGCAAATAATATTACAGACTGTTGAAGGCAAAGGATTTGCTGTCAGACTTCCTCATGTTACCAAGGTCGGCTCCTGGCCGAAGAAGATTTCCAACCTGGCTTCCGCTGCACGCTCGTCAACGGAACCAGGTCGATTTCAGTGAGCTTTAGCAGCGACCCACCCTTCACCGCTATAAACAGCCCTTCGCTCGCCCCGCCATTTAGTGCGCGATCAAATGGTCTTTAGGTCACTCGATGATGGCAGTTGTTATACTCGTGACTGCTCTGCGAGAATAATGCGATGAATTGCCACGATTGATAAATTAGGATTCGCTCGATCTTCACAAAAGAAAACCTCGCCCGTTACACGCTCGAAGCGATTCTGATCGTCTTCAGTGTTTTGCTGGCACTGTTTCTAGACAACGTTATAGAAGACCGGAGAGAAGCGCGCATCTTCAATGAGCTTTTAAGCCATACCGCTGATGAGATGAAAAGTAATCTTTCGATCGTAGACGAGTGGCTTCCGTATCATCGGTCCGTGATTGATGAGATCGATCGTTACATTGCTTCTGACGAGCTCCGACGAAGTCTGCTGACGACTGACGGTATCGACTATGGACGGCTCATGAAAAGGGGCCTGATCCAGGACTTTTACAGTAACTCGTCCTGGCAGCTCGCGCAGCAAAGCGAAATCACATCACGCATTGAATTCGATGTCACGTACTCGATTTCAAAAGCTTACCTGTCTCAACAGAACGTAAATCTGACGCTCAAGCGTTTTTCTGATTTCGTTTTTGAACGGCAGACGCATGACCCCGATCAATTGGTCAACTCGTTGAGAATACTTCGCAATCTCCTGCAAGAACTGTCTGGCCAGCAGAGCGTGATGCAACACAATTACCGGGAAGCACTGAACGCTGTCGATCGAATGAACGAAGGTCGGAACTAAAGAATGCGCTCAGATGCCATTGAACCAGCGATTAATCTTATTCTTTGAACTGCTACTCCTGGCCGAAAGCCGAAGTCATAAGCCTTGAACAAGGCGTCTGATGTTAGGCCGCTACCTGGCGGTTAGCGGAACCAGTCGTTTGCCATCACATACTCTCCGGGTTCGACCCGGAAGGGTACTTTGAATAGATTCTAAACCGTTACATCAAATAGCTTTCTAACGCCACTGTCCTATACTCAAAGATGCGGTACCAACCGCTACTTCATCGCCGGATTATTCACTAACAACTTCACACAATCGGCGAAACGCAATCGAATAACCTCCCGATCCAGTCGCGGTTACGGCCGTTTGAATGTAATCGCTGCATTTAGCAAAAGACTGGCTCTGCGCCAGTGGGGAGTTTGGAATGAAAAGCTCAATCATGAGAGTTTTTATCGCTTTGTGCGCACTTACTATGGCACAGGGCGCTATGGGTCAATTATTTCCTTACAACGTTTGGATTGATTGTGACCCTGCAAATACGGAAGGCAATCCACCGCTTGAACCATACAATGAAAAGGGGAAGGCTCAGGAGGTCTATTTGGGCAACGAAGAATTTTGTTACCGAATCGAGTTCAAGTGTGATGCTGAACTGTCCGGTGGATTTCTCGTCAATTGTTTTTGTGATTTGAATATTCCAGAAGCGGATGGTGGAGTAGGTGTTTTTGATGGTGTCAGTTCGGATGATGGCTTTTGCGGCACACCAGGATTTTTCCACCTGAGAAACAGCAAATTCAGTCATGCCTGTTCCTTCAATGCCGGTGACGCTGAACTTGAAGTCAAAGCAGTCGATGGGGAGAAGTGCAGCGATCTGCCTCCGCCCCTTGAAGTCAGCAACTGCTTCTTCCCTAACGGCTCGCCCGGGTGTGATTGCGCGGAGTGTGAAGCCCTGGTTTGCGCAGAGGATTCATTCTGCTGCGATTTCGAATGGGATCAATTTTGTGCCGATATAGCCGTTCAGAATTGCCAAGGCCTTTGCCAGTAATTCAGCAATCGTGGTTTAGGCGTCCGCCCCGCCAAACGGCGGGGCTTGTGAACATCTGACACATCCGCTCCTGGCCGAACTGAGAACTAAACTCCGCTGAGATAAACGTCTTGGGGAGTTCTGCTCTGCGCCTGATAGCGGAAGTCCACCTGTAAGGGACGCTGATCTTCGCTAACGACGCCATGAGGGAACTCATAGAACAGAAGCAGTTAATCATCGAAGTCGGCAAGTCAAGGGAACAGATTCACCGCCTGCCCCAGAAGACGATACCTGCCTGAACCGGGCAACATGTGGTTTGTTTTACTTATCCGCGGCGTAACAAGCTTTGCCATAATGGTCTCCGCGGTTGATTATCCGTGAAGCCGGGAACTCACCGACGCGAGCTTGAATCATTCGGCTGTGGCGCAGCTGTTGCTTCCTTCGCGCGCATAAACAAATTGCTCTCTCATAAGGACACTACAATGAAGCGTCGCTATAAAATTTTAAACAGCATTCTGGCTGTGTTTGTTCT
>JAHEGU010000068.1 GCA_024644945.1 Gammaproteobacteria bacterium | reverse complement strand
TGGATGCGGGCGTAATCATCAACCGACCACCGCGGGACGGGCATATGGCATTTGTCAGATCTCCCGATAATATTTCAATCGAGCTGTTACAACATGGAGATGCCCTGGAGCCGGCTGAGCCGTGGGCTTCGATGGAAAATAACGGGAAGTGGTAAGATTATTCGCGTAATCTGCGGATCCGATCCAGCAGGGCCGTGGTTGAGCGTTCAACAGCAAAAGGAATGGATTGCACCGAACCGCCCCAGTCCTTGACTTCGCGGGCGCCGACAATCTGATCTGGTGACCAGTCCCCGCCTTTGACCAGTACTTCCGGTTTTAACAGGTTGATGAGGCCGAGCGGCGTGTCTTCACCAAATGAAATTACGGCGTTCACTGATTCCAGTGCAGCCAGAATAATCATGCGATCCTCAAGCGGGTTAATGGGGCGGTCTCTACCTTTTTGCTGCGCCCTGACCGAGACATCGTCATTTACCGCCACCAGTAGCGTGCTCCCCAGTGCGGCTGCCTCAGCAAGGTAGGTGACATGGCCACGATGCAAAATATCGAAGCAACCGTTAGTAAACACCAAGGGTCTTGGCAGCGCGTTTACCCACTGCACCAACTCCTGTTGGTGATCGGGCCAGGTCGCTGTGAATAACTTTGAGTGCAAGAGGTCGAACTTTGACCGTTCTTCGGCGGTACTAAAACCGCAGGGTAGATCGGTGCTTGAACGTCGCTATGACTTAATATATTCGAAGACTTTTACGATGTGAGTAACGCCTCCTACCGATTGTGCTGCGGCGACTGCCGCGTCCGCTTCAGCGCGAGTGACCAGGCCTAGCAGATACACCTTGCCTCCCTCGGTTACAACTTTGATTACATTGGCATCCACTTCCTTGGATCTGACAAGCTCTGTCTTGACCTGGCCGGTTATGATGGAGTCATTGGCGCGACTGGTAAGGCTGGTTTTTCCAGCAAGCTGAAGCTCGTTCACGACTGTAAGCGCTCTGCTATCCTGATTGGCCAGATTGGTTGCATGAGTGCGTTGCGCATCTGTGCTGACTTCCCCGGTGAGTAACACTATACCGTTAATAGCCGTTACGCTGACATTGGTGCCATTAAGCTTGTCGTCCTTTATAACTAGTGCGCGAATATTCAGCTCAAGACTATTGTCGTCCAGATTTCGACCCACTGTCCTGCGATCTGTCACTACGCTGACCGCTGTGACTGTGGCACCCACCACCAACACCGGCACACATGCCGTAAGCCCTTCAGCACCGAACAGAATCAGGAGGCTCAAGCTAATGCCTTTGAGGTGGCCCCCAGAATTGACAAACCATTTCATACTATTTTTCTCCAAACAATTGCTGATCGATTAACTGGCAGAATGCATGAATGATTATACCGTGTAGCTCCTGTATTCGAGCAGTCTTTTCGTGGCGTATGACAATATCGATATCATGGTCGCCTAGAAGTCCACTCAATCGTCCACCATCCCGTCCATTCAGGCTCACCACTCTCATCCCAAGGTCAATTGCTGCCTCGGCTGCCCGGAGAATACTAGGTGAATTTCCTGACGTGGTGATTGGCACCAGAATATCCTCAGATTTGCCAAGCGCTTGCACCTGCTTGCTGAAGATCATATCGAAGCTTTCGTCATTACCAATGGAAGTCAGGGTCGAGGTGTCGGCAGCTAGGCTGATGGCGGCAAGGGGCCGCCGTTCGATGTAAAATTTGTTAAGCAATTCGCCGGAAAAATGCAGACTGTCGGCGGCAGAGCCACCATTGCCACAAGTTAGAATCTTTCCGCCTTGATCCATACATTCGGACATCATCTGCGCCGCTGCAACGACTTTTGGCGCAAGATGGCGCGCGCTTTCAATCGCCTCAATACTGCTATTCAGCAGCGCATTAAACTCTTGATCAGCGGGCTTTGACATAGAACAACCGGGTTCCGTTAATAAAGTGGCGGAACGATACTTGAATCTGATTCAAAATGCATCGTCGACCCATTCAATCTGATAATTGGGGCTCTTTCCAGAAACCGAAATCACATCAAAACGACAACCACGGAACGTGATCTGAGGATTGCGCTGCAGCCAGGTCTCCGCAGCAATTCGGAGTTTACGTTGCTTGTGATGATCAACGCTTTCAATTCCGTCTCCAAAGTCTACTGAGCCTCGATAGCGCACTTCGACAAATACCAGTTCGTCGCGAACCATCATGATCAGATCGAGCTCTCCGCCCTTGCAGTGAAAATTGCGCTCGAGCAGCCTGAACTTCTCCCGCTCCAGATAACTCAGGACAAAATCTTCGATCTCTTTACCGCGCTCCAGAGAGTTTCGTGCATATGAGTCTGATGCAAACCGTGACCTACTCATTGATTCAAGTCCGGCTGGTTTGATTCGCGTCGATTGAGCAATATTACTTGCCCTTTTTCAAAACTCGCCCACTCCAGATGTCTCAAAATGTTGCCATCCTCGCGAATGCTGGCCCGGAATGCCTGACCGTTATAGCGTTGCCAAGGATCCTCGCGGAGCACGGATAGTCTGGGTATGAGGTGATAGCTTTCTAAACCTAACGCGTAAAGCCGGTCCAATGGTGAAAAACTGTACGGACTTTTTGCAATCGGCTGGGGTTTTGGCTTGGATGCAGCAGGTTCTTCATTGATGCTCTGTTCGTCATTATCCGAATTCGTGACCGGTAATTCTTGAGCGCCTGTCTCTCCATTTGAGTCGGCTTCAGCGATTTGAGATAGTTCTGGCTGGGGGTAGATTATTTCAACCATCCAGCGCATATCTCCGAATACAAGTTTGTCTAGGTCTGCATCGACTGCTGGATTGATGGCGCCGCTGAATATATTAGAGGTTGCGTAAATTGGCAGGTCATGCGCTTGGAAGTAGCGTAACTGTGGCACCAGGAGTCTGGCCTGTCGAGCGTTGCCGGCAAAGAACAGCATATCGAAATCATCTCTCCGTCGTGGAGTGAACTCGAGATTGACACCAAGCTGCGCACTCAGGACGCGCTCCCTGGATACGCTTTGATTGACCTCGAGTAGTTTCTGGATTATTCGGGAATAGTCTTCAATCGTGTCGGGAAAAGATTTGTTGGAGACTATCGAACCACCCAGCTCAAGCCACGCATCAGTGAATGCATTTGCAGCGCGATCCCCCCAAGTTGTCGCACTGCGAAAAATGGCGGCCTGACGATGGCCGTCATTGAATGCGCGCTGTGCCACCTGCATAGCTTCGAACTCTGGCGACAGGCTGATACCGTAAAGATTGGGCGCTGAATGTTCGGGATTAATGTCTGCCAGAACCAAGGTTGGCAATGCCGGTGGTTTTCCGTTTAGTAGGCTATTGGTCGCGGCCTTTCCCAGCGGACCCACAACAAAATCCGCGCCCTCAATGACCGCTGACTGGTAGTAGAATGAGGTCAGCCCAGGATCTTCTCCAATATCGTGTAGACTGACGCTTGGTTTATAGACGTTGTTGTCCTGGCTGTAGGCGTCGATAAATCCGTCATAGAAAGCTTGTGCGGCGTTGCCATAAGGCGAAGTTAGCGGTAACAGCAATGCAACATGATTAAACTGTTCAAGCGGGATGCTAATACCTGCGCCGAGAAGCTGGTCCCTTGCAGGGTGATTAGGGAAGCTGCTATGCCAGCTCAGTAGTTGAGTGCTCCGCTCGTAATCCGGCAGATCGGCAATCAGACGAAAGGCGATCCAGCCATCCGCAAGATTTGCGGGCAAGCCATTATTTGTGGCGGTCTGCTGCAATAATGACTGTTCGAGTGAAGTCAGGCTGCGAAGTAGGTTGAGAATCCGCTGCTGGTTAGTGAGTTGGTTATCGAGTTCGAGTAATACGTCTCGCCTGAATAGGCTGATCAGAGCATCGATACGCCGGTTAAGCGAAAGCTGGGCATCAGACAACACCAGTAGCACCAGAGCCCTGCTCTCGTTGGTGAGGGATGGGTCGCCCCTGAGCGGCTGTAAAAACTGAATCGCGGTCTGGTACTGACCGAGTCCTTGCGCGATGCGTCCGCGCAGCAGCCCTAACTGCCGCTGCTGGCGTGGTTCGAGATAAACATCAACCAGGTAATTCGCCTGGGTTTCAGCCGCGGTATAGTCCTGGATTTCCAGGAAACCCGCGGCCGCGGCCAGCCGCAACTCAGTGGCCAGATCCGTAGGTGCCTGATCAGCCCTGATCGCAAGCTCCCAAGGGCTTTCACTATCTATCTGTTGTCCCTGAAACTCCTGCTCTGGATCCAATCCTTGAGTCAGAACAGTCGAGGTATCTCCATCCCCTGAAGTGTTCGCCTCCTGTACGATAATCGTAGAAGAATCTGGCAAGGGACGCACTGCGGGTCCGCATCCGGTGATTAGTACAGCACCCACTGCGAGCAATATTAAGGATTGCCACGAGGCGCAGGATTTTGACTTGACGCCATTTCCCATACCCCCGACTAAGCAGGTTACAACAAGGGGCTTCACAAATAGGTTCCTGTATTGATTGAATGATAGAGTCTCGGGCAAAGTATACGAGACCCACGAATGAACAGCAAAACCGGGGCGCTTTACATCGTTGCCACGCCGATTGGAAACCTGGACGATATGACTTTCCGAGCAGTGGAAGTTCTTAAACAAGCGGACCTCGTATTGGCGGAAGACACCCGTCACGCCAGCATTCTATTCAGGCATTTCCATATCAGAACGCCGCTCTTGTCCTGCCACGAGCACAATGAGCGAAAGCGGGTCCCCGAAGTGATGGATCGTCTCGCTCAAGGGCAGCAAATTTCGCTGATCAGTGATGCGGGCACACCCCTGATCAGTGATCCTGGATATCCATTGGTCAGGGAAGCGCGTCGCAAAGGAATGAGGGTTGTGCCGATACCAGGCGCCAGTGCGATCATTGCTGGGCTTTCCGCATCCGGCCTGCCTACAGATAGATTTAACTTTGGAGGATTCATTCCAAACAAACCCGGGCCCCGTCGCGAGTATCTTGACATGTTCGCCGATTCACCCTGGACGTCGGTGTTTTATGAGTCCAGCCATCGAATACTGCAAACTATGGAGCAAATTTGTGTTTCGATGGGGCATGA
Source organism: Gammaproteobacteria bacterium (assembly GCA_024644945.1). Lineage (GTDB taxonomy): Bacteria > Pseudomonadota > Gammaproteobacteria > Arenicellales > Poriferihabitantaceae > VYFG01. Next base: position 9,136 of record JAHEGU010000068.1, on the reverse strand, counting down.
CAGACAGGTTGCAGTTGCTCGGGAATTGACCAAGAAATATGAACAATTCTATGTTAGTGAAGCACAACAGGTGCTGAATCAGATCTCAGCAGGTCCAGATAACCAGAAGGGAGAGTTTGTCATAATCGTCGCAGGGGCCACGGAGGTGGAGGCTGATGATAGTGAGGTCAAACGATTGCTCGAACTATTAATCGAAGAGCTCCCTTTAAAGACCGCATGCAAAATCGCTGCGAAATGGAGCGGACTGAACCGGAACCAGCTGTATCAGCTGGGCCTGGAAATTCAGTCTGGAGGAGAATAGTAAGAAGTCCGCTGCCGGTGTGTTTGACGCTATCCGACTAGCAGTAAAAACTTTGACTGCTGAGATATGCGGTTGGAAGGATTGTTTGGATGCAAAATGATTGAATAAAAAGCGCTTATGCTCGATTCAATGAAGACAAATTCGACAGTAATCACCGCTCGCCATGAAGCACAATCTCAAACACCTTCAGCACTTGAAACTTAATCAATGCTTGGCTAGTCTCAATACTTGGGAGTCGGCCAGACAGTTGCTTTGGTTCGGTGCTTTAGTGCCGGTCCGAGGAGGAAAGTCCGGGCTCCACAGGGCAGGGTGCCAGGTAACGCCTGGGCGGCGCGAGCCGACGGAAAGTGCCACAGAAAATATACCGCCTGTTGAAAGACAGGTAAGGGTGAAATGGTGCGGTAAGAGCGCACCGCGCTGGTGGCAACATCGGTGGCAGGGCAAACCCCACCTGGAGCAAGACCAAATAGGGATCCGTCGGGCGTGGCCCACGCTGGATCCGGGTAGGTTGCTTGAGGCGTTTGGTGACAAACGTCCCAGATGAATAACTGTTCACGACAGAACCCGGCTTATCGGCCGACTCCCTCCATCACTTGAGCCGCAGTTATGATGGATTCTGGCTGTGCGAAGCAATCATTTTCTTCCAACCAGGCTCAGCGAAATCGCACCTTCGTCCTGAAGATTATCCAGAGCCCTGAACACATCCTTGTTCATATCAGCAGCGGCGTCCGGATAAGCTTCCTTCAGGGCCTGTATTATTTCGCCAACGGTCCACTCGCCGGTGCAGGTCTGCCAGATCAATAAGCCAGTGCTGTTCAGCTTTATCACTTCCCCATTGGTACTGTGTTTTAGCAAATGGCAACAGGGAATTTTTTCGAGGGCATATTCCTCGTTTTGTTTCGGAATTGTATCCAATGGTAAAGCTGGATGGATATCAAGTGGCATGATGTTGCGTATCTCCAGGCTGTATATTTAACGCCAAGAGGATATTATCGACGCTTTAACTGACAAAGCAAGTAGGCCTGAATGGAACCACTAAAATCGCCTCAGTCGGCGCCCATGCGTTCACCGCAGATGGTGATGAAGCTGGAGCGAATGGGTTGTTTTCACCAGTCCAGACTCAGCTTTATGCGAGCCTTATTGCGCCAGCTCAAGCAAGATCACTGGCAGTTTGAGCGCATCCGTTGGGAGATCGACCAGAACGGCGTTGGTGTCGCGGTGTATCGTGCGAGGGGACCTGAGCACGACTATAGTCTGGTTTGTTTCTCCCACGATTTACCCCCTGAGAAAAGATCGGACCGGGTTATTGCCGATCAGTGGGATGCGACTTTTGCATTGTTCGATGGTGAACCGCGTGAACAGGACATTGATCGACTCGCTTCAGTCGTCCCGCTCCAGGAAGCCGGTCAATGTTCCCAGAGAGAGCTGGTTTTATCGCGGGCTAACCGCAGTGTTCGGCTATTCGAACATGTGGTGAAAAGCCTCGCAGATGGACACCAGCCTGACCTGGACATGATCCAGCAGGTTGGTTACCTGATGCGCACTACCGCGGTCTATGGGAACGGAAAATTCGGGCTCTGCGGCCGTGAGCGAATCGCCGATCGGAGCGAATTTACTAATGCCTTTCGTGCCGAGTTACTGGCGGTATGGCTGATTCGATGGTTCACCATTGACATCGCAGAGCATCTCGCCAAAATTCGAAATCCGGAAAAGGCGGTTTTGATGGATCCTGCAATTCGGCGACGGCTGGGAGTGGGTAACTCCACGGGTCTTGGAATGGCGCCGTTTCTGGGGACCCATCCTTCATTGTTACATACCTGGATCAATGCCCGTGAAACCGCCTTGATGCGGGTGCGCAGCTTGCCAGCTGCCGGCATTAATGAAACACATGCCTTTGAACAGATCGTGCAGAGGATGCGGATAAGTCTGGACTCCTGGCATACTGCTGACCCGCGCCAGGCAAAGCGAATCGAAGGTCTGAAACGGGATATTGAAGTGCTTGAGCAACAGCTGATCACGTGGCCTGGAGATAGTCCCTTTCCGTGGAATCAATTAATCATCTGGTCTGAATCGCATTTGTCGATCGAAGGACAAGAACTTTTAGTGTCGATGGTTATTGAGCCCCATGGCGCACTGGTCGACGATCTCGCTGACCAGATGGCGGTGGATGAATCTGCGTATCAAGGTATTGACGGTTCGGTGACCGTCGAAAAAACCATGCAGCTGATCAGGCTGCATTATCAATGGGCGCTCGACACGGATTTTGATGAACACGACGCCTGCGCCAGATTCTGGTATGTCTCCGAGGAAAAGCTGGAACCGCGTCTTGGAGAGCGATTCGAGGAGTCGGGGGCTGATAAAGAGCAGCCGTTAGCATTTGCGCGGGATATTAAATCTTTTTTCAGGCAATTGGAGTCATCAGTAGCCAACGATTCAATGGCACGATTCCTAATGTCGTATCCGGAGCACCGCGGTGCAGCACGCAGGCTGCAATTGGTAAACAGGCTGCCTTATGCTGAAATTCGCGATAATCTGATTGGCTCGGAAATGGTTCCAATAGATATGCTGCGGTGTAAATTGTCGTTTTTCGGAGCCAATAAATTTGATCCCAGATCCGATCGCTGGGTCAGGATTACGATGTATCAGGATGCTCCTTTTCCGGATGAATTTAACGCGACTGAACCTGACGACTGGATTTTTCCCCCTCTTTAATCATGCATCTGTCGCTTAACCAGGTTGAACATACCGCACGCAAGGCGGCACGCGGAGCGGGTTTGTTATGGGGCCTGGCGGAAGATGCCGGCCGTGCGGTGCGCTGGCTGGAGGCGGTCGATCTACCGGGCGCTTCTCAGCTTGTGAGTCTTTTACAAAAGGTCGACCATAGCCAGCTGGGGCCGCTTAAGATTATTCAGCAGAACGGTCGCTGGAAAGCGCAGTCAGGTAAGGCTTCGCCATTGATTGTGGGTCCAAGTATTGCGGACTGCGCCAATGCCGGAAGTCTTGGTGCGGCGGGAAATCAAGAGATCTACGATGATCGGATTCTTGCCATAGAAAACATCGCCTTCCCTTTACTAATTGCTGGATTTGCGGGTGCCGCCACGACCCAGTGCGAACGGTGGATACGCCTGACTTGGGACCAGGTTAAACTTTACTGTTGTCCGGATGGACTTGGATTTTCTGGTAACCGAAAAGAGTTGGATGCTGAGTTCACAGGCAAACTGGAGGTTCAGCTATTGCAACCGGACGAAGTGGTGATGCATGTTTTCTGGCCCTTGTCCCATGATTCCTGCAGTCTGCTCAAAGCGGACTGGGAGGCGCTTGAGAGTTATGCCCAGCTCACCTATGTCAAATCCTCTGCGGCCTCACGCATGGCGGGAGCAGGTGCAGGTTTGAATGACAATGACTGAAAATTAATAGGCGCACCAGGGCACGCGATCACAGATCAGGAATTTGCTGAAGTATTCGATCCGATTTGCCATTAGACTTTTGGGGCGCTGGTATACGGTACTCTTGTGATTGCTCTACCCGGTAATACTATGGGAGGCCGACACACCTGCGCTATTCTAAGGCTGCATGGACTGAATGAGCTCGTCTGCTGCAGCGAGCAAGAATACATCGCTCTGGCAGTCAGACTGGCGCAGGATAATTTCTTCTGCGGGCGGATTGTAAAAAATAGAGGCGGTTCAGGGTGATTTGTTTGACGATACGGAACTCATCACCGCCCTTGAAAACTTTTTCGAACGAGCGCTGACTGACGACGTTTAGCTCGCGGTGAGTGACATGAAAGCCGTTCTCCGAGCTCTAAGCGCGTTCGACATACTCTCCGGTATCCGTATTCACCTTAACCCTCTCTCCGGCATTGACAAATGGTGGCACGGTTACCTTAAGACCGGTTTCAAGGACTGCCGGTTTGCCGCCGCTGGCAGCTGTCTGCCCCTTAACGACTGCTTCGGTTTCAGTCACTTCCAGGATGACGTTGGCCGGCAGTTCGACACCGATCGGGCTGTCATTATGAAAGTTGATCTGCACATCGGTATTGGGAAGTAGATATGGTACCTGGTCTTCCAGATCCTCTGCTGACATGGTGAGTTGCTCAAATGACTCATTGTCCATAAAAATATAGGACTCTCCTTCTGAATAGAGATATTGCATCTGGCGCGGCTCCACATGCGCTTTTTCCACTTTATCCTCTGATCGGAAACGCTCATTGAGCTTGGTACCGTCACCAATCGATTTCATCTCCATCTGAACAAATGCGCCACCCTTGCCTGGCTTTACATGATTCTTCTTATGCACTCTCCATAGCTTGCCCTGGTATTCGATCAAGTTGCCGACGCGGGCTTCAAAGGCGGAAATTTTCATAACGGGATATCGAATACAGGAGGATCTCAGGAGGCCGGATTGTATGGCTTACTGCTGCTGCGGGCAAATTTGAAGTGATAACATTCCGGTTATGAGTGAAACCCAGCAATTTGATTCTTCTGAGTTCCTGTCCTCTGTGTCCGAAATGCCAGGGGTCTACATCTATTACGATGATTTGGGCGAAACACTCTATGTCGGCAAAGCGCGCAACTTGAAAAAGAGGGTGACCAGCTATTTTCGAAAGTCAGGCCTGAATCCCAGAACGCAGTTGATGGTGTCAAAGATACGTGCCGCCGAAACCCAGCAGACACAGACTGAAAGTGAGGCGCTGCTGCTTGAGCACAATCTGATCAAAGATCGGCGGCCGAGGTACAACATACTGCTCAGGGACGATAAGAGTTATCCCTATATCCGGTTGACCGAAAAAGATGAATTTCCTCGCTTTACCTTTTATCGCGGCCGACGCAATCAACCCGGTAAATACTTCGGTCCTTATCCGGGCGCAGGTGCGGTTCGCGAGATGTTAAGCCATATTCAGAAAATATTCCTGCTGCGCCAATGCAATGATAGCTTCTTCCGTAATCGATCGAGACCGTGTCTTCAGTACCAGATCAAGCGTTGCAGTGCGCCATGTGTCGGCTTGATTTCGCGGGAGCAATATATGGAGGATGTGCGACAGGCCAGAGCAATGGTTTCCGGCCAGGATAGCTCCTTAATGGAGGAGTTAATGGAGAAGATGGAGAGTGCTTCCGGCATTCTAGATTTTGAGCAGGCGGCAGAATTCAGAGATCGAATCGCCCGCTTGCAAAGAGTCCGAGAGAAACAGTATATGGCGAACGATGCCAGCGATGCTGACGTGGTGGCAGTGGCAGTAGAGTCGGGAACCGTGTGCTTTGGCGTATTTACTATACGACAGGGCAGAAATCTTGGGGGACGATTTCATATTCAACAGAATCCGCTGGACTTGACGTCATCACAGTTGCTCGAGGCATTCTTGCCTCAGAATTATCTGGGATCAGCGATTCCCGATGAGATTCTGCTCAGTGAACCAATTGAGAGCAGAGCGTCGTTACAACAGGTGCTGACCCTGGAAGCCAAATCAAAAGTTGAGGTCAAACATCAGTGCAGGGCACAGCGCGCCAGGTGGATAGAAAATGCGCGAATCAATACGGGTGACAGACTGCGCGTGCATCTCAATGAGCACAGTCAGATCAGCAGCCAGTTCGATGCCCTGGCTGCCCTGTTGAAGCTAGGGGAAGTGCCGAACCGGGTCGAGTGTTTTGATATCAGTCACACCATGGGTGAGCGCACCGTAGGTTCGTGCGTGGTTTTTGATCACCAGGGAGCGGTCAAATCAGATTATCGTCGATTTAATATTTCCGATATTGAACCGGGAGACGACTATGCGGCTATGGAGCAGGTCCTGATGCGGCGTTATCGGCGGGTGCTTGAGGACGATGGTAAATTGCCGGATATTGTCCTGATAGATGGTGGCAAAGGCCAGCTTGGCGTAGCGGTCAAAGTATTCGAGGAATTGCAGCTCATTGATTCGGTACTGCTGGTGGGTGTATCTAAAGGACCGGAAAGGCGTGCCGGAGAAGAACAACTACATATCCCCGGACGTGCAGGGCCCATCTATCCGGGAGGTACCTCTGCGGCCTCACATTTGATCCAGCGCGTTCGAGATGAAGCCCACCGTTTTGCAATCGCAGGTCATCGAAACCGTCGCGACAAGGCGCGCACCCGGTCATCACTGGAACTGATTGAGGGGGTGGGTGAGAAGCGTCGACGTAGTTTGCTTCGCTTCTTTGGTGGATTAAACGAGATCAAGCGGGCCGGTATTGAGGACCTTGCGCGGGTTCCAGGAATCAGCCCTAAGCTCGCACAGCGCATATATAATGAATTTCATAACTGATACGCTCCAGACCTGAAGGAGAAAAATGAAATACACCAATATAAGTCTTGTGAAATAGCCTTGCCATGTGGAATCTGCCAAATCTGATTACCCTTTTCAGAATACTGCTTATTCCGGTATTGGTGGTGGTGTACTTTCTGAACATACCGTTCCGTGAGACCGTGATTGCCAGCATTTTCGTGCTGGCAGCCCTGACTGACTGGCTCGACGGATATTTAGCCCGTCGCATGAATGCCATGACTAAACTGGGCGCTTTTCTCGACCCCGTCGCGGATAAACTGGTCGTCTCCAGTGCGCTCGTGTTGCTGGCTTCTGATTCCTCCGTACTCGACAGGGTGATTCACCCCATGCCATTTGCAATCGCGGTCACCATCATTGTGGGTCGGGAAATTGCAATTTCAGCATTGCGTGAATGGATGGCGGAGCTCGGGGAACGCGGCGCGGTGGCGGTCGGCGCTGTGGGTAAGATCAAAACGGCGGTGCAGATGATTGCAATTGCGCTTCTGCTTTACGCGTTGCCGGTTTATGGATTGCCCATCTTTCGGATCGGAGAAATCATGCTCTACGTAGCTGCCTTACTCACTTTGTGGTCTATGATCGAATATCTCAGGGCAGCCTGGCCCTATCTGATGGAAAAAGGATGAAATTATGGATGAAGGGCTTGAAAATACTGATTTTCTATTGACACAGGGGGCTGGGTGCATAGAATCAAGCTCCCCCGATTCGGGAGCAATGCGGGAATAGCTCAGCTGGTAGAGCACAACCTTGCCAAGGTTGGGGTCGCGAGTTCGAATCTCGTTTCCCGCTCCATACTCCCAACCAGCGCAGAATGAGGAAGCGATCCGACACAATGCTCTCAAATTATTCTGTCTGGATCTGGCCACTGCAATCACGAGAGCTTCGCTCCGAGAGCACCACTTAACGGATAGGTCGGTTCAAAGCTGGTATGATTCGGCGTCGCTTGGCTGAGTGGCAGAGTGGTTATGCAGCGGCCTGCAAAGCCGTGTACCTCGGTTCGATTCCGGGCTCAGCCTCCATCTACGACGACATAACGGTACCATGCCCGGATGGCGGAATTGGTAGACGCAAGGGACTTAAAATCCCTCGATGGCAACATCGTGCCGGTTCAAGTCCGGCTCCGGGTACCACTAATAACCAACAATTTAGAGTTGATTTTAGGCGATATTGAGGTGGTCGGTTTTCATCGAATTAGCGAAAGGTAGGTACTAACAAGTAATTTGTTGAGCATCAATTCTCAACATTGAACGGTACGAGGTCAATAAAAACCCAAACAATTTTTTCTGGTCGGCTTTTTTATTGTCCCAACGACTTCATTGACGTAGATTGGTGGACTCATAATCCATTGGTCGTAGGTTCAAGTCCTACCGGGCCCACCATTTTCAAGAGGGTTCTTACCGGAGACATGCTTTACAGTTTGTACCGGGCACATAGTTTACAGTTTCGGTACGAAGGGATTGTCCGACATTTTACTTTGTTTTCGTATCGTCTATTAGACCTTTACCCTAATTGCAGATCGAAGTTTTACTGTGCCATAGATTGCGAGCGCAACCAAGTGCTCAACTCCACTTCATCGACTATACCTTGGGCAACCTTGATAATTAGATTGCCTACTTCAACGTGGTCGTAGTTTAATTCCACGCCATTTAGAGACAGGCTTACATCCATGCAGGCAAATGCCGTTCGTTTGTTTGCATCATTGAAAACATGACCTACTGCCAGGAAGCATGCATAGCACGCAGCTAAATCAAACTCATCGCTAATCATCCCGAATGACATGCGGTTCTCAATTCGTGTAAGCACAGCATCCAGAGATTTATTGCCTGCCATTCCCTGGAGTTCATTTCGGTCTATGACAAGATCATGGATCTCGATCACGTCCGAACTATTGAGGAATTTCAATGCTATTTATCTTTCAGGTATTTCAATGTTTCAGAGAGCTGTTGTTTGCGATCTTTAAATTTATCTACTGCTTCGCCTGATTGAGTCGGTTCAAAGTGCAGCACTTCAACAGCAGATGCGGGGACAAAATACCCCTCCAACTGATCTCGGTTTAGGATTGCCACGGGTTTACCCCCCGCTTTGGTAATTACCTTTTTCGGATTTCGAAGTTCGGTTAATGACGCGGTTTTGTTTGTTAGCAAGTTTTGCATAGCCGTATTGAGTCTTGTTTGTAATATGCATTAAAGTATACATTTAAATGTATACTAAGTAAAACTAAAGAACGGTTGTTAAAGAATTAAAGTTTTACCAACAGTTCATTGGTGCTAGGTTCTCCCTTAGGGATGTTGTATCTCCACGACATCCTGCAAGTCCTATCTCGACGCGAAGCGGGGGCCCACCATTTCTCAATGTAACCTAATCTATCGAGTTGAACATCAAAAACGCGGCCTGGCCCGATTTATCTCCCCTCAGTGGATGCAATTGCTATAAGCATCTCCCAATTAGATTCACGCAAAACTAGAGATTTTGGTTGGGCTACCACTTTCTCTGGCAGGATAGGATCTACGACCATCAATTCAGCGCCGACCAATCACTTC
>JAHEGU010000067.1 GCA_024644945.1 Gammaproteobacteria bacterium | reverse complement strand
AGGTATCGTGCACTGAATACATAGGTGTACGAAGCGAACCCGGGGAACTGAAACATCTAAGTACCCGGAGGAAAAGAAATCAACCGAGATTCCCTTAGTAGCGGCGAGCGAAAGGGGACCAGCCCTTAAGCTTTTTGAGTTCTAGTTGAACAGTCTGGAAAGACTGACCATAGAAGGTGATAGTCCTGTACACGAAAGGGCTCTTAAAGTGAAATCGAGTAAGGCGGAGCACGTGAAACTCTGTCTGAACATGGGGGGACCATCCTCCAAGGCTAAATACTACTTATCGACCGATAGTGAACTAGTACCGTGAGGGAAAGGCGAAAAGAACCCCTGTTAGGGGAGTGAAATAGAACCTGAAACCGTATGCGTACAAGCAGTGGGAGCATGATTTATCGTGTGACTGCGTACCTTTTGTATAATGGGTCAGCGACTTACATTTTGTAGCAAGGTTAACCGTTTAGGGGAGCCGTAGAGAAATCGAGTCTTAATAGGGCGTCTTAGTTGCAAGGTGTAGACCCGAAACCGGGCGATCTAGCCATGGCCAGGTTGAAGGTCGGGTAATACCGACTGGAGGACCGAACCAACTAATGTTGAAAAATTAGTGGATGAGCTGTGGCTAGGAGTGAAAGGCTAAACAAGCCCGGAGATAGCTGGTTCTCCCCGAAAACTATTTAGGTAGTGCCTCATGACTAACTACAGGGGGTAGAGCACTGTAATGGCTAGGGCTGCATCTCGCGGTACCAACCCATCGCAAACTCCGAATACCTGTAAGTTCAATCATGGGAGACAGACGGCGGGAGATAAGTTTCGTCGTCGAGAGGGCAACAGCCCAGACCACCAGCTAAGGTCCCTAAACACATCTCAGTGGGAAACGATGTGGGAAGGCTCAGACAGCCAGGATGTTGGCTTAGAAGCAGCCACCATTTAAAGAAAGCGTAATAGCTCACTGGTCGAGTCGGCCCGCGCGGAAGATATACCGGGGCTCAAGATGTGTACCGAAGCTGTGGATGCGTGCATTCCACTTAAGTGCACTTGTTAAATATATCGATGTAAAGCTTGCGTTGAGACCATTCTTGTAAAGAATGCCGAAACGAAAGCGCCACCGAATTTCAAGTCGGTTGGGCAACGATAAATCAAGTGATGTTTGTAAGTGCATTTAAGGGAATGTACGCATGGTAGGGGAGCGTTCTGTAAGTCTGTGAAGGTAAACCGTAAGGTTTGCTGGAGATATCAGAAGTGCGAATGCTGACATGAGTAACGACAATGCGGGTGAAAAGCCCGCACGCCGAAAACCCAAGGTTTCCTGCGCAACGTTAATCGACGCAGGGTTAGTCGGTCCCTAAGGCGAGGCAGAAATGCGTAGTCGATGGGAATCAGGTTAATATTCCTGAACTTTTTGTAGCTGCGATGGGGTGACGGAGAAGGCTAGACTAGCCAGCTGTTGGATATGCTGGTTTAAGCGTGTAGGTTGAGGACTTAGGCAAATCCGGGTCCTTAAGACTGAGACGTAATGACGATCTCCTTGTTAGGAGAGAAGTAGTTGATGCCATGCTTCCAGGAAAAACCTCTAAGCTTCAGGCTATGAAAAACCGTACCCCAAACCGACACAGGTGGGTGGGGTGAGAATCCTAAGGCGCTTGAGAGAACTCTGGTGAAGGAACTCGGCAAAATGACACCGTAACTTCGGGAGAAGGTGTGCCGCTTGTATGTGAAGAGACTTGCTCTCGGAGCAGAAGGCGGTTGCAATAAAGAGGTGGCTGCGACTGTTTACTAAAAACATAGCACTCTGCAAACTCGCAAGAGGACGTATAGGGTGTGACGCCTGCCCGGTGCCGGAAGGTTAAGTGATGGGGTTAGCTTCGGCGAAGCTCTTGATCGAAGCCCCGGTGAACGGCGGCCGTAACTATAGGTAAACTCTCAGTACTCAGTTCCAACATCATCGTTTAATTATCTACAGGACCAAAACTGTAGTTACGTAAAAAAACCTGGCTAAATGCTGGAAACTCCGGTGTATCCTACGGTACTCGAAACAGTATGGTTTCAGTGACAATCCGTTAGGTGCGGACAATCAGCAGGAAAGATTCCTACAGGTAAGTTATGACCTTTGATGCTAAACAAGTCCCCCAAAACATTGGCTATTACCTTGCTGGTTTTACTGATGGAGAGGGCAGTTTCAATGTTTCCTTTCGTAAAAGAAAGGATTACAAGATGCCTTGGAAGATATCGTTGTGTTTTAACGTGTCTCAAAAGGATAAAGTGGTTCTAGCGTTGTTCAAACGCCACCTGAACTGCGGAACGTTGCGACAGAGAAGTGATGGTGTTTGGTATTTCGAGGTGAATAACTTTAATGCTATTAATGACAATGTCATCCCTTTCTTTAAAAGGTATGGTTTTCTGTCGGCGAAAAAGAAAAGAGACTTTTCCAAATTCAGGAAGCTCTCCGATCTGATTGGCCAAAAGAAACACCTGACTTTAGAAGGCATAAAGGAAATTCTGGACATTCGACGGGATATGAACGATGGAGGTGTTCAACGTCGGAAATATTCAGATGATGAAATATTGAATTTGATTCAGCAGTAGGAAAATCCTCAGAGACTACACGCCGGGCGCCTCTTCGAGGCGATGATATAGTCCGATCTTTATGGCGACATAAAGGGTGTTTGAGCGAATCGCGAAAGCACCGCGCTGGAAAGCGTTAACGTAAATGAACGGTCCTAAGGTAGCGAAATTCCTTGTCGGGTAAGTTCCGACCTGCACGAATGGCGTAACGATGGCCACACTGTCTCCACCAGGGACTCAGTGAAATTGAACTTGCTGTGAAGATGCAGTGTACCCGCGGCTAGACGGAAAGACCCCGTGCACCTTTACTACAGCTTCACACTGGACTCTGAACAAGTATGTGCAGGATAGGTGGAAGGCTTTGAAGCGGAGACGCCAGTCTCTGTGGAGCCACCCTTGAGATACCACCCTTGCTTGTTCGGGGCCCTAACCGAGGCCCGTTATCCGGGTCCGGGACCGTGTGTGGTGGGTAGTTTGACTGGGGCGGTCTCCTCCCAAAGAGTAACGGAGGAGCGCGAAGGTACTCTAAGTACGGTCGGAAATCGTACGGTTAGTGCAAAGGCATAAGAGTGCTTGACTGCGAGACAGACACGTCGAGCAGGAACGAAAGTTGGTCTTAGTGATCCGGTGGTTCTGTATGGAAGGGCCATCGCTCAACGGATAAAAGGTACGCCGGGGATAACAGGCTGATACCCCCCAAGAGTTCACATCGACGGGGGTGTTTGGCACCTCGATGTCGGCTCATCACATCCTGGGGCTGTAGCCGGTCCCAAGGGTATGGCTGTTCGCCATTTAAAGTGGTACGCGAGCTGGGTTTAGAACGTCGTGAGACAGTTTGGTCCCTATCTGCCGTGGGCGCCGGAGACTTGAGAGGAGCTGCTTCTAGTACGAGAGGACCGAAGTGGACGTACCTCTGGTGTACCAGTTATCATGCCAATGGTATTGCTGGGTAGCTATGTACGGACGGGATAACCGCTGAAAGCATCTAAGCGGGAAGCCCCCCTCAAGATTAGGTCTCCCGGGACATAAGTCCCCTGAAGGGTCGTTGAAGACTACAACGTTGATAGGCTGGGTGTGGAAGTACAGTAATGTATGAAGCTAACCAGTACTAATTGCCCGTGAGGCTTGATCATATAACACCCAAACGGTTTGACCGTTTCTAGGATGTTGACGATAAGTCTATAATTCAGAGTTATTACACCTTTGACTAACCGAATTTGTGTTGTTGGCGCAAGCCGAGACACATCCAAGCTTGCCTGGTAGCCATAGCGAACGGGTCCCACCTGATCCCATCTCGAACTCAGAAGTGAAAACGTTTTGCGCCGATGATAGTGTGGGGCCTCCCCATGTGAAAGTAGGACACCGCCAGGCATTAATTACGAAAAAAGCCTCACCCGTTCGGGTGGGGTTTTTTTTGTGATTTGATACTAGTGTTCCTGCTTGAACGGAGTGAAAAAATCGCCTGGAGCGATTTTTCATGAGCGAAGGGAACCCGAAGGGCGACGGGACCGCCCGAGCGGCATCAAGGATGATGTGAGTAAAAAAAGACATGCGCTCCCACACCCTCCACTAAATCAGGCCAGTTCACGTACATTACTGCTTAAATTAGCCCAAGAACACAATTCAGGGGGCGAATTTCCCCCGATAATTCTGTTTTTTGGTGCTGCACAGATCAGCGAGAGGACGTGTATAATCGAAAATCTGAAGAATGGGGGAAGCGGGTTTGAAGCCCCGCTGCAGATAAACAATTGACAATAAACACACTAGCTTGGGGGCGTGGCGGCTTTGTTCGTGCGATATTTTTGATCGCCATAATGCTGGTCACGGGAATTTCGCGTGCAGAGTCAGCGGTCTGGGAGCTTGCGGCAGAAGTCGACGTTCCCGCTGAAGTATCAGCAGAAGGAACAGCATCCAGGCGCACTAACGGCGCATCGTCACTGAAATTGATGCCTGAACGATATAGCCTCTATCGGTTGGACGAGGCTCAATTAAAACAGGCACTACCAACAGCTGTATTGGATCGGACGAGCAGACCCTCAGCGACGGCAGCTGATCCTGGCGCGCGGATTATAGAGGTACCGTTTCCAAGTGGTGAAATGGTTCGTCTTCGCTTGGAGAAAACCAATGTTCTCGCGCCGACGCTGGGCGCGCTGCATCCTGAGATATCCACATTTTCGGCGACGGGTGTGGACGATCCGTCAATCTTCGGAAATCTGGACCTGACCCCGAAGGGCTTCCATGGCCTTCTGCTCACACCTCAGGGCGAGGTTTATATCGATCCGCGCAGCGACGGTGTTGACCAATTTTACGCAACTTATTATCGAAAAGATTATCAACCTCTGGAGAAGGATGTTGGATACTCCTGCGGGGTTGATCGCACTCATCAGTCAGTAAAAAGTGAGCTGGGATTTGGCGATCCCCTGGCTCCACAATTTAGGTCGTTATCGATACCACAGCAACTAGAGTTCAATACCGGAAATCGTCTCAAGGAATACCGCATCGCCGTTGCTACAACCGCGGAGTACACCAATTTTCATGACGATCCCAACAACGGGATATCTGCTAAAGATGATGCATTGGCAGCGATCGTGTCAACCATAAACCGGGTGAATACGATCCTACAGCGGGACCTTTCAATTCGACTCAATGTCGTCGCGAACGAAAAGGATGTAATATTTACCAATCCCGCCACTGATGGACTCAGTAATGGCAATACCAGTCTTTTGCTAAGTCAGGTTCGCCCGATACTGGATACGGAAATCGGCAGTGCTAACTATGATATCGGGCATGTGTTTAACGTTACACCCCAGTTTACTGGAAGTGGCGTCGCCTATGTGGGAGTAGTCTGTGACCCTCGCGCGGATGGTACCAGTCGCAAGAGCCAGGGAGTTTCAGGTTCATGGCAGCCCGTTGGTGATGCGTTTGATATTGAACTGGTTGCCCATGAAATCGGCCATCAGCTGGGTGCAACCCACACTTTTAACAGTACTCAGTCTAGTTGCAACGGCTCCCGCGATAGCGGGACCGCAGTTGAGCCGGGAAGTGGCTCGACCATTATGTCTTATGCCGGGATCTGCGGTAGCGATAATCTGCAGTTTAACGCTGATTTTATGTATTCCGCTACAAGCATCGAACAGACGGTCCAGGAATATAATTCTGGCTGGGCGGGACTCTGTCCAGTGGAGACAGATATCGGCAACCAGGCGCCGGTTGCCGCTGGAACCGGGCTTTATGAGATTCCTTCTCACACACCTTTCGAACTCGCCGGGAGCGGCGCTGATCCTGATTCAAGTGATGTATTAACCTATTCCTGGGAACAACAGGACAGCGGGACGGCGTCAAATGTGGACATCGATACCGGAGATAACGCGATTTTCCGGGCTTTTTTGCCGGTGAATTCGCCCAATCGGACCTTTCCAAAAATAGAAAAAATACTAGGAACCAGTTCGGCTAAAGGTGAAGTTCTGCCGAGCACGACCCGGCAGCTGAACTTTCGACTAGTGGTCAGGGATCAGCGTGGTGGCGTCGATGATTCCAGTCTGACTGTGAATGTAAACAATACTTCTGCTACTGGATTCCGCATCACCGCTCCCAATGTGAGCCAATCATATTCGGCGGGTGAGCCAGTAGCGGTTACCTGGGATGTTGCCGATACCGATCAGGCACCTATCAATTGCGCTCAGGTCGCGTTGGGATTTTCGACCAATGGCGGGCAGACATTTGATGCGGGTGGCGAGCAGGTTTTCAGCAATACAGGATCAGCAATGGCCACCATACCTGCCAACTCAACTACAACGGGACGGTTCAGGTTGAGATGTGTTGGCAATATTTTTTTGATATTAGCGATGCCGATCTGACTGTCGCTAATGCACCTGAAATCAGGGTAAGTGGTAACGGCATCGAAATACCAGATGGAGATTCGACAGCGTCGTTGACTGACGATACCGATTTTGGAGAAATTTCTTTATCCGAAAGCCATAATCATGCATTTCTGATCAGTAATCCTGGCAGTCAATCGCTCCTGTTGACCGGGAATCCCAGGGTCATCATATCTGGGTCCGACGCAAATCAATTTAGCGTGGCCCAGTTACCAGGTACACCGGTCGCGGCAGGTGGAACACGCACGTTTATCATCTCATTTGAGCCCATTTCTTCTGGATTGAAACAAGCTACGGTTTCGATAGCGAATAATGATTCGGATGAAGACCCCTACAATTTTGCGATCCAGGGTACAGGCATAAATCCTGACATCTCGGTGTTGGGTAATAGTATTGAAATCAGCGACGGGGATACCTCTCCAAGCAGCGCGGATGGAACGGACTTCGGCGCGGTTGCCGTTGACGGAGCCTCCACGGCCCAGTCATTTGATATTGTGACAACAGCTGGGGATCTGAGGCTTACTGCGAATCCCAGAGTGCAGATATCTGGCGCCCATGCGTCCGATTTCAGTGTGACCAGCGACGCCGCTTCGGTCACAAACCCGGGGTCGACCAATACCTTCACAATTGGATTTAACCCGTCAGCAGTTGGTCTGCGCACTGCATCCATCGTAATTTCAAATAATGATCCTGACGAAAACCCCTACAATTTCGAGATTCAGGGCACAGGTTTGGGCGCGGATCTAAGTCTTGATATGACTGATCTCGTTGATCCTCTGGCGCCGGGAGAAACACTTGAGTACGGTGTCACGGTCACCAATATGGGCCCTGCCAGCATCCAAGCGACGACGATTGAGATTTCCCTGGACAATGATCTCGTATTCTTCAGCGGCGCGGGTTGTTCGCAAACGATTGGCCAACCTGTGATTTGTCAAGTCAGCGCGCTGAATGCAAATCAGAATGTTCAGTTTATCGTTTCCACAACAATTGATAACGGTGCGCGTGGTAGTGTCAGCAGCAGCGCGTTGGTGGTTAATAATGGTGCTGACCCCGTCACCTCAAACAATTCCGACACCGAAACCACGTCAATTGATCTTGTTGCGCCAAATGTCAGCATTGTCATGGCTCCCAATCCGGTTGAAGTGTCGTCAGACACCCGTTTGCGGATAAGCGTCGACAACACCGTAAGTCTGGTCGATGTGTCGGGCCTTGGATTTAATCTTGTTTTGCCGGCCGGAGTTCTTGTGGCGGCTAATTCACAGACTATTGACGGCTGCAGTGGGTCCCCTGTGGTCAGCATGGATCGGACGCAAATAAACTATGGCGCCGGATCGGTGAGCGCCGGACAAACCTGCACGATCTCCTTTAAAGTTGGTGCCGATTTGATCGGGGAGTATCAGGTATCTGTGAGCAACCTAACATCGTCTTCCGGCGCTAGTAACTCTGCTTCTGCCTCTCTGTCGGTATTGGAAACTGTTGTCGACGAGATGTGCGTGCCAGTGAAGAAAGGTGGCAGGGTTATTATTATTTGTCTATAGACTCCTGATCAAAGAAAACTGAGCTTAGACAGAGTCGAAGTTATCTTGCTTAGCTTGAGTGTGGAGTATCCGCATTAGGTTGCAGGACATGCTCTCGTGCATCGCAAAAACCGGGGCAGATCTAGTTTCTACTGAAAACTACCTGACACTATTATAAGAAAACCTCGAACATTGCCGCCAAAATCATAATCAATCAAGGTCTAACCGAAATCCAATCATTGACAACCGATACGCTGCTAATGCAACATAGGTCCATGGGGTTGCGATCACCCCGTGAGGCGTCAGCTTAAGTTTCGCATCCAATTTTCAACCTTAGATCACCTTGAATAAGGAGGATGCACGATGCCATCACCGTCTGAAATTACACCCTCTCAACTTTCACGCCTTATAGGCACCCAAGACTGTCCGATCATTATCGATGTTCGCATCGATCAGGATTTTGATGAGGACCCTCAACTGATTCCTACTGCATTTCGTTATCCGTTTCTCGAAGTAGAACAGCTCGCAGTGACCCTAATTGATAAATCCGTCACGGTGTACTGTCAAAAAGGCAAGAAACTCAGTCAGGGCGCTGCTGCACTTTTAAGGGATCATGGTGTTCGCGCCGAGATCCTGGTCGGCGGTCATTTTGCCTGGCGGGATGCTGCGCTGCCACTGGTGCCGGCGAAAAAGATTCCTGATTTGAATGCTCTCGGGCGAACAGTCTGGGTGACCAGACACCGTCCCAAAATCGATCGAATCGCCTGCCCCTGGTTGATTCGTCGCTTCATCGATCCCAAAGCGCAGTTCTTGTTCGTGGCTCCTGCCGAGGTGCTTGATGTGGCGGAGAAATTTAATGCAGCACCATTTGATATCGAAGGCGTGCACTGGTCTCATCGTGGTAAGCATTGCACATTTGACACTATGATCGAAGAGTTTCACTTGGATATAGAGCCCCTTAGACGGCTGGCCACCATTGTCCGCGGCGCCGACACGGACCGACTCGAGATTGTGCCTCAATCTGCAGGGCTACTCGCCGTTTCCCTCGGACTTTCCCGAATGCATCGAGATGATCTTACCCAACTCGATGCGAGCATGGGCCTTTATGATGCTTTATTCCGATGGTGTCGGGACGCGACCAACGAAAAGCATACCTGGCCATTGAGCACCGGGAATTAATCGATGCTTGGCACTGTAATAGAAGAAACCAGGCTGGAACAAAATCATGCCCCAACTCTTTCTCACGCTACACGCGTATGGGCAAAGATTGGATTAATGTCCTTTGGCGGCCCCGCTGCACAGATCGCGTTAATGCATCGTATTCTTGTTGACGACAAGTGCTGGCTTAATGAAAAGACATACCTCAATGCTTTGAGTTTTTGTATGTTGTTGCCTGGCCCAGAGGCGATGCAGCTCGCTACTTACGCCGGATGGCGTCTGCATGGCACTCTGGGAGGATTGATCGCAGGCCTTCTATTCGTATTGCCTGGAGCGTTGGTGGTACTGGCATTCTCGATTGTGTATGCAATGCTGGGTGACGTCCCCCTCATCAATACCTTATTTCTCGGAATTAAAGCCACAGTATTGGTCATCGTGCTCGAGGCTTTGCTGCGTGTGGCAAAGCGGGCAATGAAAAGCCCAATTTATTGGGCGATTGCGATACTTGCTTTTGTAGGTATCTTTTTTATGTCGATACCCTATCCATTGATTGTGCTCGGTGCGGCAGCGATTGGATTTTTTCTCAATACGGTCCCAGCGGACACGTCCATAGAAATCGATCAAACCCATCGATCTCTATCCCGTCTCGCATGCACTGTATTGATCTGGCTGGCAATCTGGGTAGTACCGATTTTGGCCATTGACTTTTTTTTCTCACAACAACTATTGCTTGAGATAAGCATCTTTTTCTCTCGCCTTGCCGTGGTCACTTTTGGCGGTGCATACGCGGTATTGGCATATATGGGGCAGGCCGCGGTAATTGACTACGGCTGGCTATCCGCTGGAGAGATGATGGATGGACTCGGTCTCGCAGAAACGACACCGGGCCCGCTCATCCTAGTCACAGAGTTTGTCGGGTTTATCGCGGCGTTTCGGGAGGGCGGCATTGGACTCGGCCTCGCCGGTGCAGCAGTCACGCTCTGGACTACCTTCGTTCCCTGTTTCCTGTGGATTTTCGCAGGTGCCCCGCATATTGAATGGATTTGTCATCAGCCCCGGTTGAATGGTGCGCTAACCGCGATATCTGCCGCCGTAGTGGGCGTGATTCTCAATCTTTCTATTTGGTTTGCCCTTCATGTCGTTTTTAAGAGTGTGTCAATTGAAGAATACGGCATCTTCACAGTATGGCAACCGGATTTGTCTTCGGTAAACTTGCGCGTAGTGGCTCTGACCACCCTCTCCGCTGTGATGATCTTCAAACTGCACTGGTCAATCTCACGAGTACTACTGGTCTCATCCATTTGTGCGGTATTTCTGGAATCTTTCGCGGGTAATATCTAGTCCCTGACTGGAACACACGAGCATCGATTATATTTCCACTTGAAGTCATAGCCGACTTTTATAATTTATATTAAACAACGGGAGATTCCAGCGCTGCCGTTCTAATCTGCTACGATCTTTTGTCGCATACTGGACCTCTTGTATCAGTGTCGATAGGAAATAGTCTGCCAGGTCTTATTTATCAGTATCGCACTGAAGTTTCATGTTTCCCGAATGGAATGTCTGCACGAGATATAGTGGCCTCTGTTTGGATTCGTTAAACACTCGACCGAGGTATTCGCCAATAATTCCAATGAATACTAATTGCAAGCCTCCCAAAAACAAATTTGTAACTATTAGTGTTGGAAAACCCTGAACTGGATCGCCAAATGCTAAAGTTTTAAAAATTATCCAAATACCATATATAAAAGAAAGCAGTGCGGTTGTAATTCCAAAATATGTTGCAATTTTCAAAGGGGCAATCGTGAATGATGTAATCCCCTCAAGTGCAAAGTTCCAGAGTCGCCAAAACCGAAAATTTGTGTTGCCCGCGAATCTTGCATCTCGATGATAGGCAATTGACTTCGATGGGTATCCGATCCATGTGAACAAGCCTTTCATAAACCTGTGGTGTTCTCGCAGCCGTTTTAGAGCGTTTACGGCTCTCCTGCTCAACAAGCGAAAGTCACCCGTATCTTCCGGTATTTTGGTTTTACTTATTCTCTGGATCACACGGTAAAATTGAGTAGCGGTAAAAAGTTTTAGCCAGTTTTCTCCCTGTCGACTTAGCCGCGTGGCATATACACTATCAAAACCTTGTTCCCAGCCAGCTACCATATCTACAATTAACTCAGGCGGATCCTGTAAGTCCGCGTCGATAATAATAACGGCATCGCCATCTGCATAATCTAGGCCTGCAGTCATTGCAATTTCTTTGCCAAAATTGCGACTAAATCCGATATACGAAATGCGTGTGTCAACTTTCGCAAGCGATTCAATAACGTTTTGCGTGCCATCTTCACTGCCATCATTGACAAATAAAATGTGCCATAAGTACCCAGGCAGTTTATCCAAGACAGTTATTAATCTATTGTAAAACTCCTGAATGACAACCTCTTCATTGTAAGCAGGTACGATAATACAGATAGATTTTGTATTGTCAGACATATTATGATCCTCGAAATGTCCAGAAGCGATTAGCTAAAAAAGTCCAGAACAGGACAGTAGCGGTGGCTATAAGTTGAGCAATCAGGTAATGCAAAAAAAGCATGATGCTAAATACGATCGCGTTAATGCATATACCCACAAGGGCTATTAGAAAAAACTTAACCGATGTGGAAAGGTGAGGCAGTTTTGATTTAAAAGTAAAATGATAGTTAAGCATATAATTTGTGATCGCACCCAGGATAGCTCCAATGGTTGTCGCAAGTGTTTTATTCCAGTCAATAGAGACTAAGAATGCAAGCATAATAAAGTGCGCTGCGGTGCCGACAGCTCCCATGCAAGTAAACATTAAGAATTGTTTGAATGTTTTCATCATCAAATACTAGTGACTAGATGGCGTATCTTGTCGAATTGAAAGCCTCGAACGGAGCATGCGGTGTACTAATCTTGTAAGAGCAGCTCATACCGCAGTGAGAACACGGTCTAAATCACGAATGCGTTTTTCTGCTATAAGAGTATGAAAAGTAATATATTGCAATACTCATCCTATTAAGGATCAACGGTATCTGATGTTAACGCTTAATACCCTCGCGATTTGAATGTGTAATACTTTACTTAGCCTAGCATTTTTATGTTTAATCAATATCTGTTCGTTCAAGTAGCCTGACAATCATCTAACTTCCAGCAGATATGCCACCTCCCTCTTATGTTTGATTGATTTTAAAACAGTAAACTCGCTGTTTTTTAGGAATGTATCGGGTTTTCTGACATTATGGATGAGAAGCAACCAAAATGGTGTCGATGTGGGGTGCTCCTTGACTGGAAATACTTTCATATCCGGATATCCATAGACTTTGAACAACGTTTCAATCATATTTGGTCTAGATGCAACGATGTCCTCGCCCTTTCGTGCTTTGATGACTTCAGTCACTAAAGCTTTCAGCCGATGACCACTCCCTCTGCGGTCATAAACATTCACAGATGCAAAAAATGTTGGATATGAAAGTGCAGCTATTAATATCCAGGCCACGGTTTTATTTTTCGATGTCTTTAAAGAAAATGAAGCTAAAAGAATCAGCATCAATGGCAAAATCGAAAATGAAAATCTCGGGATTAAAATAGAGTAGCGAGTAACTGAATAAGCTAGCACTATTGTCATGAAACTGATGATTACCAATAGGTAGTGCTTATCCTCGACACTAAGGGACGATGTTTTTATTACTGTCCATGCTATTAACGTCAGTGAAACCAAGGCCGCGATTTTTCCACCAAACAACTGGGTAAAAAGAAACGCAATGCCGCTCAAGCTGGCTTTACCCGTCCAGTACTGAGAAGTCCCCAAATCTTCGATAATAACTGGTGTCAGAAACGCGAGTCCGATGGAGAATACTGTAAAGGTAACAATTTTAATTTTTGTGATTTTTCTTGAATAGTATAGTTCGACTAGCGCGCCGCAGCTAAGAAACAGCCCAGAAAACAATAAACCAAAATAGTGGGTCCACGACAGTAAAGCGAAGCTAATTCCCGCAAGTAAAGCAAGAGAAAAGGAGGTCTTGCGTGATGAAATGTGCCAGAGCCAGATGCCCATTGTTGCGAGGAAAAAAATTAGAGCGTATGCCCTGAGTTCCTGTGAGTAAAAAAAATGTAAATTGTGAACAGCGGTCATTGCCGCAACTGCCATCGCTGTCGATCGCGGCAGCGATTCCCGGGATGCAAGGTATAACCCAATAATTCCTAGCAGACCGAAAAAAGCAGATAACCCACGACCAAAAGACACATTGAATGGAAAGGCGGAAAAATATAAATGCAGTAAGCCCATATAGAATGGAGGGTGTACATCATTTACAGCTGTTCTAACTACGTAGCCAAGCGATAAATCAGGGCTTGAAAAGGTCAGGGAGTAAAGCTCGTCGGACCATATACTGTTACCGTCGAGCTCAATAAATCGTGCTACAGAGGCAATGATAATTGCAGCCAGCAGAAATAGCTGATTTACCGTGATTTTGCTCTCGGACACGTTGGTGACGCTGATTGCTGGAGACATTCGCAGAATTACGTCTGTCGGGACAGGACTATGGTCTGGTTAGAATTTCGTGTCAATGATAACGTATAAGCGTGGTCGAAATGATAATTAAAGACAGTACAAGCTGGCTCGAGTATAAGGACTTTAAAAAGTTCTATTCCATTAATGACCTTCATGACTCTAAATGAGTTTGCGCCCATTGTATCCTGTCAAAACAATCATACAGTTGAACACCGGTATTCGTTACCCAGATTGAGGTGTTATGGACTATTTCTCCACAGATCGTTGCATAGTGAACATAGCGCAAGCTGAATTCCCGTTGCGACTGCTTGAGTGCAGCAAGTTAAATAATTTGGTCGGGCCGAGGGGCGTCCGGGTTTTGGGCGGTAGGCTTGGGTCTTTAGTTCAGGCTTCTCATGTAATAGATCGGATTTTCTGGATTATCTCCACTTGCAGCCACAGACGACTTTCATAGTTGATATTAATCAACGAGGTTCGTTTATCATGAGGGGTAGAATGTTTATTAAACAGTCAGCTCCTAGGGATAATATCAAGTGCCACCTGAGATCAATCCACGGAGCCCGGTAGCCGTAAAAAATTTATTTAAAACGATAAACTGATGCTGGAGATCACACCAACCGTTGCGCTCAGCCGCCTCCAA
>JAHEGU010000120.1 GCA_024644945.1 Gammaproteobacteria bacterium | reverse complement strand
TTCGCTTCTCTGTTTCTGTCGATTGTGCTGTTGCAATTGAGCTCAGGTGCTATCGGGCCGCTCGACGTGCTTTCAGGATTGCAGGAAGGCTTCAGTAAGACGGAGGTAGGTCTACTCGGCTCTGCGCACTTCCTCGGTTTCTTTATTGGTTGCTGGTGGGCGCCCAGATTAATGGGGACTATTGGTCACTCTCGAACTTTCTCTATCTTCGCGGCAAGCGGTGCGATCGGTGCAATTGCGCACCCGATGTTAATTGAACCCGGCGCCTGGGCTGCAATGAGAATCATGACCGGTCTGTGTGTCGCTGGATGTTATACCGTGATAGAGGCATGGATGCAGGCCAAGTTGACCAATGAAACCCGGGGCCGGGTTATGGGCGTATATCGAGTCGTGGACATCGTCTCGTCATCTGCTGCGCAGCTGTTAATAGGCATACTCACGCCAGCCTCTTATATGTCCTACAACCTACTCGCTATTCTCTGCTGTGCCTGCCTGTTTCCACTTACCCTTTCCACTTCTCGCCAACCTGAAACACCGCCAGCGCCCCGACTCCGCCCAATTCAAACCGCCTTGTTGTCTCCCCTTGGCGCTGCAGGTGTAATCGTGGCGGGATTGACCTCTTCATCTTTTCGTATGGTTGGACCCATTTATGGACGGGAGGTGGGTCTGTCGGCGGAACAGCTGGGTTACTTTCTGGCGACAGTCCTGTTAGGTGGTGCTTTTGCGCAGTTCCCGGTGGGGTGGCTAGCTGACAAATATGATCGACGCTGGGTGCTGATCGGTTTATCTATAGCCAGTGTCATAGTGTGCTCGAGTATCGCCGGGATCAATTCGATGAACCTGAATACGATATTTATTGGTGCGGCACTTTTCGGTGCTGCGACTTATCCCATATTCTCTGTCTCGACCGCCCATACCAACGATTTTACCGAGCAGGGCAGTATGATTGAAGTCAATGCATCTCTTATGTTCCTGTACGGTATCGGTGCGATTTTCAGCCCCCTCATTACTTCAAATTTGATTGATCGGTACGGGCCTGCGGCTCTATTTGGATTTATCGCCTTTGCACACGTCGGACTGGTTGGTTTTAGCGTGGCGCGCATGTCGGCGCGTCCAACCAAAAGCGAACGTACCCGTTATTCTTATATTCCAAGAACTTCTTTTACCATTGGTAAGATGATGCGGCGGCAGGGTTCAAGGCGAGATGAATTATCCGATGATCGTTAGCACGCCCTGTAGATTACGTAGTTACAAGTTCTCAATTTGTCAGATCAACAGCAACAACAGGTTTTAGAGAGCGACGGTTGCGTATCTACATCCCCTAGGTAAGCTGCCGCCTAATCTACAGATGAAATATCACACTATTGCAGAGAAATTAGTTGTCACGGGTAACAGAGTCACCGGCTGTGTTACAACACAAGGAGAAATTTAAGCGAAAAAGGAAGTGCTGCTGTGCTGTGGAGCGATTCAGACGCCACAGTTGCTGATGGTGTCTGGAATCGGGCCGTCTGAACACCTTAAAGAGCTTGCTGTCAGGACTGAGGTTGACCTCCAAGGAGTTGGCCAGAACCTCACAGTCCATGCGGCAGCAAATATCGCAATGGAAATGAATCAACCTGTGCCGGAATGGGCATTGACACCCTGTGAAGTAACCATGATGTCACGGGTATATGACGATACGCCAGCGCCTGACCTTCTTTATCATTTTTTGCTCAGAAAGAGAGAGAAATATATCCACAGTGACCAAGCCATGGCCGGACTAAATGGCGTCAAGATTTCTCCCAACGTGACCCGACCGAAAAGCCGCGGTCAGTTAAGATTGCGGTCAAAGTCTTTTAGGGAAACGCCAGAAATCGAACTCAGCTATTTCAGTGACCCAAGAAGGTTATGATTTGCGAACCTTGATCGAAAGTCTTCGATTTACAAGGAAAGTCGCAGGCTCGGATATACTGAATCAAGTCTTAAAAGGAGAAGCTTTTCCTGGCGCTGTGGTCCAATCATATGACAAGCTGGCTGACTATATTCGAGAGACTTGCGAGATCGTATATCCTCCAGCAGGTACCTGTCGAATGGGTCAGTTACACGACAAAATGTCTGTGGTTACTCCATATTTGAAAGTTAAAGATATTGGCGGACTGCGAGTTTATGACGCTTGAGTGTTTCCCTCAATGGTCACTGCAAATATCAACAACAAGGTAATGATGGTGGTGGAGAAGTCGGCTGACATAATCATCGGTAGGTAATTGCTATCACAGACCAATCAGCTTCTATAATACTTTAATAACGAATTCGTGCACTTTTAAACCGTTGCGCAAACCCATCTAGATTGAACGTGTAATCATCTGCAGCATAAAACTCAGCATCACTCATACTGGGTTGCTCGCGTTCTTTATACCAATCTGCATAGTCTCCTACCTCAGAAGAAAATTTATTGTAGAAGCTTGAAAAAGTCTTTACCGTGATTGTGGCGGTAGTGGTTATAAAATCGAACCGCAATAAACGTAACCACCCATCTCCTATACCTTGCGGTGTTTTGTGCCCAGCCTCAACAGCAACCTGGCCACGATCTTGATAATCAGCCAGAATCTGATACACAGGGTTTCCAAAATTATTCTTGTCTACGCGAAAACTTTGACCTCGTTGATGCCCGCAAAGTACCAGGAATATCTGGTTATGCTGTCTGATTAACTTATCCCATAGCTGTTGTGCGCTATTGTGGGTTTTCGGATCTATCTGTGCCAGATCGATCAGCGGGTTTGGTAGTCTTTTTCCATCTGAATTCTGGTAATCATGAGTGGTTACGATGGTCGGCACCCCTGGATGAGAACTCATTACTGACGCGGCCCACGCAATCACATCGTTGCCGGGCTGCATCTCCAGTGCAAGATGTAAAAAGTTGTATCCACCGGCGGTAAATTTTTGCGCGCTGTTGGCGCCGCCTTTGAAACTGGCAACATACCAAGGCTTGTTCTTAAAAAAATCGGTATTCTCTCCAAACACTGTCCGAAAATTATCGAGTCCACCTATATGCAGAATGCCGAAATCTTTTACTGTTTTATCAAGTAAGGGGAATCCTTTCTCCCGATTAGGCGGGTAACCAGCCACGCTCCAGACGGCATCATAGTCATGGTTTCCTGGGGCAACCCCAAATGGCAGGCCGGCATCGCTGATGATGCGGTAACCTTCTATTGCAGTCGGTAATTCGATTGATAATACCTTTTCCGTTCGTTTAGCTTTTCGAGCCAGTATTGGATTAGGTTCAACTTTGAAACCTCGCATCTTATGATCAGGGTCCATTGTTTTTGTTTGGTGTTGCCAAACATCGCCAACAGAAGCCACAAAGGCAATATCTCCTCCACTATTTACGCTATTGGCAGCCACGTAACGCATCTGGTCAATAAACAGTGTGCTACTGTCTAGATTGAACCCCTCTGCTTTCTGATGACGAAAATCAATATAATTTTGGGTGTCAGGTATTACGGCCAGCGAAAATGAAGAACTGCTTGATTTGACCCCGATCTGACACGCGGTTACCAGGAGCAGTGCTACAAACACTAATTGGGCTAGTAAAAGCTGACGAGCAATCTTCAAGAATGTTAATCTCATATCTGAAAAGAATGCAGTTTATTATATAGTGAGATTAAAACTGGGTATCGAGGAGGTAACTTAAATGAAATCAATCATAGAGGAAATGCTTCGTGCTGGATGCGCCACCTAAGGAATCCGAAGCGTTGTCCTGGATCTATGTGGTTGCGGGTGCGCTGATAGTTTATTGCACAATTCCAGTTGCGCGGACTTTACGAGAAGTTGTCCGCGAGA
Source organism: Gammaproteobacteria bacterium (assembly GCA_024644945.1). Lineage (GTDB taxonomy): Bacteria > Pseudomonadota > Gammaproteobacteria > Arenicellales > Poriferihabitantaceae > VYFG01. The sequence goes on along the minus strand of JAHEGU010000120.1, from coordinate 680 downwards.
ATATTGGACTGAAGTACTTCCTTTACGTTACGGTGGTACTTGTAATATTGGCAGGATTCGTCGCTTTTCGTAATTTGCATAAACGTGGCCTCCCACTTAGCGCTAAATTTAGTCTAATTACTATAGTTGCCGTATTTATAATATATATCTACGAGCTTCGTGACATTCCGGAAGAAGCTATCCATGTTGCAGAATACGGTATTTTAGGGCTGCTGGTATATAGGGCGTTTACGCATCGTATTCGTGATTTCAGTATTTATATAGTAGCAACGCTATTGGTAGGGATGATTGGTATAGCTGATGAGTACATCCAGTGGTTAATACCATCACGCTATTTTGATCTGCGAGATATAAGAACCAATTTTATAGCGGGAGCATTAGCACAATTGGCAATTGTTGCCGGATTAAGGCCAAAGATGATTTCTGGTTTCCCCGGTGCGAAAAGCTGGAGCCGAGTATGCTACTTTTTCGCTGCGGCAATGTTGCTCATAGCGCTTGGATTTATGAATACCCCACCTCGAATTGCTTGGTATGCAACGAAAATGCCGATGCTGTCATACTTAATGAACAGTAAAAGCATGATGGTCGAATATGGATATATTTACGATGATCCTGACATAGGTATTTTTAGATCACGATTTTCGATGGAACAGTTAAGACAACTCGACCAAGAGCGCGGT
>JAHEGU010000066.1 GCA_024644945.1 Gammaproteobacteria bacterium | reverse complement strand
AGGCACTATGTACTCCCAGGAATTTAAGCACAAGCCTGTCCGTCACTAACAATCGAGAATAGACCGATAAGAGTTCTTCGGCTGGGCTTATTCGAGTAGGATCGAAGAATATTATCTTGGATTCAGGGCTAGCGATTAACAGCAACTGACGCGAATCTGTCAATAATTCCTGGTGATACAGAGGCCACCCCAGGAGTGACCTTATGGAACGATGTTCTTTGCAAGGCCAACGGTTCCTGAAAATTCATCGGATTAGTTCTCCCCCAAGCCTCAATCTCGAGTAGAAGAGGGGTGCTGGCTTGAAAGGCTTCATACGCACGTTCCTCTAGTTCAGCGATATCTGTAATCGGAAAATAATTCCCTTCTATAACGACCCCGGTTACAGATTTAACGCTTAGCTGGATCGGAATAGTAACCGGGCCTCGGCTCAACACCGTTTTCTGCGAGCTCGAGATATAGGCTAAATGAGACGGACTGAGACTTTTGACGTTTGTAATTACGGGGGAGTCGAAGTGTCCGCCTAGGCTATCCGCATCCCACATTTCTAGAGTCAAGCCCAGGTGTCCCTCATAATAATCCGCACCCGGAGCCTCCTGGGTCTTCCAGCCATCTATCAACTCGATCTCGACGTCAAAGGTCTCGCCCTGTCTGATCAATTCGAAGTTGACAGTATCACCGGGATTGTGGGTACTAATCAGCAGCTTTACTTGATCCACATTATTAACACTCACGTTATCAATTTTATAAACGACATCTTTTGCAAATAGCTTATTGAGACCGGGACCTTGTTCTGCCGATTTGGTCAAGATTATTGCCCCACGTCCTTGAGGAACCTTAAAAACAGACGCCTCGTCGGGCGTCAGCTCAGCGATCAAATCATCAATTCCGGCGTCGCCCCAGCTTGGTGAGCCGGTGCGAAGTTTACCGGCCTCAGATTTGACTAGATTAATTGGCAGCGCGTACGCAATCCCAAATTTTTGGCCACTTGGCGTGGCGAGAATACCCGTATTCACACCAATGACTTCGGCTTTACGATTGAATAGCGCGCCACCCGAGTTCCCATGATTGATATTTGCATCGGTTTGCAGGTAGGGTAATCCGTCGTTCTGGAATCGTTCTGTGTGCGACAAAATGCCGCGACTTATCGAATCGGGGTTCTTACCAAGCGGGTTCCCAACAGCGTAAACCTCGTCACCAGGCGATACGAAATCTGAGTCCCCTAGCAGGGCCTGGGGCAAATCATCGCAGCGCGACATGCGCAAAATCGCGACGTCTGTCCGCGGGTTAGAATTTATAACCTGAGCAGGTATTCCAGAAGTGTTTGGCCATTGCCGCGGAAACACTTCTATATGCGCAGCATTCTCAATAACATGATGATTGGTAAGTACTTCACAATCCCGATTGGAGATCAGGGTGCCGGACCCACCTGCAGTGCTCCACACCGAATCTCCGACTGAATCTACCCTTACATACGAGATAGTTTTAATCGATACCGATACATCGAGCATAGTTTCGGTATCGACTTGTCGCCATTTTTCGTACCAGTGGATACTTAATGGCGCAGTTACCGCTAGTAGTCCGATGACAATAGATCGCCAGGCAATCGTAGAGTTCGTATTCATAATAAAGTACAGGCGTGACTTCATTACACAGTGGAGCAATTCGGATAATAAGTACGCCTTTCACCTCCACACGTCTAATCTTCCTTATATATCCAGCAATAAACATGCCAGCGGTAGCTTTAGAAATATATTGTTAGCTTTTTGCGGGAGACCCAATGATATCGAAGCTTTCAGATAGCAGTTACTTATTGTAAGAAAACTTGGAAAGGGCGTTATTGACGACAATTGACAGTATATTTTGTCATCATGCCCTGAAAAAAGAAGGTTTCAAATTTTTAGACTGCGTTAAATGGTACCGAGAATGTACTGCACGTTGGGTTGGAGATGACGGGATATTTACAGGCCTCGGTGGTAAAGCCTCTCCGCCCCTAAAGCATTTAAAACTCAAGCAAGGAGATCCATTGGACGGCCCGGATTTTCCTGTTGCATATAGCACAGACATCTTGAATACATTCAGATAAAGTAGCCCTATTAAGATTTGAATACGAGGAGACAGCCAACATGATGACGATTGAAGAAATCATGACCACCGATCCGTATACCATCGGCCCAACGGATTCAGTTTACAACGCCCGACTGCTGATGCAGAAGCATGACGTCCGTCACATTCCTGTTGTCGATAAGAACGACATACCCGTGGGAGTAATCACCTTCAGTGATGTATTAGCGGCTTCTGAATCCAGCCTTCATGAACAAAGTGAGGATTCACGAACAGCACTGGAACAGGAACACCGGGTCAGGGAAGTGATGACCGCGCCGGTAGCGATGGTTGACGAAAGCGACAGTCTACGTTCGGCTGCACTGCATCTTTTGGATACCAAACACGGTTGTCTGCCGGTCACACGAGAGGGAAGCCTGGTTGGAATTATTACCGATTCTGATTTTGTCGATGTGGCGGTTAACCTGATGGAAATTATGGAACAGCAAACTCTTGACACCGATACATTTGACTAAGTCTCCAGGAGATGATGAGTTCAATAAGGTAAATTCTGATTCACTTTACGATTTTTAATTTTCGTGACTTTGTTTCAATGGCACTTGGCCGCCTCATCTGGTATTCGACCCGGGCGGTGCGCATGACCACTAACAGATATCAGGAGAAATGTACCAATGTAATGACGGTTCCGCGTCACCAATTTCGATGCAGGCAATGCCTGCATTTTTGAATATGAGCACACCCTGGTCGCGGTTGCCGCCAATAAGGTACGACAAGGTTTTATCCAAGTGGGGTAGGTGACCCACGTACAGTGCACCGTCTATGTTCAATCCGTTTATGAATTCTTTAATGTCATCATTGGGGTTCATGCCTGCGGACTCTGCAATAACACTGACACCCAGGTGCTCGGCATAAAGTTCCGCCGTTTGTCTGGCGCGAAGCCTGCCGCTGTGGCGAATCGCGTTGATGCTAACGCCCTGTTTCGCAATATGAGCACCAACCTTGGCGGCATTCAGTGCGCCGTCCGTTGATATGGGCCTTGCTGGATCCACAGACTTGTCAACAGCTTCCGCGTGTTGGGCCAGATATATCTTCATACTAATTTCTCTGGGTATTTTTGTTTGGAAATACTACATCACACGGCCTTACGCCAATAACTATACAGAAAGAGAGAGGCGAGGCTCTCTCTTTCCTGGGCGTATGCCATTTAAAGGCATTTTTTAACCGGTGTCCCATGCTCGTGGTTTTTTTCATGCCAACGCCAGACCCTCTTCCTCGAAGTTGATCGGGTTGGCATTAATATCCTGCGTGAGCAATAATTCGCATCATCAAGATTTTTAAGTATTAATTAAAGAATAGTCTCATGCCAAACCTTGGCCCAAAAGTTGAACTGGTGGACGTCACCCTGCGCGACGGCGAACAGACCCAAGGGGTCTCCTTCTCTCAGGCTGAAAAGGTCAGTATAGCTAAAGCGTTGCTGCATTCGCTCAAGGTCGATCGAATCGAAGTCGCCTCCGCCGGGATATCCAGCGGCGAGTTAGAAGCCGTCACTCGAATCAACGACTGGGCAGCGGAGGAGGGCTTCCTGGAACGGGTAGAAGTGCTCGGTTTTACCAACCATAAACGCAGTGTGGATTGGATTACCAGTGCCGGCGGCAAGGTGCTGAATTTGCTTACAAAGGGCAGTGAAAAGCACTGTCGTGAACAATTGCGCCAATCGCTGAGTGAGCATCTGGAGGGTATCCGACGCACCGTCGACTATGCCAAGGAACAAGGACTCCTGGTTAATGTTTATTTGGAAGACTGGTCCAATGGTTTTGCCGACAGTCCGGCATATGTTTACGAAATGATGGAAAGCCTGCGGCAGTTACCCATCAACCACTATATGCTGCCAGATACGCTGGGGGTAATGTCTCCTGAAGAGGTGTTCGCCAGCATCTCTGATATGAAGGATCGATTCCCAGACTGTAATTTTGATTTTCATCCTCACAATGATTACGGCCTTGGCACTGCTAACAGCATGGCGGCGGTCAAAGCGGGGGCTTCCACTATACACTGCACCATTAACTGCCTCGGCGAACGGGCAGGGAATGCATCGCTGGCGGAAGTGTGCATGGTCCTGAGGGATAAGATGGACGCTCAAATCTCCGTTGACGAAACCGAGATCTATACCTTGAGTCAAATGGTTGAAAACTTCTCCGGCAAGATGGTTGCCGAGAACGCCCCCATAGTGGGCGCTGATGTGTTTACTCAGACTGCGGGCATCCATGCGGATGGTGATTCGAAGGGCGATCTTTACCAGACCAACCTGAGCCCGGATCGTTTCAACCGATCACGATCTTACGCCCTAGGTAAAATGAGCGGTAAAGCTTCATTGAAGAAAAACCTGGAGACGCTGGGTATCAGCCTGTCAGAGGAAGACCAGGCCAAGGTGTTGAAACGGATCGTCAAACTGGGGGATTCCAAGGCCACCATTACTCCAGAAGATTTGCCGTTTATTATTGCGGATATTCTCGAAAGCAAGGGAGACCGCCATCTAGAGCTGCTCAATTGTTCCATTACCAGCGGGCTGGATCTGGAGTCCGTGGTGAGTATCCGAGTGCGGATATATGACGAAATTTTTAAGTCCACCGGCGCCGGAAACGGCGGATTCGATGCTTTTGTGGTCGCAATCCGTAAAATCCTCGATCCACGAAAATTTGAGTTTCCTGAACTGGTTGACTATCAGGTGAGAATACCGAGAGGGGGCACCGCCAGCGCACTGGTGGAATGTTTCATCACCTGGCAGGATCAGGGAAGAAATGTAAGAACCCGGGGCGTCAGCGCCAATCAGGTTTTTGCAGGAATTGGAGCGACTCTGCGTATGCTTAATATGAAGATGAATCAGGATAGAGCCCAGGAATAAAATTCAAAGGCGAATTCATAGGGCTGAGATTTAAGGTTCGTAACGCATCGGTTATAAGTACAAGTTTTTGCGATCCCGTCACCGCATAGTTGACGCAGGTGGCAGAAGGATCAGATCTGAGTTTTCATCTGGTAATAGTGGATTATTTTTTATAGTAGTTCGATATATTGCCTCGGATCGCTAATCGTTTACTGAATTAGGCGACGATTAATTTATTTGAGTGCAGGGGCATTATTGATTTAATTTCATGGGAGGGTTTTAATAATCCCTCGGTTTCTCTAGTAACCTGATCCAGTCACGAATAATTTGAACAACACGCGGTAGACGTTCCGAGGACTCCTCCATCGGCGGGACATGCACGAAACCGCAGCGACAGTTTTCAAACTCAGTTGCAGCGAGATGTGCTGTAATGAAAAACAGGTGGTTACAAACGTAACCACCTGCGTCGCGAGAGTAATCAACCGGCTCGCCCTGATCACTGGCGATATCCGCCATATGATCAAGCTGCAATGAGTTCGAGTAGCTGTCAGGTGCTTTCGCAATAATACGCTCGCGAACTCGAACTTCGCCGTCATTGTCTGGTGTAATGGAGTTGTCCATGTTGAGTGCGACATGTTCAAGGCATAACTGGGATGCGCTTCGTTTCAATCCAAGCATCAACACTATGGAAGGTTGATGAATTTGCAGCAGATCGACGATGTCAGATTCCGCGCGGCGGTATGATGTAGGAATAAGCGCGGTCACGACACCGGGCTCTTTAAAAGCAGCCAGTTCTTTGACAATAAGCTCCGAGGGATTGAAACTTGCACCCGCATAGGGCTCAAAGCCGGTTATCAGTATTTTTTCCACCGCTAATTAATCTCCATTTATCAACACGCACACAGCGTAAATGTAAATGAAAAATGCTTAGGGAAGGATTAAGATTTAAGTAGTTTCGTGATTCTCTATATGATGTTAGTAACTTCACCACACTGTATTCATGACCGCTGCGTGTAATAGCTTTTCTACCGACCGTCACGGCTGGGCTGAGCTCTTACCGGAGCGTCAATTCACGCCTGCTCTAAATAACGATCAACGGGTACCGTGGACAGTAGTCGGCGCAGGATTGACCGGCTTGGCCTGTGCCCGCAGGCTGGCCGAACTGCACCCCGAGCATAATATATTATTGTTGGATGCGCGCTGCGTCGGGCAGGCGGCGTCAGGGCGAAATTCTGGATTTGTCGTGGCCACCAGCCAGTTTCCCGGCGCGGTTGCTGCGGATCAGGTAGATAACTACCGCCGTATTAATCGTATCAATCTGGCAGGGCTCGAGTTACTCGGCACGCAGGTCGCAGAGAATAATATCGATTGCCAGTGGCGCCGGGATGGTTTTCACCATGTGGCAGCCGGCACTACGGCACTCAAGGAGTATCAACACTTCCTGAATTACCTCGAAGTGCTGGAAGTTGAGCACCAGCCCCTTGATAAGCGTGCAATGCATGAGTCTCTGGGAACGCGTCTTTATCAGGCCGGCACTCACATCGGCGATGGTGCGTTAGTACAACCGGCCGCGTTGGTGTACGGACTTGCTGACTCCCTGCCTGCCAATGTCAGCTTGCATGAGCAAAGCCCGGTGCTCGAAGTGGGGCAGGGGTCGCCAGTTAAACTTCGCCTTGCAACTGCCACGGTAACCACCGATAAGGTCATCCTGGCAATGAACTTCGAGTCGGCGAGCCTGGGCTTCTTAAATTCCTATATGGTCGGCAGCACACTGGCGGGTAGCTTCACCCGCAAGCTGGAACAGCAGGAACTGGAAAGCCTCGGCAGTCTGACCGAATGGGGGGCGATATCGCTGCATAGTGGCGGCGCCACGCTGAGGTTGACGGCGGATCATCGCATCAGCATCCGTAATACCGCGGAATACCATGGTTCGGTTCTCCTGACCGACCACGAGCTGGCGAAGCGCCAGTCAATTCATCGAGCAGCCTTCAACAAACGTTTTCCGCAGCTGGCCGAAGTCCCGTTCGAGTTTGGTTGGTCCGGGGTTGAAGGTATTTCCCGTAACGGCACAAACTTTTTCGGGCGTCAACGCACCAATGTTTATCTTGCGGGCGGTTACAACGGTTCTGGTGTCAGTCGCGGCACCGCGTTCGGCACGGCTATTGCCGACTATGCCAGTGGCGAAACATCGCAAACGGTCAGCGACTGTCTGGCATCGGCGCCGGGCGCATGGATGCCGCCACGACCGCTGTTGGACATCGCGGCTTTCATCAGGGTGCGCTCGCGGTTCAAGGATGTGGGCTTGGATCGATAAAATAACGATAACGGATTTTTTGTCTACTATTTGCATGATTTTTTATCTGGCTCTGTTTCCCAGCACATACGGCCCTGCACGCGGATCTATGCTAGTCTATCCAATGTCTAGATCAGTTAATTTTTCTATAGCGCATGATCAACGCCATGAGTCAATCATTTACTGCAGCGTGCATCCAAAATTGCGCAGTCAATAATACAGATCAAAGTGTCGCCGAATGCGTCTCTCTGATTAATCAAGCGCACGATCAGGGCGCGGACTTGATATGCCTGCCGGAGTTTTGTGCACACCTTCATGTGGAGGAGAAGATATTCGAAACCGGCGCAGCGGCTGAATCTTCTCACGCAGCTTTGGCTACATTCAGAGATCTGGCTCACAACCTGTCGACCTGGCTCCTGGTCGGGTCGATTGCGGTGGTTGATGATGATGGCAACAAGCGCAATCGCTCATTCCTGATTGATTCTTCTGGAGACGTGACCGCAAGATATGACAAGATACACATGTTCGATGTCAGCCTGGGTGATGGCGAGGTGTATCGAGAATCAGATACGTTTACTGCAGGCGACAAAGCAGTGATCGTGGACACTCCTTTTGCTCGTCTCGGGCTTTCCGTCTGCTACGATCTGCGCTTTGCCGCACTCTACCGTTTATTAGTTCAGAGCGGTGCCAATGTGCTGACCGTTCCGGCTGCATTCACGCACACTACCGGCAAGGCGCATTGGCATGTCCTGCTGCGTGCACGCGCTATTGAAACGGGGAGTTTTGTGGTCGCGCCCTGTCAATATGGTTTCCATGGTAAAGGCCGAACTTATGGTCATTCCCTGATCATTGATCCCTGGGGGGAAATTCTCGCGGAAGGTGCCGAGGACACTCCGGATGTAGTCCTCGCTGATATCGACCTGCAAAAAGTCACCGAAGCTCGTTCGCGCATCCCGGCTCTCGAACACGATCGCCCCCTGACACATGCCGAGCACGACCTATTGCCCAATGACAAACGAAAGGGGGCGACCGGATAACCCGATCATGGCAATACTAAACCGCACAAGTTGGAATCTCATGAATCGCTTCGGATATCCAGTTTCGATCTGGTGTGGCAAGGTGATGGATATCTGAATTTCCCGATAGCGGACATTATAAAATCCCATGCCGTTGGCACCGCATATGGATAATCCCCCCTGACGACGCTATTTCACTCAGCCGTATCCGCAGATTAGGCTGTATATCTCCTTCGAGAACGCCCCTGGAGAAATTGTGGCTGCCCTGGCGCCATGCGCGATGACTTCCCTAAGCGCCTGTTCGAGATGCGCGTTGCCGAGCGCAATTACCAAGTGATCCACGGTTTCCGGCAGCGACGCAAGATCGGGGTAGCAGGTCTGGTTGAATATTGCAGGATAACGTGGATTGATTGGATAAACTCTGCCCGCAAATGCCGAATTGCTTGTCATATCCGCCAGCACATGGCCCGGCGTGTTACGACGCTCGGAGGCGCCTAACAGCGCGATGCTGGCAGGCCTCAGCAGCGGATCAAGTTGATGATCTGTCATTCTGGCTGAGTCGATTTTCCCGCCAGGCAAGGGCCGATTTCAGACCTTCGCTTCGAAGAATTTTATTGAACTGTTCTCGCAATGGTGTTTCAAGAGTTTCGATCTTGATCGAAGTATCCGCTCCCATTCTCAGCGCCCGACTTAGTCCCATAATTTCATAAGTCTGATTGATCGCCTGTTTGGTCATGCGAACCGAGTCCGGGTCCATTAATGCGACCTCTCGCGCCAGTGCCATTCCCCGATCCAGTCCCATACCCTCGGCAACTACCTCGTTTACAATGCCTATTTCCAGCGCTTCATTGGCAGGCATTCGATCCTGGCCGCTAAGCAGCATCTTTTTAGTGCGCTTTGGATTGGTATACCAGGGGAGCAGCAGGGCGACTATGCTACTGCCAAAACGTAATTCAGGTTCTCCAAACAGGCTGCCGGATTCACATACCGTCATATCGCAGGCGAGGGCCAGTTCAAATCCGCCTGCGAGCGCATACCCATGCACCACTGCAACCGTGGGCTTTGACAGATGCCAGAATCGCATGATGACATCAAGATCAAATTCGATCGCTGCCCGCCATTCAGTTTCCGAAGACCGGTTGGCTTCGATCCCTGCTTGCAGATCAAAGCCCGCACAGAATGCCCGGCCATTGCCGCTGAGTACCACTGCATGGGTGTTTTCGCCATCTTCGATCTGATCCAGCGCCTGATCGAGCTCCTTCAGCATTGTAGCGTTGATGGCATTGAGTTTGGATGGCCGATTCAACGTGATTTTTGCGACGGCTCCATGTTGCTCCAACTGGATAGTCTCGAATGTCATGGTATTACGCAGTGATAGAATGTCGCGGATTATATGCAGATTCCCGGCCCTTTAAAATTAAGCGTTACGCTGTACCTGCAATATCCTTGGAATGTTCGCTGATGCATTATCCGCGCTCGGCATTTCTCCCTATTAAGTTTCAGAATTATCAAAAACGGATGGTATCCGGGTCGGGTGCCCGTCGATTCTAAGGCGTGTGCTAAGGTGAATATATTTCGGACGTCCACCTAGCGTGATTGTTCTATAATATTGAACCATAAAAAAGAGTGCCGATGAAATCTGTTTATGCTGGCCTCTCTAAAACCTTCAGGGCTGGATCATGATCGTTGAGGGACACGCCTATTTTTCTCTCGTTATCACGGGGGTTGCACTCTGGCTTTTCAGCCGCAGTAAAATTTCGCTTGCGTCCTCGAGTCTGCTGATTTTCAGCGTAATCGTTCTGGTGTTTACCGTCTTTCCCCACCCCGAAGTAAAAACCACCGACTTTTATGCGGGCTTCGGCCACCAGGCGCTGGTTGCCATCGTCTGTCTGATGATCATGGGGCAGGGGCTGGTGCGAACCGCGGCGCTGGAACCCCTGGGCAGACTGCTGTCACGGGCATGGCGCAGCTTTCCCTACCTGGCGATGCTGCTGACGCTGCTATGTGGTGCGGTATTGAGCGCCTTCGTCAACAATACACCGATCGTGGTGTTGCTGTTGCCGGTGTTGATCAGCGTATCGGTGCGCGCAAACGTCAACGCTTCCCGGATATTGATGCCGATGGGATTTGCCACCCTGCTGGGCGGCATGAGCACCACAATCGGAACTTCCACCAACCTGTTGATTGTCAATGTCGCCGCGGATCTCGGTATTGCCAGGATGGGGATGTTCGACTTTATTGTTCCGGCGACAGTGGCAGGACTGGTTGGCGTGCTGTATCTGTGGCTGATCGCGCCCCTCATTCTACCCGACCGATCTCCGGCCATGGCGGACACTTCCCCGAGAGTGTTCTCGGCCCAGCTTCTGATTCCGGAGGATTCCGCATTTATCGGGGAACCGCTGTATGCGCTGAATGCTAAAACCGATGGACAGATGTCGGTGAAACAGGTCCATAGAGAAAGCGGTGTCTCTCTGGTGCCATTGCCGGATACGGTGATTCGGGCTGGCGACCGTCTGGCGGTGAACGATACGCCGGAAAAGCTCAAAGAGTTCGAGGACATTCTGGGTGCAACGATCTATTCCAACAATGCGCCGATCGACGATGATCACCCGCTGCTTGCCGAGGATCAGCAGCTTGCGGAAATTATTGTGACCCAGGGATCACGGCTGGATGGCATCACGTTGAATACTGCCAGATTCCTTGAGCGATTCAATACCTCAATCCTGGCAATCCACCGCGCCGGACGCAAAATTGAATCGATACGAAGAGAGTTGGCCGACATCAGAATTCAACCTGGAGATGTACTGCTGGTGCAGAGCAGTCGTGAAAATTTACAACAGATTAAATCAGACGGCCGGTTCTTTTTGCTCGACGCGAAAATGGATTTACCGTTTTCCAATAAAGCCCGCCTGGCAATTCTGGTGATGGCGGTGGCAGTAGCGGTGGCAGCGTTTGGTATCCTGCCGATTTCGGTGAGCACTCTGACCGGTGTGATCGTGATGTTAGTGCTGCGCTGCCTCGACTGGCGCGATATTCGCCGAGCGATCAATGAGCAAGTGGTTCTGATAATTGTAGTGAGCCTGGCACTTGCAGTGTCGCTGCAGAAGACCGGCGGCGCGGAAATTCTGGCACAGTCGTTTCTATCCGTCACGTCGAACTGGCCACCACAGTGGATTCTCAGTGCCCTGATCATGTTGATGGGGATACTGACCAACATGGTATCGAACAATGCCGCGGCGGTGATTGGCGCACCAATAGCTGTCAGCATTGCCCAGGATCTCGGTCAGCCCCCGGAGCCGTTTGTTCTCGGTGTGCTTTTTGGTGCCAACCTTAGCTTCGTTACGCCCATGGCCTATCAGACCAATTTGTTGGTCATGAACTCCGGGGGGTATCTGTTTAACGATTTTGTCAAAGTCGGGTTGCCGCTCGCGCTCCTGATCTGGGGCATGATGACCTGGCTGCTGCCGCTTTTGTATCCGTTAAACTGACTAGCAGCGGGCCATTTTTTGCCAATCATAGGACCGAAACAATAATCGCGATCTCCACTATAACCGACACCCCACCTAGTCGCAGGGTTGATGTCAATCTGTTGCAGAGACTGTCGTAATAATAAGTTATGTCGCATCGTTTGCGGTGAAAATGGCTGCAAGGTTTTGCGGTAAATAAATTCTGTAATGTGCCCCCAGAATTTTCACTAATGCAGTAAAGAGTTGTTTTTACACTCAACTGGTTTGACACCGAATAGCAAGGGCTATACCTAAAATACGAGGTCGTAATAGAGAAACATCGTTACCAGCCCAACGATACCAATGGTCAGAAAAGACAGCAGCAGCTGCTTGAAAAGGTTTCGATGCCCCAAACTGAATATCAGTAATAGCTTCATGAAAGTATTCGACAGTGCGCCCAGCACCAGGTTGAAGCTCGCCCAGTCCAGCGAGACCAGTCCGGCATGTTCCAGGTTGCTGAGTGAGAAGGCAATCGCATCGGCATCGGTCAGACCGCTGACGATGGCTACGATCGGTAACCACTCGCTTCCCAGGTAGGAGGTCGCGAGGCGCGTAACCATCAGGATCGTGGCGAATACCAGAGCGAAATTGATTGCGGACTTTAAACTGAACGGATTGTCAAAGCGTACTGCTACTCCCTCCGACACCATGTCACGGGTTTTTCTGAAATGGTAGTAGGCGAGTAAAAATCCAGTAAGGCCCATGATTCCCAGGGGCACCATAATGTTTTTCATAAGATCCTGGTTGACGAACGCAATTTCCAGCACCAGTCTTGGGAACATTACGGAACTGGCAAGAATCACCGCCATTGCAAACATGCCACTGGCCTCCGGGCTCTCCTTGCTGCGCCGTGCAAAGCTCATCGATGTCACCGTACTTGAAACCAGCCCGCCAATAAGACCGGTGAGCCCTGTGCCAGCCCGGCTCCCGATGCTATTGATCAGCACATAACCAATGAAGCTGATAAAGGAGACCAGAACCACGATTAGCCATATCTTGTAGGGCTTGAGTGCCGAGAGCATGATCTCTAGAAACGCGATACCCAGCGGTTGGCGCGCCATCACGCCGGCCTTCAGGCCTTCGACAGGTTTCTCCTTTAGAACAGCCAAGACCTCGTTGCCGTCCACCTTACTCACCTCTGCCTGGCCGAGTTTTTCATGGTGCTCGTTCATCAGGTCGAGCAACTCACCAGCTTCGACTTCTCTTTCGGGAAGCACCTTCATCTGGACAAGTCGCTGGTCGGCATCTAACTCGGTCACAGTGGCCACGGTAAAACCCAGGTAATTATCCAGGGACTGGGTAGGAAGAACGGGCAGCACGATAAAGGTAATGGTCAGGAAAAGGACTGCCGCGCGCAGTTCGTGCATTTTTATACTTGCGCGGAAGCGTTTGATCTGCTGTTTCGGAAGTAAGACAGTTAGAGTAACGATGGAGAGTGCTATGGCGATTTCGCTTGCGTCATGCATGATCAGTACTCCGAGCGAGAACGTGATAACTGCTGCTGTCTCGGTGGTGATGCCTGACCCATGATCGCGAGCCGCCCAGAAACTTGACATGATCAAAGTGAGCAGAGCAGCCAGGCCGCCAATGATCAGCCAGGGGTTCTGATACAGACTGCCAAAGTATCCGCTCAACGCACCCAGCAGCGCGAACAGCACAAAATCGCGAATTCCGAGCGTTACACTCTGTTCGTTGCGCATCTCCCGTTCAAGGCCGATCAGAAAACCCAGTATTCCAGCCAGTCCGAACTGCCAGAAGAGATTGATGATATTTTCGCTGCTCATGGTTTGCGATTGTTGCACTATTTAGTTAGCGACATCTAGCCGAGCAGCTAAGTTATTTCTTTATAATCGCAAGGTTGATTCCGAGGACAGTATGCCTATTGGTAAATGGGATGCTTTCTTTAAAGGCATATTGGATTATCTAAAAAAAATCAGAATACATCGGAACAATCCAGATTCCATAACGGTTAATTCCGCCACAATCATATTTAAACCAGGTGAAGATCTACTTTATACCTCCGTTATTCTTTTTTTTACACATTAGCTGACCGCGCGCTGATATTCGATGTTTACTTCTGGATCAGCGTTCATGCAGATCGTGCTGCGTACCGCCAGCATCCCTGTTGCGTTGGCGCTAATGGAAAACGGCCATAGGGTACCTGTTTTCTACACTATCGGTATGACCATATCGGTATGACCATGAGCCATGGAGATGATCTCTATGCGGTCAACTACAACATTCCCAGTGTCGATCCCGACTACCTGCCGCCCGGTGATGTCCTGACCCCCAACTTGCAGTGGGATCAGTGGTTCCTCCAGGTTGATCTATAGACAGCTGCCGAGAACGTAGGGCGCCAGGTCGACGAGATCGCCCTGCGTATCTTGCCGAACGAGCTGATGGATACCTACTGCGATGACACGCGGGCTTTCAAGAGCCACGCCGACAGTGCGGTTTACTACACCGTCTTCAAACCGCGCTGGACGGTGGCGCAACTGGAGGCCATGGGTCTATGGCACCGTCTGGCGCAGAAGGAACATACCTACAACTTTTGCCCGGATCTGGTTTTCAGTTTCCCCTGATCGTTTGTTAATCTCGAGGAAGTGAGCTAATGCCGCAGTGATCTCTGAGCTAAACAGAATGGCTGCATCGATCGGTTGAAACCGCAGCAAGTTGCGGTAATTCGTGAGTTGATTCACGATGGTCGGCTTACGAGCCAGGTTGTGTGAAAACGTAAAAATTATTGAGGTGTATGGGACAGCGTTCCACAATAGATATCCAGAGCGCTAAATAAGCTTTTGATACCCCACCAAAAGCAGGATAGTAACTGCA
>JAHEGU010000119.1 GCA_024644945.1 Gammaproteobacteria bacterium | reverse complement strand
CTGAGAACAATTTTGATCAGCTTCGTCTTGGCAATATTAGGAATAATGCTCAGTCACGGAAAAGAACCTGTCAGGAAAAACCTCAAGCTAATGAAAACGCAGGATTTTTAACCTTCGGTCCGGCAATGCTAAGTTCAACTCTCAGTTGCTGCGAATACCCTATCCGGAATTACAGTCAGTTACCTGCTTCTAAGCAACCTATAGATTCTTGTTCAACTTAACTTTGATAAATAGATAGTGTTTCCCTAAAACGGTTATTTGTCAGCTACTTATCAGAAGATTGATCGGGTATAGGAATGTTGAAAAAATTTGCTCACACATTGGAAAGACACTTTGAAGGTAAATTGGCCTCCTTTGATTTTGATTCACTTTCCACAGGCCTCCTTGAGGGTACCAAAAATAAAATCAAAACGATGCAAAGAAAAGCATATGGATTCAAAGATATGGAGTTTCTCAAGCTGAAACTAATGGCGCTTCATGAAACAAAGTACACTTTAGTCGAATGAACCAAAAAGGTGCTGGTAAAGAAGATTCTCACTTATCTGAACATATTCGAAGAGAAGAAAAACCAGAGGGTACCACCGAGGTCCGCCCCCAAATATACGGAGCCGGAGATTACACACTATGATGATGGCTGGCCTGGATATGATGAGTTGGTTTTCGATTTTTTAAAAAACTCAATGACCGCTAATGGATGCGTTTGTCCAAAATTGGCTGGATGAGTGGTGTGGAGACAGATTTTCAATATAAGCTGTTGGGAAATACCTTGAAGAGCAAATAATAGCAAAGCAAATAATAGTTTGAAAGAACGGGTGGAAAAGGATAATATTGTTCGGTGTTGATGGCTGATGGAAATGAATTTGTGGAAAAGTTAGGACGGTCTTAAAAAGCGATGACTTACCACCCCCACAGACGCCGCGTAACAGAGATAAGTAATCGTTCAGTGATAATCAACTTATACATCACCTAACACTAAAATCATAAAGGGGGGTGTGCGTTGGAGAACACTCACATCACAAATTCGTCTACTGGCACATCTGCCATCGAATTATCGGGAATTCGCAAGACTTTCACGTTGTCTGAAGACAAGAATGCTCAGCAGGTGCTGGCCCTCGATGGCATCGATTTGTCAATTAATCAGGGGGAGTTTCTGACGATCATCGGGCCAAGTGGGTGTGGTAAAACAACACTGCTGCGCATTATGGCCTCGCTGATACTACCGGATGAAGGCCGGGTGATTGTTGAAGGGGAGGCTGTCAGCGAGCCCGATATCAAGCGGGCTATGGTATTTCAGACGTTCGGTCTGTTTCCTTGGAAGACGGTCCTTGACAATGTGGTGTTTCCACTCATTGTGCGTAAATATCCGGCTCAACAGACGCGTGAGATAGCCATTCAGCATATCAAGCAGGTAGGCCTTGAGAAATTCCAAAACGCTTATCCTCACCAGCTTTCAGGTGGCATGCAGCAGCGAGTTGGTCTTGCGCGAGCCTTGTCTACGGGTGCGGATATTCTTTTGATGGATGAGCCGTTTGGCGCCATCGATGCGCAGACACGTGAGTTGATGCAGGAAGAGCTGATGCGAATTTGTCAGGAAGAGCAGAAAACTGTTGTATTTATTACCCATGATCTCAATGAAGCCGTGATGCTGGCTGATCGCGTGCTTTTGATGTCGCGGGGCCCAGGACAGGTTCGTGAAATCATTTCGGTAAATCTGCCGCGACCGAGAACTGAATACGATGTTAGAGCGCATCAGGAATTTGTGCGGGTCCGGGGTCATCTCTGGCGTGAGCTGCGTAATGATCTGATAGAGCAACGCACTGAGGAAATGGTGTGAAAACCCTATCGCGGCTCGAGACTCGACGCGATCAACTGATTGGCGTTGCCCTGTTTTTAAGCGTCTGGGAAGTAGCTGCTCAGCTATTCGATAAGCCGTTATTGTTGCCCCCCGTCAGTGCTATTTTGACAGCGCTGTGGGACCTCATCATCAGCGGTGAGTTGATTACCGCGTTGGGGGAAAGTATATTTCTGTTGATCGTGGGATTACTGGTAGCAATTGTTATTGGTTTTGTTTTCGGCACCATTATCGCGCGATCGAAAACTGCATACTGGATGCTTAATCCCTATTTCAGTGCGCTGTTCGTGACGCCCACCATTGCCCTCGTGCCGTTGGTTCTCGTCTGGTTCGGGTTTGGCTTTACAGGCCGTGTACTGGTAGTCGTACTCGCTGCTGTTGTGCCAATTCTTTTCAGCGTGGCATCGGGACTTCGTGATGCTCCAGGCGACTTGATCGATGTGGCGCGCTCGTTCGGGGTAAAAGGCGAAATTCCGCTACTGTTTACCGTGCGGTTGCGCGCGGCATTGCCCGTATTAATGGCGGGTTTGCGACTGGCGGCAGGTCGTGCTGTAGTGGGGATGGCGGTGGCAGAAACGTATCTGCGACTCGGTGGAATTGGTGGGCTTATCAAGTCATATGGCGCTGTGTTTCGCACCGATTATGTGTTTGCGTCCATCTTGCCATTGTCGCTTCTGGGCATCTTGCTGGTCAGCGGGATTGGGCGTATCGAACGCCGGCTAAAGTGGTCGTGAAGGGTGGAAGGATGAACCTACTGGCCACCTTCAAATCCCGGCGCGTCTATCTGCCAATTCTCAGCCTGCTCGTTGTGCTGGGTGGTTGGGAGCTGGTGGGTCGCAGCATTAATCCGCTGCTGTTTGCACCGCCTTCATCAATCATAGCAATGTTTGGCGAGCTGATCGCATCGGGTGAGCTGCTGGCAGCCGCTAAGATCACAATGCA
Organism: Gammaproteobacteria bacterium; assembly: GCA_024644945.1. GTDB lineage: Bacteria > Pseudomonadota > Gammaproteobacteria > Arenicellales > Poriferihabitantaceae > VYFG01. Next base: position 1,787 of record JAHEGU010000119.1, on the reverse strand, counting down.
GGCATTGTTTCTGGGCTACATCCTCGCCGTGATCGCTGGTATTCCAATGGGAGTACTGATGGGCGCCTGGCCTCGCTTTGGCGATATACTACAGCCCTATTTGTACGCTATCTTTTCGACTCCGCGGGTAGTCGTCGTACCACTGATCATTGTCTGGTTTGGTATCGGATTTGAGGCGAGATTGTTTCTGGTGTTTTTCTGGACCGCTATCGCCATCAGTGTGAACACGGCACAAGGCGTGCGTAATGCACGCCCCGACCTGCTGGAAGTTGCCAGATCATTTAAGGTCGGCCGTTATCAGATGGCTCGTCATGTACTGATACCAGGTGCTGTACCCTTTGTTATTTCCGGCTTGAGAATCGGGGCTGAACGGGCGATTGTCGGGGTGATAATCGGGGAAATGTTTCTTCAGATCGTTGGTCTGGGTGGCATCATCACGACCGCCTCAAGCCAATTACTGCCTGCCAAGATGCTTTGCGCCGTTGCGGTGATTGCGGTGCTCGGTACGATCATCGTGACGACACTTGATATGCTAGAGGCTCGCTTTCAGGTTTGGCGTAATGATTCCAATTGATATCGAAATACAACCCGAACCCGACAGGCTTCAACAGCCTGGAAAATCGGGCACGTTAGCGAATCGTACTGTGAAGTATGCAGACGAGACAGAATGTTTGATAATCCAATAAAGAGGAGACTTACATGAAAGACAGACTTATTAGATCGGTGATCACTGGTGCTGGCTTATCTGCTCTGGTAATGGCAGCGGCTGTTGGCAATGTTCAAGCAAAGGAGTTCGACCTATCGGGAACATCGGTAACCATCGGCACCGCGCAGGCACAGGTCCTGAACGTTGGAACGCTACGGATGATCGAAATGCTCCAGGGCTGGGGTGCTGACGTCACCCGGGTCGAGCTCCCGAGTATATCTGGGCTGGAAGCTATTGTCGCTGATCAGATCGAAGTCGCCGCACGCAGCTCGGATGAAATTTTGACGGGACAATCGAGAGGTGTTGATGTTGTTGCAATTGGTGCGCCTATCTCAACGATGCACTATGCCGTTATCTCCGCACCTGGAGTTGATTCGTTGATGGATCTCAAAGGGAAGGCGATTGCTACCAGTGGGCCGGGTGGTTTCAACGGCATGCTGTTTCGCTACATGTTGAGCCGCGAGGGGCTTAAGCCAGAAGTTGATGTAAAGATTGTTCCAGTAGGTGGAAGTAGCGAGCGTGCTGCAGCGGTTATGGCCGGGCAAGTTCAGGCGACGGTAACCTACATCGATAACTGGCTCGCAATGGAAGAGCAAGGTGCCAATGTTCAATTACTTGGTTATGTCGCTGATCTAGTACCGGGCCTTTCGTCACGAGCCGTATTTGCCGAGCGGGAGTATCTTGAGCAGAATGCCGAACTCGCCACAGCTATCGCCTGCGCAAACCTTGAGGTTAACGCCTGGATTAATACTGGCAAGGATACCTTTGTATCCTATGTAACTGACAACGTTCGCGGTGCTGATGAAAAAGCCGTGCAAAAATTCTACGACGTTGCGATGAGTGTAAACATGTTTCCTACCGATCCAAACGCACTGCTTGACACAAACGGTTACCAGGCGCTGGCAGACCTGATGTATGAGGGCGGAGAACTCAAAGAACCTCTTGATGCCAGTAAATTTATCGACAGCAGCTATCTAGAAAGAGCATCAGGAATGGGCTGCGGCAAGATGTAACCCCGTTCAGATTGATCATTCATAGCCTCTGACAACGGGATGGCCATGCTATCCCGTTGTCTATGCTG
>JAHEGU010000006.1 GCA_024644945.1 Gammaproteobacteria bacterium | reverse complement strand
TTTAGTTTTCTTTTTGTCCTTAGATTTAGCCTTCTCCTTGGCCTTCTGTTTTGTCTTTTTCTTCGCTTTGGCATTTGCTTTAGCTTTAGCTTTAGCCTTTGCCTTTGCCTTTGCCTTTGCTTTAGCCTTTGCCTTTGCCTTTGCCTTGGTCTTTGCTTTAGCCTTGGCGTTCGCTTTTTGCTTGGCTTTATCTTTTGCCTTTGCCTTTGCCTTTGCCTTTGCTTTGGCTTTCGTTTTTTGTTTAGATTTGCTCGTTTTTTTCTTACCTATAGGTTTTTTGCTGGAAGTTTTCTTGCTCGTTGCGGGATTGACAGTCTTTGTATTGTCGGACTGATCGCCCTCCGAAGATTTAAGTAACTTGGCGGCGTCAGAGACAACCTGATTCGCGCGTGCTTCGGTAAAGCCTCGAATCGCAACGATTTCAGATACAGACGCGTTGGTCAGGCTTTCGAGGTCTTTGAATCCTCCAGCCGCCAATGCTTTGGCTGCGACCGGTCCAATACCGGAAATGTCAACGATCGATGGCTTCATTCAGTTTTCTCTTTATCAAGGCATATAACAAACTATTGTAAATTCTGATTGCAAGCAAGCGAATAAGCTAGTCAAACTCAGTAACTAATTGATCCAGATCAGAAGATACCCTAGATCTATGACCACAAGTTGGGCTGCAGAGCGCACATTTTTCTGCCAGTCGATAAAGTACACGCAATATCCGATCGAAAGTGGAATGTGGTTTACTCAATTGCCTGATACACTTTTAAAACCTTAATAATTACTATTCGACGCGGTAAAGAGAAATTAATGAGATTTGTGCGTTTTGGCGAGCAAGGTCAGGAAAAACCTGGCCTGTTAGATTCGGACCGGAAGATCAGGGATCTTTCACAACATGTCGATGATCTTGGGGGCCGGAATCTTTCACCGAAATCTTTGAAAAATCTGGCGGGCCTGGATGTACAGGCGCTCCCTTTGGTCGAGGATGATGTGCGACTTGGCCCTTGTGTCGCCAGCCCTGGAAAGTTTATCGCAATAGGGCTCAACTATACCGATCACGCGCTGGAAACCGGTTTACCGGTTCCAAAAGAGCCAGTCGTATTTTACAAGTCCGATACCTGCATATGTGGTCACAGAGACAACATAATCCAGCCCCTTGATTCTACTAAACTCGATTGGGAGATTGAGATCGCGGTGGTTATTGGCAGCAAGGCGCAGTATATACCGCAAGCCGACGCCGAGCAGTACATTGCGGGCTACTGTATTGTCAATGATATTTCCGAACGATCGTTTCAGATTGATCGTGGTGGCAGTCAATGGGGAAAGGGCAAGGGCTGTGATACTTTTGGACCCATGGGCCCATGGTTGGTTACGCCGGATCAAATTCATGATGTCCAGAACCTCGACATGTGGCTTGATGTTAACGGTGAGCGAATGCAGACCGGAAACACCCGAACTATGATATTCAGTTGTGCCTACCTGGTAAGCTATCTGAGTCGGTTCATGACTCTGATGCCAGGAGACGTCATCACCACCGGGACGCCGCCGGGGGTAGGGCTTGGGATGAATCCCTCGAGATGGCTCAAGCCAGGAGATATATTGACTTCGGGAATTACCGGGCTCGGCGAGCAACGCCAAACTGTGGTGGCATACTCCGCGTCGTGAACTCTCAAGAGAACCTGAAGACCAAAGTCGCCATCATCGGTGGCGGTCCGGCTGGATTGTTTTTGTCACAATTGCTGCATCTGCATGATATTGAAAGCGTGATTCTCGAACGTCGATCTCGAGAATATGTGCTTGGCAGAATCCGCGCGGGCGTTCTTGAGCAAGGCACAGTTGATCTGATGCGTCGCGCAGGGATAGGTGAGCGAATCGAGCATGAAGGGATGATTCATGAAGGTGTCGGAATTGCGTTTGAAAACGCGTTACACCATATCGATTTGATGAGTCTTACCGGCGGCAAAGTGGTGACTGTTTACGGCCAGACGGAGATCACGCAAGATCTTTATCAGGCCAGGGATTCAATGGATGGAATGATTTTTCACGAAGTGAACGAGGTCACCTTACACCAATTAGATTCGGCAATGCCGTACGTAACTTTTTTTAAAGATGAGCAGTCGTATCGTATTGATTGCGACTTCGTCGCAGGCTGCGATGGATTTCATGGCGTCAGCAGGAAGAGCATTCCACAGGATGAGCTGACTGAATACCACATGTCTTATCCTTTTGGCTGGCTTGGCATTCTGGCCGAAACACCACCGGTTTCAGATGAAGTGGTTTACGCCAGCCATGAGCGCGGATTTTCTCTGTGCTCCATGCGCAACAGCATGTTGAGTCGATACTATATTCAGGTGAGCCTGGAGGATCAGCTTAAGGACTGGAGCGATGAACGTTTTTGGGGGGAATTCAAAACGCGATTGCCGGCTCAAGTTTCCGATAACTTGATTACAGGATCGTCAGTTGAGAAGAGTATTGCGCCGCTGAGGGCATTCGTTGCCGATAACCTTAACTATGGGCGATTGTTTCTGGCAGGAGATGCGGGCCACATTGTGCCACCGACCGGCGCTAAAGGATTAAATCTGGCTGCATCGGACGTGCACTACCTATCCGGAGCACTTATTGATTACTACCAATCTGGCCAAGAGCAGGGTTTGTATGGTTATTCCGAGCGGGCATTGGATCGAATTTGGAAATCGGTGCGATTTTCCATGTGGTGTACCTTGATGTTACATACATTTTCCGAGCACACCCCGTTCGAAAGGCGGATTCAGAAGGCGGATCTGCAGTACCTGATTGATTCCCCCTCAGCTCAGAAAATGTTTGCCGAAAACTATATCGGTCTGCCATATTAAGTATGAAAATCTGGGCGCTGCAGACAGTTGTTCAGGTTTCGCCGCCGACCGCCTGAAGCAGATTGAGTCCTTTGGGCCAGAAGTTTACGAGTGATGCGGAGCGAGTCGGTCCTGACCGCAATAATGCGGGCAAAAAAGACCGACCAATTGCTCTGGCACAAAAGATATATTTATGTCCGCTTGTCATATGAATACCCGGAAAATTCAAGAGTAAAAGAGTAATAATCAGATGCCAAGTTCAGAAACTGTATCGGCTTACGTTATCGCTTACAACGAGGCAGACAAAATAGAGGATTGCCTGAAGACTTTGCTGTGGACCGATGAGATCATTGTTGTCGATTCCCATAGTACGGACGGGACCACGGAAATTGCCAGTAAACTGGGTGCCAGGGTCATACAGGTTCCGTTTAACGGTTTTGGCGACCTGCGCAATAAAGCGATTGCTTACTGTACCGGTGACTGGATTCTCAGCATAGACTCAGACGAACGCTGCACAGAAGACGTGCGGGACGAGATTCATAACATTGCGTCAGATCCGGGGTCACAGGACATCTATAAAATTCGACGACGTAATTTCTTCATGGGTCGATGGATTCGTCATTCCGGCTGGTATCCGAATTTTCGCCAGCCACAACTGTTCCGCCGGGGAACTCTGTCGTATGACACTTCTCCCATACACGAGGGTTACATCTCTCACAGTTCCAAGGAGATTGGAACGCTAAACGCCGACATTTGGCAGATCCCGTTTAAAAGTTTTGAAGAGGTGATAGAAAAGGGTAATCGATACTCTACTCTAGGAGTTCCCAAGCTGGTGGAAAGGGGTAAGACCGGATCTTTCGGTGCTGCCTTGTTTCATGGTGGGTGGGCATTCACTAAGCATTATATTTTTAAACGTGGCTTTCTCGACGGCTGGCCCGGCTTTATTATCGCCTGGATGAATTTCAACGGTACCTTTTATCGCTACGCCAAACTGACCGAGCATCAGGCGGAATGGTCCTGCCCGCAGAGTGAGAAAGTGCTGAGACGGCAAGATGAAAAATAGTTTATGCGAGTATTAATCCATGCTAAGTGACAATCAGACAGAGCTCCAGGCTTCGGCGAGAGCGTTAGCGATATCCGAGATCCAGATGCGTGCGGCAGAGATCGATCGAACTGAAAAATATCCCTGGGATAACGTTAAAAAACTCACTGAATCGGGATTTATGGGGATGACGATTCCTGAAGAGTTTGGCGGTCGCGGATTGTCCTATCTTGATGCGGTGCTGGTTATTGAGCAAATGGCCATGGTCTGCGGTGTAACAGCACGGATCGTTGTTGAGGCGAATATGGGAGCCATTGGCGCCATCATGAAATATGGTTCCCCAGCACAAAAAGAACTGGCCGCGGGGTTGGTGCTTAGCGGTGATAAACCTGCTATCTGCATCACCGAGCCTGGAGCGGGTAGCGCCGCTACTGAAATGACCACTACCGCAGAAAAGAAAGGTGATCGTTATGTCCTTAATGGCAGTAAACACTGGATTACCGGGGGCGGCGTTTCAAAGCTGTACCTTATTTTTGCGAGAGTGGTGAAGAACGGTAAATACCAGGGTATTGGTGGTTTTATCGCGGTCCGGGATCAGGCTCATGGCCTCAGGATTGGCAAACGGGAACCCGCAATGGGGCTGCGCGGTATCCCTGAAACAGAGGTCTTCTTTGATGACCTGGAAGTTCCGGAACAGATGGTCATTACACCTCCTGAAGGACTCAAGCGAGGTTTCGCCGGATTAATGAATGCTTACAATGCCCAACGGGTAGGAGCCGCAACGGTGGCTCTGGGAATCGCTCAGGGGGCTTACGACCTGGCCGTCGATTACGCTAAGTCTCGCGAACAGTTTGGCAGGCCCATCGCGGAGTTTCAGGGTCTGCAGTGGATGCTGGCCGATATGTCGATCGGCCTGGCGGCGGCCCGCGCACTGATACATAACGCTGCAATCGGGGCTGGTGAAGGATTTCCCGATATGCGCGAGGCGGCACAAGCCAAGATACTGGCCTCTGAGACAGCGATCAAGGTCACCAACGACGCTCTGCAGATCCATGGATCATTGGGATATTCGCGAAATCAACCCTTAGAACGCATGGCACGGGATGCGAGAATGTTTACCATCGGTGGGGGCACTGCGCAGATCTTGCGAACCCAGGTAGCGGGCTCCATACTCGGTATCAAAACCCCACAAACTAGGGATGGTTATCTACCTAAACCAGGATGACGATCGAACATGAGAAAGTGCTGGAAGTGCCAGTTCAATATCTGGCCGACGATGAAAATATGGCCGCGTATATCGCTTCAGTCGGCGGTGGAGAGGTTCGGCCTCACGAAGGCAACTATCTACAGCAGATGGTTGCAATGGAGGATGGACGTAGGTGTGGATTAGAGTTCAGTCTAGATCGACAGGGATTTAAACTGGTCAAGCAAACCAGTCGTGTTCTAGATTTTTATGACAACGCCCAGGTTGAGGTAATTTATGAAGCGGAAGTCAGGCGTCTGGTGAAGCAAGAAACCGCTGCAAATGAGGTGGTGATCTTCGATCACACTCGACGGGCAGCTTGTGAGAAAACGCGCAAGCAAAGGATGACCCGGGAGCCGGCATCAACGATCCACAATGACTACACCGCATGGTCCGGACCTAAACGTCTGCAAGAAATTTACCGGGATCAGCAACAGAGACTTGCTCAAATATTAGAGCGTCGCTTCGCGATCGTTAATGTCTGGAGGTCAATGCTTGGGGTAATCGAAAACTTTCCACTAGCGTTGTGTGATGCAAGCACAACTGCGGCCGAGGATCTGATTCCGGTAAAACGTTTAGCCAAGGATCGTACCGGGGAAATTCAGCTGGCCACATACAATCCTAAACATAAATGGTTTTATTTTCCTCATATGACGGCGGACGAGGTGTTGTTATTCAAGACCTATGATTCCGCAGAAGATGGCCGAGCCCGCTATACCATTCACACGTCTTTCGCTGACCCTTCAGCACCACGGAATGCGCCGGTTCGCCAGAGTATTGAGACGCGTTGTTTTGTTTTCTACTGAACTAACAGCCCTCAATGTCAGGCTAAGTGCTCTGCGGTGGAGAGTATATCCGCACATTCCCTGCGCTTCGCGCTATGGGTGATCAAATTCGATCGCGATGGGATCGATACAGGCGCTTCAGTCCCGAGGCGGTGGCGTACAATAACCCGGCGAAATAAATGCTTACTGCAAAGTATATACAATGAAAGTTACCCAGCTTACCGTCTATGGATACGATCTAAGTTATCGATATGGTGACTATGTCATGTCTGGCAATCAGGTGATCACCCATTTGCCGAGCACAGTAGTTAGAATTTCAACCGATCAGGGACTGGAAGGATGGGGGGAGGTTTGTCCGCTGGGTCCTTTGTATTTAGCATCGCATGGACAAGGCGCCAGAGCAGCTTTGCAGGAAATGGCACCCGGACTGATCGGAGTGGATCCGACAAATCTGAGCGCGGTACACATCGCCCTGGACGGATCGCTTAGAGGCCATAGTTACGCCAAGAGCGCAGTGGATGTAGCCTGTTGGGATCTGCTCGGCAAGGCGACGGGACGGGATGTCGCGACTTTACTTGGTGGTCGATTACAGCACAACTTTCCGCTGTACAAGGCGGTGCCGCTAGGCGAGCCAGAGGAAATGAAAGAGTATGTGCTGGAAAGGAGAGCTGAAGGGATTCATCGCTTTCAGCTGAAGATAGGCGCCAACCCCTATAAAGACGCTGAACGGGTTCGCCATGTGGTGGAGGTCACTGGCGATGAGGACTATATTGTCGCCGACGCCAATGGTGGGTGGCGATTGCAAGATGCGATGATTGCGGCACGATTACTGGAACCGTTGCACCGTGTCTTTTTCGAGGAACCGTGCAAGACTTTGGAGGAGTGTCTTTACGTGCGTCGCCATACCAGCCTGCCCATGGTACTGGATGAAGTCATCACGGATATTAATACCATGCTACGTGCATTTCATGCCGACGGCATGGAGGCGGTAAATTTAAAAATTTCCAAGTTTGCGGGCCTCACAGGATCGAAACTGGTTCGAGATATCGCTGACAAGCTTGGATTACGAGTGACCATTGAAGATTCATGGGGCGGTGACCTGGTTACGGCCGCAGTCAGCCATCTCGCGGCCAGCACCCGGGCAGATCAAGTTTTAACGGTATCATTTATGAACGACTGGACCAACGAACATATTGCGGGTTACATGCCACGGTCAGATAATGGTGTTGGTGCAGCACCCACCGGTCCCGGGTTAGGTGTAGAAGTAGATGTAGATCGACTTGGTGAGCCGCTGTTTACCTGTAAAAATTGAAACGCGTTTTAGCTGCGAACTTGCCGATTCGGGCTAACCGAAAACACTACCTCTGTTTCCAACGTATCGGGTTCGCCACAAGAGGAAAGGATGTCTTCTCTGACTCTGTCTCGGAGTTGAATGGTGGCGGCAAAGTCCTTTCCTGTTGGTGCTACCGGCTTAAGTACATCAACTTTTACCGACCCGTGACGAGGGAACCATTGTTCGCCGCGTAGAATCGATCGGGTGCCGCTGATGGCGATAGGTAGTACCCGGGTGTTTGTGCTGCAGGCAATCGCGAATACACCAAGTCGGAATTGAAGAAGTCCCGGCATTCTGAAAAATGTCGATTCAGGAAAAACCACTAGCTGTTGCCCTGAATTAACCATGTCTTTGAAAGCCTCTACTTCATCGAGTCCGGCTTTTGCTATTGCCCTGTCAACGAATTGCGCCCCGAGCCTGCGTAAGAAGGTGCCGGCAACAAACTGCGTAGATAGCTCTTTTTTGGCTACAAAAACAGGCTCTCCGTGCAAGATCGAGGTGAGTACCAGAACATCGAAGTAGCTCGAATGATTTGCGGCAAGGATGGCGGTATCAATTTCCAATCGTATTTTGCCAGCCACTGTAACCGGAATGCGCATCAACCATAATGCAACTCGAGCCGCAGTTCGGCAAAACCCCCATCGTTGGCGACGCTTAGGAAGTAACAGAATCGCGAACCAGGTCACTGCACCCATAGTTACAAGTACCGTCCACCACCAACCTGCGTAGGCCAGATCAGATAGTGTTTTAGTCAGTCGTCTTAACCGCGGCCAAGCCGATATCAGGCCAAGACGCAGAACCTGCAGCCAAAGTGCCCGAACCGGTTGTCCGAGCTTGTTGGCTTCGTATAGATCGCGTGTGGTTGAACGTCGAATTTTTCCACTTGATGTTTTGGGCACCGTATGTGGCGGCGAGATGATGACTCGATCGGCCGGGGCGCCTAGTATATCCGTCACCGTTTGTGCCACGGATTTTTCCAACTGTTCGTGTGATGCGTTGTCGGTGCTGCGTGTTTCCGCAACGATAATCAAACGCTCTGAAGCGGTGTCGCTATCAGCGCTGGCAAATGCCACTACGCAGCCTTTACGGATGCCCGCGAGATTGCCAACAACCTCTTCTAGTTCCTGCGGGTATATATTGTGACCGCCTTTTATAATGATGTCCTTTATCCGACCTGTGAGGAAGACATTGCCTTCAGCAATGTAAGCGAGGTCGCCGCTGTCTATCCAGCCGTCGTGAAGAATGGCGTTGGTCTTTTGCAGATCTCGGTAGTAGCCCTGGGTCGCTGACGGTCCCTTGAATTCAAGTCGACCCTGATGACGTTCCGGAAGCTCGCGTCCGAGTGCATCGACAATCCGGATCTGATGGCCGCGCAAAGGCATGCCAGATGAAACGAAAGACAATGGATGTGTTTCAGCGGCGTCTGCCGGAGAGGCAATTTCGTTTTGTTGGAGCTTGTCGCGACTGACCAAGTCGACAACGGGTTCGTCATTTATAGATGAGAAAGCAAGTCCGACCGAATTCTCTGCTAAGCCGTATACCGGGGTCATCGCTTTCGCGCTCAATCCGTATGGCGCGAAGCGTCTGGTAAATCTGCGAATAGTTTCAGCACTGACGGGCTCAGCACCGTTCGCAATCATCCGTAAAGAACTTAGATCAAGTCCTTCAATGGAGCTATCTTCAATTTTGTTGGCACAGAGTTCGAAAGCAAAGTTAGGGGCGGCCGAGAGCGTGGCCGAATTTCTATGAATCGCCCATAGCCAGCTTTCCGGTCGCACAATGAAACGCAAGGGTGACATAATTATGACCGGTATCGCATGGTAAAGACTGCCGAACCAGGCACCTATGAGACCAAGATCATGATATAGCGGCAGCCAACTGACAAAAACATCACTGGGTTTGGCTTGAATAGCATCGCCCATTGCCCGGATGTTGGCGAGCAAGTTGGCATGGGTCAGCATGACACCTTTTGGATCGCCGGTACTGCCTGATGTGTATTGCAACATAGCGAGATCTTCGGCCCTGCGTAACAATGGGGGCATCGACTTCGACTCTCCGCGCATGTCCTCAACGGTTGAAACCGCGCGCAGGGACTGTATTTGTCCCCCCAGTAAGGAGGTGAGCGCTTTACCTTGATCGGGCACTAACAACAAAGCAGCTTCAGAGTTGCGCAGAATACCAGCCTGTCTGCGCAGGTGTTCCTCGAGCTGAGACAAACGTACCGGGGGATACATCGGCACAGGCACGCCACCCGCAAGAAGCGTTCCAAAGAACGCTTCGAAGAATTCGCGACCGGTCGGCAGCATGATGCCGACGAACTCTCCTGGTTCCAGTCCCCATGAACGCATGCCATTAGCCTGAATGCTTGCGGTTTCAGCGAGTTTGCGAAAAGTAATGCTTTCGCTTTCATGGTATCCGTCTGACAATAAAATATGTGGTCTGTCTGGATTGTGGTGAGTGTGCCACTGCAATACTTCGATGAGTGTAGTAGCAGTATCCGGCAGAGTTTCGATTGTGGATCTGGGTAGATGCTTTGCTTGCTGGGAGTATGAAGCGTCAGTGGATCGACGTGCTCGCTCGATTTCTTCAGCCAGATCAGCGGGTGTTTCTAAACGACTGAGCAGATCATCCGGCAATCTCAGTTTATATTGCTTTTCGGCCCGCAACACCAGTTCCGAGAAGCCCAGGCTGTCGAAACCAAGATCGCGCTGCAGTGACGATTGCATTGTGGCTCGAACTTGCCGCCGCGGATTGATTTCATGCGCCAGATCCTCAATAAGAAAGAGCAAGCTTTGTTCCAGCTCCGGTTTGATATCTTGGGCAGAAATATCAGACTTCGCAGTATCAGTATGTGAGGTCAAAAGAGCCTTGAACGTGATTGGAAAGTTCAATCCTTGATCAATCCATCTCTGGATTCCTTGATGTGAGTTAAATTTATACCAACACTTCGTAAAACAAACCGATGACAATGGCACCGAAGATCCCAAATCCGATATATACAAGAAACACAGATAGCCTCACCAACGACCAAACCGCAGCCATCGCAGGGATTGAGCTGACTGCGCCCGCAACCATAAATGCCATCGCCGCTCCCGCAGTCATCCCCTGCTGCATCAGTCCGGCTACCAGTGGCGGTGCCGCATAGCTGTTGAGATATGCGGGGGCGCCGACCAATGCCCCAATTATGATTGGAAACAGCCCTTCTCCACCGACAACTCCGGCAATGGTCTGGGCGGGAACGTAAGTGATTAAGAGCGCCTCAAGAAGATATGCAAATGCCAGCCACTTAATTAAAAACCCAGCATTTTCGGATGCCTGGTCTCTGAAAACAGATAATCTCTCTGGGTCCTTCCATACGCGCCAGGACGGTTTGCCCTGAAAAGGAGAGGGACCACAGCCACACCCGCCGTCGACACCATGATCTTTTAGAGGATGATTGAATACCCCATGTCGGCTGGCAAATCGAATCGCAAAGCCACCGATGAGCCCTAGACAGACTGCCGCGACTGTCTTTCCAACCGCGAATTCCCAGCCTAATGCCCCGGCAGTAATCATCAGACCTGCTGGATCAATCAGAGGGGAAGAAAGCCAAAATGCCATTACTGCCGAGAGCGGTGCGCCTACAGCCAGTAACCCGGCAATGAATGGAATCACTTCACACGAACAAAACGGGGCCAGACCACCAAACAGGGCAGCCAATATGATCATCCTGTTTTCCTTCCCCTCAAACACTCTGGCAACTAGCGACTCGGCGCTGCTCGCTTTAAGCAAAGCCACCAACAGAACTGCAATTAAAATAAATGGAAGTGTGCCGACCAGCGCTTCACTCGCCAGCCGAATTATCTGATTCACCTGTGTGACATCGACCAGCGCCACAATGAGCGGGATCAACAAGATCAATGTCCACACTGAGGTTATCTTTTCTACAACTTTCTGCAGTCCGGAAAAGCCTTTGAAAACCAGTTCAGTCATTGCGATGAGTGCAGTATATTGGTTTCATTAATCATCCCGATTTGGCCACCGAATTAGTATCAGCGCAGCACTCTTGAAGCAGAAAAGCGGCCAGCTCTTCAATTTTTTGGTAATTGGCGCGATTGATGACCACACGTCCTTGTTTATGTTGATCGATCAAGCCTCCGGCACCAAGGAATCGCAAGTGATGAGCAAGTGTGGAGGCTGGTAATCCAACACGCTCGATGATTTCGCCAACAGTCAGACCATCTGGTCCAGCCCGGACTAAGGTCAACAGCACTTCAAGTCTGGGTTCCGAACCGGCTGCTGCAAATCCGTTTGCGGCTTCTTCAATAGCAAGCATGTGGTTATCTATATATAACTAAATAACTAGTATATTAGTTTATATTTATGAAATCAACTCCGCTTGGTTGGTTCTTGGAGGGATCATCATAAGGTGATCAAATCGGAGCCAGTAACAAACTAACTGCGCAATATCATCAGTATTGACATCCAGCGTTAGTAATAATGAAGTAAGTCAATTCAGTGCTAGTGATAAGGGGCCAAAGCTCTCCAGTTAAACATTGGTGAGGCGGTACGGATCACTGCAGACTGTCGATTGAATTTATCCGCTAGTGCAGTGGGCGCATTTTCAGGGCCACCGAGTGCTGGCAGAATTTCCTGTTCCGAGCCCGCGCCTTTTTCGCCGCCGATGAATAGTGATCCGGTGTCATCACATAAGGCGCTCAGTGCTTGGTAAAAATGCGCACGCTTTTCGTGCAGAAAGGACACTGCATTTTTAAATACTGCTTCATCATTACATGCCATGGTAAGTCGATTGTGTGGATCGACGCCGTATGGGTTCAGGTGGCCGTAAATCAGAATTTGTCCTTCTACTTCGCTATTGTCATCGAAAATTGCTTCAACACTATTAACGTAATCTTGATTCGCCTGCCATAGTGAGGACATGGCCGAAGCAACCCGGTCCGGGTGCAGACGAATAGTGGCGTCAGTGTGACCTTTGTATACGAATTGCCCTTCGGGCTCCTGGGTACGGGCGGCGAAGGGAATGGCTTCTCTGAGTGCGCGCATCAGATCTGGATCGCTGAACACTTCAGTGTATTCAAGGCTGGTGCCAGCAATGGTGAGCTCTTTCGACTCTGGATCGTCGATTAGCCGCAAAAGGAATTCATCAGTGGAACGGTCGCTGTATCCGCTTACGAAAAGCAGCCCGTCTGCGCCGGCGTCAAGACATTTCTGTTTAAGTCCAGCAGCACGGCGAGTGACGGGGTTATCGCCATCTCTTTGAAACATCGGTTCCATGGATAGGGCGGTAACATGTTCAAGACCGGTAATCAGATCTGTTTCGTTATTAACTGTGACCACTCGGCTGTTGTCGAATTTAAGGTAGGCATGCGCGGAAAAGGAGGCAAGCAGACGGGCCAGGTGGTCTGGGGTATTGCTGACCGGAACAGCGAAAGCTATCTCGTGCATTGGCAAAGTATAGTAGCGACAGCACACCGCGGTCACCAGGCCTGTCCAGCCATATGTGCCCGCATAGTCGTAAAGCCTATCGCCAGATATCAACTCAATTTGATCGCCGTTGTGTAACGATATACTGGTGACGCTGTCACTGAAATAGCGTCGTTGCGGTCCCATGCCGCCAGTCATAAAAGTGGCGCCGACTTGTGCATAGGTATAGCTGGTCAGGTCTGCTCCCAATATTCTATATTGTTCCCCAAGTCGGTCAGCCAGTGCTTGGCTCAGTTGATCCAGTGTGATCGCAGCCCCGGCATAGATTCGTTCACGCTCTTGGTCAATGATGATCTGATCCAGCGCCAGGGTGGTGAGATCGGAAACTTCTCCAAGCTCAATATTCGGTTGACTGGTGGGCGTGATTTGCAGACCCACAATAGGTCCGTTTGCAGGGCTTGAAATCTGGAATATTCCTCCACCACCAGATGCGCCTGAAAGTGGCAGCAGGCGGACGTTTTGTCCGTGCGCCTGTTTAATTTGATCAATGCTGCCTGGCAAAGCATCTCCTTTAACCGAATAGGCAAAATCATAAAAGACGGGGTTGTTCTCTCCGTCCACGATTTCGGCATTGATAGGCCTTAGAGCGTTAGACCGTTTTTTGTCTTGTTGCACGTCTTGCACGGGGAGAATCGATTCAGTGTCTACAAACCTCGAGTTTCCTGTATCGCCGCAGACGATTCAACCGGCCTGGTGCCCCATTGACAAAGATTGCATGCTGATTGACCATCTCTTTGACCTTGACCTTAACGTTACTATGCAAAATCTGATCGACCTTGAGAACTATCCAATAGGGCGACCCGACAGTGACGCTTATCGGTCGCTAGTTGATCGATGTCAAAAAGATCTCGAACGAATCGGAATGTTTAATCTGGAAGGCTTTCTTCGCCCCGATGTCTGCCGCGCAGCGGTCGATGAAATGCAGCCGGTGATGGCTATTGATTCTTATACTCACCGGCGGCGGCACAACATTTATTTTCTTGATAGCGTTCCAGGCCTTGAGCCTAACCACCCAGCTCTTGTGCAGGTTGAGACCGCCAATCGTACTGTGTGCGCGGATCAAATCGAAAACAGTGTCGTGATCAAGGTGTATGAATACCCTCCGTTGATAAAGTTTCTCGCGAACACAATGAATAAAACTATGCTCTATTTGATGGATGACCCGCTAGCGCGCGTTAACGTGATGTCTTATCGTGAGCATGAAGGGTTAAATTGGCACTTTGATCGCTCGGAGTTCACTACCACCTTACTTCTGCAAGCTCCAAAAGGTGGGGGTGAGTTACAGTATCGTACCGGTTTGCGCAACGACGTCGACCCAAATTACGATGGCGTCGCACGTCTGCTTGGTGGCGATGACCCAAAAATGAAAATTCTGCGTCTAAAAGCCGGCACACTAAGTGTATTTCGTGGTAAGAATACCGCACACAGGATAACCCCGGTGGTTGGATCAAGAGAAAGAATGATTGCCGTGTTTTCGTATTATGAACACCCTGGAAAACTATTTTCAGAGGAAGAGCAGCTCGGGTTTTATGGGAGAACAACGTGAGTACAGTGCCCCTGCGACAATCTCCGCTCGACCGGATTCGTTTCCCTGGGAGCAATCTTAATTGAAACCGGAATTTCTTGATGTTTTAAGAGCAATAAAAGATAAACCTTATGCTGAGGCATTGTCCCTGCCCGGTGCTTTTTACACCGACACGGAGTGGCTAGATATCGAACGAGAAAGACTGTTTGCGCAGCACTGGATCTGCGTCGGGCGTGAGGAAGAAATTAATAAGAGTGGAGATTACATTACCTTTGATCTTGCTTCTGAGCCGATATTAGTGATTCACAGCCATGATGGGGTGATTCGGGCGCTGTCGAACGTCTGTCGCCACCGCGGTACTGTCATCTTAAAAGATTCCGGCAATGTTAAAAGTCTGCTTTGTCCCTATCACCATTGGGCCTATGACACTACAGGCAAGTTGGTGAACGCGCCGTTAATAGAACCTTCAAGCCACTACGACCTGGCAAACTGCCGCCTGCCGCAGCTGGCTTGTGAAACATGGCAGGGTTTCCTTTTCGTGTCTCTATCCTCGTCCCCGCCGGATCTTCATGCGTTGCTGGCCCCGCTGGATGTGGAGATCGGCAACTATCATCTGGAACAAATGCAGCTTCGATATCTGTCCGATGAGACCTGGCCGGTAAACTGGAAGACACTGGTTGAGAATTTCATGGAGGGCTATCATCTCTCGCCACTGCACAGAAACACGCTTCATAAGGTAAATCCCACCAGCCTGTGCCAACAATTAGCACCTGGAACCGCTTATTTTGGATACAAGGTTGGATTCAGCACCAGGCTCCCCGAGGATCGTATTGGTCATCCAGATCTGTCTGAGGCAGAAATGGATACCTGTGTAATGTTTGCTATACCACCTGGGCTGACCGTTGGAATCGGCAGTGACTACAGCTCGTTTCTATGCATCAGGCCTGAGGCTATCGACAAAGTACGAGTTAAAATCGGGTTGATTTTTTATGGTGATCAATGGCACCAGAAGCAGATAGACAACGCTATAAAACTGTTCCAGGATACGATGCAGGAAGATAAAGAAGTGCTTGAGCAGGTTCAGTATGGAATGGGCTCCCGATTTCAAGTGCCTGGCCCACTTGCGCCTCCGGATATGGAAGGAACAGTTTGGGACTTCCATCAATATTTGGCGCGAGCGCTGGAGCGTGCCGGGACTGAGTAACCGCGTACCTATAACGATGGGTGTAGCGATTGATACGCTTTGAAAAATTTTATATGCATCAGAAGTCAGCAGGATTTGCGATCAAAGTGGATCTTTGCGCCGGCTTTATCTTGGTGATCAGTCGAACTGCTGATCTGGTGTTCAAAATCTTCTTTCCTATGAGTAGAACGCAAATTACTCAAGCAAGCCCCGATACTCTGGATAACTATCTTGCGGATATCACTCTACCTGTCTCGCTCCAATGAGAGCTAGATCAATCCGGAGTTTTACCCGCTTCAATTGTCAAACGAATCCTCTCAGTCTTCCATGTATAGTCATACGAGTCGGGAATTAAAGGGCATCGAGGGGCAGTTAATCTCTATCACCTGCGGCGATGCGGTCCTTTCCTACCGGGATGTTTTTGCCATGTGGGTTAACAAGGGGGTGTTTCGAGACTATTTCACGACACTTCTTACCGGTCTTCCTTACCCGGCGATACGATGGGAATTTCCACCTTTAACTACCCACTCAGCGGACGGTCCATTTGAATGTGCAGTGCTGAATAGTCCGGGATTGAAAGGAAGCGCTGACAAGGAAACCTTTCGCGCTCTTTTTAGGCGGATCGACGATAGTGGTGTTGGGGCGTTCCCGAATTTAGGGGGTGACGCGATCATGATCTTGCCAGGTCCAGTTGATGACGACTCGGCCTACAGCCATCTCCTGTCTTTTTTAAAAACGGCGCCTGCTCAACAGTTACATTCATTTTGGCAGCTAGTAGGCGCCTGCGTGCAGCAACGTCTTGGTGATAGGCCGCTATGGCTGAATACCGCTGGTGGTGGGGTGGCATGGTTGCACGTGCGGTTAGATGACAGACCTAAATATTATGTTTATAGGCCCTATAGAGATGCCGCGGTAAAAACTAACTGAAACCCGTGCGTCTAGATGGCCCGCCGTCTTCAATGTCTCGGATCGCCGTAATGTGGGGACAAATCGTGCGATCATAAAATTAGTTTTGAGTGTGTCTAAATTTCACCAGTATTGATAAGCTAACCGGCGAATAATTCGTTTCAGTTAGATTGCCAGACATTAGAGTGTCCCACAACAATTGATCAAACCCAGTCCACCAAGAGAGAGGTTATAGATGGCGCGTGCGGGTCGCCGCAGACGGCGTGAACCAGAAACAAGCGAGCCGACGCCCACTATTCGGCAACTGGAGAAAACCAGGCTGACGAGTCGACTGGCGCCCGTAGAGCCCCTGAACGAAGAGCAGCTGGAAAAAATCCACGAGGCCTCGATGCACATACTCGAGCAGCAAGGCATCGAGGTGCTGGGAGATCAGGCACTGAATGTATTTCGAAAAGCGGGCGCCGAGGTTACCGACGGCATAGTCAAGATGGATCGGGGATTAGTAATGGAAACGGTTTCATGTGCGCCGGCCGAGTTCAGCGTGACCCCTCGAAACCCGGAAAATACTATACACTGCGGTGGCAACAGCATTAATTTCGGTCTGGTGTCAGGACCACCCAATGTGCACGACTGTATTAATGGCCGCCGGCCCGGTAACTTTGCCGACTACAAAAAAATTATCAGTCTGGGTCAGTATTTCAATGTGATCAGTTTTATCGGGACCCAGGGGGTGGCGACGACTGATCTGCCACCCAACAGTCGTCACCTGGACACCACGCTAGTTAATTTGACTTTAAGCGATAAACCTTTTTTCACTATCGGTATTGGCGGTGGTCGTGTCCATGATGCAGTGGCAATGGCGGCAATTGCGAAAGGTCTTAGTCTTGATCAAATGATCGAGCATCCAACGGTGATGACTAATATCAATATTAACTCGCCTCGCAAGCTTGACGACTCCATGGCATATGGGGCGATGCAACTCGCGATGCTGGGTCAGCCGGTAACGGTGACACCGTTTACCCTGATGGGGGCGATGACGCCGGCTACGATGGCCGCTGCGTTGGCGCAGCAGAATGCAGAGGCGTTGCTCGGTATCTGCCTGTTGCAGTTGACCCGACCCGGCGCGCCGGTAGTGTATGGAGGTTTTACCTCCAATGTTGATATGCGTTCCGGTGCACCGGCCTTTGGTACCCCGGAAAACTCTTTAGCTAATATGGCCGGCGGTCAGCTCGCCCGTCGTTACCGGTTGCCTTACCGCACGAGTGGGTGCAACGCGTCCAATACAGTGGATGGACAGGCGGTCTGGGAGACGCAGATGGCGCTTTGGGGTGCAGTGATGGGTCACGGTAATCTGATTTATCACGCGGCCGGCTGGCTTGAGGGTGGATTGGTTGCTTCTTTTGAAAAAGTTGTGATGGACTGCGAAATGCTGCAACACATGAGTTACCTTCTGCGACCGATTGAGGTTAACGATGCGGAGCTTGGTCTGGAAGCCATGCAGGAGGTGGGACCGGGAGGCCATTTCTTCGGCTGTGGGCATACCATGGCGCGATACAAGACTGCCTTTTACGAACCGTTCTTAAGTGACTGGCAGAACAACGAGAACTGGCAGGCAGCAGGAGCCAAGGATGCAACCATGCGTGCTACGGAGCTATGGCAGAAAGTGCTTGAGGATTTCGAAGCCCCGGCTATCGATCCCGCTATCGTGGAGGAGCTTGAAGCCTATGTGGTCAAGCGTAAAGAAGGGCTCAAAACCGATGAGCCACGGCTGGAACCTTTGCCGTTATAGGTATGCACGGATGGTCTGAACGGAAATTCGTTGTGGATCAGACCTTGGCAGGCTGTTCAATCTGATGCATAACGTGTTCGGCAAAACCGTGTCCTGCTTGGGCGTACAGATTAAAAGTGATGCATCCAAGCTCCTGGAGCTCTCTTTCTTCGTCGGGAAATCTCGATACCACCGCGAGAATTCCTCTAAAACCCGATTCCCTAGCCAGGTCAACCACGTTGAGATTTTCCCGATGGTTCGAAAGACAGACAAAAATCTTGTTGCAACGATTTAATCCAGAAAGCATCCAGAAAGCCTGGTCGCTGGCATTTCCATGGTCGCAGTTGATTCCGTTCGCCTGATGAAGTTTGGCTTTCTCGTAATTCTCCTCAATTCCAACGATTGAGTCTGAATAATTCTCTTTGAGGAAGGTGTATGCGCCGAGGCCTACCCGTCCCATGCCGAGCACCGCGATCTCACTTCGTCCGAGATCAGGGAAACGCTCAATGGGCAACCGATCCTCCCGCTCGAACCGCTCGGTCCAGAGAAAATGGCGTCTATAAAGTTTGTGAATTCGCGTATTGACTGGTGTGGCGATGAAGAACGATAGCGCCATAGCCAGGGCAAGGGTGGTTAGCCATTCTGCCTGCATCGTCCCGGCTTCGGTTGCGATCGCAGCGACGATCAGTCCGAATTCGCTATAGTTAAATAGCGACATCCCGGCGAAGAATGCCGTTCTAGATCGGAGCCTAAATGTGACCAGCAGCGCATAGTAGATGAGCGGTCTTAGTGGCAGAACCAGACACAGTAATCCTGCCATGATCCATATTTCGGCCGACGGCAGTCCGAAATATCCAATCAGCAGAAAAAAGCCGATCAAAAAAAGGTCTTTTAACTGGATCAGGTTTTTATACAGTTCCTGTGACTTTGCAGTTCCACCCAGGAGTAGTCCAAATACCAGCGCGCCAAGGCCGCCTTTAAGATTTAAAAGCTCGAACAACTCGAAACCACCAATAGCGGCACCTACGCCGAATAAAAGCAGCAGCTCACCATGTCCCACACGCTGCAGCGTCGCGAGCAGCAAAGGGCGAGCCAATGGCAGAAGTAGTAGCAGTGCGGTATATAGATTCGGAGATTTGTCCGACGTCACTACCAGATAAGCAACTGCGACCAGATCCTGTATGATAAGTATGCCTATAGCAATGGTCGCATGATAAGAAGTGTTCTCTCCTCGGGTATCAAACATCTTTACTGCGAACACGGTGCTTGAAAACGACAATGCGAATGCTAACGTCCAGAATCCTTCCTGGTTCGCGATATTAAACGTCTCCAACCAGGTCACAACCAGCAATATAAATGGCATGGTTAGGATTAACACAACCACCATATGGATCCCGGCAACGGCCCAGACCTGCGGCGCCGCAAGTTTTGTTAGATTGAGTTTTAGACCGATGGTGAACAACAGCAGGGTAATGCCGAGCTCGGCAAATGGTTCGATACTCTCGGCGCTACCGATCCCAAGTGTATGCGCCGCAAATCCCGTTACCAGATATCCAAGCAGTGGCGGAAAACCGAGCGAACGGAAAATCAGACCGGATAAGAATGCGAGCAATAGGATCAGTGCATACATATCAGATTCGAATAGAAAGGATTTGCAGCATCTTCACCAAATTTCATCCAGCCAGTATATTTTGACGCAGCTGATGATAGTCCTTTAGTCCGGTAACTGGAAAGACCATCTGTTGCCAGTTTGTTTGCAGCCGAGCCTTGAGTTGCATGCTTATTTTGGGTTTTGGAGATCCACTATCTTCGGCACTAATCTTTGCGGAGTCCCCGCTAAGCGGCAGCCCACATCTTGGGTCAGTTTTCTGTCGAACAGCATGATCGTCAAATTTATGTGCGTGTTGACGCATAAACGCGGCCGAAGAATTCTCCAGTGCAATCGAACGCAGCTCCGGATCAAGGTTTATGCCTATAAAGTCGGCTACACGTTCAATCATCCTGTCAGGTTCATCCACCATGTCTTCATAAGTCAGAAACAGAACATTCTCTTGTTGACGATGTGGCCACCAATCGACAACGTGATCCCAGTATTTTCCGGATCCGCTTCCGCCAAGAAAAAGCTCAGTGGCGAAACTATCGAGACTGATGGAGCCGGTTTCAAAAAACCAACCCTCGAAGAAGCGGTAGAATGAAACCAGTACGTCTTCAGGGTTCCGGGTCACGTGGATATAGCGTCCGCCCTTGGGAATCTGATTCCAAGAGAAATGGGATTTAAATGCTTGGGGAGCTGATATCTGTGGGGCGTAGTTATCGATGCCTAAGTCATAAGACAGCTCAAGCCAGGGCACGACTTGTGTGATCTCCGCGAAACCCATATCCCCCCGTGTACGCAGACAATGGACCAACTGCTGCATCCAGGTGGTACCGCATTTTGGATAGGTCGCAATAAATACGTCACTTGGTTTGGGCCGATAATTTAGGCCTGCCTTATTACTTTCATCTGAACTGAAGCGGTCGAGACGGGCCTTTACCTCTTCGATCGTAGTTGGCCGGGTCAAAGGCGCTGCCATGGCGTGGATTACATCGATATTGAATTTGGCCCGCAGTATAACTTAAGATTGGATGGGGCCAGCTTTACCGAACTTTCTAAGCGTCATTCTGCACTGTATTCAGGGTCTTATATATTTGCCCTAATTCCCGGATCGGATTTCAAGATGATGAATCTACGAACTCTGCCATCTGGATAAAAGTGCGCGACACCCGGTCCTGGACCCCAGGAAGCTGCTTCGAGTCCCGGATTGGAATCCGGAATGACGAGTTAGCAGCTTTCAGAATGACAAAATCTATGAACAAGCCTGTTACCATTGAATTCAAATTCAACAACTCAAACAACTCCATGCTCTATTTGTCGCGGCAAAATCTTGAGTCCCTCGATATCAAAACTGAAGAGATGGTGACGCAACTTGAGACATTACTGAAGGCTCAGGCAGCGGGAAGCGTGCAGGCCGCTCCTAAAGCCGCGCTGGCAACGCCAGATGGCCGTTATCTGATGGCTACTTTGTCGACCTGTGACGAACCACCATTGATGGCGGTTAAAGGGGTGATTGTCAATCAGGAGAACGCTAAACAGGGGCTGGAGGCTATCAACGGATCAATCATGTTACTTAATGGTCAGACCGGTGTGCCGGTTGCGTATCTGGACGGTAACTGGATTACGGCTGTGCGAACTGCCGCAGCGAGTGCGCTGGCGGCACGGTATCTGGCGAATGCAGAATCTTCGGTAATGGCATTTATCGGTACTGGTCTACAGTCCAGAGCCCACCTAAAGTTATTCAGCACGCTATACCCGATTAAAGAAATTCGAGCGCTTGGGCGCGGCACCAAAAGTCGCGATTTGCTGTGCGATACAGCCTCAAAAATGGGTCTCAAGGCAGTACCCTGTGATGACGCAAATTCCGCGGTTGACGATGCGGACATTATTGTATCTTCAATTCCCATTACCTCCAGGGTCGACCCATTTATCGATGCGGGATGGCTGAAGCAGGGCGTGTTTGTCTCATCAACTGACCTTGCATTGCCTTGGATCGATGAGAGCATGAAGGCATTTGATCGGATCATTATTGACGATCTGACCCAGGAAGCCGCAATGCCCGATCCGATGGTTGAGATTGAGTTGGTAGGAGGTGATATTACCGGCCTGGTCAGCGGCACTGTCTCTGGGCGTCAGACGCCAGCTGAGCGCACTGCTTTTGTATTTCGCGCAGTGGCGATTGGGGATCTCGCGTTAGCGTCCTTGGCGTATCAGAAAGCGATTTCTACGGGCGCTGGATTTGAGATTCCTAGTTAAGGGATCGAAAGCGACCAGTTCGATATCAGGAGCCAGCAGTGGTGTACGCTCCTTGACGAGCCCAAACGTCGGGGTTGTCCATGCCGCAAGTATGCACCTCAATCAAAAACTCGTCTTCCGCTGTAACCGGTTTCGGGAAGTCGACATATTCGAGCTTGTCCGTTGCACCGTGCCCCGCCAGCACGATCGCTTTTATGGTTTCCCGGCTCATTTTTTAAACTCTAACCAGATCGATATTCCACGTTTTAATTTTTTTGTACAACTTCGCCGTGGTTGAAACGGCTAACCCTCCTGGGTTACGTACTTTAGAATTCCAACAACCTGCTCGGGTGTCGTCGCCCAGGCCATCGCTGCAGCGTCTACTTCCTTGAGAGGGTGGACGATGTCTTCAGCGTGAAGCGTGATGTAAGGTTTATTCATGGCTGCGCAGTACCCTGCATCGAAAGCCGCGTTCCACTGCTTGTATTTGTCGCCAAATCGGATTATTGCGATGTCGCAATTTTCGATCAGCGTCTTGGTGCGAATACCATTCACTTTGGAAGATTTGTGATCGCGCCAGTATCCGCTGTTCTCTTCGCCCAGCAAATCCCCCGCAGCGTCGCTGGCTTCATGGTCGGTCACTGCGGACATGTATTCAAGCGGTAATCCGAGAGATTCACAACCTCTCATGATTTGCTCACGCCAGTCGGTATGAATTTCGCCGGAGAGATATACGGACCAGATCATCGTCATTTTTATAACCAGGGATAAAGGTGTAAACGAGAATAATTATAACAGCGACATTTCAATTTGCCTCGTTTACCATTCAGAAAGTAAAACTCTCTTATCTCAAGGTGCAATACGATCAAATCGTAACTCGTTGATCCAGGATTGATAACAGTTTGCAAAGCCGCTGTAATCGCCCATACTTCAACCCACAAATGTATAAAATTACCTACCTGGTCTTTAATGGCAAAACCGATTCACTGCATCGCTGACGCACGCCGTTACGCCAGGCGTCGTATGCCGAAAATCATGTTTGATTGTGTCGATGGTGCCGCCGGTGCCGAGTACGCCAATGGCCTGAATCAGGAGAAAATTCAGCAATTGCGACTGCTACCCAGAGTGTTGGTGAATGTGGCGCAGCGAGATCTTAGCACTCGATTTCTTGATCGGGACTGGGGTCTTCCTTTCGGCATCGCACCGATGGGGATGTGCAATCTCACTTGGCCAGATGCGGATCGGATGTTGGCAGATGCGGCGAAAAAGTTTGATATTCCGATGGCGCTGTCCACGATGTCTTCCACCAGCCTCGAACAGGTCGCACAATGGATCCCAGAAAACGGCTGGTTTCAGCTCTACGTAGGGCAATCTGAATCCCAAGCCATGCAACTTGTGCAGCGCGTCGAAGACGCGGGCTATACCACATTGATTCTTACAGTCGATGTCCCGCAAGTTGCGCCACGGGTCCGTGATCTTAAAAATGGATTTGAAGCACCGCTTCGAATCGGGGTCAGGCAGATTGTCGATTTTGCATTGCATCCCGGCTGGTCTGTAAAAACGTTGTTGGCAGGTGCGCCCAGTCTGGCTAATTTTTCCCCGGGAGAGTTTTACCGTGATGGCGGCCGGGGTCTGGTCGACTGGGAGTTTCTTGATCGCCTGCGGCGTCGATGGAAAGGGCGTCTGATCGTTAAAGGTGTGCTGTCTGTCGAGGATGCGTTACGAATTCAGAACACCGGTATTGATTCAATTTATGTCTCTAATCATGGCGGCCGTCAACTTGACGCAGCACCGGCTGCCATTGACATGCTGCCGCTGCTGCGTGAAGCTCTAGGGCCTGATTATCCAATGCTTTTTGATAGCGGTATTCGAGGTGGAGAAGGCGTGGTCAAGGCGCTCGCCCTGGGCGCGAGTTTCGTGATGCTGGGTCGTTCTCTGCTTTATGGGCTGGGGGCTGATGGGGAGCATGGACTCCAGCGGGTGATAGACCTTGTGCGCAATGAGATCAGTGTCACCATGGCGCAAATAGGTTGTACCGGAATTCAGCAGATCAATCACTCAGTGATCGTACAAAAATGAAAATCCGTGGGGGCATGCTACTTGCGCGTGCGTTTAAAGAGAAAGGAGTGAAGCAGGTATTTACTCTGAGTGGTGGTTTTTGTAATCCAGCACTTGAAGGATTTATGACCTGCGGCATCCCGGTGATCAATGCTCCCCACGAACAGGTGGCGGGTCATCTCGCAGACGGTTACACCCGCATCACCCGTCATCCTGCGGTGTGCCTGGTGGGACCCGAGGGATTCGCCAACGCAATCCCTTCTATGATGGAGGCCTGGGGTGAGCGCTCTCCGGTGATTTTTGTGACCGGTTCGAGTACTCTGAGGCGCCAAGGTTCCGGGGGCTTTAAGGAGATCGACGACGTCGCGATTGCAGCACCTCTGACTAAGTACAGCGCTCAGGTCACCGATGGTGAGAGAATTCCTGAATTTGTTGACCGCGCTTTCAGAATTGCGCTCAGTGGATACCCCGGTCCAGTCCACTTGAGCGTGCCGGTTGACATTATGTTCAGTTCGTTCGAGGAGGACGTGGGACGTGAAGAGCGCCCTTTCACAAGAGGATTTACTGCCCCTCCTAAAGCGTGGCCCGATCCACAGGATCTGGAATTCGTGCTCGAGTTAGTGCGCCAAGCCATGCGTCCAGTGTTAATCGGTGGTCATGGCGTCTGGTGGTCTGGCGCGGAAGCCAAGCTCGAGCAGGCAGGAAAGCTGCTTGGAATCCCTGTTTTCAATGTGCCTTACCATCAGAAGCTCCTGGGGGAAGAGAGCGAGGCTTACATGGGTCTTGCAGATTTTCATCAATACGCACCGTCGAAATTTGCGATCCAGGAATCTGACCTTGTGTTGATGATCGGCGCGCGTTTGGATAATCAGATGAATTTTGGTAACCCGCCTTTTTTTCCGGATACAACAAAACTGGTTTGCATTAACGGCTCCCATGAAGAGCTAGAACACAACCGGCCGGCGGATGTGCAATTACTGAGTGATCCCGGCGCGTTTCTGGATGCGATTTTAAGTCTAGAAAATGAACGCCAATGGAGTCAGGAGTGGATGGAACTTAACCGCCGGAAAAGAGAGGCGTGGGTGGTACAAACGGAGAAAGATATTCCATCCCTGGAAGAGTCTGACGGACTGCTTCACCCGTTGCGTCTGGCGCTAGAGGTACAGTCGGTATTGAGCAAAGATGACTGGCTGGTTATTGATGGGGGGAATACGCACTTCTGGTCGGAGATTGCGGTCAATATCGCCGGCTGGCGAGGGCAGAAGCTGGGTAGTATTTTACATCCCGGCACCTTCAGTATGCTTGGAGTAGGCGTATCGTTTGCAATCGCAGCAAAGATGAACAACCCTGATTCAAACATAGTGCTGATTAGCGGAGATGGTGCGTTCCTGTCAGGGGGATTAAGTGTCGAGGCGGCGTTTCAGGAGAAACTGCCTATTGTTGTGGTAATTGACAACAATGGTGGTCTCGACTGTATTTCTCAGCAGCAGGAGCGCATGTTTGAGACAGGAGATCACTTTGCAACCGACTTTCGGGATATACCGTTTCATAACATGTTCGAGGGCCTGGGCGGTCACGGCGAACTTGTAGAACGTCCCGAGCAACTGTTGCCTGCTCTAAAGCGGGCTATTGATAGCGGTAAGACTGCTTGTGTCAACGTTAAGACAAAGGGATATATCAGTCCAATCGTACTGGCAACAACCAGCAAACGCGATAAAGCTTCGATCGAATAAGCAGAGAAGACCTTAGTTCAACATGCCAGAATTATCTTCCCATATCCTCGACGCCGTTAGCGGAAAATCGGCCTGCGGCATCCGGGTCCAGCTGTTAGGCGTGAGTTCAGAGCTGGAGAACAAGATCGTGTTCGACGTAGTTAGCGATGAACAGGGACGCATAGCTGAGTCCGTTGAGATTGTCGACGGAGACTCGGAGCAGTTGTTTGAAATGGTGGTCTACGGGCACCAATACTTTGTTGACATGCACAAGATCGAAAATATGGCACAACATTTGAAACAAGTGGTGATCCGGTTTTCAATGGTTGCGCGTGAGCAGCGTTATCACATTCCGGTGATTCTCTCGCCGCATTCTTATACCGTATGGTGGTCTGAATAGTCCTGAGCCTTCATGACTTCTCTAACGCTAGCGAGCTCCCGCCGTATCCGTTCCACGCCTTATAAAAGGCAGGTGGAGAAACACGGGGTGTCGGGATACACCGTGGTAAATCACACTATTTTGCCCAAGGGATTTAGCCGTAGCGTGGAAGAGGACTATTGGCATCTGCGCGAGCATGTTCAACTGTGGGACGTTGGTTGTCAGCGACAGGTAGAGGTTAAAGGACCTGACGCCACTAAGCTGATGCAGCTGATGACACCGCGGGATCTCGGCAACGCTTTTGTCGGGCAGTGCCTCTATGCACCGTTAGTCGACCATAACGGAGGTATGTTAAATGATCCGGTCATCCTTAAATTAAGTGCCGATCGATACTGGTTATCGTTGGCGGATTCCGATGTGCTGTTGTGGGCCAAGGGGCTTTCCTATGGCCTGCGACTCGAGGTCGAAGTTAGCGAACCTGACGTCTGGCCCATGGCTGTGCAGGGGCCGAAAGCGGATGATCTGATGGCGGAGGTGTTTGGCCAGGCGATCAGGAAACTCAAGTTTTTTACTTTCGATAGGTTCGATTTTGAATCTCAGCCGCTGGTTATCGCCCGGTCGGGATTCAGTAAACAGGGAGGATTTGAAATTTACCTCGATCAGCCCAAACTAGGAGATCGTTTATGGTCGAATTTGTGGCAAGCAGGCCAAGGGCTGGAAGTGTCCCCCGGCTGTCCTAACTTGATTGAGCGAATCGAGGCGGGATTGCTTTCCTATGGCAACGAGATGACTCTTGATAACAATCCCCTGGAATGCGGGCTTGAGCGCTTTTGCCAGCTTGACGGATCCATAAATTTTATAGGACGTGAAGCACTTCAGAAGATTTATGCGACAGGGCCGGAACGAAGCATCCGGGGCGTCAAGTTTGGTCAAGAACGTTGTCCGCCGTGTTCGATACCGTGGCCGGTCAGGATCGATGACGAACCCGTTGGTTACGTCACCAGCGCGATCTGGTCGCCGCGTTTTAAGACCAATGTTGGTTTGGCAATGATCGAAAGAGGTTACTGGGAGGAACAACAGCGGGTTTTGGTTGAGGGTGAGGATCGAGTGGTCAGGGAGGGCAAAGTGACGGGTTTGCCAATGTGATCGGGATGCCTTAATCCGGGCGCTGTAACTTAAGCGCCCGGACTTCCTGCTTTTCCAGTACAGATTTAACTTGGCTTGGGAACAAAGGCGGAACACCATCCTGCCGCGGCTACTTCCTTGCCAGGAAAAATCGAACAGGGGCCCCATTCGTCGCCTTCCTTGCCCTGATAAAGATTGCAGCCAGAGCAAATCTGGGACGCCTCATGATTAGCGTAGGCGGAGCCGTCTACTGCAGTGCTGTCGTGCTTGTATCCTAGCGCAGTAGCTTGCGGGTCGCTTTCATCGACCCGAGGCATGTGCCCGCCGGCTAAAGCCTGGTTAGTGGTTAAAAATGGCACGACGACCGCAGAGCCAACAGCAAGCTTGACGAACTCTCGTCGTTGCAATTTATCTTCTTGTTTCATATTTTAATCTCCTGAAAAACTTAAGTTACACATCGTGAAATACAGATAACAGATAGACGATCCCAAAATGCGGATGAAGCGGCTGTGAAATACGGCTGCAAATCCAAATCAGATTGCACAAACGCGTGATCTCTGCCTTCTAGATTAACTAACTCCTGCACAAATGGGTCCGTTATTGTAAACAACCCGGGAAACTAATATTGCAAATGGAAATAAGAATCAAAGCTATTTGCAAAAAGAATTTGCATTAAGTATTTGGTTGACCGCAGAAATTCAACGTCCACCAGTGAGAATCCAGAATATTGGAAACAGCATGAGTGCCGACATCAGTGCAAATCCAAAATTCCACTTCAGCGAGAGCGTTATCCCTGTATGTCCGGACGCGCGCACCATGACCAGAACCAATGTCACAAAAGGAGACACCGTCATGGCTAGTGCCCATCCGCAGGAAATCGAGATAGCTAGCAAGGTGGCATCAATAGGCAAGACGTCGAGACTGCCCAGCACACTTCCAAGGAATACCGAAGTGACGATAGGACTCAGCGCCATGAAAGACAACAACGTGATTGCCAGCGGCAGTAGGGAAAGGAATACGTAGTTGGGAAATAAATCGATACCAGCGGCAGCGATCAGCTGATCTGCGGGCACCAGAGCCGCCGCCGCACGACCGATGAATCCGGAACAGGCTAAGGTGATGGATACTGGTGCGGCGTGAGGCAGATTCTCAAACACCACTATTCCTAGCTGTTTTTTTGCACGTGACACCGCACCTGCAACAAATCCCTGCTGCGCTAACAGCCAGCCAAGCATCATGAATGGGCACGCCAACATTAATCCGAATACTACAGTGTCGTTTGACGTATAGCTGAAGCAAAGAGTCAAGGAAAGCAGCCAGAAAAAAGCAGCGGTAAATCGAAGCAGTGCACTGCGCGGTAAAGCAGGGGGAGTCGGTCGAGGAGTCTTTCTGGCGCGACTGATGTAGCGAAACCGCAGATAATCTTCCAGCCATCCAATAACCATGGCTATCGAGGCGATGATAAAACCGAACAAGATCCATCGTGATCTGTCGATACCCGGCACCAGGTCGAGAATCGTCAGTGGTGCCAGAGCCGTGGGTGACCAGATAATACCCCATGCAAATCCCCGTTGAACCGCTACCAGCTGACGCCGTTCCCGAATTGGATTAAGTGGATCTCCCGGATTGACGGTTCTGACACCACTTTGAATTAAGGGAGTAAGCAGACTGATGACACCAAGATTGAATAATACCGACATCAGTCCAGTACCGAGATAAAGTGATACGAAACGCCGCCCCGGCGGCTGCCTGGTGATGTAGCGACCGCATTCGGTTATTGCTGGTGAATTGACCGCCGCTTCATACAGTAGTCCAAGCAGCAGAATGAAGGCCATCATGAATGCTGCTTGATCGAGGGAGGCCTGAAAGGCATGCAATGGTTCTGGGTGCTCAAGACAAACTGTGATGGACAGCAATCCGCTGATAATTAACAGATAGGTTTCCCTGATCCCGATTTTTCTAATTGACAGCAGGGCCACCAGGGCCATTGCAATATAAGACAGTAAGGCAAACAGCTTTCCTGGATCATGACGTGCGATCAATACCGA
Organism: Gammaproteobacteria bacterium; assembly: GCA_024644945.1. GTDB lineage: Bacteria > Pseudomonadota > Gammaproteobacteria > Arenicellales > Poriferihabitantaceae > VYFG01. Next base: position 79,047 of record JAHEGU010000006.1, on the reverse strand, counting down.
TAGCATCAGTATTAACATTGATAGCGCGAGCAGCCTCTGCGGTAATCGATTCGAGATAGTAGATGCGTCAGGTGGCACTGGTCAGAGTTATCCGATTGTTAGCGACGTCGACCTGGACTGGATTGGGACCAGCGATGTGTTAAAGAATTTGCAGGACACATTGTATTGTGTCGAAACCAAACTGGATTGTCATCACTGCGCCTGGGTTTGTTATAGTGCAGCGCAAATTTGTCAGGATACAAGTACAAAATTACCGTGATGCGGCGAGGTAAATAGACTATTGGTTTTTTCGTCAACGATTTTCCTATTTCTTTTTTTACCGCTGGTCCTGCTGGCGCACTTTTCGGTTGGCCAGAAGTTTCGTAACACCGTACTTCTGCTTTTCAGCCTGGGATTTTACGCTTGGGGTGAAGGTGGATACGTGCTGGTTATGCTTTATGCCATCACAACATCGTGGGTATTCGGAAAACTGCTCGATAACGTAGACCGGCAATCGACTCGAAAGATCATTTTATGGCTGGGAGTGGTGCTGAATCTCGCGCCGCTTCTGTATTTCAAGTATTCGGTTTTCCTCGCAAGTAATCTGCAGTTTGTATTTGGCGCTGCAGCCAAAGAGTTCTTGTTACCTGAGGAGGTCACTCTACCTATTGGCATTTCGTTCTTCACGTTTCAGTCGCTATCCTACCTGATAGATGTTTACCGTCGTCAGGCGCCGGGTCAGAAATCGTTGCTTGATCTCGGGCTCTACATCTCTCTATTTCCCCAACTTATCGCGGGACCGATCGTGCGTTATCGGGATATTAGTGACCAGTTACAGAAGCGCTGGGTATCGATGGCGGACTTCGCTAAAGGCGCTGAGCGGTTTGTTTACGGTCTCGGTAAGAAGGTGCTGATTGCCAATCCCCTGGGTCAGGTCGCCGACTTGGTTTTCTCGTTAGACGGAAACGAGCTTGGAATGGCGGTGGCGTGGCTCGGTATCGTTTGCTACGCGCTGCAGATTTACTTCGATTTTTCTGGTTACTCCGACATGGCGATAGGACTGGGGCGTATGTTCGGATTTCGCTTTCTTGAAAATTTCAACTACCCGTATATTTCCCGTTCTATTCGCGAATTCTGGCGACGTTGGCATATCTCACTGTCGCGCTGGTTTCGTGATTACGTTTATATAACGCTTGGTGGCAATCGGCTCAGTTCAATACGAGTTTCGGGTAACCTTCTGGTGGTGTTTCTGCTATGCGGCTTATGGCATGGCGCTAGCTGGAATTTTGTAGTCTGGGGTTTGTTCCACGGTACTTTTCTGGCTCTGGAGCGCGGTCGATTAGGCGCGATCCTTGCCTTGGTTCCAAATACGCTGCAACATCTTTATGTCGTCTTCGTGGTGCTGGTAGGCTGGGTATTCTTTCGGGCGGATTCTCTCGGACACAGCCATGTTTTTCTCAAAGCTATGTTTGGTCGGAATGGCGACGTGGAATTTTCCCCGCTGGTATACATTCAACTTGATCATCGCTTCTATTTTACTTTCGTGCTGGCTTTGATTTTTAGCACTCCAATCTTCAGCTGGTGCCGACAGCGTAGTCTCCAGTTCGTCAATGAATATGCCGATGCATTGCAGGCTGATCTAATGCTTGGGGCTAAACAGTTGCTTGTATTCATAATACTGGTTGCGGCGATTTTTGATATTGCACTTGGATCATATAACCCCTTTATCTACTTCAGGTTTTGATGCAGCGTCCGGTATCAATAAAATGGGCTGACAAGGTTATGAGCGGCCTGGTTGTGCTGGCGCTTTTTATTCCATTGCTCGTAATGCTCAGCGGGCATCAGGCGGAGATCTCCGGGCGCGAGAAAAGACGACTCGCCGCTAAGCCAACTTTCGAGTTGCGGGCGCTCTGGAGTGGCGACTACCAGCGCGAGTACAACAATTATTTTAGAGATCATTTTGGCCTGCGCAGCGAAATACTGAATGCGGCCCGGTGGTCCAGAGAATCTCTGTTTAACAAATCAATCTCAGACAGAGTGATCATCGGTCGCGAAGGCTGGCGCTATTACAGCATAGATGGGTCGTTAAGGGATTTTATTGGTGAATATCATCCGACCAGAAATCAAATGCAGCGCTGGGAACAGGCTTTGCGGTTCAAGCAATTGTGGCTGGAAAGTTTAGGGGTTCAGTACCTTCTGGTGCCGATTCCCGGGAAAATGTCGGTGTACTCAGAATATTTGCCCGATCGTGTCAGGAAGGTGGCAGGAACCACTCGGCTTCAGGCATTTCGTGAGTATCTGTCTGCGTTACCTGAAAACGAGTTCTTAGTTGATGCTTATAGGGTTTTGCTTGAATCAAAGACCCAAGGTCCGATGTTTTTTCGCACCGATACACACTGGAACGATCACGGGGCATATCAGGTGTATGCTGCTGTAATGCAAGATCTCAGGAAATGGTTTCCTGATATTGCGCCGCTGCCATTGACACAATTCGCGCGTAAAGCAAAAAACAAAAAAGGTGATATTGCGCAGGCTTCGGGACTGCCGACTGACCTGACCGAACCGGCAGAGGCACTGTATTTGCTCGAACCTTGCTCCAGTGATGAATACCGTGTGCTGGAATCGTTTGCACAGACTCAGGCTTATCGTGAAATACCCAAACGGTTACCTGAAGCCAATGGATGCCCTGGGAAGTCGCGTAAAGCGGTTGTAATACATGATTCGTTTGGACAATTTCTCAAACAGTTCCTGAATGAAAGTTTCAATGAGGTTGTTTATATGCCGTCTTACGATCTATTTGGCATGAAGTCATTTATCGAGCAGTATCAGCCCGATGTGATCATAGATTTCAGGGTTGATCGTCGTTTTCATCTGTTACTCGAACCGGATCCGCGAATGGCCGCTGAGCTCGGACTGGGCCTGGACTGATTAGTGGCTGCAGCAGAACAATTCTTACTGCCCCCGCAGTAATCGTTGACCCGTTGACCTGAGATTGCGGGTTCGGGCTGATAAAATCAGTCCATCAATATTTCCGAGCGATCTGATGCAGACACTTGTTCTCCTGTTCCTGATTACCGCCTGCTACGCGGCCTACAATCTTTTGGTTAAATTATCCAGTAGCTACTCTGGTACGTCTACTACCCCGATACTGGCGACGGTAAGTCTGCAGCTTGCGGCACTGTCGGTTTCGCTGATTTATCTTGTTTACTTGTCGCGCCAGCAGATTACTGTTGCACTGCCAGGACGAGCCTATTTCTGGGCGGTTACCGCAGGTCTATGTATCGGTCTCGCCGAAGTAATGTATTTTTATCTTTTCCGAGGCGTTGGCGGAGAGAAGCCTATTGCCGCTAGTGCTGCGATACCATTCATTGTTGGTGGCACTATTGTTATTGCTTTGGTCGTATCCAGTTTCTTGTTCAGAGAAACGCTGAATCCTGGACAATGGATAGGCGTCGGACTCACCTTCGCAGGCATGTCCGTGCTTGTGTTCAGTTCGAGCGGATAGGTGTCGACATCGATACCGTGCATTTGATCTTAGTGCAATGCCAGCTTAATCTGCTTTTTTCAATTTCATAAGGATCAGTGTTAACCAACAATACGAAGGCGACGGTTATTGCGCTCTGCTTCGGCGTCATTGGTGCCGTCGGCGGTTATTTGTTGGGACTTCCAGCACCATTTCTAACTGGACCAGCGCTGGCGGTTTCACTTGCTGGTGTGTACGGATTTGGGCTGCTGGTGCCGGTCTGGTTGAGAGACACGTGCTTCATTTTGATCGGAATCGGGATGGGTTCAGGGGTGACCCTGCAAGTGGTCGAATCGGCGTCAAAGTGGCCGCTCGGAATTATTACCCTGCTTGTCTCTTTGCTTTCGATTTTAATTGTCAGTACATGGACTCTTAAACATTTGTTTGGTTTCGACCGTGTCTCAGCGGTGCTTGCATCGTCCCCAGGTCACTTCAGCTACATCCTGGGATTGAGCGCCGATACTAAGGCTGATGTCCAGCGAGTCAGTATTGTGCAGAGTCTGAGGGTGCTGTTTCTGACAATGTTGGTGCCTCTGATGTTTGTGGTCATTGGTGGCGATACTGCGGTGGCTTTGGGACGTCTTCCATTACTGATGCCATGGACACATATTCTAGTCGTGGTGCTGTTATCGGTATTGATAGGATGGGGATTTAAACGGTTTAGGATTCCAGCCGCGTTCCTGTTGGGCGGCATGCTGGTATCGACTTTTGCTCACGTTAACAACCACACCACTGGAGATTTACCGGCGTGGCTGTCAGTTTCCGCGTTTTTAGTGATGGGGACATTAATTGGCACTCGATTCAGCGGCATTACCACTTCAGCACTGCGACAGTCGCTTGCAGCGGGCCTTGTGGTTACCACAATTGCTGCAGTGATTTCAGTGCTGGCATCCTTTATTGCTGCACAAATACTTGGGCTGCCCATCAATCACATTTTAATTGCGTTTGCGCCTGGTGGGGTGGAAACCATGGCGGCTATGGCGGTTTTACTGGAAGTCGATCCAAGTTTTGTGGCAGTACACCATGTAATAAGACTGTTATTTCTGACTATCCTCGTGCCGATAATACTGAGCCTTCAAAAAGCATCAGCCGCAGCCGACAACTAGAACCTAATGCTAACGTATTCACTGCGAATCAATGGATTTGCAATATAATTGTGAGTCTCTTTCCTAACGGCCATTCATTTTGCTTCCACTATTGAGAGCCAACCGGCGCAGAGTCAGTATTGCATCATTCGTGATGCTTGCGATCATGTTTCGCCTGGGATTGGGCCTGGCACACGGCGCTATAATGCAGAGCCCGATTTCGGGTGTTGTGACCGATTCCAGCCTCACTCAAGGCGTTAATTGTGGTCCCACAGGTGAGCAGAACAGTCTGCAACTTGTTAATTTGTTATGCCCTGTGTGTCATGCGCTATCCAGTGCAGACGAACTCGATACAGGCATTAACCCAGGCATCACTGAATTCTCCGTTAGCTCTAGTGCGGGCGAGATGACTACGGCGGTATCGGTATTGGTCCCTGTTTACAGGTCGCGTGTCAACTTCTGGTCAAGGGCGCCACCTTACGGCTTCTTGTTTCAGGGGCCTATTTGATGGCAGCCTATACTGCTTTCAATTCTGCCCTTTTATGCGTCCGCCGGCTGTGTGCGGTATCCCTTAATTATCTATAAATCCGCTGCTTAGTTGTTTAGCTCAGTGTTCTTTCTGGTCGTCCAGCCGTGGCAGCGGCGTAGTGCCTAATTTTTAATGAGAATTTCAATGAACCTAGTTTCAAAATCAAAAAATGTTACGTTAGTAATATTATTTTTCACCGTGTCATCCTTCTCCTACGCCGAGAGTTACCCTGTTGGAGACCTGACGGTGACTGATATCTGGTCTCGTCCACTTCCGGAGGTATCAGTAAATGGCGCTGCCTATCTGACTATTCACAACAATGGTGCGAAGTCGGAGCGTTTGCTTGGTGCAACCTCGGAAGTTGCCGAAAACGTTCAAGTCCATACCCACGTCAATCAAGACGGGCTGATGAAAATGGTGCACCTTGAGCAGGGTGCCGAGCTGCCTCCAGGTGAAGTGGTTAAGTTTCACCCTGGCGGACTGCATGTGATGTTGCTGGGACTGACCAGCGCACTCAAGGAGGGGACAGAATATGACCTGACACTGGAATTTGAAAGCGCCGGTAAGCTCGATGTCGTAGTGCAGGTTGAGGACAGAAGCGAATCAAGTATGGACCACTCTTCGCATATGAAAAAGTCCGATTCCAGCGATTAATTCCTACTCAGGTCAGCAGGAAACCATGTGCATAGGGATCACGGGTGTCGATGATAATTTTATTCTCACCTGTGATCCTGGCCCAACCTGAAATTGTTGGCACGATGGCATCGTATTGATCCACTTTTACATGCTCAATCGCATACCCGGTAAATTGGCTGCCGATGATGCTCTCATGAATAAATGGCTGGTTGATCCCAAGCTCTCCGCGTGCAACCAGCTGGGCCATGCGAGCCGAAGTGCCGGTGCCGCAGGGAGATCGATCGATGCCTCTGTCACCATAGAAAACCGCATTGCGCGCGCTTGATGAGGAATTTACCGCTTTGCCGGTCCACATAATGTGGCTGACTCTGCTTATCGTATTGTCCTGCGGATGATTGACTTCAAATGCCTGGTTAAGTTGAGTTCGAATCAAGGGGCTCAGACGGCGGATATCATCTACAGATAACCGGTTCAAATCTTCATAACCGTCTTGAGGTTCGATGATGGCGTAAAAATTCCCGCCGTAGCAGATATCCATTTTAAGCTCTCCCATGTCCGGTACCCTGACCCGTGCGCCAACGGTATGACAAAATGAGGGCACATTGGTGAGTGATACGGACGAAACGTATTCGTCTTCGATTTGGTATCTTGCCACGATCCGACCAGCTGGGGTGTCCAGCAGCAGATTGCCTGGTCTTCGAGGTGCAACCAGACCACGCTCAAGCGCGACAGTAACGGTGCCGATGGTGCCGTGCCCACACATTGGCAGGCAACCGCTCACCTCTATAAACAGCACCGATAAATCCCCATCCGAGGTAACCGGGGGGTAAACAATCGAGCCTGACATCGCATCGTGTCCTCTGGGCTCAAACATAAGTCCAGTGCGAATCCAGTCAAATTCGCGCAGAAAATGCTGGCGTCGAGTGCTCATATCTTTGCCTTCTAGTACAGGACCATTGCCAATAACGACCCGGACGGGATTACCGCACGTGTGGGCGTCGATACACTCGAAGGTATTGTTCACCATGGCATCTATTAAACCCTGTTGCCAAAGTGATGGGCAAGCGCAAGTTTGGGCGCATTGACCCTTACTGGAGGGCGTGAAGTGACAAAAATTATCACATGGGTATCGCGAGTTGTCAGGTCCGATCAGGTGAACAATGGGTTAGTACGGTAAAATTTTACTCCTATTATAAAATCTATTTAGTATATATAAAACAATAATATAGAGAGAGAAATCGACTTATATCTAGGCTTATAAAAATAGTTGGTACGCTTCTTGCTTCGTAAAATTCAGAGAGTGAAGCCTGGGAAAGGCGGTACCTAAGATTCTTGTGGTGAGAGTGGTGCTTGTAAGGAGGGACTCGTTGCATAGACCTCGGTTGATGTTAACGAGCCCTCCCTTTCTTTTACCACACCAGGCATCCCTCAGAAGATAGAGGCTGACAATATAAAACGTCCATTACGGATAGCTCAATGAGAATAAAACGATGAACCAACCGATAAAAAAACAAGACATACGCGACCTCGCCAAACTTTCCTGCTCCGTGGTGAACGAGCTGGATTTCCCTGCAATGGAGAAAGCGGACGCAAGCTCTAAAGACCAATTCCTCTCGATGCTGGACGATCTCGACGCTCGGTACGGAACGAGCGAACTTTTGTTCGACGCTCGTGCGGCAGTCGCGAGTAGACCTTTAAGCAAGATAGAACTTTACCTGCTGACCCGCAAACTTGTTCGGCTGGCATTGGCACAGAAGCCCCGACTGGTTACCGAATCAGAAGGTCCGGTTTTATCAGAGATTGCGTGGAAGCATGTTCCTACACTTGCTGAGATGGATGTTTCAGTTTCAAAGCTGCAGTAAAGAAGAAGTGACCGTGAAGAAAGAGACAAAAAGCAATAAATTGGAAGTCTGTACTTTGCGGGAGAGTATTCGCGATCAGAAATATCCCAAAGGATTTATGCAACCCGACTTCCCCGAAATGACGGAAGCCGGTATCGCCCATAGCAAACATCTGGAAACGCCCATACCAATGTATGACCGTGCTCCAAGAAAAGAACAGTGGTCAAGAATAAAGGGAACAAGATGTATCGTACGTAAAATTGACGCAGTAGTTAAGGTCGAAGAAAAGGAAGCAAGTCGAAAATAGAACAAGGATCGCAATCAGATCCATTGCCGTATTGTTAAAAGCCGAATTTTCCTGGCAACTTGAAAACGAGGGCAAGTTAAAGACGTCACCATCCAGGGTGCACAGTAAAAATCAAATTCTCGCATTCGTTTTGATATGTCAGCGATAGCCGATGCAATGTCCTTTAAAGAGAGGGGCTCTAAAACCTGCCGATAGAATATGGAGAAAGATCAATATCAGGTTTTTCTCCCATAGAGAGTTGCGCTATCAGATGTCCGGTAGTCGCTGCGGTGGTCAGCCCTATGTGTCCATGTCCAAAAGCGTAATAAAGCTCTGGGTGTCGAATTGACTTGCTGATCACTGGAAGTGAGTCTGGTGTTGACGGACGATGACCCATCCAGCTTTTGCCATCAGAAATATTGAGATCTGGTAAATAGGTTTTGGCAATCTCTAGTAAACGCTCGCTGCGTCGATAGTCCGGTGGCGCATAAATTCCCGCAAACTCAGCAGCACCGCCAATCCGCAGACCTTCCTCAATTTCCGTGGCCACGAACTTACGATCGCCAAAAATAATCTGACGATTCAGGTTAATCCCAGGATCAGAAAGAGTAGTGTTGTATCCTCGTTCTGACTCCAGCAGCACGGACTCGTTGAGCAGGTGACACAACTCTGCCGACCAGACTCCTGCCGCCACAATTACTTTATCCCAGCTGCTAACCGTGCTGTTGAGCATAACGGGACGCAACGGATCATCTTCTTGAAACGCGTCAACACGACCTCTAACAAACTTCGCCCCCATTGAATGCAGAAAGGATGCTAAAGATTCAGCCAATCTGATTGGACTCGTAGTGTTGCACCACTGGGGTGTGAAGTAACCACAGGACACATTATGCAATGCCGGCTCCATTTGTTTGATGCTGGCAGCATCGAGCGCTTCCACAATAATCCCACGCTCCCTTTTTATTTGCCATTCAAGCGCATCTAGCTGGCGACTTTTTTCGTTTTCATAGACCGTAATCGCGCCTCTTTCGGTGATCAAGTTCTGCAGATTTGCGCGATGAACAAGCTCGCGGGTGTCCTGCATGGACCGCCTGAGCAGGCTAGACAGGCCTTTTGAAATTCTTTCAACCTCGTGTCTTCCGCTTGCGCGGTGAAAATGCAACAGCCACGGCAACATAGAAGGTAAGTGCCGCCACCGTAGGGAGAGTGGCCCAAGAGGATCGAGTAACCAGCCCGGTATGCGTTTAATTACTCCAGGTGCCCCAATTGGCATGACCTCGGTAGATCCCAGACCCCCTGCGTTCCCGGATGATGTCAAACTGCCCGGTGGTTCTGGATCGACCAGGGTCACTTCTGCCCCTCGTTCTATAAGATGAATGCCGCAGGCAATGCCTACAATCCCAGCTCCTATAACCAGAACACTGGGTCGGTCAGTCATTGCAACCTGATTTTGAGGTCAATTGGCAATCTTTAGGAATGAATAAAAACAATCGGGCGAGAAGAAAAATGAATTGAGACGCTGCCTTGCTCACGCTTTCAAAAGTCGTCTACAAGTGAACTCAAAGATGCCAGTTGATCGTCAGATAAGGGCTGGACAGGCCGTCGACAGTGGCGCAGATCATGTCCCAATAAGTTTGCCAGCGCTTTGACGCTAGGATTAAATGGGTTATTCCAAACGAAATCGTTTACCTTATATATTCTCTGCCACAGCAGTCGCGCCTGCTCCCACTGTTTGTCCTGGCAAAGGTGATAGAGCTTGACGGCATCTGCTGGAATGGCGTTGGAGGTGCCCCAGAAACAGCCTCGTGCACCTGTCATCAGGCTATGCAGCATTAGTGGATCTGCTCCATTGAACACATTGATGCCCGCGTTGATCAATTGCTGAATTCGTATGAAGTCGCCGGTGCTATCCTTGATGCAGGTAATATTGTCAATTTCCATTAACCGCTGGACGAATTCCGGTTGCAGATCAATGCCGGTGTGGGCTGGAATATTGTAGGCCATGATTTCTATCTGTACCGCTGCAGCGACTTTTTCATAATGCTCGTGAACACCCGCAAGAGTCGGACCTTCAAAGTAGGGCGGCAGTATTAAAAGCCCATCTGCACCGCAATCTTGCGCGTGCCTCGCGTAATCAATGGTTTCCTCGGTCATGACCGCTGAGGCATGCACAAGCAGTTTGGCCTTGCCATTGACTCGACGGGCGATCAGCTCGGTGAGGCTGATCCTTTCATCGCGGGTGAGAAAGGAAAATTCTCCCGTGCCGCCGCAGGCAGCTATGATGTGAACACCCGCACCCAATAATGAATCGATATGTCGACACTGCGCTGATTCGTCGATACGGCTGCCGTCTTCTGTAAATACGCTGCATATAGGGGTGCAGACGCCTTCAAGATTGCTCATGTGCGGATTCTAGCCAGCAAATTTAATCCAAATTATACAGCCGTCAACTGAACGAGAAGAGTTCGACCCCAGACTTTTAGCAAACTCCTACCAGATCCGGCTGAATACAGATTAAGGATTGCCGGTAATTTTGGTTTTGCCGAAAGCGGACCACAATGACAGGCATTGTCGATTTCAGTATGATTCCAAAAAATATCAACAGAGAGGACCACGGCCATGATGAGCCGTGAACAGAACGAATACCTGACACTGACTGGTAAAGGCCAGCCTGCGGGTGAACTGCTGCGTCGATATTGGATGCCAGTGGCACTCAGCGACGAACTGAAAGTTGACAGGCCGGTGGTGCCGGTAAGGTTGATGGGTGAAGATCTGGTATTGTTTCGGGATGATCGTGGCGAGGCTGGATTGTTGCAGCGACACTGCCCGCATCGAGGCGCCGATCTTTGTTACGGCCGACTTGAGGATAGTGGATTGCGCTGCGCATTTCATGGCTGGTTGTTTGACGTGCAAGGTCGATGTCTTGAAACGCCCGCCGAGCCTGAAAAAAGCAGGATGCATGAGCAGATCAGAGCAACCAACTATCCCGTGACAGAAATAAACGGGGTGATCTTTGCTTACATGGGACCTGGTGAGCCACCCGAATTTCCGGACTTCGATTGTTTTCGTGCGCCAGACAGCCATGTGTTTGCCTTTAAAGGGCTGTGGCAGTGTAACTGGTTGCAAGCTTTGGAAGTCGGAATTGATCCGGCTCACGCTTCATTCTTGCATCGGTTTCTCGAAGATGAGGATCCGGCCGATAGTTATGGCAAGCAGTTTCGGGATGCTGCGGCCGATACAGAGATTCCGATGACCAGGCTATTGCGGGAATATCCTCGGCCGAAAATAGAAGTTGAATCAACGGAATATGGTTTGCGCCTGCTCAGTCTGAGACAGCTGGATGCGGATCGTATGCATGTAAGAGTCACTAACCAGATATTTCCATGTGCAATCACCATTCCCATGTCAAAGCATATGAATATTACCCAATGGCATGTACCGGTGGATGACTTTAGTTGTTATTGGTACTCGATGTTTACCAGCTTCGGTGACGCGGTGGATAAAGACACCATGCGTGCTCAGAGACTAATGGAGCACACGTTGCCAGACTACGTGCCGCTCAAAAATCGGACCAATCAGTATCACTATAATCCCGACGAGCAGCGGACATTGACTTTTACTGGGATGGGCCAGGATATCAACGTTCATGACCAATGGGCCTGCGAATCAATGGGGCCCATACAGGATCGCACTGATGAACACCTGGGGCGCAGTGACGTGGGAATTATCAGCTATCGCCGGCTGCTTAAGGAGATGATCGAACGCGTCGACCAGGGTCAGGATGATGATTTACCGATGCGAGGGATCGCTCAAGGACTTTCAGATATACACGGACCGATGGCGATCGACGCGATTACCGGCAACGAGGACTGGCAGACTGAGTGGGTCAAGGCTGAGAAGCAGAGACGTTCCAGGGCTACGTGGCCGGCTGACCTGGATTCTTCGGCAGCCTGAGCATGAATATCTCGACCGATTCAGAGGGATTTGCCTCGCCTCATGGTTTTCGGAATTCAGATCGGAAGCAGGCGGCCAAGGAGTTGCTCGAAATTGTATCGGCGCACGGTGTGGAGACCGTAAGAATTTCATTTGCCGATCAACACGGCGTGCTGCGGGGCAAGGTGGTCATGGCGGCGGACCTGGCAAGCCTAATTGAAAGCGGTGTCTCCATAACCAGCACACTTTTGCTCAAGGATACCTCTCATACTACGGTGTTTCCGGTCTGGGGCGAGGACGCAGGATTTGGTAAAGGCCTGTTGACTGGCGCATCGGACATTTTGATGCTGCCCGATCCAAGTACATTCAAAATACTTCCATGGGCAAAATCGACGGGATGGCTGCTTGGTGATTTGTATTTTAGTGATGGTTCGCCACTCGAGTTGTGTACCCGGGGAATATTGAAGCGTGCTCTGGAACGACTGCATCAACGGAATCTTGATCTGATGTGCGGGCTCGAAGTGGAGTTCTATGTCTATCAGCTGACCGACCTGAATTTGGAGCACCACCATTCAGGAAAACCACATGCGCCGCCTGCGACGCGGTTACTGTCGCACGGTTACCAATACCTCACTGAACAGAATTATGATCAGATTGAACCGGTAATGGATCTGATCCGGTATCATGCTGACGCGCTTAATCTGCCGCTCAGATCACTGGAAACTGAGTTTGGGCCGAGCCAGTTCGAAGTGACATTTCACCCGGATACCGCCTTGCGGACAGCCGATAATATGACTTTGTTTCGGAGTATGGTGAAACAGGTCTGCAGACGCGAGGGTTACCACGCAACGTTCATGTGCAGGCCCAATCTTGAAAATGCAATGGGCAACGGCTGGCACCTTCACCAGTCAGTTGTCGCACTTGATTCAGGACGCAACATGTTCGTGCCCGATGAGGGTGAAGTACTGTCACAGTTGGGTGCGCAATGGATTGCTGGAATATTGGACCATGGCCTCGAAAGTTGCCTGCTAACGACCCCGACGATCAATGGTTACAAGCGCTACCAGCCTTTTGCCCTGGCCCCTGACAGGGTGCAATGGGGACAGGACAATCGCGGCGCTATGGTGCGTTCGCTTTGTGATAGCGGGAATCCTAATTCACGGGTTGAAAATCGGGTCGGTGAACCTGCGGCAAATCCCTACCTCTACATCACTTCTCAGGTATTGAGCGGCCTTGATGGGATTGAACAGGAAAAGCAAGCACCGACTGCATCAGAAAGGCCGTACCAGGGCGACGCGGCGAGGCTACCTGAAAGCTTGTTCCAGGCATTGGAAGCATTTCAGTCAAGCGAGTTCTACCGCAGCAAACTCGGGCAGGATTTTGTAGACTATTACGCTCATATAAAGCGAGCGGAATGGACCCGTTTCATGCACACCGTTTCTGATTGGGAGCACACGGAGTATTTTTCCCTGTTCTAAGAGGAGCATAGGGCCTGGTTGCAGGCGGTATGTCAGCTGAACAGGTGTAAAGCGTGGCAAAAGACGCTAATATATGATCAACGGGTCCGAAGGCAGGCATCTGCTCGCCTCGTTAAGGTCCTGCTCAAATTCATTAGAAAACAATATATCTATTACATACGTACTGCGAGGAATTCTCACGTGAAAATAATCCCTAAACTAGTTGGCAGCGCTTTGTTGGCGACCGCCATGGCTGGAGCCGGTATGGCTCAGGCCGATAGTGTCAAAATCGGTTTTGTCACCACACTCACAACGCCTGCAGGTGTCATCGGCGCCGACATACAGGATGCTGTGAATCTGGCTCTCGAACATATCGACAACAAGATGGGCAGTCTTGATGTGGAACTGATCATGGAAGATGACGGTTTTAAACCGGATATCGGAAAACAGAAAACCGACAAACTTGTGAAGCAGGATGATGTGGATTTCGTGGTGGGCTACATCTGGTCACATGTGCTGCTTGCGTCAATGAAATCAGCCCTGGACGCTGGCAAGTTTCTGATCAGCGCAAATGCTGGACCATCCAAGATTGCTGGTGAATTGTGTCACGAAAACTTTTTCTCAACCTCATGGCAGAATGACCAGACGCCGATGGCGATGGGTGAGTATCTTTCGCAACAGGGTGTCAAATCTCTGTATATCATGGCGCCTAATTATGCTGCCGGGAAGGATATGGTCGCTGGTGTGGAAAAAACTTTTAAAGGTAATGTGGTCGGCAAGGATTTCACCAAGTGGGGCGCAGATGCTCAGTTGGATTTTTCTGCCGAGTTAGCTAAGGCTAAAGCTTCAGGCGCTGAGGGAATATTCATTTTTTATCCAGGCAAGGCGGGTGGTGCGTTTATCAAGCAGTATCAGCAGGCTGGGCTTCAGGGTGTTATGCCGCTATATACTGTATTTACAGTTGATGCGATTGCATTGCCAAAATTGCAGGCGGGTGGTCTTGAAGGTGTATTGGGATCTAAGATGACGCAGTTCTGGTCACCTGACCTGGATATCGCAGCGAATAAGAAATTTGTCGACGGTTTCCTCGCTAAGTATGATCGCTATCCTTCCTTCTATGCGGCGCAGGCTTATGATTCTATAATGCTGATAAAGAGCGCGGTAGAAGCAGTGGACGGAAATCTTGGTGACATGGACGGACTTCGAGCTGCGATGAAAGCAGCTGACTACGATTCGGTGCGTGGTAAGTATACTTATGGTAACAATCATATGCCGATCCAGAACTTCTATCTGCGAGAGGTGGTAAAAGATGATCAGGGTAGATGGACTACCAAGATCGTGAGCACGGTGTTAGAGAATCACCAGGATCCATACGCTGCCGAGTGCGCACTATAGCTTAGCAATCGGTTGATCAAGGCCAGGGAGCGCGCCCTCACCGCAAGCCGGTGGCGGCGCGCTTTTACTTTATACCTGGATTACTCTGATTAATAATACTTTCTAGTAATGGACTGGAATCTGCTGATCACTCAGGTGCTGAACGGCCTGCAGCTTGGCCTGCTTCTGTTTCTGCTCGCTTCCGGGCTGACCCTGATATTCGGGATCATGGATTTCATCAATCTGTCCCACGGATCGTTTTACATGATCGGCGCCTACTTTTGCGGCACTGTGGTATCGATGTCGGGCTCACTGCTGTCTGGAATTGTAGTCGGGCTGATATGCACATTTGCCATCGGTGCGGCGGTGGAGTGGTTCATTGCAAGGAGGTTATATCGCAGCGATCATCTTGATCATGTGCTGGTGACATTTGGCCTGATTCTGGTTTTTGATACCCTGGTCCACATGGTTTGGGGAGCGGCAGGGATGGCAATACCGTTGCCGGAAGTACTAAACGGGCAGGTCAGTCTGGGCACTCTTGTGTTACCAACATATCGGCTGGTAATCATTATGAGCGGACTGCTGGTTGCTGCCATTCTCTATATCATGGTCTCGAAAACACGCCTCGGTATGCTGATCAGAGCAGGGGCATCCAACCGCACCATGGTGGAAGCACTTGGTGTAAACATCAACAAACTTTTTTTGATTGTGTTTGCGATCGGCGCCACGATGTCAGGTTTTGCCGGGATGTTGATCGCGCCAATAACCGAGGCCAGCATAGGCATGGGCAATGAAATTATCATCATTGCATTCGTAGTCGTGATTGTGGGTGGTATTGGCTCGATAAAGGGCGCCTTCTACGCTGCACTTATCATTGGATTAATGGATACCCTCGGCCGATCCTATCTCGATGATGTGCTCGAGTTGTCAATGCCGACAAAGTATGCGGAGACTGCCGCTCCCGCACTTTCGGCGATGCTGGTCTATATCCTGATGGCAGTGGTGCTGGCATTCCGACCCCAGGGATTGTTTCCACCCGCGGGCAGCAAGTAATGCGGATACTGCCAAGAACTGTTTCCGCAACTGTTTACACCGGATTTCTGGTCTTGCTCGCCATTGCACCCTGGATTTTCAGCGTAATCGATGAACCGTTTTATCTCGATCTGTTAAGTCGGGGCCTGATTCTTGCGGTCGCTGCGCTCAGTCTCAACCTTATTCTCGGTTATGGAGGTATGGTCAGCCTGGGGCATGCAGCATATATAGGTATCGGCGCATACTGTGTTGGGATTCCTGCCTACTATGATTTTTACAATGGCTGGCTGCATCTCGGGCTAACGGTGCTGGTCAGCGGCCTTTTCGCTCTGGTGACCGGTGCGATATGTCTGCGTACCAAGGGCGTCTACTTTATTATGATCACGCTGGCATTTAGTCAGATGGTGTACTTCACTTTTGTCAGTCTCGAAGAGTATGGGGGGGACGACGGATTGGTGATTTATCTGCGCAGTGAGTTCCCCACCTGGCTTAGTATGGATAGCCCGGTGGCCCTGTATTACTGGATTTTTACAGTGTTGTTAATTACGCTGTTTTTCATTCATAGGCTGGTGCATGCGCGTTTTGGCCGGGTAATCGTTGGCTCACGATTCAACGAGGATCGTATGCAGTCACTCGGTTATAGCACTTATCGATATAGGCTCAGCTGTTATGTGATCTCCGGGGTGATCTGTGGCATAGCAGGTATGCTGCTTGGTAACTTTACCAGTTTCATTAGTCCGGAAATGATGGGCTGGACTCGCTCCGGTGAGTTGATATTTATGGTGGTTATGGGCGGCGCAGGGACGCTCTTCGGTCCACTGGTGGGAACCGCGGCATTTGTATTTCTCGAAGAGTTCCTGTCCCGCATTACGATCTACTGGCACCTGATATTTGGGCTGATGCTGATTGCCCTGGTGCTGTTTGGAAAAGGCGGTATTCATGGATGGCTGAGTGCATTCGATAGCGAGGAGGAGCGCGGGTGAATCAGCCGCTGTTGGAGGTCACCGATCTGAATAAAAATTTCGGCGGGATCATTGCCACAAGCAGACTCTATTTGAGCGTGGAGCAAGGTCAGGTGCACGCGGTTATTGGTCCCAATGGTGCCGGAAAAACGACTTTGATCTCTCAGCTTTCAGGTCAGTTAAAACCTACTAGTGGGCGAATAGAGTTCGAAGGCCGGAACATCACTGGATACTCAACTGCCCGCCGTGCCCGCGCAGGGCTGGCGCGGTCGTTTCAGATCACCAGTGTCATTATGCCGATGACATTGCTGGAGAATGTGATGCTGGCAGTTCAAGGCAGTGAGGGGCACTCGTTTCGTTTCTGGGCGTCGGTAAAGCGCGACGGTGAAATGATCGATGCCGCCATGAAAAGTTTAGTGGAAGTCGGTTTGGACGATCGCGCCGACCGGATTGCTGCCCAGGTGTCCCACGGTGAAAGACGTCAGCTGGAAGTTGCCATGGCGCTGGCAATGGGTCCCAAACTGCTGCTGTTGGATGAGCCAATGGCAGGTATGGGTTCGGAAGAAACGGCTCGTATGGTGGAAATACTGAGCAGGCTGAAGGGAGATAAAACCATACTATTGATTGAGCATGATATGGACGCGGTCTTCTCCTTAGCTGATAGTCTATCGGTGCTGGTTAACGGCCATATTATCGCCACAGATACGGTTGAAAAAATCCGCAACAATTCAGATGTGCAGCAGGCTTATTTGGGAGAGGAACATGCTTGAGCTGCACAATGTAGAAACCTTCTACGGGTCGATCCAGGTGCTGTTCGGTATTACTTTAACTTTAGATCAGGGCAAGGTGACGACATTGATCGGTCGTAACGGTATGGGTAAGACCACCACCGTGAATTCGATAATGGGAACGGTACCGCCGAAGAGTGGTGAAATCCGATTCAACGGGGAGAATATTAGCGGAAAACCGGCCCATGTGGTGGCCCAGCGGGGAATTGGGCTTGTTCCCGAGGGACGTCAGATTTTCCCGAATCTAAGCGTACGAGAGAATTTGATTGCTACCGCGGCAAATTTTTCAAAATCCAGCGACTCCTGGGATCTCGACAAGGTGATGGAATTTTTTCCAACTCTGAAACCGAGACTTGGTAATATGGGCAACCAGCTCTCGGGTGGCGAGCAACAAATGCTGGCAATTGGGCGTGCGCTGATGCTGAATCCCGGACTGCTTATTCTGGATGAAGCTACCGAAGGCCTGGCGCCACTGATTCGACAGGAAATTTGGAATCGGTTGCAGCGGCTGAAACAATCCGGTCTGACAATATTACTGATCGACAAGAATATTGATGATCTGTCAAAAATAGCGGATAAACACTACATTATTGCGAAAGGCACCGTAGTATGGGAAGGAGATTCCAATGCGCTCGCGGCGCAACCAGAATTGAAATCGAAGTATCTTGGAATTTGACCGCGCATTAAGTAACAGTACTCGGTCATTTAATCGTTGAATTTTACAACTATCTAAGACCCTAGTTTAGGCATCATAAGAAACTGCTATGCGTTTTGCTAAAGTAAATAACGTTACCATCCACTACGGAGTGGCAGGTAATCCCTCCAAACACACTATTGTGTTTGCCAACGCTCTGGGAACGGACTTCAGGATTTGGCAGGACGTTGCATTGGATTTGGTTAACGATTACAGGGTAGTGTTATATGATAAGCGTGGCCATGGTTTGTCGGATGTGCCCGAAGGCCCTTATACAATGGATGATCATGTCGACGACCTGATCGCGCTGCTGGAGTACCTGGGCATAGATCGCGTAATTTTATGCGGGGTGTCCGTCGGCGGAATGATTGCGCAAAGATTTGCAGCACGCATGGCGGAGCGGGTTCAGGCTCTGGTGCTATGTGATACGGCTCAGAAAATTGGCACTGTGGAGATGTGGAACGAAAGGATGCAGGCGATCAGCGACAATGGTTTGGACGGCATTGCCGACTCGGTTATGGAACGCTGGTTTTCGGCGCATTTTAGAGAACATCAGATTGCCCAGTTGCGCGGTTATCGCAACATGTTCAGCCACACATCCGCATCAGGATATTTAGCAACCTGTGCATCAATAAGGGATGCTGACCTCAGTGAGACTAGTGCGCGACTTAAGTTACCGTCTCTGTGTATATGCGGAGAAGAAGACGGCGCTACACCTCCCGAGGTAGTGGAATCCCTTGCGCTACTGATTCAGGGCTCATGGTATGAAAGGATTGCCTCCGCTGGGCATCTGCCCTCGGTGGAGCAACCTGATAATCTTGCTCGACATATTCGTAAATTTCTGGCAGCCCATGATGTGGCTTGATCCTGATCGGCAAATTTGCCGCGGGAGCGTGCTTTAGTGGGGGCCATAACAACTGCTTCACTGATAGACAGAAATTGTTAGTCAGAGGATCTTGGAGAGCAGGGTCTACGATCCTTGTTACCTTGTTGTGGTCGTTGCTCGTGTTCGCCAGCAGCGGGCACCTGGGATAGTTTTCGGAGAGGGTGTTGCTTCCACTATCGTTACGCTGTGCAGGCGCGATTTTGTACATCCAAACCTTTTCTAATGCACACGGTCAACAATTAAGGTAGTCTGTATTTTTTCCTGATCCGATATTGAACACTGATCGATCAATAGAACTGGAGCCCTCATGGCTGGCGGTGCTGGAGGATGAATTCCAGCAACCTTATATGTTGTCGCTAAAAACATTCCTGAAGCAACAAAAATCTCAACGCAAAATAATTTACCCTGCAAGCGATAACTGGTTCAACGCTTTTAACTCGACACCATTTCATCGGGTGAAGGTTGTGATCCTGGGACAAGATCCGTATCACGGGCCGGGACAGGCGCACGGGCTCTGTTTTTCGGTTCTTCCGGGTGTGCCATTTCCACCATCGCTGCTGAACATCTTTAAGGAGATTCGGAGTGATCTTGGAATTTCCGGGCCGACCAACGGTTGTCTGCAAGGTTGGGCCGCCCAGGGTGTATTACTGTTAAATGCTACGCTCACGGTTGAACGCAATCGTGCAGGATCGCATCAGGGAAAGGGCTGGGAGCAATTCACCGACCGAGCCATTCAGGCCCTCGACCAGCAGCGCGACAGCCTTGTTTTTCTGCTTTGGGGCAGTTATGCGCAGAAGAAAGGCCACTTCATAGACCCGCACAAACACTTGATTTTGAAGGCGCCGCATCCATCACCGCTGTCAGCGCATCGAGGATTCTTCGGCTGCGGTCATTTCTCAAAGAGTAATAAATGGCTGGAACAGCATGGCCTGAAACCTGTGGACTGGTCAATAAACGGTTGACATAGGTCAATTTGTTCTCTATTTTGAGAACTCAAAAACAATTGACGTGGAGTGGTGCCAGCGATGCCATTTCCAGAATCAGCCCGGGTGACTCTGCCACCTTCCCAAAATCCAGCAACACCGGAGTTGCCGGTGCGATATTACCTTGATCACTTCAACGAATTTCTTGGGGTGATTGAGGACCGGTATACCCATGTGTTGGAGCCGACTCATGCAAGTTTCATAGACGATTTTAGGCTTCTCAATGGCAATGCCCAATGTCTCTATGTTCGAATGCTGAATCGGCGTGGTCGCCTGTTTGACAGCCGACGGTTCAAGTATCCTGAGATCGATGACATTCCGGCACAATTGGCGCGATTGAGAGAATATGGTTTTTCTAGATCGGTGGCTCAGGATGATCTTAAACACTGGTTCGAATTGATAACACGTGATGCGCTACTGGATGTGCTCAGCCACCAGTGTTCTCCAGGTAGCTACCGTCGTAGCTGGCCCAAGTCGACCCTGGTCGAATTTGCCCAGGGCAATGTGAGTTTCAAGCATCCGTGCATGGCGCCAGCTCTGGAACCCTATGTGGTGCAAACGAGATGTGAGCAGATCGGTTATCTACTCTTTCTATATTTTGGAAAGTTTGAATCGGGTTTATCTCGATTCACTTTGCGCGACCTGGGTGTAGTCAAAACTTCTGGTTTTAAGAAAACGTTCAAGCCTCGCTTTGACGATAAAGACTCCGCAATGAGCACCTGGTTCTATTGCCAAAAATTAAGTGATGTCCGGTCTATAGAACCTAAGGACTATGAATCGATTGCAGACAGTATCATCACCTGGCCAGATGCCATCGGAGAACAATCGAGTCTATTACGTCAGCAAGCTATCTACCAGCTCGGGGAACAAGTGGAGAAATACGGAAACCAGGCGCTGGCAGTTCGAATATACCGGCGATCCGATGGCTGGCCAGCAAGCGAACGGCTGACCCGGCTAATGTATGTAAGTGGAGAGCGCGACAAGGTTCGCACTCGATTGGAGCGTATGATTGACGATCCGTCATGTGATGAAGAACTGCTCTTTGCAACAGATTTTTACCAACGCAAGTTCCACAAGAAACGCACCAGCCGGATTACCGATATTTTGCGTAGTGGCGCAGTCATCAATCTCGATGAATGTCATCGCGATGCTCCCGAGCAAGGCGCTGCCGACTACTTTCGGTCTTATGGCGCTCAGGTGTTTCATACTGAAAACAGATTGTGGAAGAAATTATTTGGCCTGCTGTTTTGGGAATTACTTTATAACGATGAGGCTTCTGCGATCTTTAATGATTTTGAAAAACGTCCGAAAAATTTAGAAACCGGCGCATTCTATGCACGATTTAATTCCAAGATCGAGAAAATTCTATCCGGTCTAAAAGATACCGACGCTACAATGCGGACAATACTTGCTACCGTCACTCGAGAGTACGGCACTGCAAACAGCATCTTCCGTTGGAATTCCAAAATGATGGACGAAATTCGCGCATTTCTTCCTAACGTCGCTTCAAGTGCGGTAGCCGTTATTCTTCGCCGCATGGCCCAGGACTACGCTGGCAACCACTCGGGTTTTCCAGACTTACTGGTGATTGAGCATAAGGGAGCACGCTTCATTGAAATAAAGGCTGAAGGTGACCAGCTTCGCCGTAACCAGCTGAAGCAATTTGTGGCAATGGAGCAGGCAGGATTTCCGGTAGAGGTCAATCGAATTAAGTGGGTGGTTGATCCTGAACAAATTTATGTGGTGGTAGACATTGAAACCACTGGGAGACGGTCAGCGTCGAATCGAATTACTGAGGTCGCCGCTGTGAAATTGCAGCATGGTGAAGTGATCGACCGTTGGCAGTCCTTGATCAATCCGTGTCGCTCGATACCGCGAAATATCACTGATCTAACAGGAATCAATAATAAAATGGTTGCTGATGCACCTGTATTTGCCGAGATCGCAGAAGATTTCAGGGCGTTCACCGAGGGAGCGGTTTTTGTTGCCCATAACGTTCGATTTGACTATAGTTTTATAGGGGACGAATATCGACGATTACAACAGACCTATCAACGGCCGACCTTGTGCAGCTGTGCGCAGATGCGTAAATGGTATCCAGGGTTCAAATCCTACAGCCTCAAAAATTTGTGTGAAAGATTTGAAATTAGTCTTGAGTCGCATCACAGAGCGATGTGTGATGCTGAAGCGGCAGCTGAATTGCTGGCGTTGATAAACCAAAAAAGAACCGTCCAGAATTAAACAGGGGTAGTCGATGGCAGAAATAGAGAAGATCAAAAACCTGCCCTGCTGGCAGCAGCCAGTGGCGGTCGAGCCTTTGAGTGGGGGCATGACAAATCTTAATTTCAAGGTGCAGGAGGATGAAAAGCATTTCGTAGTGAGACTGGGGGACGACGTGCCCGAGCATTTAGTATGGCGTGAAAACGAAGGCATAACTTCCCAGGTGGCGGCTGATTGCGGTTTCTCGCCCAGAGTAATCTATCGTGAACCTGGGGTATTGGTCATTGATTTTATCGAGGGCAAAGTCTTTACAGAAAAAGACGTTCGAGACCCAACTAATCAACAGCGGCTAGTTAATTTGGTACATCGGTTTCATAGTGAAATGCCTCACAGATTTAATGGTTACCCGGTTTTGTTCTGGGTCTTTCAGGTGCTACGACACTATCGCAATATGCTTGAACAGGGGGGCAGTTCATATCTCAAACAATTGCCAGATCTGATGGCGATCGCCGAGCGCCTTGAGATAGCAGTGGGGTCAGTAGTTCTTGTGTTCGGTCACAATGACCTTTTACCCGCAAATTTTATTGATGACGGTGAAAGAATTTGGTTGATCGATTTTGACTATGCGGGATTCAATAGCCCACTGTTTGATCTGGCGAACCTGGCATCGAATAGTGAGTTCGTGGAGGCTAGTGAGAAAAATATGCTGGAGCAGTACTTTGGGCATCCAGTAGATGATCAACTCTGGTATCGATACTCGGCGATGAAATGCGCGTCTTTATTGCGGGAAACGATGTGGTCTATGGTTTCTGAAATTTATTCCAAGATTGATTTTGACTACGTGGCGTATACGCGGGGTAATGAGCAGCGGTTTGAGCGGGTATATGGTGAATTCACAAGTCAGTTCGGATGATCCTTCGGTCTATTCCCCAGTTGCGGGGATACGACACGGCCTGAAGATTCGGTCCACTTGCCGCCGCTCATCGTATTGATCACTTCCACAACCCGCATGGCGACGCTTTCGAGCACTGCCTGCAACCTATCCAGAGGGCCGGTATCCAGTGATAGACCAATTCATTTTACAAATAAATGACTATACGGGCAGTATAATTAGAACACTCAGTCATGTTTATACGGATAGTTTTGATTCTTGGTAGTGAAGATTAAATTGATACTGAAATGGGGTCGCAGATAATGCGGCCTTGATAATCTGGACTCTCGTTGGAATAATGCTGACTGCCCGAGTGGGAAATTTCTAATAAATAATTGGTTGTGCGTTTAAGACAAAGACAATCCATGATAGCCGGCTTGGTGCGACAGGTTGGTACGGTGAGCGTAGAGGAGCTGTGCACAAAGTTTGAGTCCTCCGCAGAGACGATCAGGCGTGATCTGAATGTCCTCGCGAATGTGGAAAATGTGAAGAAAATGCACGCAGGAGCCACTATACCCTTAACCGAGGGAAAAGGTCCTTTGCCGCAGCGCCTTGGAGACAATGTTGCCGCTAAATGGGAGATTGCAAAAAAAGCCGTGGCGATGGCCTCGCCAGAGCAAACAATAACTATCGATACCCAACCCCGGGTCTGCATTAATGCAAGCGCTGCAACTCGACGCGGTTGAAGTGATATAGTCGCAATGGAAGAACCGATGCCAGAAAAACCGGAGGAAAATAAGAATAAGATGCCGAAGTTTATTGTGAGTTATGTCAAGTACGTCGACTACGCATCAACCAAATTCGGGCGACTTGCGATGTATTCCATATTTCTGATGATTGGAACACTTCTTTTGGGCGCAATTACCAGAAATATTATCAATATACCTCTCTCTTGGACTGTGGAGCTTGCACAGTTCACGATGACGGCCTACTACATAGTGGGCGGTGCTTACTCGATGCAATTAAACGCTCACGTGCGTATGGATCTTGTTTACGATCATTGCTCTGATCGAACCAAAGCCAGGATTGACAGTTTCACAACCCTGTTCCTCATATTTTACCTTGTGTGTCTGCTGGTAGGTTCAATCTCAAGTACGATCTATGCGATTGAGTATGACCAGCGCAAGTTTTCGCAGTGGAATCCCTCGATGATCCCGATTAAGGTCATCATGGTTTTCGGCATCATCCTGATGTTGCTGCAAACCATATCGACGTTATTCAAAGACATCGCTAAAGCAAGGGGAATTGATTTCAAATGAGCTACGAGTCCATTGCGATCTTGATGTTTTCATCGATGCTGCTGATGCTGTTGACCGGTCAGCGTGTGTTTGGAGCGATTGGTTTTGTATCCGCAGCGGCGGCGTTGATGTTGTATGGACAGGGCGCTATAGAGATGCCGTTCAATGCTGCGTTTAAACTGTTTAATTGGTATCCGCTGCTAACCCTGCCATTGTTTATATACATGGGTTACATCCTGTCTGAATCGGGTATTGCGGATGATCTATATCGGATGTTTCATGTCTGGTTTGGCGGGCTTAAAGGCGGTCTGGCGGTTGGTACTATAGGATTGATGGTGGTCATTTCGGCAATGAACGGCCTGAGCGTTGCTGGCATGGCGATTGGTGCGACTATTGCACTGCCCGAGATGTTGCGGCGGGGCTATGACAAGACGATGATCACAGGTGTTGTCCAGGCAGGGAGTTCTCTCGGTATTCTGGTGCCGCCGAGTGTAGTGCTGGTGTTATACGGGATGATTGCTCGCCAACCGGTGGGCAAGCTTTGGCTAGCCGGCGCCGTTCCGGGTTTGATGATGGCGGCGATGTTTATTATCTATATTGTTATTCGCTGTCGAATTCAACCACACCTCGGGCCCACAGTGAGCGAGGAAGAGCTCAAAATGCCTATGGTCGAGAAGTTAAAACTGCTCGGGGCCGGAATAACTCCATTCCTGATTTTCTTCACGATGACCGGCTTGTTCGTCATGGGGATTACTAGTCTGGTAGAGAGTTCCGCAGTAGGCGCCACGGCCGCAACCCTGGCGGCCCTTGCCAAAAGGCGTTTGACCAAGCAGGTCATGGAGGAAACCATGCGCAAGACTTTGGGTATTTCCTGCATGTTCATGTGGATAATTTTGGCGGCACTTTGCTTTGGTGCTGTGTTCGATGGCATCGGCGCGGTCAGAGCGATCGAGTCATTATTTATCACTAAGTGGGATCTGACCCCTTGGGAAGTGTTGATTATGATGCAGCTCTCGTACCTGGTTATGGGGATGTTTCTCGACGACACTGCAATGCTGGTCATCGTGGCACCGCTCTACGTGCCGCTCGTTAAAGTACTTGGATTTGACCCGGTATGGTATGGCGTTTTATATACGATCACCTGCCAGATTGCCTACATGACACCACCGTTCGGATACAATCTGTTTCTCATGAGGGCCATGGCGCCTAAAGAGATCAGCCTGGCTGATATTTACCGTTCGATTATTCCATTTGTAATGGTAATGACGCTTGCACTTATATTGGTAATGGCGTTCCCACAAATTGCAATGTGGTTACCAGAGCAGTTTTATGCCCGGTGACCCATACGCAATGTTTCCAACCAAAGAGGAGAAAATGATGAAAGACAGTAAAAATAAAGACAGTAAACCACTACTACAAACTAAATCCACCAGCCGTCGCGACTTCATTAAGAAGGCCAGCACCGGTACCGCAGGCGCACTCGCAGCGGCCACCGCACCCTACGCATTTTCGCAGTCCAATCCGATTAAGTGGCGATTGCAGACTTATTCCGGTGCGCCGCTCGGCGCTCATGTCATCAAACCACAGATCGAGGCCTTCAACAAGGCAGCGCATGGCCAGATGGAAATTGAACTGTACTACGCTGATCAACTTGTGCCCACAGATGAACTGTTTCGCTCAATGCAAAACGGTACGATCGATGCGGTCCAGAGTGATGACGCCACCATGGCATCGCCAGTGGATATCAACGTATTTGGTGGGTACTTCCCGTTTTCAACCCGCTACAGTCTCGATCTTCCGGTTCTTTTTAAATATTACGGCATGGATGAGATCTGGGCCGAAGCTTATGGTGAGGTCAAAGGTGTCGAATGGATCAGTGCAGGGGCGTGGGATCCGTGTCACATTTTCACCAAGGACCCCATCCGCAGTCTTGCCGATATGAAAGGAAAGCGAGTGTTCGGTGTACCCACTGCAGGTAGATTTCTATCTCGCTATGGCCTGGTACCGGTCACCCTACCGTGGGACGATATCGAAGTCGCAATTCAGACCGGTGAACTTGACGGTGTCGCCTGGTGCGGTTTTACTGAGGCATATGAGGTTGGCTGGGCTGACGTTTGTAACTACGCTCTGCTCAACAATGTTACCGGTGCGTGGTGTGGATCTTATTTTGCCAACACCAAGAGCTGGGAAGCGGTACCGCCCCATCTTCAGGAGCTATTCAAGCTTTCCATCGACAGTTCCCATTATTACCGACAGATCTGGTACTGGGGTGGAGAGGCCAAGCTGCGTGTCGAAGGCAAGAAAATGGAGCTCACTGAAATACCTGCAGAAGAGTGGGATACCGTGGTCAAGGACGCGGAAGAATTCTGGGACGAACTGGCTTCCATCAGTCCCCGGGCTGCGCGGGTAGTGCAGATTTTCAAGGACTATACAGCGGTTATGGAACAGGCCGGCGTACCTTATCGCTACAGTTAAGCCGATCCTCTCCTGCGTTTCAGGTGCGCCATGTTGTGGCTGTACTTGATTCGCAGGGGTCCCTCGGTTCACAATTTCTTGTTAAATACCCGTAATGTAAGCGATTTATATGGTTGATTTATAAACGTTTTATGATTTTTCAGAAAATTCCAATAAAATCCCTTTAGGGTGTCAATCTGAACTGTTTTTGATATGATAAGTAAATCGGGGGAAACAGCGCTGATGGCTTGATTTTCCGATTTGACTGATCATTCTATGTCGACGGGAATTGGCATTTTGAATGATTAACATACGCTTCAAAGATAACAAACAACATGAGAGGTCGCCTTATGGCTGCTGAAGACCCGACCCTATCCGGGGATTCCTCTGGAGAGGCTGAAAGTGAGTTGGTGGAGGCATACAAAGAAACGCTTTCCAGTTTGACACAAAGTAGTCGGCTCGATCCTGAATCCGAGCCTGATTCAGAATCCGAAACCGAAACCGATATTGAATCTGACTCAGAACCCTCTGGCCCGCCGACTGATTTTTTCGCGCAACCAGACAGTGATGGCGATTATTTGGAGTCAGCCATTCAGACCCTTGTGGCTGCATTACGGCACGAATTTGCCAGGCAGCGCAGCAAGGAACATGCGAGATTAAAGGATGCCTATCGCCAACAGATCAAAAGGTTGGAGATCGAGGCCAATCAGCGTGTTAAAAAACAGCTTAAGAGTTCACGCCATAAAGATCGGGCAAAGATTCAGGAGCGCGAACAGCAATTACACGATCTACTGGCTAAGCTCGGCCTGCTGGCTCGTGAAATTGGTCAACAGAAAAAGCTCTTGAAAAAATCCAGAGAGGAGTTTGAGCAGAAACTGATGGAAAGTGATTTCGTTCAGAACGAATTACGTCACATCGGCCAGCAGCTTGGGGAGCAGGTGGATTCACTTGGTGACTCACTGTTGGACGAGGAGTTTATGGATAATATCGAACAAGACCGCAAATACGCCTGATCTAATCGTATTACCGTGATTATCTGCGTTCGAGCAGAAAGATTTTTTCAGTAAGTGTATTTAGCCCACGCTGTTTCAGATTGCCGACAATATCTGGACCAGATGATTCGGATATTTGCTCAAGAGTAAAATCTTTGTTGAATAGAGTTCTTACCTCCTCTTCTGGGACAGAAAATGGGGGTCCCTTCATCTTTTTCTCATCGTACTCCATGGCAATCAGCAATACCTTTGTTCTGGATTCTAAGATCGATCCTAGATGTGCGGCATACTTCTTTCGCATTGATGGAGGAAGTGCAATAAGGGATGCGCGATCATAAACTCCAGCAACGCCTGACAAGTGCTCCATCGAAAGCTCAAAAAAATCCCCTGACCAAAGTTCGATAGTGTCGGTGTCGTCACGAAAGACTTCAAATTTGCCTTCTTGCGTTGTCAGATAATTGATCCCGTTGTCTTTAAAGAAGTCTCGGCATGCGATTGCGCTTAGCTCAACTCCCAGCAATGGGTGTGTGTGCTCGGCCAGCCAGAGCATATCTTTGGATTTGCCACAGAGTGGCACAAATACTTTATCTCCGCACTGTAGCCCGGTTTTGGGCCATAGTTTAATCAATCTTGAATTAATGTTTTCCTGGTGAAAACCAATCTGGTTTTCAGACCAGCGCTGGTGCCAGAAATCTGATTCCATGAGATCAATAACTTTGTATCAGCCTTTAAAACATCTCGACAGAAACTCAATCATTTTATAACGATCTATTTAGGATCGAATTAAAGGCTGAATCAACTTTGTTAACTCTTCACCGCATTCGCTGATGCCTTTATTGCTGGTTTCTAACTGAAATTGTGCTCGCTTGTACAATGACTGGCGGGTTGCGAGTAAAGCTTTCAAATTATCCATTGCATCAGGATTGCCTTCCACTGCTCTGCGATCGCCGTTAGCCATCACCCGGCCCATATGTTCTTCCGGTGCTGCGCTAAGCCACACGGTATGAAAGGATCTGAGTAGCTCTGTATAGGTATCGAGGTTAGAGACGATCCCTCCAGCAACGGTTAAGATAAACCGCTGGTTCTGGGCAATAACTTTTTTTAGACATTCGGATTCCAGCTCTCGATAGCGCTGTTCTCCATAAAGCGAAAAAATTTCTTCTACGGATAGTCCGCTCTCGCGAGTGATCTCGTTATCAAGCTCGATAAACGGGATACTAAGCTGCTGTGCTGAACGAGCGCCAATGGTACTTTTACCTGCCCCCTTGAGACCGATAAGAGCGATGCGGCCCTGCTTGTCCTGGGATTTGCGTTCGACCATCCATTGGTCTACCTGGTTCAGTAGCTCCATCATTTCAGCGCGGTCGAGTTTGCCAATGCGGTCTATAAGCATCGACATTTCTTCTAAGTCGCCATCCTGCCGGACTAGTTGCTCCACAGGTGTCTGGATTGCAGCCGCAATCTGGCGCAGCAATCGGATTGAAATATTGCCTTTGCCGGTTTCGACCTGGGCAAGATGACGTTCTGAAACGCCGCATGCCTGTGATAGCTGTTTGCGGGTAAGACCGGCTCGACTTCGAGCGGCTCTAACTCGGCTCCCCACTTGAAATAGAAATTGTTGGGCTTTTCCGAGATCAGTTTCAGCAATGTTTTCCGCTTGTATATTCACGATTCTGAATCTGCGCGTAATGTTGAATGCTTTGCCGCATATTTGGCGGTATTGGCATTGGTTTCATTGTCGAAGCATCTACGAATGCCGCCACGGTTATCCCTGTGAAACACAGCGCCCCGTTCTGATGGCCTTCTACACAATGACTGATAGAGGACCCTCCTAATCTGTCCACATAGACAGAAATCAGAAGATCCCCCAACGGTGTTATAGGCGATTTAAACTCAAAATTAAGTGAAACAAAGGGTGTTCCGATGCCGAAATGTAGATTTATCACGTACCAGTCAATGCCGAGACAGGCTTTGTACCAGGCTTCAATACCCCGCAAGCTCCAAGCTGGAATATTCGCGGTATAGGCGATTTGTGCAGGATCGCAGTCGCCCCAACCCACTGAAATCGCATGCACAAAGGGCTCATCGAGGTCCGAAAAGGGTACATCGATATCGGCGTAGCCCTTCGGCAAGCGTATACCACTGTATTTGACTGGGTCAGTAGGTTTCGACATGGTAGCGACCAGAGGCTCGCATATTGGTTTTGAGGTCGCCCCAGTTCAGGTGATGACGCAGGCAAATTTCTTGTAACGATTTATCGACGCCAGTCTCCATGCCTTTAAGACCGCAAACATAGATATAGGTTTGATTACATTGCAGTAATTTTCCAACAGTATCCGACTGTTCCAGCATACGATCCTGCACGTATTCCTTAGGCTTCCCGGGAATCCGGGAGTAAACGAGGTGTTTCTCGATCAGTTTGTGCGGGAGTTTATTGAGAGGGCCGAAGTAAGGTAGCTCCTCAGGCGTGCGTGCGCCAAAAAACAATAGCAGCTTGCCGCTGGCGCCCGGCGCGGCGCGACGTCTGCGTTCGGTAAATGCGCGAAACGGCGCCGATCCCGTACCTGTACAAATCATAATAATATTAGCATTGGGATCATTTGGCATTAAAAAGGTGCCTCCAAATGGTCCGGTCACCTCGACTTGGTCGCCCTTTTGTAGATTGCATAAGTAGTTTGAGCAGCGACCATCGGGTTCGCGCTTTACAGTCAGGGCAAAATTGTTAGCATTCCTCTTTTCGCCGTCTCTAGCGCTTGCGATCGAGTAAAGCCGAATAAGTTGTGCGTTTTCTCCTTCTTCGGCGGGAGGTGCAATACCGATGCTTTGACCTTCAAGCACGGGGAATACAGTGTCGCCAAAATTCAGGATAATATGGCGCACATCATTTTCCGTGTGTTCTTCAGTCAGACGGTAATTGCCCTGTACCTGCGCGAAAGCTGGTTTGCCGCGACTGTAAAGATTTATGGTTGGTTGCGCGGCACTAGCAGGTGCTGAGGGATTACCGCCAGTTCCTTCGTGGGCCTGCTCGAGAAGGCTTGCAATCTCCTGTTCCAGTGCTTCATTCAAAGAAACGCTGTCTTGCTCCCCGAGTTCCTCCTGCATTGGCAACTCCTCCCACTCGAATTGCTGTTCTAGTGAGTAGGGAGAATTGACCAATCGCCAGTTGTCGATAGAACCGGTAGGACAGGGCGCAATGCACTCCATGCAGTAATTGCATAAGTCAGCGTCCACCACTACATTTTCGTCGTCGTGGGTTATTGCATCTATCGGGCAGGTTTCCTCACAGGTGTAACAGCGAATGCAAATTTCTGGGTCAATGAGATGCTGCTTGATCAGCTCCGGCATTGTGTTTTTCTTCCTCAGTTGAGCTGAACATATTCAAAATCACCTGGCTTACGATCAACACCAACTTTGGGCGCAGCAATCCAATTGGCGTATTGGCCTGGTTCAACAACAGGTCGCATCAAGGACTGGATGAATTCCCCATCCTGTTGCGACGGTAACCAATTATCTTTTTGTTGGCTAAACGTTTCGTTAGACATCAGTGTTCCTTCCGGCGAAGCCGAAATATTTGCAAATTCACCAATCATTCTATGGAAAGCGCAATGCGGCAGGGTGATTTCAAATTCTATTCCATTTTTCTTAATAATTTTGTTCCACCGGCCGACGCCCTTCCCAGCGTCTTTGGAGTAGTCGTCGCGCAGTCGCATATTGAGTGCAGTAAGCGCGTTTTCTTCTACACCCTTAATTTCTCCGTTTACTAACTTAAGAACCGGATAAGTGTCGCTCAACAAGCGGTGATCATCTTCGATTTTATCTTCCTGATAGCGTCCTTTGATACCGGCATTGTAGGCATTAGCGGCATTTGTAGATACTTCTGATCCAAACAGATCGAGTGACAGCGAGTAATGCAGGTTGGCTTTCTTCTGCACTGTGGGTAAGTCAACCACACCCAAAGCTCTAACGGCCTCAATCTCGTAGGGATCTTCTATCCCAGCCTGATTCATTGCTTCGCAGGTTTTTTCAATTACGCGACCGACTCCGCTTTCACCAACAAACATATGATGGGCTTCTTCCATCAGCATAAATCGGGTGGTTCGAGAAAGCGGGTCGAATCCGGATTGTGCCAGGCTTTCGAGCTGCATCTTACCGTCTCGATCGGTAAAGAAAGTGAACATGAAGAACGATAGCCAGTCAGGAGTTTCTTCGTTGAATGCGCCCAGCATACGCGGTTTGTCTATATCACCAGATCGTCGCTCAAGGAGCATATTTGCTTCTTCTCTGCCATCTGCAGCGAAGTATTTTTGCAGCAGGTAAACCATGGCCCACAGGTGGCGGCCTTCTTCTACATTTACCTGAAACAGGTTGCGCATATCGTACAGCGAGGGAGCGGTTTTGCCCAGATAGCGTTGCTGCTCAACTGATGCGGGCTCCGTATCGCCTTGTATAACGATCAGACGCCTGAGCATTGCGCGATATTCGCCCGGCACCTCTTGCCATGCCGGTTCGCCTTGGTGATTGCCAAATCCAATCTTACGATCCTGAACTTGAGGTGCCAGTAACACGCCCCATCGATACTCCGGCATTTTTACATATCCAAATTGTGCCCAACCATCCTTTTCCACGCCCACTGCGGTGCGCAAATACACATTGCTCTCCTGGAATCCGTTGGGGCCCATGTCCTTCCACCAATCTATGTATCCCGGATGCCATCGTTCAAGTGCTTTGAGTAAGCGTCGGTCTTCGGACAGGCCAACATTATTTGGGATCAAAGTATCGTAGTCAACTGCATTGCTTGTCATGATTGAATTCTCTCGTATATAAAATTGTATAAATCCTAAACTCGCTGGCGATTGAACTCGGCTTTTTGGCCGCTTCCGTACCGTCTAAGTGCTCCGTTTTCCCCTACCGCATTAGGCCGCTGGAATATCCAGTTCTGCCACGCTGTGAGTCGACCGAAGATTCGCGTTTCCATGGTTTCAGGGCCGGCAAACCGCAGGTTAGCTTCCATTCCAGTCATCGCGTCGGGAGAAAAGCTTATTCGTTCCTCAAGGAATATTCTGATTTCATCTTCCCAGTCAATATCGTCGAAACTAGCTGTCACCAACCCCAGCTTCTCGGCTTGCGTTGCATCGAGGAACTGTCCGATGGTTGACCAAGCGAGCTCCAGTGTTTCGGGTTCCCCGAGAAAGCGGGTTTGCAGACGACTGAGCCCATTAGACATCGGGTAGCGACCGAAATTAACCGCGGTAAGCGCCAGATTAGCTTCTGGTCTCGGGTCATCTTCGAATTCCCCCAGCGCCATGAAGTTTCTATCACAGGCAAAGGCGATTTCAGCAAGGGTGCCACCGAAGCAACTGCCGGGTTCAATCAGCGCCACCAAAGAACGTGAGGTCAGGTCAATGCGCTTGAGCACTCGACACCAGTTCAACAATATTTCTCGTGCCAGCCAGTGATCGGCATGGGCTTCGAGAAAGTTATCCATCGCCACTACGCTATCCAGATCTCCGCTGGTGGTGAACACTAATACACCTATCTGTTCTTCGTTGGTACGCAAATGAAGTAATGCATCGTCCAACTCCCTGGCGGCCCGCAGTGGCCAGAATTGATCGCCCAGCCCCTGCATTTTTTCAGGATCGGCCGGTGGCTGCATTGCTGGAGCTGCAATTTCTATTGTCGCCAGTCCTTTCTGGCGGTTGATGATTACGCTTACGCTGGAGTAGGTGATTGCATCATCAGTAATTTGTCGGCTGAGTGGACCGAGCGCAATGCCTTGAGCATTATCGGGGCGATCAGATTGTGCCGCCAGCTCGCGCGCCCGTTCAACTGCGAGCTCTGCAATCTTTGAGCGTGGCGCGGTCTCATCGACCAGTCGCCAATCTACCGCTTTTGCGCCTCGAACGCCTTCTTCAACCGAACAAAAAATGTCAGCCCGATCTCGGCGTACCTTTCTCTTATCGGTCAGGCGTGTCAATCCGCCAGTACCCGGAAGCACCGCGAGTAGAGGCACCTCTGGCAATGCTACGGATGAACTCCCATCGTCATTAAGTATCAGATAATCACACGCCATTGCCAGTTCATACCCTCCGCCCGCGCAGGCGCCATTGATCAGGGCAATAAATTGCACGCCGGATTGCGCACTGGCCTGTTCGATCGAGTTTCGAGTTTCGTTAGTGAATTTGCAAAATCCGACCTTGTGCGCATGCGACGCACCAGCCAGCATGCGTATATTAGCGCCGGCGCAGAACACATTTTCCTTTCCCGACTCAAGGATAACCACGCGTACTTCAGGATGTTCGAACCGTATTCTTTGCAGCGCATCATAGAGCTCAATATCAACTCCTAAATCGTAGGAATTGAGCTTCAGCTCATAGCCCTCAAACAAGCCGGCATTCTGATCAACGTCCATTATTAACCGGGCAATCTCTCCCTCATAGTTAATTTTCCAATGTCGATATTGATCTGGACCGGTTTGAAAATCTATCATTGCTAGTCGTTGTGGGTTGTGGGCGGCTCGGCTATTAGAAGACAAGCAGAAATGGTTATAGCTATACAGCCCTGTCTGTTCAACGCAGAAACAGCTGTAAAGTGCATAAGACTGCATTAAAACATGTACTATAATGCGTAATTCTGATTCAGCTCAAGCAGGTCATATTGTTTCACCCCCATGATCGTCCCTGAGTCAGCTTGTGGTCTCCCTCGAAAGGCTTCTTCGATCACCTCTTGGCTTTGAAGTAGAATTTTTTGTGCGGCGTTATATTTTCCTTGTGCAGTTTTTAGTCTGGCGTTCGCCAGTTGAATTAATCCTTTTAACAGAAACCTTTCTCTACTGTTAACTGCGCACCGCATCCACACCGTTTCCCATATTTCGTGGGACTCCCAGTAGTATGCGTTAAGGAACAAGAACCATCCGTATCGGTAAGCGACGTTATCGCACCAATTTTCAGATTCCACCTTAGTTGGGCAGCGCTCGTTGATTGGCCTGAGAAAATCGAGACAGGGCACAGAGCCGCTTCCGGGAATATGACGAGCTGGAGGGAGACCGAATCGGTCGTCCGAAAGTATGGTCAGTGAATGAGTCAACGGATGAATGACCGCAGAGGGTGAAGCACTCAGATTAGATCCTGATACGCATTGACGCAATCCTTATGTGCAGCCGCTCAGCAGTATTCCGCCAGAGTACCATCTTAAAAGCATAGATTCACGATGACACGTTAGCCAGAAAACTGGAGATCGCCCCGATTGTTTGTTGTTCTTGCTCAAAGTGCGGCGAGTGGCGGCAGTCATCCAGAACGCATATTTCCACTTCTACACCACACCGTTGTTTGACCACTTCCAGTTGCGCGGAACTGCCATATTGATCCTGTTTACCCTGTACCAGCAGTATTGGAACCGAGATTTTTGGAAGG
This sequence comes from Gammaproteobacteria bacterium, assembly GCA_024644945.1. Classification (GTDB taxonomy): domain Bacteria; phylum Pseudomonadota; class Gammaproteobacteria; order Arenicellales; family Poriferihabitantaceae; genus VYFG01. The sequence continues at coordinate 43,815 of JAHEGU010000006.1, read as the reverse complement.
AACTCAGTGATGTCCCAGTTTCTGAAAGCAGGATTCAGCCAGGCCCCATTCCATCCGTAAAATGCATTGTCAGTGTTGGCCCCATGGTGGCGCTCCAGTCGCCTTCGCAAATCGCCTAGTTCATAGGCCTCCTTGGCGGCTTCGATAGATTTCAGTGCAATGCTTTCGGTAAAGAAGTGAGGGGCCATTAAAACGATGGATTTTATTTTGATATCTGGATTGTCACCCGCATAAATCGCAGCAATAGAAGCACCGTCGGAGTGTCCAATCAAAACAATTTCGGTGCTGTCGATCTGAGCTATTACCTGGGGCAACACTTCTTGCCCCTCAAGATGCATATAATTCACCTCTCGAGGCAACTTACACGGATCCGATTCTCCATATCCTAATCGTGAGTATGCAAGTACATTGCAGCCCGTTGCCTCGGCCAGATGACCGGGAAAGTGCCTCCACATTGACACCGAGCCCAGACCTTCATGCAGCAATACCAGGGTAGCAGCCGGCACGACATTGCCTAATTGAGGAGGTTTATGCAGCTCGAATTCTAAACTGCCTTCACGGCACCGAATCCTGCCGCTGCCTGGCTGCAGCATTAAATTGTCTAGTTACGGAGTTTGAATCTCTGGATTTTTCCAGTTGCGGTTTTTGGCAATTCATCGACGATCTTGATCTCCCGGGGATACTTCCATTTGCCGATCGCAGACTTGACCTGCTGTTTGAGTATCTCTTCGATATTATCTATAGACTCTCCCGGTATAAGGGTGACGAATGCCCGTGGCTTGGTAAGTCCATCATGATCTTCGTACCCAACTACCGCCGCTTCCAGCACGGATGGGTGCGTCACGAGTGCAGATTCAACCTCAAATGGGGATACCCATTGACCACTTACTTTAAACATGTCGTCCGTGCGCCCACAATAAATATAGCGAGCGTCACTGGTCCGGGTGTATTTGTCACCGGTCCGGGTCCAGCGTCCCTCGAAGGTCTGGCGCGACTTCTCTCTCTGGTTCCAGTAGCCAGGTGTCGACGACAGGCCGTCTACAAGCAGTTCGCCAATTTCATCGTCACTTACTTCATCACCATGTTCGCCCACCAGGCGCAACTGGTATCCAGGCACCGCGGTTCCAGACGTGCCGTAAACCACGTCACCAGGACTATTCGAAAGAAAGATATGCAGCATCTCGGTGGAACCGACACCATCAATGATGTCGACACCAAATATGTTGTGCCATTTTTCACCCACTTCCTTCGGCAGAGCTTCACCGGCGGAAACGCATAGCCTTAACTGTTCCGAACTTATTGCCGGGCCGCATTCGGGATGAGCAAGCATCGCAGCGTATAAAGTGGGCACACCGTAGAAAATGGTTGGCTGGTGATGTTTCAGCATGTCAAACATGTCTTGTGGGGTCGGTCTGGCAGTCCACAGGACAGTGGTGGCCCCCACTGACATTGGAAAACTCAATGCATTACCAAGGCCATAAGCAAAGAACAGCTTGGCAGCGGAAAAAACGGTGTCGTCTTCGCGGATTCCCATCACATCCTGTCCGTAATGACGGGCAGTTTCCATCATGCTGGTTTGAATATGGGGAACACCTTTTGGGGTGCCGGTGGAGCCTGATGAATATAGCCAGAACGCTACTTCGTCACAGCAGGTGCCGGCGGTTTCGAAAGTGTCTGGCTGTTCGGCCAGTGCGCTGTCCAGGCTCATGTGGCCTTCAGCATGGCCTCCTGCAACAATCATCTGCTGTAAGAATTGCAGGTCGGAAATGATAGGCGCAACGGTATCGAGCAGGGGGGCGGATATAAACAGTATCTGGGCCCGAGAATCTTCGAGAATATACTTATAGGGGTCTGTGCCAAGCAATGTATTAATCGCTACCGGTACTATCCCTGCACGGATCGACCCCAGAAAAACAGCGGGCCAGTCAACGGTATCGTGCATCAGTAGCGCTATTCTCGACTCCGGTTTTACACCAAGCTGTGTGAGCAGATTTGCGACCCGACAGGACTGGCTTTGCAGCTCGCGATAGGTAACGCTTCGGCTTTGATCGATAAACGCCGTTTTGCTGCCTCGCCCCTGGTCCACATTATTATCTAGTAGGTCGGTTACGGCGTTGTACTGGCGCGGATAGCTCATTCGATCAATACCTTCTATTCAATTTCCGATTTTTGCCTTCTGCGATTCTTGAAGACCTTGATTCCGTTGCTGAAATCATCAGAGGATACGCAGGCAGCCTGGCTGACGGCCTCATTGTCCAATGCAGCGCGCAATTCATCAAGGGGGATCCGGGTAAGAAATTTAGTACCCTGAACTGCCAGGGTTGCTTTATTGGCGAGCATTTTTGCCTCTACCCAGGCGCAATCCAGTGCCCCCCCAGGAATGCAGATCTCGTCGATCAATCCGATTTCCAGGGCTGAACGCGCGCTCATTTTTTGCGCATTCCAAAAAAGATTTCGTGCCCCTATGCGACCTACTCGGTCTGGTAGCGTAACACTAAGTCCCCATTCCGGGCCCAGGCCGATTCGACTGAAAGAGAAAGTAAACTTTGATTTTTTACTTGCGATAATCTTGTCGCACAATAGCGCCAGTCCGATCCCCGCCCCGGCTGCGTGTCCTTCGACAGCGACGATTATTGGTTTATTACACGCGGCGATAGCCATGGCAGTATGTCGCACATTTCGCATCTGCTCCATTGCCAGAGAGGTGCTGATATCCTGCAATGAGGTGACCTCGCTGCCACCACAAAAATTATCCCTATCGCCGGTTAGAATCACCGCTTTGATGTCATCGCTCGCCTGGATATTTGTAAAAATCTCTTTCAGATCACTACGAGTATTTTCATCAATAGCATTGACCACTTCCGGTCGATTCAACGTGACTGTCGCCACATTCTCGGTCACACGGATCAGGACGCTTTTTCCAATCTTGGTATTCACTACGGAGCCAGTTCGATATTTTCGCGTTTAAAGGGGATACGATGCAAATCGTTTTCCTGTTCATACTCCTGTGCGTATCGATGTCCTTCATATACCGCCGCTGCGATGGTTGAGGGGGCGAGGCAGTCTCCAATTCTGGTGATGTGTGTCAAACCTGCTGCAGCAGTGCGATCGGGCATCGCATCAAGATCAAAAAAGAGTTGATGTTGCGCTTGGCGCGATGTGATTAATATGCATTGGTCGCAGGCGATCTGAAGCTTGTGATCGCTATTCAGCCTATTTACCTGCACACTTTCGGCGCAGGCGTTTTCAATAACATGTTTTGTGATAATGGTGACCCCGAGATCGAACAGACGCGTTTCTATATGACGTTGCTCCAGCGTGTTTTTCGTCCACGCAGCCACCTCTGGGGCAGGTGTAACAATAGTTACATGTGCCCCTGCCGCACACAGCTTCTCTGCCACTACGCTCGCCAGGTAATAATAGTCGTCATCGTAAATCACTACCCTTTCACCTGGCGAATAATTTTCAAAAAGATCATCGGGCGTCAGAGTCCGCATATCCGAATCCTGCAAAACAGGCTTAAAGTGAGTTCGGCCGATTCCATCCCTGCGCCAACGCGCACCGGTTGCAATGACCAGGCGATCAATACCGAGCATCTTGGAGAATTCCAAAACCTGCTCGGCATCGAGAGCGCTCTCAAGATGAATATCTACGTTAGCCAGCTTTTCTATTTGGCCGAGACGGTAATCTACTACCCGTCTCCAGGTTGATAATCCCGGCAGTTTCGACTCATTTAAAACCCGGCCGCCAGCCTGTTTCCCGGCATCTGCCACGGTCACCTGATAGCCTCTGCGTCCCAGTGATAGCGCCGCTTCCAGGCCTGCCGGACCCGCGCCTACGATCATAACGTGCTCATCTTTATGTTTAACCGCGATGCGCTCAGGATGCCATCCACGTCGATATTCCTCAGCGGTGGTTGGGTTCTGGGTGCAGCGCAGCGGCTGGATCACCATGTCGCTGGACGCGCAGATATTACATCCTATACATTCTCTAATATCTTCCAGCCGGCCTTCCTCGATCTTCTTCGGCAGGAAAGGGTCTGCAATAGAGGGACGTGCGGCGCCGATCAGGTCAAGAATCCCGCGTTTGATTTGAGAGACCATGGTATCAGGTGAAGTAAATCTCCCGACCCCCACCACCGGTTTTGAGGTTACTCGTTTGACGAACGCTGTGTACTTCTCCTGGGCACCTTCTTCGCCAAACCTTGCAGTCAATGAATCATTGGACCAGTCGGACACATTGACATCCCAAAGGTCCGGGATATCAGCTAGCATTTCCACAATATCTTTGCCTTCCTCAGCGGCAACAGTACCTTCCTCGCCGATCAGTTCGTCCACAGCGAATCGTAAGGCAACTGCACATTGATCTCCCACTGCTTCGACCGTGGCTTCTAAAATTTCGCGCAGGAACCGTACGCGGTTTTCCAGCGAACCGCCATATTCATCTGTGCGTCTATTGTGTCGCCTGCTGATAAAATGATGCGCTAGCGAAAGATCGTGACCTGCGTAGCAGTAAATAATATCAAACCCGATGTCTCGTGCCCGAATTGCTGCGTCTACATGCATCTTTCTGAGTGCAGAAATATCGCGTTTGCTTACAGCGTAGGCCTGAACCGGATCATAGCTGCCAGTCATCATGTCGGATACTCCCATGAGCGGCAAACGACTGTATCGATTGCCGGCCTGATGACCGCAATGGGCCAGCTCTACCGCTGCAAGTGCGCCATACTCGTGAATTGCGTCGACGCTCAGTGCAAGCCTATCCATATCTGACTTATCCCACAGTCTTGCTTCCATAAAGGGGGAGACATCAGAGGTGGGGTGGATTTCACATTCTTCTGTGGCGATGGCTGCCCAGCCCCCTTCCGCTTTGACACCGCGGCTTGCAGCGATGGCATGGGGATACCGATTCCCCATGCCGTTGCAGTGGGGGACCTGGTAGAAACGGTTTTTAGCGGTGACCGGCCCGATTTTTACCGGTTCGAAAAGGATGTCGTAGCGGCTGTTACGCGGCATTGCCCGGATCCTTAATTATAAATTCGTTCCTGAATACTAGCTCACTACACTGTCAGGACCAAATCGGGTCGAGCAGACTGGGATTTTTACTACAGGTTGTGACAGATCCACTTAGCCGCTAAAGATACCACTCTGTTTCAAGCGCGCTTTGATCTCTGAAGGCCTTAAACTCATTTAATTTGCAGCTGGTATAAGCATTCACGTATTTCTCTCCAAGAAAATCTTTGAGGAAGGCGCTGTTTCGGCAAGCGGAGAAAGCTTGCTCGGGCTCAAGTGGAATCGATGGATCAACCTGCTCTCCAGCGTTTCCGATATCAGGGATACCCGAATCAAACTTACCAGAAATTCCTTGATAGATTCCCGCAAGCACAGCGGCAAGCGTGAGATAAGGATTAGCGTCTGCACCAGCGATTCGATGCTCTATCCGCCTTGCATCACCGTGACTTTTCGGGATGCGGAAAGCTACCGAACGGTTTTCAAAGGCCCAGCTGGGCGATACCGGCACGTAGATATTGGGAACAAAGCGGCGATAAGAATTAACATTCGGTGCATAGATAGCCATGCATTCCGCCATGGTTCGTTTGAGTCCGCCAATGGCATGATAAAGATAATCCGACGCGCAATCTTTGTCGCCATAACTGCCTCCACCATCGAACACATTATTCCCCTCGCTATCCAGCAGGCTGACGTGCAGGTGAAGGCCGCTACCCGAATGATCTGGCCACGGCTTAGCCATGAAGGTAGCTTGATAGCCATGCTTACGTGCGGTATTTAATACCGCTCGACGAAACATGACGCAGCGGTCAGCTGCAGCCAATAGGTCATTGCTGTGTTGAAGATTAATTTCAAACTGGCCTGGCGCGTATTCCGCGGATATCGCGCCTGTTTCCACACCTTGGGATCTGCATGTGGTAGTGACTTCGTCTAAATACAGGCTGAACTCCTCAACGTCATCGGTACTGTAAACTTGGGTGGTGCCGGTTCGTTGGCCCGACAGTGGGCCAATGGGGACCTGAATTCCGCCATTGGCATTACGTTGACGATCCAGCAAATAAAACTCAAGTTCAAACGCTACGACGGGTTGTAGTTGCAGATCGCGGAATCTTTCGATTACCCGGTGAAGTACATTTCGAGGCTCGAAATAATAAGGTTCGCCGTCAAGACTCTGCATCGTCAGCATGACCTGGGCGGTAGGAACTTGTGTCCAGGGCGAATTGACCAACGTGCCGGTCACTGGCTTGCCAACTTCGTCAGGGTCTCCATCTGAAAACCCCATTCCTTCCGGGTCCATGCATTCACCGGTTACCGCAAGAAGAAACCCTCCTCCAGGGGACATCATGCCTGAGTTGAATATCTTTTCCGCCTGCTCGATAGGGTAGCGTTTACCACGAAAGACACAGGACAAATCAGGGTAGTACGCATCAACGTAGCGTGTTTCTGGGAAATGGGAAAGTAAACGGGAGAGCTGATCAGAGCCGCTCATGATTTGGTCTCTGTGATAGGCGAATGTAAAGCGAGTAGTATAGGATAAACGCTTTTGTTGAATAACTGATCTGATTTAAATATTTAAACTGGTTATTGAACTGGTTTCTTTGACCAATCGCGCCCAAATCCCTTGAGTCGATGTTCTCGCCGGGCGATGAACACGCCGCTCGCAACAACCATGCCAGCCCCAAACAATGTAACTGGTTCCAGAACTTCGCCGTACAGCAAGTAGCCCAACGCAATTGCCCATACCAAAACAAAATAGTTGAAAGGCTGAAGAATCACTGCAGGCACAAGTTCAAGGGATTTGATCAAGCATAAGTGACCTATAATTGAAGTAATACTGAGTGAAATTAGTAACGCGGATTCTTCAACTGTCGGTGTCTTCCAGACAAACGGCATTGCTAACAAGAACCCCAGAAACCCAACCAATCCAAAGTAAAGCAGAGACGTTTCAAATCGATCTGTACGAGAAACTTTACGTGTCAAGATGTTGTAGACGGCGAACATAAGTGACGCGATCAAGGCAATGGCGGAAAATGGATCAAACACTCCAATTCCAGGTCGAATAATCAGTAAGGTGCCAAGGAAGCCGACGATGACCGCTAACCATCGACGCCATCCAACTCTCTCACCTAGCATTGGTACCGAGAGCACGGTAATCAACAGCGGGAAGCAGGCGAAAAGGGCATGCATTTCCGCCAGGCCAAGGAATCGAATGGCATATGCGAACACGGCAATCTCGCTCGAGATCAATAATCCACGGGTAATTTGTAGCCCGGGGCTGGCGGATTTTAAACCTTGCCAGATACCGATTCGCCGGTGGGCAAACACAAGGGCAAACAGGGAGAAGATGAAGAATCGGATACAGACAATCTCGAATACCGATAAGGTCTGCGTCAACCTCTTGGTAAGCGCATCCTGAGCAGCAAAAAAGAATGTCGCGATAACAAGGATGACGATACCCTTTAAGGTATTGTCTTTTGTTTGTGCCTGCATCGAGAATGCCGGTCGAGCCCGGCTGAAAAACAGATAATCCGGGTTGGTAGGTTAAAAAGAACGCTTCAAAAAGGCGCGCCCGCGGTGCTGCTGCAGCGCGTGGTCGACCAGCCTGTCGATCAGCTCAGCGTAGGGAATTCCGCTTGCAGCCCACATCTTCGGATACATGCTGATCGGTGTAAATCCGGGTAAAGTGTTTATCTCGTTTAGATATACCTCCTCGGTGTCCTTATGAACGAAGAAATCGACCCGCGCCATACCTGCGCCATCAATGGCTTTGAACGCGTCAATAGATAACTTCTGTACCTTCGCAGTGGCCGCATCACTAATCTTTGCCGGAATCAAGGTCTCCGTTTTATCGTCAATGTATTTTGTCTGGTAGTCATAAAATTCGGCACCCGGAATAATTTCCCCAACCTGTGACGCAACGGGATCCTGGTTACCGAGAACAGCGCATTCCACTTCATGACAGTTTTCCATGGATCGTTCGATTACAATCTTGTTGTCGTATTCGAAGGCGATACCTATCGCTTTTACGAGACTATTCCGATCATTGGCTTTTGTAACCCCCACGCTCGAGCCCATATTAGCTGGTTTGACGAACGCGGGGTAACCCAGGCTGCGCTCAACTTGGTTATTTATCTCATCTGCTTTTCGGTCCCATTCATACCTCGTCTCGATCAGACAGGGTGCTTGGGGAATCCCTGCAGCAGTGAAAATCTGCTTGGCCAGCGCCTTGTCCATTGCGATGGCGGACGCTGCGACACCACAGCCGACATAGGGAATACCGGACATTTCAAATACGCCCTGGATGGTGCCGTCTTCGCCAAAGGTCCCGTGCAGCAGGGGAAAAATAACATCTAGTCGAGGGATTTTGGAAAAATCATTATGGGAGGGTGTCAGATTTCCTTGATGGTATAGATCGAGGGTAACCAGAATATTGTCTGCTGCTATGCTCTCGCTGCTCGGCAGTGCATTGACTTCTTTATCATTGACCAACTGGCCCATGTCAGAGCCAAGATGCCAGCGACCTTGCTTGTCGATTCCGATCAAATAGACAGCGTACTTTTTCGTGTCGATGGCTTTAAGAACGGAGCGAGCCGACACTACCGATACTTCGTGTTCGCATGATCGGCCACCAAAGAGTATCCCAAGGTTAAGTTTGTTCGACATTATGAAACTCTTTTATTCAGGCCGTAATGTACCGGGTAAATTTGGCAGATTAAAGGATCTTGTGTGGTGGTCTTGTGTCGAATTTGTGTATCCATGGACCGGGTGTCACTTTAAACGTCCTGTAACTGAGACCTGCGAGACACCCAGTCTGAAACTTTGATCATTCTTACAGGAGCCTAATGCGGCCTGACATTTACCACGATACGCTGCGCAGTAAATCCGTTAGCGGGTACTTTGTTGCGAAAATTTACACCGTAAACTGGCGGATAACCTGATTACACAGTGCAAGCAGACTGCCGATCCAGGGCAGGATGGCTACTATCAACAGGACGTTGACGGTGAGTACTGCTGACATGCCCGCGTTAGACTTTACAGCCTCATCGCTTTCCGGCGCATCAAAATACGCCAGCTTAATGATCCGAAGGTAGTAGTAGGCCCCAACCACGGCCAGAATGACCGCAATCACAGCAACCCAGACCAGGTTTGCATTGACCAGCGCCTGAATAACGGAAAACTTGGCAAAGAATCCAGCAGTGGGGGGGATGCCGGCCATAGAAAACATGAGAACCATTAATAAAAATGCGATCCAGGGGCTTCGCTTACTGAGCCCTTTGAGGTCGTCCAGCTGGTCCGATTCATTCTCTTTAGTGGCGAGATACAGCACAATACCAAAGGCCGCCAGACTCATCGCAGCATATACAAGCACATAGAACAATGAAGCGCTGTATCCCTCTTCGGTGCCGGCCAGGATGCCGCACAAAAAATAACCCATGTGTGAAATAGTGGAGTACGCCAGCATCCGTTTTAAATTGCTTTGCGCGATGGCTATAATGTTACCTCCGGCAATGGACAGCAGGGCAATAATCATCAGCATCTGCTGCCACATCCCGTGCAGGTCCTCGAGACCTCCCGCGAGTAAACGTAAGGTCATGGCGAATGCAGCGATTTTTGGCGCCGCCCCGACAAAAGCTGTAGTGGACGTGGGAGAACCCTGGTAAACATCTGGCACCCACATATGAAAAGGTACTGCGCCAAGCTTGAACGATACGGCGACAACGATAAATACAACCGCCAGTGCCACTGCCACATTACCCTGTTGTGTGCCTGCCAAACTGTCACGTATAACTGATAATTCCAGTGAGCCGGTGAGGCCGTAAAGCAACGACATGCCGTAGAGCAGAATGCTAGAAGCCAGAGCACCCAGCACAAAATATTTCATAGCCGCCTCAACTGCCAGCTTATCGTCGCGATAGAATGCGATCATTGCGTATAAGCAAAGTGACATCAGCTCAAGGCCTAAATACAGGGTCAGCAAATGGTTGGCTGAAGCCATCACCATCATGCCGGTGACGCCAAACATGCCCAGGACATAGTACTCGCCAATAAATATGCCGCGATCTTGATTGTACTGACGGCTGTATACGAACACTCCGGCAGAAATCAGGCAGATCGCAATCTTAAGCAGGTCAGCCATAGGGTCATCGACAAACATATTGTTCAGTGCGGTTGTACCCGTTTCGCTGAAATTCATCATGATCTGGATCGCAACAAATATCAACGTCACTACTGACAAGCCATAACTGAATCTGTGTCCGGCCTCCTTTTTCATGTAAAGCGCCGCCACAAGTATCAGGCACGCCATGAATGCGACGATCATTTCAGGGGTGGCCGCAGCGGCCTTCAGGGCTTCAACCTTCATGGCAGTTTAGAGATCTGAGTATGTTGCAATAAGTTGTCGATGGTGGCATGCATCACCTCGAGGATTGGGTTCGGCCAGATACCAACCACCAATACCATGGCGGCCAATAGTCCGAGAAACAGGATTTCGCGTTGATTAACGTCTTTTAGTGCGGCCACATCGTCACTCACTACAGCGCCGTATACAACTCGTTTGATCATCCATAATGTGTATGCTGCGCCAAAAATGAGGGTCAACGCGGCGATAATGGCGAACCATGCATTGACCTGAAACGACCCCATAATCACTAGGAACTCACCCACGAAACCGGAAGTGCCCGGGAGGCCGGAATTGGCCATCGCAAACAAAACCATGAACGCCGCAAACACAGGCATTGGTGTGGCGACACCACTATAGGTTTTGATTTCCCGAGAGTGCAGTCGATCGTATAGAACACCGACGCAAAGGAACAACGCGCCCGAGATAAATCCATGCGAGATCATCTGCATCATCGCGCCTTCTAGTCCCTGGCTGTTAAAGACAAACATGCCCAGGGTCACAAATCCCATGTGAGAAATCGATGAATAGGCAATCAACTTTTTCATATCACCCTGAACCAGCGCAACCAGAGCGATGTAGACGATTGCAATTAATGAAAGCGTGATCATGAACCAGGCCAGCTCATGACTGGCATCCGGTGTGATCGGCATATTGAAACGCAAGAATCCATAGCCACCCATTTTGAGCATGATCGCAGCAAGAATCACTGATCCGCCGGTAGGTGCTTCGACGTGGGCATCCGGCAGCCAGGTGTGCACCGGGAACATCGGCACCTTTACCGCGAACGCCGTAAAGAAGGCAAGAAAGATTAAAATCTGTGCATTGAGCCCGATCTTGAGGTCGTGAAAGTCGAGAATGCTGAAGCTCCCATCACTTTTATTGTAGAGGTACAAAAAAGCAACCAGCATTAACAACGAACCAAGAAGGGTGTAAAGAAAGAACTTAATCGTGGCGTATATTCGATTCGGGCCACCCCAGATGCCGATGATCAGAAACATTGGGATCAACATTGCTTCCCAGAATACATAGAACAGTACCGCATCCAGCGCCGAAAACACGCCGATCATGACGCCTTCCATGATCAGAAAGGCCGCCATGTACTGGGCCACGCGCTCCTGGATCACTTCCCAGCCTGCAATTACCACGATCACGGTAAGTGCGGTGGTTAACAGGATTAGTGGCATCGAAATGCCATCAATTCCAAGGGAATACCAGACGTTAAAGCTATGGATCCATGGAGCCCGTTCTATGAACTGCATCTCGGCAGTTGTGGTATCAAAACCTGACCAAAGAGGAAGGCTGAGAATCAGGACCACTATCGAGAAACCCAGCGCCAGTTTGCGCGCCAACGGAGCACGTTCGTCGCCGCCGGTTCCAAGGATCAACACCCCGGCCAGGATCGGTAGCCAGATCAGAATACTGAGCAGGTTACTTTCCATTTGCTGAAAGAGTTAGATTTAGAGTTATTAATTGTTGTTGCATGGAATTTGGCATCGGTTTTACCTGGCCCAAACAAAGATGGTGACCAGAGCGAACAGCCCTATGATTATGGCGAATGCATAGTGGAAAGTTTTGCCAGTCTGTCCTTCCCGCATCATTCCGGAAAACATTCTCACGGTTCTAGCTGTGCCATTGACAATGATGCCGTCAATTAATCCTGCGTCTGCATGTTTGCTGAGAAACCGCCCCAAGGCCAAAGAACCACCAGAAAACACCTTCTGATAAAACTCATCAAATCCATATTTGTTCTCTACTATCCTCGAAATCGGACCTAAAGCGTTGTAAATTTTTCCTGGCAGTTCCGTGTTCTTACAGTAGCAGTACCAGGCGAATCCAATACCAGCCAGCGCCAGCCAGAATGGCGGCGCCATCATCCCATGCAGAATAGCGGTGAAAATTAAACCGACCCCGTGCTTGCCATGATAAACCTCATAAAGCGCGGCGACCACGTCATGCTCCGGTTTTACATAAATCGAATCACCGAAATAGCTACCGCTTAAAACCGGCTCAAAGAATAGAAAGCCGGCTATTACTGATGGGATTGCCAGCAGTATCAAGGGCCAGGTGACTACTGCCGGAGACTCATCAAGATGCTGTCTGGTATGGTCGTCAGCGCGATTGTTACCATGAAAGGTCATGAACATGAGGCGGAATGAATAAAATGCGGTGACAAAAACACCTAGCACCACTGCAATATAGGCGTAGCTTGATCCCCATATGTCGCTGAAATGCACCGACTCGATGATCGCGTCTTTTGAAAAGAATCCGGCGAAAGGGGGAATTCCGGCTAGCGCCAGCGAACCGATAAAGCAGGTGACATAGGTGATGGGCATGATTGCCCGTAACCCGCCCATTTTTCGCATATCCTGCTCATGGTGCATGGCAATGATTACCGAGCCAGCACCAAGGAACAAAAGTGCTTTAAAGAAAGCGTGTGTGCCGAGATGGAAAATTGCTACTTCGTAAGCTGATACTCCGAGCGCTACGGTCATATAGCCGAGCTGGGACAGGGTAGAGTAGGCCACGACCCGTTTAATATCATTTTGTACTAGCCCGATTAATGCCATAAAAATAGCGGTGGTAGCGCCAATGACCAACACCACCGAGAGCGCGGTTTCCGATAGCTCGAAGAGGGGCGACATGCGAGCAACCAAGAAGATGCCAGCGGTGACCATTGTAGCCGCATGGATCAGCGCGGAAATTGGGGTTGGACCCTCCATGGAATCCGGCAGCCATACATGCAAAGGTACTTGAGCAGATTTACCCATGGCGCCCACAAACAATAGCAGGCAGATTACGGTAATCCAGTTCCATTCGCCGAAAATGCTAATCAGAGTCTGATCTTGAGCGCCGTCCGCAGCCGAAAAGACCGTGGCGTAATCGAGAGAGCCAAAAACGTAAAGTACGGCAGCAAGGCCGAGCAGAAAACCAAAATCGCCAACCCTGTTCACCAGAAAAGCTTTCATATTGGCGAAGATGGCTGTGTCTTTTTCGTACCAAAAGCCGATCAACAGATATGACACCAGTCCCACAGCTTCCCAACCAAAAAATAGCTGAAGGAAATTGTTCGACATCACCAACATCAACATGGCAAAGGTAAACAGCGAGATGTAACAGAAGAAACGCTGATACCCGGGGTCATCATGCATATAACCAATCGTGTAGATATGGACCATGAGCGATACGAATGTGACCACCACCATCATCGTGGCAGTCAGCTGGTCAATCAGAAACCCAATCTGCATCGCGACCCCGCCACTGATCGCCCAGTTGTATAAGGCGCCATTAAAGAGGTTGCCCTGGCGAACATCCAGATAGACGACCATGGACAGAATGAAAGCGATCGCCACACCGCCAATTGTGACCGTATGGGCACCCTTGCGACCAATCTTCTTGCCGAACAACCCGGCGACAATGGACGCGATCAGGCAGACCATCGGAATGGCGAGATAAATTGTCTTCATCCTCTCAGTAACTCAGGTTTTTCCAGGCGCATTCTACCTGCTCTATTACACTTATGTTCTAGGTCAGAAAAGAATCCAAAGGTTTGAATCAACCCTTCAGGGAATCCAGTTCCTCGACGTTGATGGTTCGACGGCTGCGAAATAATACAATTAGGATCGCAAGACCAATCGCAGCTTCCGCCGCGGCCACCGTTAATATAAAAAATACGAACACTTGTCCCGCGGTGTCATCTAGATAGCGCGAGAACGCGACGAAATTCATGTTTACCGCAAGCAGCAAAAGCTCAATAGACATCAGCAGAATGACCACATTCTTACGGTTGAGGAATATACCCACCACGCTGATTCCAAACAGGATGGCACCAAGCACCAGATAATGTGACAAGGAAATCATACCTGTTTGTCTCCTTCTGATTTCATCTTGACGATTCTGAGTCGGTCGTTGCGATCGACCTTAATCTGCTTTGTGGGATCGATATACTTGCTGTCCGGCCGTTTTCGCATGGTTAACGCAATTGCCGCGATTATGGCGACCAGCAGAATTATTGCCGCGATTTCAAACGGGTACACATATACCGTGTAGATCAAACGACCAAGCTCCTTGGTGTTGCTGTAGTCTGCGGGATGCGCACCGGGGGCTGTGAACTCGCCCGGTCCGAAGCTGGTCGTCATGACCAGGGCAATTTCCAGGATCAACAAAAGCGCGATCACACTGCCCACAGGCAGATATCGCGCGAATCCAGCACGCAACACGGCCAAATCGATATCCAGCATCATGACCACGAACAAAAACAAAACCATGACTGCGCCGACGTATACCAGCACCAGTACAATGGCGAGAAACTCAGCTTCGAGAGTGATCCATATACATGCAGCACTGAAAAACGCAAGCACCAGGAAGAGCGCTGACTTAACCGGATTTCTGATAGTCACCACCATGCCGGCGGCGAATACCAGAATCGCGCTGAAAACATAAAAACAAAACTGGACGAAAGTCATAGTAAATTATCGATAAGGCGCGTCCTGGCGTCGGGCGTCTGCAATCTGTTGTTCATACTTATCGCCAATCTCTAATAATCCTTGTTTATCGATAAGACGCTCACCGTTGGTTTCCATATGAAATTCATGGATGTCAGTCAGGACAATGGAATCTACCGGGCAGGCCTCCTCACAAAATCCGCAGTAAATACATTTAAATAAATCAATATCGTAGCGAGTAGTGCGACGCTGGCCATCTTCCCGTTCTTCCGAGTCAATTGTGATCGCAAGGGCCGGGCAGACAGCTTCGCACAGCTTGCATGCAATGCATCGCTCCTCTCCGTTCGGGTAACGGCGGAGGGCGTGCAGCCCGCGAAATCGGGGAGACTTTGGAGTCTTCTCCTCGGGATACATGATCGTAACTTTCTTGTTAAAGAGTTTTCGCCCAGTAACGCCCAGTCCCTTGCGAAGCTCCTGGAGAGAGAATGTTTTATATAACTGTTTAAAGTCGATACCCATAATCGTTACCTAACTGAAGAAACCCGCAAACGGAGTGTAAAACTTGGCTATGCCAACAACAAAGATCCAGACCAATGTCACAGGAATTAAAATTTTCCAACCAAGTCGCATGATCTGGTCATAACGATAGCGCGGAAAAGTGGCGCGGAACCAAAGAAAGAAAAAGGCGACCAACGAAGTTTTCAGACCGAACCACATTACGCCTGGTATCCAGGTGAAAGGCGCAACCTCGACCGGCGGAAGCCAACCGCCAAGAAACATCACCACGGTGAGTGCCGCGATCAGGATCATATTGGCGTATTCAGCCAGAAAGAATACAGCGAATGCCATGCCGGAGTATTCGACATGGAAACCAGCGACAATCTCTGATTCGCCCTCTGCGACATCAAATGGTGCGCGGTTGGTTTCGGCAACGCCGGAGATAAAATAGACGATGAATAAGGGGAACAATGGCCACATGTACCAGGAAGCAATACCGAGCCCTGATTGACCTATAACAATCTCTCTGAGGTTAAGACTGCCTGCAACCATTAAGACACCTACCAGAGCAAACCCCATAGCGATTTCATATGCGACAATTTGCGCCGCAGAACGCATTGCTCCAAGGAACGCGTACTTGGAATTCGAAGCCCAGCCGGCAACGATGACGCCGTAAACACCCATCGAAGTCAGTGCAAGAACATATAACAAGCTGGCATCGATGTCTGCCAGCACCAGTTTGTCGCTAAATGGCATCACCGCCCAGGCGGCTAACGCAGGTGCCAGCGACAGCATCGGTGCAATCAGAAAGAGAAACTTATTGGATCGACTTGGGATGATGATCTCTTTCACCAGCAGCTTGGCCGCGTCCGCAATAGGCTGTAACCAGCCTTTGGGGCCAACTCGATTGGGCCCCACCCGGAGTTGCATGTAGCCAATCAGTTTGCGCTCGGCGAAGGTAAAGTAAGCGACGCAGATCATAAGAGGCACTAAAATTGCCACAATCTTTATCATTACCCAGACAGTGATCTGAATACCTTCAGGCAGCCACCCCGTGAGAAAAAAAACCAGATCCTTGATCATGAAGCGTCTCCACTCGCAATCAACTTAAGCGTTCCCGTGGCCCCAATTGATGCGGTCTGGCGAAATCCGGCGGGAATGTATACGCATTCCTCGGGTACTTGGCTATCCGCTTGCAGAGAAAGAATCGTTTTGCCGACACCATTGACTACCGAAACGCTCTGGCCATCGCTAAGACCTATTTTTACGAGCGTCTCTGGATGCACTCGGGCTGTGGGAGAAGGATTATCCGCAGTGAGCTGCAGCGCGCTGGCATGACGAAGCGTCACTTCGCCACGGTACATCGGCATATCCACCACTCGCTGCAAACCATCATTACTGGTAGTGTTGGTCGTGCCCAAGCGCCATTCGGTGAGTCGGGCGGATGGCTCTAGCACACCAAGGGCAATTTCAGACACGACATCTTCGGCGGTCACATAGTTGAATCCGTCGACCTCCAGAAAGTTGCCAAGCACCCGCAGGATTTTCCAGGCCGGGCGAGATTCCCCCTTAGGAGTGGAGGCGACACTAGATCGCTGCGTCCGACCCTCACAATTGATAAAAGTCCCAGCAGATTCAGTAAATGGTGCCATTGGCAAGAGCACGTCTGCGTAGTCCATCACTGAGTCGCTTTTAAACGCGCTGATCTGGACCACAAACTCGGCGGACTGCATCGACTGCATTGCGGCATGAGAGTCTATTGCGTCCAGTTCAGGTTCTGTTCCCAGCAGAATAAATGCGCGACGACCCTGGTTGAGCATCTGATTCGCATTCATGCCGGTTTCTGAAGAAGCTCCATTGGAGTCACGATGTGGCACACACCCGGCCATCCACCCAGCGGCCGAATTGGCCGGTGCCAGAATGCCGAGTTTGGCCCCGGTTTGCTCTGCAATCCACTGGCTTATGGCCTTCAATCCACTTGCATTGGCATGTTGTTGCGCGTTGGCGCCGACTATTACTAATCCCTCTTCGCTCGCCTCTGCCAGGGCTTCAGCAATCTTGTCACCGCCGGCACCTGCAGCAAGTGCTGCGATTTCGTCAGGCAAAGAGGCGCCCTTTATTTCGGCAACTTTAACTGCGGTGGCCGCCAATGCACTGACCATGTCTCCCGGCGAGACCACCAGATTGTCCAACAGGTCAAAAGTCTGGGAATAGTCCATGACATTTAACGCCCCGACCTTTGCATTATTTTTGATGACAGCGTTTCGCAGCCGAACAGATAATAAAGGTTGCTCCTTGCGCAGATTAGCGCCAACAAGGAGCGCGGCTTTTACTGCACCCAGTTTCGCAATGGGTATTTCCAGTGCTGGAAAAGCCGGTGCAATATCGTCGTCGCTGAAATCCAGCTGCTGCAGTCGATGATCTACATTTAGGCAACCCAGTCCACGAGATAATTTCTTCAGCAGATAAAATTCTTCCAGGCTAGATGAGGCGGAAGCAAGCGCGCCAACATCATTTGCTGTGCCCGAATCGATCACGGTTTGAAGACCGGCTGCGGCATGTTTCAGGGCTACTTGCCAATGTACCTCCTTCCATCCATCGGCATCCTTGATCATAGGTTTGGTCAACCTGGATTCACTGTTTACTGCTTCATAGCTGTAGCGGTCACGATCGGCCAGCCAACATTCATTGATCGCCTCATTTTCTATCGGTAACACACGCTCAACCTCATCTCTAAGGGTTTGAATGCGAATGTTAGTCCCGACACAGTCGTGCGGACTGATGGCAGAGTGATTCTGTAATTCCCAGGAGCGGGCGGAAAAGCGATAAGGTTTGGAGGTCAATGCGCCAACCGGGCAAAGATCGATGATATTTCCAGAGACTTCCGAATCAATGGATTGACTTAGAAAGGTCCCGATCTTGGTGTGCTCGCCGCGACCTGGCGCGCCCATTTCCATGACTCCTGCAACTTCCTCGCCAAAGCGCACGCAGCGTGTGCAGTGGATACAGCGCGTCATTTCTGTGGCGATAAGCGGGCCGATATCCGGGTTTGGCACTACCCGCTTGTTCTCATGGTAACGCGAATCGTCTTTACCGTAACCCAGGGCCTGGTCCTGCAACGGGCATTCCCCGCCCTGGTCGCAAACCGGGCAGTCCAATGGATGATTGATCAGGAGAAATTCCATGGTGCCTTTTTGTGCTTCCTTGGCGACCGTGGATTGGGTTTTGACCACCATCCCATCTATTACCGGTGTGGCGCAGGCGGGAAGTGGTTTGGGCGCTTTCTCCACTTCCACCAGACACATACGACAGTTGGCAGCAATAGAGAGTTTTTCGTGATAGCAAAACCGGGGGATATATATGCCCGCCGCATCGGTGGCCTCGATCAGCATTTTGCCGTCTTCGACCTCCAGAGTTTTGCCGTCTACTTCAATAGTTGCCATAGTTTTGAATTAGAATCTCTGCGCGTTTTTGTCATGCAGCCTTGGCAGCATTCTCAATCTTCGTTTCGAACTCGTGGCGATAATGTTTGAGGAAACTTTGTACCGGCCATGCGGCGGCGTCACCCAGTGCGCAAATCGTGCGACCCTCTATTCGGTTGGCGACATCAAGCAATGTATCGAGATCCTCCATAGTGCCGTGGCCGTCATTAATTCGTTTGATTATGCGGTACAACCAGCCCGTGCCTTCTCGGCAAGGCGTACATTGACCGCAGGATTCTTCGTAATAAAAATAAGATAAGCGCTCGAGCACTTTCACCATGTCAGTGGTTTCATCCATTACTATCACGGAGCCTGCCCCTACGGCAGAGCCGGCGTTTCGAAGTGAGTCATAGTCCATGTTGGTCTGCAGAATAATTTCTGCGGGTAAAACGGGTACCGATGATCCGCCCGGGATTACCGCCTTGAGCTTGCGGCCTTTCCAGACACCACCCGCCATCTCAAGTAGATCCTTGAATGGCGTTCCCATGGGGATTTCGAAATTGCCGGGGTTCTCTACATGGCCACTAACCGAAAATATCTTGGTGCCACCTGAATTTTCTACTCCAATATCACGGAACCACTCGCCGTTCATCCAGTCGCCATTAGCACGCAGGATGGCCGGCACAGAGGAAAGAGATTCGGTATTATTGATCGTCGTTGGTTTACCATAGAGTCCGAATGCTGCTGGAAATGGGGGCTTAAATCTTGGCTGGCCTTTCTTGCCTTCAAGTGCCTCCATCAGAGCGGTTTCCTCGCCGCAGATATACGCCCCTGCGCCCAGAACATTGTGCATTTCAAAGTCAAAGCCTGAGCCAAAGATATTCTTACCCAGGATGCCTGCCGCTCTCGCTTCTTTAATTGCGGCCTCGATCTGCTGATAGGGCTCCCAGAACTCACCCCGTATAAAGTTGTAACCTATGGTTGCACCCATAACATAACCCGCGATGACCATGCCTTCGACTAATGCATGGGGGTTGTAGCGCAGGATGTCGCGGTCTTTGCAGGTGCCCGGTTCACCTTCGTCCGAATTGCACAGAATGTATTTTTGGCCCGGTGCATTGCGCGGCATAAAACTCCACTTAATTCCCGGCGGAAAGCCAGCGCCACCACGCCCGCGCAAATTGCTGGTTTTGAGACAGTCAATGATTTGGCTGGGCTCGATGCTTTCTTTGAGAATGCGTTCGAGTGCAGCATAGCCTCCCCAACTCTTATAGCTCTCAAGTGTCCAGGACATTTCCAGTCCCTCTGGGGGGTAGCACACCTGACCTCTTACACGCATGGTATTGTAATCAAGCATCGACATGATCAGTACTTCTCCAGGATCTTATCGATCCGATCAGGTGTCAGGTTTTCGTGATAATCCTTGTTGACCTGCATCATCGGAGCACCGGCGCAGGCGCAAAGACATTCAACCTCCTGCAGTGTATAGCGGCCGTCTTTTGTGGTTTCGCCCATCTTGATATTTAATTTGTTTTCGATATGGTTCTGAATCTGGTCGCAACCACGCAACATGCAGGAAATATTAGTGCAAAGGTAGATCACATTCTTACCCACTGGCTCCAGGTGGTACATAGAGTAGAAAGTGGCGACCTCATAAGCCCTCACCGGGGGCACTCCAATTACTTCAGCAATGTATTCGATGGTTTCGTTACTAAGCCAGCCCAGTTCGTCTTGGGCAATACGCAATGCTGCAAGAATGGCTGACTGCCGACGATCGGATGGATACTTGGCACATTCCTGTTCGATCTCGTCGAGTGATGTCTGAGATAACATTAGCGGTCAATCTCTCCAAATACGATATCTTGAGTACCAATGATTGCCACCATGTCGGCCAACATATGACCTTTTGACATTTCATTTAGCGCTGCAAGATGTGCATAACCCGGCGCCCGAATCTTGATTCTGTATGGTTTATTGGCCCCATCAGAAATCAGGTAGATGCCAAATTCACCTTTAGGATGTTCGATTGCAGCATAGGTTTCACCCGCAGGAACGCAGTACCCTTCAGTAAACAATTTGAAATGGTGGATCAATGATTCCATGTCCCCCTTCATGTGTTCGCGCGATGGGGGTGCAAGTTTATGGTCATCGATCATCACGGAACCTGGATTGCTACGCAGCCAGCTCACACATTGTTTAATAATCCGGTTGGACTGGCGCATCTCTTCCACACGCACCAGATAGCGGTCATAGCTGTCGCCATTAGTGCCGACCGGGATATCAAAATCCAGCTGGTCGTAAACTTCATAAGGTTGTTTTCTTCGAAGATCCCATTCAATTCCTGATCCGCGCAGCATAGGACCGGTAAATCCAAGAGCTTTCGCGCGTTCTGGAGTGACGATGCCTATATCCACGGTGCGTTGTTTCCAGATGCGATTATCAGAAAGCAGGGTTTCGTATTCATCGACATAGCCTGGGAAGCGTTGAGTGAATGCGTCTATGAAATCAAGCAGAGAGCCAGAGCGCTCTTGATTGCGCTGTTTTGTCTCCTCGTCTGTAAAACGTTCTGTTTTATCGTACTGCGGCATCTGTTCCGGTAAGTCTCTATAAACACCGCCAGGTCGATAGTAGGTGGCGTGCATTCGCGCACCGCTGACTGCTTCGTAGCAGTCCATTAAATCCTCTCGTTCCCGGAAACAATACAGGAATATTGTCATCGCGCCGATATCGAGCCCGTGAGCACCCAACCACATGCAATGGTTGAGTATTCGAGTGATTTCATCAAACATGACACGGATGTATTGGGCTCTGATCGGCGGGGTGATTCCCAGCATTTTTTCGATCGCCATTACATAAGCATGCTCATTACACATCATAGAGACGTAATCGAGCCGGTCCATGTAGCCGATACTCTGATTGAAAGGCTTCGACTCGGCGAGCTTTTCTGTTCCTCGATGCAGCAGACCAATATGCGGATCGCAACGCTCAATGACTTCGCCATCCATTTCCATGATTACGCGCAATACTCCGTGGGCCGCTGGATGTTGCGGGCCGAAGTTCATAGTGTAGTTACGAATCTCCGCCATCAGGCGTTGTCCTCCGCTGCAGCTGAATGCCCGGGCTCATTATTGCTGCGTTTAAATACATCTTTTCGAATGGTGCGCGGTACCAGAATACGCGGCTCGATCGTGACCGGTTGGTAAACGACCCGCCCTTGCTCTTCGTCGTAACGCATCTCCACCTGTCCGGACAGCGGGAAGTCCTTTCGAAAAGGATGGCCTATAAAGCCATAGTCAGTGAGCAGGCGGCGCAGATCCGGATGGCCGTGAAAGATGATGCCATAGAGATCAAACGTCTCTCGTTCAAACCAATCCGCCGCCGGCCATACCTCAATGACTGAGTCAATTGACGGATCGGATTCGGGCAGCTGGGCGCGCAATCGAATGCGCAGATTGTGATGGTAGGAGATCAGGTGGTACACCACAGCAAAACGTTCGCCATTCCAAGGGTCTCCGTCTTCAGCGCCGTACCCCGAGTAATCCACTCCACACAGATCGGTGAGCTGATCGAATCCAGCTTGATCGCGCAGCGTCTCGCAGGCGCCGCGAATGTGCCTTGCATCAATTTCAAGGGTCAATTCACCCAGATTGATCTGGTGAGACAACAAGGTGTTACCCAGCATCGGGTCTAGGGTGAGGACCAGTTGATTCATATTGTGATGAATCATCGGATTATGTGGGCTGACCTTCGAGGTGTCTCTTGGCGTCCTCTAATTCCCGTCTTCTTGAGATCGGGCTGGTGTTCTTGATCTTTTTCTGCAGTTGCAGCACTCCGTAGATCAATGCCTCAGCGGTTGGCGGGCAGCCCGGAACGTAGACATCTACCGGCACGATGCGATCGCAACCGCGCACTACGGAATATGAATAATGATAGTAACCGCCGCCATTGGCGCACGAGCCCATGGAGATCACCCACTTCGGCTCTGCCATCTGGTCGTATACCTTTCGCAAGGCTGGGGCCATTTTGTTGGTGAGCGTGCCGGCTACAATCATAACGTCCGATTGTCGAGGACTTGGCCGAAACAGCATTCCGAAACGGTCAAGGTCGTAACGTGCTGCGCCTGCCTGCATCATTTCGACGGCGCAGCAGGCGAGACCAAAAGTCATTGGCCACATTGAACCGGTGCGAGCCCAGTTGACCAGATCATCGAGCTTAGCCGTGGCAAAGCCCTGTTCGATTGTACCCTCTTGGGCCATGTATTAACTCCCGCGCGTTTGTATCCGGTTCGTACCGACGGCCGAGACAGAGTTTAGAAAAAGATCACTCCCATTCCAGGGCGCCTTTTTTCCACTCATAGATAAATCCCACTACGAGAATGGTCAGAAACAGCATCATCGCCCAGAATCCAAATATTCCGATTTCGTCGAGCACAACAGCCCAAGGAAACAGAAATGCAATTTCAAGATCAAAAATAATAAAGAGGATCGCTACCAGGTAGTAGCGAACGTCAAACTTCATTCGTGAGTCCTCGAATGCTTCGAATCCGCATTCGTAAGGAGATAGCTTGGCTTCGTTAGGTTTATCCGGTCCAAGAATTTTACCGGCGCTGATAGCAATTGCGCCCACGCCGAGTCCAACCATAATAAACAACAGGATCGGCAGGTAGTTGGCAAGCAATGCTGGTTCCTCGGCTAGATTTAAGAATATCCGGAAGGGAAAAATGCATTGACTGCTGGCCTCCCAACGCGGGCCAGCGATTATACCAAAAGGAATAGATGAACAAAGGGTTTCCGGAGTAAAAACCCGGAACTATATTGCCTGACATTAGTGTTAGGGCATATAACGCGGGTCGAATCTCGATCTGGATCCGAGCAATATTGGAATGGAGTCAGGCCCAGTGTAGCTGCACCGGGCCTGATTAATTACACTCAGGAATACAGAACTGGCGCGCCAAGCTGTTGATGAATCTGATTGGAGGTCTGTGGCTCGATCCCCATGGACTGGCCGAGCTCATGCAGGTACTTCGCCTCGCCCTTGCTGTCGAGGTCGATTGCCATCAGGGACATTGTGTAGACCTGGTTTTCCAGGCCGCGCGGCACGCTGCGTGCAAAATCCTGCACATCCAGCGGTTGGGACAGTTCGTTGTTAACAAAATCGATCTCATCTTGGGTCACACTTCCGAGCTTTCCCATGATTTTCTGCTGCTCTTCCTTATCGAGACGGCCATCGGATTTGGCAGCATTGATCATGGCTCTAACCATTATTGTCGCTTGATCACATGCTTCGCTGTGAGCCATGCCCTGATTGAACTGTTCAAAATTTGGCTCGGGCTCGCCGCGTTGGGCAGCTTGTTCAGCATGGCCGAACTGATTTAATGCAGCCCCAATAAGGTCTGATAGGTCGGCACCTGAATTTCCTGACGGACCCTGCGGTTTTCCACCGAGCACTCCACCAAGCAGATCACCAAGACCGCCGCCACCTTGCTGGGCTGACTGACTGCCTCCGCCCAGCACGCTGCCAAGGACATCACCGAGGCCGCCGCCGGATTGACCACTGCCCAGCACGCTGCCAAGCACATCACCGAGACCACCACCGGATTGGCCGCCGCCCTGGGCGCCCTTCAGCACACTGCCCAGGAGGTCTCCGAGTCCCCCCCCATCACTTTGCTGACCGCCCTGGGTTGCTGCACCCAGAACTGATTTAAGAATGTTTGCGCCTGATCCGGAAGACATATTGCCTCCGCCCAGCAACGCACCAAGAATTTTTACTGTATCCACCATTTGGATTTTTCTCCCTTGTATATAGGTATTAATGTGGGTTTGATTGCACTCAGCCTCTAAAGAGAGGTTGCCGAAATGCTATCACGCAATATTAATGACTGGGTGATGAACAATGGAAAAACTGAAACGATATTTATACCGGTGCAGCGCAATATGATATCGAAGTCAGCCGGTTGATCGTGATCTCACGACTGATGAAACCTATTCGGCAGCAGGACCGTCAGGCAGAATGTCCAGCCCAGGCTGGGAGGAGTACCATGCCGCCAGATCTGCAATATCCTCGTCACTCAGAGCTGCCGCCATACCGGCCATCACCGCATTCTGACGCGCTCCGGATCGGTATTCAGTCAGTGCTTGAACCAGATAATCGGCATACTGCCCCGCAATGCGAGGATTCATAGCCACGGGGCTGTTTCCATCCGGACCATGGCAGGCTGCGCATACGGTTGATTTTTCTTGACCTGCAGCGGGATCTCCCGCGAGGACCGGAGTCGCTAAGCTCATTGCCAATAAAACAAAAAAAGTCTTTTTCATGCTCCCTACCTTAGTTCAACGCATTGCTGAAATATGCCGCAATGTCCTCAATATCCTGATCGGATAGGCCTGCCGCATTAGCTTGCATGGTTTTATGGGGGCGCTGACCATCACGGTAGGCCTTGAGTGCCGCAGCTAGATATTCGGCGTGCTGCCCCGCGACTTTGGGCACCCGATACATCGGGTAGACGTTTTCAATATTCGGCGATGCATGGCAGCCAAGGCAGGTTTCAGCTTTCTGTCGACCGGATTCGGCATTGCCCTCGGCCCACGCTGACTGTGCACCGAGCGCAAGCGCGAAGGCCATCAATATGGTTCGAACAACGATTTTCATGATTTACTCATAATATGGATAAGAAGCTGTACAGGAACCTTAAAGGGCAGTTCCCCGCCGCTTAGCGGCAACCGGCGTATTCTACTGCGCAATCCCGCTTCGGTCATAGTCCTGACACGCACAATAATTGAAAATATTGGCTTCAAATAGAGGTATTTCGACTAATGGCGCGACAAGGGAATATGCAAAAAATGTTTACGGCTACTGTAAAGCGCTTACATAAAAGGTTAATATATATAAAAAAGGTTCGTTTAAATTGAAAACATACTTCATCTGCTGGGGGCTGATGATTTCCGTGTGGGCAACTGCCGCACACGGCTTTCCTGGTTTCCTTTCCGACTGGCGCAACACCTATCCGGGTTCAAGCTCCGACAATATAAATTGTCAGCTGTGCCATCAATCTATAGAGGGCGATCAGCCCTGGAATAGCTATGGATTCGCGATACGCTTCGAATATCTGATAAATGGTAATGATCAGATTGCTGCTTTCAATACAGTTGAATCGCTAAATTCCGATGGAGATAGCGCCGGACGCACCAACATAGAAGAGATCAATGCTGGCGATCAACCTGGTTGGGAGTCGGGTCCAGTGAACAATATATATTTTGTCAGTAATGGCAATGTCACAGTGGTTCCGAATCAGCAACCGCCAGCGGCGATAGACCCGATTCCGGATCCAATTCAGAATCAACGCTATCCCATTGAACTGGTTGATGCGGGTACTGGGTTTACCGCGCCGGTGGGTGGTGCGGCAGCGCCAGTTGCAGAACTTGCGGATCAGCTTTTTATCATCGACCAAACCGGGGTGATTTGGCGCTTGCATCTGGATAACGGCGACAAAGAAGTCTTCATCGATGTGAGCGCAAGACTCGTTGATCTCGGATTCTTTGGGCCGGGCAGCTACGATGAGCGCGGCTTGCTTGGCTTCGCGTTTCACCCGGATTACGCAAACAACGGGCTACTGTACCTTTATACATCGGAACCAGTATCGGGTGCGGCGGATTTCACTACTCTCGCCGCTAATGAGGCTGCTGATCATCAAAGCGTAATCACTGAATTGATTATTGGCAATCCGCTGCAAACAACGGGATTAGCTATTATCAGTGGTGAGCGGGAGATTCTCCGTCTTGATCAGCCGCAGTTCAATCACAATGGTGGCGATCTTTTGTTTGATCAGAATTCAATGCTTTTGATAGCTATTGGCGACGGTGGCTCAGCGGATGACCAGGGTCTCGGTCATGGGGTCTCGGGTAATGGCAGTGACCCTTCAAATCCCTTTGGCACGATTCTCAGGATTAATCCGCTTGGCGGCACAATGAGTAATCCTAAATACGGGATTCCCGGCGACAATCCGTTTGTCGGTGACGCTCAAATCCTAGACGAGATTTATGCTTATGGATTTCGAAACCCTTGGCGAATGTCATTCGATGGCGCGGACTTGTACGTGGCGGATGTTGGCCAGAATCATGTCGAGGAAATCGACATTGTAGAAAGTGGGGAGCACTATGGATGGAATTATAAAGAAGGGTCTTTTTACTTTCTTCACAATGATGCTTTGCCAGGCTATGTGAGTGTTGAACCGCCTCAAGGCCTTCCACCAATCGATTTTAAGGATCCGGTGTTTGAGTATGACCATGGAGAGGGTATTTCCGTGATCGGAGGGAGAGTATATCGTGGTAGGAAGCTTCCTGGTTTAGCTGGAAAGTACGTATTTGCCGATTTTCTTAAGCGCCTGTTCGTCGGTGATACTGGAACTGGTGCTATTGAATCTATTGATCTCGATGTTGATTTTTTCGTTTACAGCTTTGCCACGGACAGTGCTGGTGAGCTTTATGCCATGGGTGTCAGGACAGACGCACCTTTTCCGGGTACATCCGGTACGGACGGCGTGGTGGTTAAACTTAGCGCGACCGAATTCTGTTTCCCGGTGAAAAAACCTTCTTCAAAAAGAGTCATATTCATCTGTATGTAGTGGGGTTCCAGTTCTAGTTTATATATGGATAAATACTTCATTTCTATATAAAATGACTTATTTGCCGCATTATGTACATTACCTATGCAACCTGCTGAAGTCCTAATTCCAGATAAAGCCGAAGTACTGAGCAAAGCAGTAGGGCGCGCGGCCAAGGCATTTGGTTTGACTCAGAGTGAGCTCGGCAAAATTCTCGGTCGAGACCGCAGCAGTATTGCACGCGGTATTGACCCTGATAGTAAGCCAGGAGAGTTGGCGCTACTACTGGTGCGATGCTATCGGGCGCTGGCGGTATTGATGGGTCAGGATGCGAGGTCGATAAAGCATTGGTTTTCAACCCCAAACCACCATACCGGCGGTGTGCCGAGAGAACAGATTCAATCGGTGCAGGGTCTGGTGCGAATAACGGAATATCTGGACGCAATGCGTGCCAAGCTCTGAGCCGGACTGGCTGCGCCTGATCGAAAAGGCGCAGAAGGCAACGTTGGCAGGTCAACTTTGGCGAATGGTTGAGAGCCAATCCCAAGTCGCCACGATTGAACTGGTCGATTCTTTGCAGGAGCAGGCCATTCTGGAGCAGCTGATCGAGGTCAGTAAACCACCGAGGCCAGAGGGTGCCGAAAACCTGCACTATTTACTCGCGACACCATTCAGATACCCGCCACTTCGATGGGGGTCAAGGTTTGGCCAGCGTCATGAACCGAGCATATTTTACGGTTCGTTGACTGCGGAATCGGTATTCGCGGAAGCAGCGTATTACCGATTGCTTTTCTGGTTTGGAATGGCGGACCCTCCGCCTGAACAACATTTGATTACTCAGCACGAGCTGTTCAGCGCACGATATCGATGCTCCCCTGGTCTCAAACTTCAAAAAAAACCGTTTGATCGCCATTACAGTATCATCGCACATCGGAAAGAATATGGGATGACGCAGGTCTTAGGTGCAACTATGCGGGCAGTCGAGGTGCAAGGTTTTGAATTTCCCTCAGCACGCTGTCCTGATTCCGGCATCAATATTGGTTTATTTACTCCAGCTGCTCTGGTGGGTCAGCGACCGGATCAACAGCAGCGATGGGTGTGCGAAATCGCTCCAAAGATGATACGCTTTCGTGGAGAGGGGCGGTTGGTAGAATTTCCCTGGGACCTCTTTTTCGTGGGTGGTGCACTGCCCCGACCAGATTAGGGTGCGGTTGTCACCACCTGGATATTAAATTAAAAGACGGATTTGTTTTGAACGTTAATAACAAAGAGAATTTGTCACAACTCAGTCGAATGCGCGTTACGGAATGGTAAAAGTACTGATTGTTGATGATGAACCCCTGGCCCGCAGAAGGGTCAGAGAGCTGTTGGCCGGTAACGATGTCATCCAGATTGTCGGTGAGGGCAGGAGTGGAGAGGAGGCGCTTAAGCTGATCAATGAACGCAAGCCTGAATTAATGTACCTCGACATACGGCTTTCTGATATGACGGGCTTTGATGTGCTTGAAAAAGTACCCAAAGAACTGATGCCTTTGGTAATTTTTGTGACGGCGTATGATGAATACGCGATTCAGGCTTTTGATGTTTTCTCATTCGACTATATCTTGAAGCCAATTGTGCCAAATCGTTTCAAGCAATCGTTAGACAAAGCGTTACAGACCCTACGTCCCTAAAAGTCCGATACTTCTAATGCCGCGCTGTCGTTGTTTAGTGTGCCTTGTGCCTGTGAGTGGGTGCAGACTGCACTCAGATTGTTATCGCTCATTCCCGCAAGGTTTCTTTTCGCAGCCAGTCGACTACTTTTTTAAGCGCAACCTGTTCAGATTTCCCTTGTTCTAGCGCCCTGTAATAGACTTTCAGTTGGCGATGCGCGCTGGTGCCACGACGAATTATTGTGCGCGCATGTTTGACCTCCTTGCTGCACCCCAGAGCATCGGCATCTTCCTCGATATGACTGAGTATTTCATTCATCAACTTTGAGTACTCGATGATTTCTCCGCATCCAAAGTCGATCAGACCATTATCAATTCCATAGCGATGCGCTCGCCAACGGTTTTCATCAATGAGCCAGGTCGAATACTGTCGCCAGCGCTGGTTTGATTTTCGAAGTCGGTGCAGCATACGTAGCCAGCACTGAAACAACGCTGCGATGCAGGTGGCGTCTTGCAGCGTGGTACACAAATCAGAGATTCGCATTTCAAGTGTCGGATAGCGCGCGCTAGGGCGCAAGTCCCACCAGACTTTGGTTGCGTCTTCGATAACGCCAGCTTGAACCAGCACATTAACGTGTCTCATATATTCGCTGAAACTTTCGAATTGGTGAGGTAAGCCGGTTCTGGGCATTTCGTCCCAAACTGACAGACGATAGGACTTGAGGCCGGTGTCGCTGCCGTGCCAGAAAGGTGACGAGGTGCTGAGCGCCAGGAAGTGTGGCAGGATATAACAAGCCTGATTCATCATATCGATACGAAGATCATCGTCTTCTAAGGCAACATGAACATGCATGCCGCTAATTAATAATCGGCGCACCACCGCCTGCAGATCTTTCGCCAGCGCTTCGTAACGTGCCTTAGGGGTCACGTGTTGATCCATTGGATCTGCAAATGGATGAGTCGACGCCGCGATGATTGCCATGTCATGTTGTGCGGCTACTTCCGCTACGGTGGCGCGAAGATAGGCGAGTTCCTGTCGGGCTTCCTGGACAGTTTGACACACGGTTGTGCCGATCTCGATCTGAGATTGAAGAAACTCCGGAGAAACTGATTTTCCCAGTTTCTTGCGCATCGCCGGCATCAGTGCGCGGGGCACTTTACCTACCAGGTCGCCAGTCTCTGGATGCACGAGCATGTATTCTTCTTCTATGCCGATAGTAAAGCTAGGAGTTTTTCGCATTATCAAGATCTCCTGATTGAATCGGTGACCACCTTTGCATGACATGAAATTTTCGTCAAGTATGAGTTTTCATAAGTGCTAATCGGATTATAAACTTTGCAACCCAAACCAGTTTTTTCAGTTGGATCTCTTATGTATGATTGCGCGCTATGCAAATATCAAAACCATTCCTGTTACTGCAGCTACGCCCGGAAGACGAGACCTCAGACGGCGAATTTGAGGCTATTGTTAAGTACAGTGGGCTCGTGCCGGAGGATTTCCACCGAATTCGTATTGAGAAAACCGGCTTTTCATCATTCAATCTAGCCGACTACTCTGCAGTGATCGTGGGCGGCAGCCCATTTGATATCACGACCCCTGAGAACGAAAAATCCAATCTTCAACATAAAATCGAGGCTGATTTCAGAAACTTTTTTGATCAGGTCGTACCCAATGATTTTCCGTTTCTTGGCGCCTGTTCCGGAAACGGGCTGCTTGGTAGTTACCTTGGAGCGCCACTGTCACGCAAGTATGCTGAACCAGTTGGTGGGGCTACCCTATCGATCACTGAGCAAGGTATGGTCGACCCTCTGCTGACAGGCTTTCCACAACAAATCAGAGTTTTACTTGGACACAAGGAGGCCTGTGACGAAGTGCCTCAAGGCGCCACATTGTTAGTTAGAGGGGAGGCATGCCCAGTGCAGATGTTTCGCGTCGGTCTCAATGTCTACGCTACCCAGTTTCATCCAGAGGGCGACTCTAAAGGCTTCACCGTGCGCATTCATGCTTATAAGCATCATGGTTATTTTCCTTCTGAAGAAGCAGATCGGTTGATCAAGAGACTGGGTGACGAGCATACGCCCTATGCCCAGGAGATACTGAGACGTTTTGTTGTGCGCTATGCTGTTTGAGTCGATGAGTGGCGCTACGATCTCTGTATTTATTGTGCCGCGTGGCCTTTAAGGCCCATAAAAACTTGCCATTTTCGCTCTCATGCCGAGAGAATTTGGAGTTTGTTATTAATTTCAGTAAATTGTGGCTAATTTGTAAGGAAACTATTATAATTCTGTTCGCTGCAGGTTCTGTTGTAGGCATTTTTGGAAGTACCCCCCGGAGTTACCCCCTAAGTCCCCGTTTCATTTTCTGTACGCATTATTAATTTTCAATTTTCAAAGGTAAAAGTCATATGGCTACAGGTACCGTAAAGTGGTTCAATGAATCGAAAGGTTATGGTTTCATTTCTCAGGAAGAGGGCGGAGAAGATGTGTTCGTGCATTTCCGTGCGATTCAGGGAACCGGATTTAAGACTCTTCAAGAGGGTCAAAAAGTAAACTATGAGGTCGAGCAAGGCCCTAAAGGTCTGCAGGCCGCGAACGTCACAATCTGACGAAACGGACCGGATCATTAAGATTAAAAGCCCCGCATTGGCGGGGCTTTTATTTTGTGTTGGATAAACTAACATGGAGCATGTTCTAGAAGAACTGGATTATCAGCAGACCCCATTGGGGGATATCAGTTTGCGGCGTCGCTCCGAACCCAAACTTAATGGCGAGATTCTTTATGAGGTCAAACTGGGTGACGAGTTCCTTATGTCCAGTCTGTTTACGGAAGCTGAGATCCAGCTTGCAACACTTGCGCTCGCCACGCAACACAGTCAAAAACTCGATGTAGTGGTAGGAGGACTTGGGCTGGGTTATACCGCGGCTGCGGTTCTGAAAAATCCAGCGGTCGCATCATTGGCCGTCATCGAAATCATGGCACCGGTAATTAATTGGCATCAAACCGGCCTCGTACCGTTGGGCGAAGAGCTGATGTCGAATCCTAAGTGCTCACTGTTACATGGTGACTTCTTTGAGCTGGCCACAGGCACCGGTAGTTTTCATATGCAAGACCATATCAAGCAGGTCGACGTCGTGCTCCTCGACATCGATCATTCTCCCAGTCACTGGTTGAGTCCGGGGAATAGGTATTTTTACACAAGTCACGGTTTGCAATGCCTGAAGGAAAAAATTATCCCAGGAGGAGTATTTGGAATGTGGTCCAATGACCCCCTGGATTCAGAATTCAATGCATTACTCGAGTCTGTGTTTGGTTCTGCTTCCGCTCATATTGTGCGTTTTTCCAATCCCTATACTGACAGCGAATCATCGAATACAGTGTATCTCGCGTTAGTGCAGTAATTGGGATCATGAAAACATGGGTATACTAATGTTTCGATGAAGTGTTCAATCAAAAATCTACTGCTTGGATTGTTATCTGCAATGATTGTTGCCGGTTGCGCCAGTGATATACCAAACGAGATTCGCCAATCCCTGCAAAATAATCCTATAGTTTCGGAGGTTCGTGCTGACCCTGATCGATTCATCGACTCTGAAATCCGCTGGGGTGGCGTGATTGCTGCGGTAGAGAATCTGCAGACGCAAACTCGGATCGAAATTGTGGCCCGGAATTTGCGTAACTCAGGGCGCCCTTTGAATGATGATTTCAGCCCGGGACGATTCCTGGCGGACCTAGAGGGGTTTCTTGATCCGGCCGTGTATGCCGCAGACCGAGAAATCACCGTCTTTGGTGTTGTCCTTGGGTCTAAGGATAAGCCCATCGGAGAATATCCTTATCGCTATCCAGTAATCAGTGTGAAGCAGCATCTTCTGTGGGAACCGCTTCCAAAGCGAGATCCCTATCACACTCCGTCATATTGGTATGATCCCTGGTACGACCCGTGGTACCGCCACCATTACTGGGGTTACCCTTATCGTTATCGCTATCGTTAAGAATACAAATGATCCGCACACTTGGCATTTTCCCTGTTTTTTTATTGCTGCTTTTGGTTGCTTCCTGTGCGACCAGCCCTGAATTTGATAGCGAGTTATACAAGCAGGACACTGCACCTGAGCAAGTGGTTAAAGAGATTGAAAAGCTTCGCAACACTAAGGTGTTGTGGGGTGGGCTGCTGGTCAGCAGCACAAACCTGGAACAAGGTACACAGCTCGAAGTTCTTGCATATCCGCTTGATTCAAACCAAAAGCCCGACACCTCTCAGGCACCACAAGGTCGATTCATATTGCTGGACGATCAGTTTCTCGAGCCACTTGACTATTCAGCGGGGCGAATCGTCACTATAACCGGGGAATTGAAGACGGTGCGCGGTGGAGAAGTTGGTTCGGCGCAATATAATTTTCCCGTGATTGATGCGCGGGAGATTTATTTATGGCCGAATAACGGGGGACAGGTAGAGCCTCGGGTGCATGTTGGGGTTGGGTTTATTTTTGGTAACTGAGGCTAAGTCGGCGCGCTATATTCGAGTTCGTGCGAAGTTCTCTAGTCGACAAGTGCCAGGTATAACTTGTTGTATTCTTTTTCCAGGGAGTTGCTAAGCAGGGGGTCTCGGGAATCGGCATACTGTTGCTCGACCAGACTCATATCTTCGGCGCTCAAACACTCTCTTGCTTTGCGCAACAGGTTTCCCTCCTCAATGCTCATATGCCGACGCAGGGACGCGACATATTCGCCACCCAGCCTGGAAATACTTTCTTTCGAGACAATTTGCCCAAGCGAAGCGTTGTCAACGATGTCGTAAAGCTGAGTGCTCAGCAACGCGAGAGACTGATGCTGCTGACGAATTTCCTGGATTACATCATCGACCTCGGGCGCGATTTCTGAGAGGCGCTCGAAAATCGCGTCTTCTTTCACATGGTGGACGGTATCCGAATAATTAACCATATAACGCATACTGTCGACCAGAAGAAAATAATCCGGATCTTGATCATCGGCCAGCATACCAATTTCTCGCTCGATCAGATTCAGTACTTTTGACATGCTGATATGATCGTATTTGATTTGGTCTATTAAGTCGTTCATGGTTAGCTCGCTGACGTAATGCTTTATGCCATTTTAGATATAAAGCAATGAGCAAAATTGATTTGAATCAATGAATAACGAGCTGAAATCGAGTTAAAGGAAGTCCATGGGCGCGCGTGATGCCGCTATCTCCTGAAGGTTCTTAGAAATAAGAACGGTAGCTATGTAATCCGCGGAACCAGTTTAAAACAACAGGCTCGAGAGCTTGCTCCTGTATTCCGACACAAGATCTCCATGACCCCCTAGTGCTTCGAAGACCTTTAATATTGTTTTTCTGGCGGCATCGTCATGGAACTGACGATTGCGCTTTATAATCTCCAGTAAGTGATCCATTCCCTCAGAATATCGTTGTTCTGAAATCAGGCGCTGAGCTAGTTGATAACGGATTTCGAGATTTTCAGGATCCAGATCAACCGATTGCATTAAACTGGTAGTGTCGGTTGTAACCTGGGATCCCTGCTGAAACTCCAACGTGGCGGACAGCGCACGGTACTCGGGTGTTGATTGACCCGGTTGTGAAACAGATTCGGCGATTTTAGAAGCCTCTTCAAAAGACTTTTCGCCACTTAGCCATTCCATTAGCAGTAGCTTAGGAAGATCGTTATTCGGATGCTCTTCGACCAGTT
Source organism: Gammaproteobacteria bacterium (assembly GCA_024644945.1). Classification (GTDB taxonomy): domain Bacteria; phylum Pseudomonadota; class Gammaproteobacteria; order Arenicellales; family Poriferihabitantaceae; genus VYFG01. The sequence continues at coordinate 9,089 of JAHEGU010000006.1, read as the reverse complement.
TCCAAACGACTTTTTTGGCACTTTCAATATTTCCTTGCTGATACTCGAGTTCGGCCGCCTGCAGATTTTGATCCAGTTGACTAGCGGCATACTTATTGATTTTTCCCCGGATTACAGACTCCGACTCGACTCCCATGAACTGGTCGACAATTTCTCCATCTTTAAACAGAAACACCGTGGGCAAACTGCGAATCCCGAACTGAGACGCGAGTTCCTGTTCCGCATCTGTATCGACCTTTACGAGCTTTACGCTGCCCGCATATTCAGCGGTGAGTTTTTCAAGAATGGGTGCCAGTGACCGACAGGGGCCGCACCAAGCTGCCCAGAAATCCACCAGTACCAGTTGCGTGCTGGAGGCCTCAATCACATCTTGGTGGAAGCCCGCCAGGTTCGAATCAATATACGAATGCGATGGGTTGTCCATGTTCAGATAAGTGGGATTAACACGGGCAGTTTCAATACTTCATCAATACTCTAAACTGGAATAATTTTGCTGGTTGAATAACCGAGTGGGCTGCTACATTATGGGTGTTTTCCAAGGTGGCCTGGGTCGGTATCAATGTTGCAAGGTAAATACGTAGCGTGCAGAATAAATTACCTTTGTTCACATATTAAAACTTGAAAAGTGGCTGCACATGCATAGGTGGTTAAGTCGCAGGGGGTGCACGATTCGGATTATAGGTGCGGCAAATAATTGGAGATACTTAGCGCCAAACTGCGTTGGTATCATTATCATCGTATTCACCCTGAGTGGGTGTGATCTGGGTCCAACAAACGTTGAGCAGGGCAACCTTGAGCAGATTTTACACCTTGGCAATGGGACTGAGCCCCAGGACCTGGATCCGCATATCGTAACCGGTGTCACCGAGCACAACATAATTTCAGCCCTGTTAGAGGGTTTGGTCGGTGAGAACCCGGAAACCCTGGAACCGGTACCCGGTATGGCTGAATACTGGGTGGTTTCAGCAGATGGTCGGGAGTATACGTTCTTCATCCGGGACCAAGCAAAGTGGTCCAATGGTGATCCAGTAACCGCGCAAGATTTTGCTTGGTCCTGGCAACGAATGCTGTCTCCCGCCTTGGCGGCGGAGTATGCTTATCAGCTCTACCCGATCAAGAATGCACGAGCATTCAACAAAGGAGAAATTCAAAGTTTTTCGGAAGTCGGTGTGAAGGCAGTGGACGATAAGACTCTTGAGGTTTTACTTGAACATCCGACACCGTACTTCTTATCGCTTCTCGCCCACTACAGTACTTTTCCGGTTCATCCGCCGACGATTTTAAGGTTCGGCGAAATGGATGAACGAGGAAGCGCCTGGACGCGGCCTGGTAATTTTGTGAGCAATGGCCCGTTTAAATTAAAAAGCTGGCGGCTGAACTACATTATTGAAGTGGAAAAGAACGCCCATTACTGGGATGCGGAAACGGTTAAATTAGCAGGTATTCGCTTTTATCCGATCGACAATATCCAAACTGAAGAGCGTATGTTTCGGACCGGGGCCCTGCATGCTACCAGCACTACGCCGTCGGAAAAGATAGAAGTATATCAGTCCAAGTCACCGCACCTAATATCAATCAGCCCATATCTTGGCACCTATTTTTATCGTTTCAATGTGACAAGGCCACCTCTGGACGATCCACGTGTGCGGCTGGCGCTGTCGCTGACTGTGGACCGCCAGGCTATTATCGATTCCGTGACAAAGGGGGGGCAGATACCGGCGTATTCTTTTACGCCGCCAAATACCCAGGGCTATTTTCCACCCAAGAGTCCGGTTTCCTATGATTTAGAACACGGTCGCGCATTGCTGGCCGAGGCTGGATTCAGTGAGGGGCAAGGATTCCCAGAGCTCGAACTGTTGTACAACACAAGTGATGGACATCGGCGAATTGCTGAAGCAATACAGCAAATGTGGAAGAAGGGGCTTGGGATAGATGTGCGTCTTGTCAATACGGACTGGAAAGTATATTTATCTCGCACCAATCAACTCGACTATGATATTTCTAGAGCCGGGTGGATTGGGGATTATCCTGATCCAAACACCTTTCTTGATATGATGCTGTCTGATGGTGGGAACAATCGGACTGGGTGGCGCAACAATGATTATGATGAGTTAATCGAGCGTGCGGCAACATTGACTAATCAGAAAGAGAGATACCAGGCGTTTGAACAAGCGGAGATGATCCTGGATCGGGAAGCGCCACTCCTGCCTATCTACACTTATACAAGGGTGGCTTTAAGAGACCCGTCGGTAAAGAACTGGTTCCCGAATATTCTTGATCACCACCCTTATAAATATGTTTATCTGCAGAGTGATTAGAGCGTACCCTGATCAACGGGGAGCACCAGCTCGGAATGGAGCTAATTACAATTGAGCAAGTTAGTTCTGGCCCGAATTTTGCAGGGAATCCCGGTACTGTTGATTGTAGTCACCGCTACTTTTTTCCTGGTTCGCGCCGCGCCGGGTGGGCCGTTTGATGCGGAGCGTTCGCTTCCAGCGGAAGTGGTCAAGAATCTTGAGAAGCGATACAACCTCGATGCGCCGGTCCTGCATCAATACGTTGATTATCTTGGAAATCTGGTGCGAGGGGACTTCGGGCCATCGTTTCGCTACCCGAATCGGAGTGTCACCGAGCTAATTCGCACAGGTATGCCTATCACTTTTGAGCTGGCATTTTATGCGATCGTCGTTGCGGTCGTAGTTGGTGTGATGTCTGGCTTGATAGCGGCGGTTCGACCCAATAGCCTGCAGGATTATCTACCAATGAGTCTCGCCATGACGGGTATTTGCCTGCCCGCTTTTTTACTGGGGCCAATACTTGTTCTGATTTTCGGAATCTGGTTGGAGTGGCTGCCGGTATCGGGGTGGGGCTATTCACCGGGTGACAAGATTCTGCCTTCGGTGACCCTTGGTTCAGCGTATGCGGCGTATATTGCAAGACTGACCCGAGCCGGGATGCTGGAGGTGTTATCACAGGATTTTATTCGCACCGCACGGGCCAAAGGGCTATCAATGCCGGGGGTGGTATTTCGTCACGCTCTGCGCGGTGGCCTGGCACCGGTAGTCGCCTTTTCGGGGCCGGCAGTGGCGGGACTACTAACTGGCTCGTTTGTAGTCGAGACGATATTTCAAATACCAGGACTCGGGCGCTTCTATGTGCAGGCCGCCTTCAACCGGGATTACACCATGATCATGGGAACGACCATACTACTATCCTGTTTGATCGTGATATTGAATATTGTGGTCGATATTTTAGCTGTATGGATGAACCCGCGATTAAGAAAGGTAAGGTAGTCCGAGATTTGCCTTACTATCGAAAATTTTTGGATTTCTTTGCCGGGCGAGTTGGTTCGAGAAATTTACGATGCCAGAAAATATGATCGATTCACTTAAAAGCCTGGAGCAAATCGAGTTTGAGGAGGGGCGATCTCTATGGAACGATGCCTGGGTCCGGCTAAAGCGTAACCGATTGGCAATGTTTGGTTTATGGGTGATGCTATTTCTGGTTTCGATTTCGTTATTGACGCCCTGGTTCGCACCTTATGGGTATGAGATTCAAGACCTGGAATTGGGCGCCTCTGGACCGTCTTTGGCGCACTGGCTTGGTACCGATACTCTTGGCCGTGATCTGCTGACACGCTTGATGTACGGTGGGAGAGTTTCACTACTGGTAGGATTTGCCGCGACCGCTGTATCCCTGGCAGTGGGGGTGATTTGGGGGATAGTCGCTGGATACATGGGTGGCAGCGTGGACGCAGTAATGATGCGAATAGTAGATATCCTGTATGCGCTGCCGTTTATGATCTTCGTGATTTTACTGATGGTCGTTTTCGGACAGAGCTTCTTGCTGCTGTTTCTCGCTATCGGTCTGGTTGAATGGTTGACAATGGCGCGGATCGTGCGAGGCCAGGTGCAGGCTTTGCGCCGCCAGGAATTTGTCAGTGCGGCGATTGTTACTGGACTATCAAGCGCCCAGATTATGCGTCGACACATACTGCCGAATATTATGGGCCCGGTGATCGTTTACGTTACGCTTACGATCCCGGCGGTAATGCTATTCGAAGCATTTCTAAGCTTTCTCGGCCTGGGTGTGCAACCACCTCAAAGTTCTTGGGGAGTACTGATTGCCACAGGAGTTGAAACCATGGAGGAGTACCCCTGGCTTTTAATTTTTCCTGGGCTTGCGCTCTCCATTACCTTGTTTGCACTCAATTTTCTTGGTGACGGTTTACGCGACGCGCTTGACCCGCGCAGTGCATCGGGAGCAGGAGGCGTACATGAGTAGTCAGCCGATTCTCTCGGTCAGGAATCTTACTGTGGTGTTTACCATACGTGGTCAGAAATTTACCGCGGTTGATAAATTGTCTTTCGATATCGAACGTGGAGAGACGCTGGGTATAGTGGGAGAATCAGGCTCGGGAAAATCGGTCAGCTGTAATGCATTGCTCGGATTGCTGCCACGACCCCAGGCTGAAATAACGGGTGGGGAGGCGTGGTTCGAAGGATCAGATCTTCTGGAGTTGAGCGAAAAAGCGTTGCGCAAAATACGAGGTAAACGAATCAGCATGGTGTTTCAGGATCCGATGACCTCAATGAATCCATACATTCGTATAGGAGATCAGGTGATGGAGCCTTTGTTGCTGCATAGCCGCTCGACAGCTGCGGAAGCGAAGGAACGGGCGATTGAACTCTTAGATCAGGTTGGAATTCATGACGCGGCGCGAAGATTCGATCAGTATCCACACGAATTTTCTGGGGGTATGCGTCAAAGGGCAATGATTGCGATGGCCCTCATCACTGCGCCAGACATCTTGATCGCAGATGAGCCGACGTCGGCTCTGGATGTAACAGTTCAGTCGCAGATTCTTGAATTGCTAAAAACTATGCAGGAGCAGCGCGGAGTCTCGTTGGTTCTGGTTTCTCATGATCTGGGGGTGGTCAGGCGAGTAACCGACAAGCTGGTGGTGATGGATAGGGGGGTGTCAGTAGAGCGAGGTCGGACTCATCAGGTATTCACAACCCCGGCACATTCGTATACCCAGAAACTGCTCGATGCAATTCCGCACACCGCAAAGCCTGAAACCTACCGATTCGTGCCCAAGGATGCTCCCGTGTACCTGCGTGCAAAAGGAATTCGGGTCACCTTTTCGATTAAACACCGGCCCTTCACTGCAGTAGATGATGTCAGTTTCCAAGTGCGAAAGGGGGAGGTGCTGGGTATTGTTGGCGAATCCGGAAGCGGTAAAACTACATTGTCTCAAGCTGTCTTGCGCCTGGTTTCAATGGAAGCGGGTGAGGTGTTGCTTGAAGATATCGGGATTCAAAAACTAAGGGGTGCAGCTTTAAAGCGGTATCGTAAACAAGTGCAGATGGTTTTTCAGGACCCATATGCCTCTCTTAATCCGCGCATGACCGTACATGACATTATCGCTGAACCAATACGACTTCATCAGCTCGCCGAGGGAGGTCGGGCAGTAACTGCTAAAGTCATCAGGTTAATGCAGGATGTTGGTTTATCACCAGCATGGGCTAACAAATATCCCCATGAATTTTCCGGCGGACAATGTCAACGGGTGGCAATTGCTCGCGCTATTGCCGTAGAGCCGATACTGCTGATTGCAGATGAGCCGGTTTCAGCTTTAGACGTAACAATCCAAGCCCAGGTTTTGAATCTGCTTCTTGAGCTGATTAGACGTAAAGGACTATCTATGATATTTATTTCCCACGATCTGGCGGTAGTGCGATATATGGCCGACAGGGTGGCGGTGATGAAAGATGGCCGTATGATCGAGTCTGGTGAGACAGAGACTGTTTATGCGAGCCCAAAAGAGCGTTATACACGTGAGTTGATAAGTCTTGAAAAAATCAGTGAATAAATCCTTTTATACTGCAATGAAAAATAAAGTTTTCCAACAATTACATTCGTTACACGCTGGATATAGACAAGTTGTTGCCTTAATAATGGTTTTATTCACTTTGCAGGCATGTGTCACGCCGCCGGAGGTTGATCCGAATGCCCTCAAGTCGGCGATCGACAAGCTTTATCCGCACCAGAGTGAAGAAATCAGATCATTTTTTGCTCAAGAGGCGGCGAGGGCTGGTGTCTTAAAAATTCGTGCACTTAGAGTTGGTGAAAAGCGTAAGAAAATAGATACCGTTAATACAGAAATTTCCGTTCAAACAGCATGTGGCGGAGCTCATTATGATAAGAAACTATTGATTAATCCTCGCGAGCAATACTGTCTGCGGCTTGCTCACCTTGCCCATGAGATCTCGCATATCGGCGTTCTGGATATTAACTGCTATGGGCATGGAGATCCCTTCTACCGATACAACCTGGGGATTGCAAAGCGATTTGAGCAGCAGTTCCCCGAATTGAAAGATAGAGGGGGTTGGAACTCTCCAGTGCAAAATCTGGTGACTCGGTCTCAAAATTACCGCTCAGGGGCTGAGCAATGTTTGTAGCGTGAATTCTGTTCGGATGGGACAAACTATGTTTTATAACATTTGCAGCGGAACCGCGTGATCAGGACCGGGAAAGGCCTCACTAATTTGCTTTAGTTCTTCGTAGCTCAGCTGGATGTCCTGAGCTGCATGATTCTGGTCGATGTGCGCCTTGTCCGCCGCTTTAGGTATCACTATGACCCCGTCTTGCTCCAGCAACCATGCCAGTGCGATCTGGAAACCATTTGCATTGTGCCTGATACCGATCTCTTCTAAGGCTTCAGTTGCTAGTTGTCCCTGGTTAAATGGTGAATGGGCCATAATCGGAAGATGGTGTTCTCGGCACCAGGGAAGAAGATCCCACTCAATTCCGCGGTGGTGCAAGTTGTACAGCACCTGGTTGGTGGCAATCTGATCTCCTCCTGGCGAGGCCCAAGCCGCGCTGATCTGATTGATGTCGAGGTTGCTGACGCCGTACCTCGATATCTTTCCCTGTGTCACCAGTCGCTCGAAGGCTTCCAGGGTCTCTTCAATTGGATAAGGGCCAGACCAGTGCAGCAGGTAGAGATCGATGCATTCGATACCAAGCCGCGATAAGCTTGCTTCGCAGGCCCGGATAGTGCCTTGTTTGGAGGCGTTAGTTGGCAAAACTTTGCTGACAACGAAGGCTTCATTGCGCCGGCCTTTAAGCGCTTCAGCCACCACCAGTTCGGCATCGTTGTACATTTCGGCGGTATCGATGAGCGTCATACCGAGATCCAGACCGTAGCGCAGCGCATCGGCTTCTTGCTGTCGTTTACTGTCATCGACACCCATGAACCAGGTGCCCTGGCCGAGGACATGGACCTCACGATTACCAGGCAGGTGGATGCTTTTCATCAAGGTCTCTGGTGTAATTAACACCTTGGAGTTTAGCCCACCGGGCTCGACATTGTTGTGCCGGTGCGCTAGCGAGCGTTTCATGCATTCCGGATACAAGTGGCATGCAGACTTAGGGGGGGAGAATTAATGAAAGTTTTACTATGATTGAGCTGAATTCTTCAGAACAGGCAGAGGATGCTTTTTACTCAGCCTTCGCATCCTGCAGTGTTCAGGACATGGGAGCAGTTTGGGCAGAGATAGAGGTGGTCTGTATTCACCCCGGCGCTCCTGCATTAGTTGGACATACTGCAGTGATGAATAGCTGGGCAAGAATACTGACTGCAGGAGACTCAGTGGATATTGAGTATGAGTTGGTCACACGCATGGCAACTGATGATATAGCGGTGCATATAGTGCGAGAAATTCTTATTCAAAATGGTGGCAGAGTCGAGGTTCTGGCGACAAATGTTTACCGATGCCTGGACGGTAACTGGAAAATGATCGAGCATCATGGGTCCCAGGCTTTGGCAAAAACAAGGGCGACGCCCACTAGCAGCGCTGCAAAAAGAACGCTGCAATAAGCCATGAAAATTATCTGCAGCGCCTGAATCAGACACTAACCGACAGTGAACCGATTAGGCTTTTACTTTAGATGATTGCGTGGCGGATTTTCGCTGAAACCCACTCACTGACAATCACGGTTCCAAGTATCACCAGCAGTATCAAAGAGACCTGCGTCCATGTCAGTGTGGAAATTGAGGCGTCTAGTTGAAGACCGATTCCTCCGGCCCCGACAAGCCCAAGTACAGTCGATTCGCGAATATTAATGTCCCACCGAAACACGCTGATGCCAGCAAAGGCAGGAAGGATTTGCGGCACAATTCCGTAAGACAGCTTTTGCGCGCCGCTGGCTCCGGTGGCGGTGATTGCTTCGACCTGGGTAGGGTCGATTTCCTCGATTGCTTCGTATAGAAGCTTGGCACAAAAACCAATCGAGCGAAGACCAATTGCGATGACTCCAGCCATTACACCAGGGCCGATCAATGTGACCAGCATCAGGGCCCAGATCAAGCTATTTATTGAGCGCGAGGAAACGATGATGAACAGAGCGATTGGTCGCACAAGAACTGTGCTTGGTGTGGTATTGCGAGCGGCGCAGAATGCGATCGGGAAGGCCATAATGATGGCTAGGGCTGTTCCCAAGGTGGCAATGTTGATAGTGTCCCAGATCGGAATCCATAATTCCTCCATGTACGACCACTTTGGCGGCACCATACGCTCGGCCAGATCTGCCGCCTGGCGAGGTGCATCCTCTACAAACATCCAGATGGTCTTTTCAGATATTAATCGCCAGCAATACATAAAAATGGCGACACCCAAAAGCCAGGCCCCCCACACGGCAAATTGCCTGGGCGTTGCACGCCGCTGCCAGACGCGTGTGCCTGAATGCAGCCTGGTTGGCACTATTGCACCCAGCGCCGGATATACCCGGAGGAATACTCAACCATCATCACTATGCCAATGATGATCATCAGAATAGCGGCTGCTGAATCGAACTCGTAGCGATCGAATGAGGTCAGCAGCGTCGCGCCTATGCCGCCACCTCCGACAATACCGACCACCGCTGATTCGCGAAAATTAATATCAAGGCGGTACATTCCAAGACCGATCATGCGTGGCATTACCTGGGGTTGTACAGCATAATTCAGCCACTGCAGCCAACCAGCCCCGGTCGCTTTAATTGCCTCGGCCTGGACTGGATCCATGTCTTCAATATCTTCCGCC
>JAHEGU010000118.1 GCA_024644945.1 Gammaproteobacteria bacterium | reverse complement strand
GAATAATATAGACTAAGAAACTGTTACATATCGTCGGAAACATTTCAGCATTCCTTGTTTAACGCGAGAAGGCAATTGGTAAATGATAACGTAAAATTTCTTTCGCACAATTATTGAGGCGGTGTTCCTCAAGCTGTAAGTTTTAGGTTGCTTAAGTCTGAAACCGTCACAAGAGGACACCACCCATGAAAGAAGATACCACGAAGCCATTGAGTAAGGTAATCAGGATTGACGAAAACGAGATCAGGGGCCATCTGGATGAGATGGTGCGGGGCACGGTCGAGGAGACGCTCAACGCGACGCTGGACGCTGAGGCTGATGAGATGTGCCAGGCACAGCGATATGAACGCTCAGCAGACCGAGTTGATACACGTGCTGGCAAATACAACCGAACACTTCACACCAAAGCAGGAGAAATTGAGGTCAAGGTGCCGAAGCTCCGTAAACTGGAGAAGTTTAGACCCAATCGGACACAGTGCTAAATCAACCGGAGCGTAGCGAAGGTTGATTTAGCGAGAGTTACCCGTTTAGATGTAATTGCGAAATTAACATTTAAACTTATAGGTAACTCTCATGATTCATACTAATGAAAAAGTCATCAAACATAAAGTCGGCCTGCTCAATCTAGCCGAAGAACTTGGAAACGTCTCAAAAGCCTGCAAGATGATGGGCTTATCTAGAGACACATTTTATCGATATAAAGCAGCTGCAGACGAAGGCGGTGTTGAAGCCCTGTTTGACAATAATCGGCGCAGTCCCAATCTGAAGAATCGGGTAGATCCGGCCGTCGAATCGATTGTTCTGGATTACGCCATAGAAGAGCCCGCCCATGGCCAAACCCGCACCAGTAATGAGCTGCGTAAGCGCGGCACCTTTGTGTCTCCCAGTGGGGTTCGCAGTATCTGGCTTCGACATAACTTGGCCTGTTTCAAAGATCGTCTGAAAGCCTTGTCCGAGAAAGTGGCCGCCGAAGGCTTGATATTGACCGAATCCCAGGTCGCTGCGATGGAACGGAAGAAAGACGATGATGTGGCCTGCGGCGAGGTCGAAACCGCCCATCCTGGCTATTTGGGTTCCCAGGACACCTACTACGTAGGCACCTTCAAGGGTATTGGGCGGGTCTACCAGCAAACCTTTGTCGATACCTACAGCAAAGTCGCCCATGCCAAGCTCTATACGACCAAAACACCGATCACTGCTGCCGATATGCTCAATGATCGGGTACTACCGTTCTATGAAAAGCATGAGCTACCTATGCTTCGTATTCTCACGGATCGGGGGACGGAATATTGTGGCCGGGCCGACCAGCATGACTACCAGCTTTACATGGCGCTGAACGATATTGAGCACACGAAAACTAAGGTCAAGTCACCGCAGACCAACGGGATCTGTGAGCGGTTTCATAAAACGATTCTCAACGAGTTTTACCAGGTAACATTGCGCAAGAAAATCTACGAAAAGATCGAAGTCTTGCAGGATGATCTTGACGAATGGCTCATCAAATACAATACTCAACGAACTCACCAAGGCAAAATGTGCTGCGGGAGGACGCCGATGGAAACACTCATCGACGGTAAAGCAATCTGGATGGAAAAGTTTGTGAACTAAACTTAACCTGACAGTCGGTTACTGAAAAACGGGTAACTGTCGGATCAGGTCTGAACTTCTACACCTAAACCGAGTCCCTACACCACACTCTTAATGTCGGCGGCAAATGTTGGAAAGGCAAATCTCCTGCCCCCTAAATTATCTGCTGTATTATTGTGACGCATCGCTAGCCACCCAAACAGACGGCCGGTTTAAATTGTTCCTCTGCCCGCGGCGGTCTGCTTCATAGCGTCAGGAAAATAAACCGATTAAACCGTTCTTTCGACAAATTATCTTTTTCCAGTCGAGTTTCGCTTTTCCGACCTCAATGCCATGATTGTGCTCGATCTCGGTCTCATCCATCGCCTGCGCCGCGGCAACCAGCACCTTCTTGGGCAAACAAACCCGATTCGGGTAGGGTTATTCATCCCGCTGATTTAATTTAAGTACCTGGTTTTACTCAATCAGCGGCGCCATCAATTCTTCGATCTGAGACTGGGTGTAGCGCGGTGTAATATGTTGTGGGCAATTCCAATCAAAAGCTTTGACCTTGATCTCAAAGCCGCGTTCAACGCGGGCCCGGTAGCCCGAAGTTTTTAAATTGGATAAGAGTTCGGTCTCTTCAGTTCCAATTAACCGGACGTGACCCAGCAATTTGAGACGACGTCGATTCGGATAGTCCATAAAAAACAACGCAACACGGTCGTTTTTCAGGAAATTGCCGGTACTGACGTATTGTCGATTGCCACCAAAATCAGCAAACCCAATGGTTCTTTCATCAAGCACTTTCATAAACCCTACTGGCCCGCCGCGATGTTGAAGGTACGGCCACCCGGTCTCACTCACGCTTGACATATAAAAGCTGTCCCGTTCCGCGATAAAGCCTGATTCCACTTCGCTAAGAAGGTTGTTGCAATCTTCCCCCTCTTCCATCGATGCATAGTTGTCACGACTGCCTTGCAGTTCCTGCACTTGCTTGACTGACTCTGTGAATGCGATTTCTGCAAATTTATGTCCCATTTAATGCTACCTCAGTACTGTGGGTTCGGTTGAACTATTAATTGTAGAGTAATACTTCGGAAGAAGATGGCAGCCGGAACGGTTCACGTAACCCGGCTACTATTCCCACCTGATTATTGCGCTGCGCTGATCGCAGCTACCGCTTCTTTGGTAGTCCATATCGTATTTGCTATAAAACGGTAGTTCACCATTGCCGCAGCGAAACCGTCGCCTTCTTCTACCTGGGCGGCTGCGGTTGCATCTGCGACTACCGCGACCTCAAAATCCTGCTCAAGAAGTTCCCGCATGTGTGATTACGCACAAAGATTGGCCGACATCCCCGCCAGAATGACCTTATCGATGCCCTGCTTACGCAGTTGTAAAACTAAATCGTTGGTTTCCGGGCCGTATACTTTGTGCGGACTCGTGACCACGGTTTTGCCATCTTGAATGTAAGGCAGGTATTGCGCCAACCAGTCTGCACCGGATCCTTCAAAGCCCTCCACGCTCAACGCATCTTTACGATCAAACATACCAATGTTATGCATCAGTTTTTCAAGTGCACCTTCGAACTTCCAGCCATGATCGTGGGGATAGTAGTAGTGAGGTGAAACAAACACCGGGATGCCGTTTTCCTTGCCTGATTTGAACAGCGCTTCGATGTTTTCAACCGTGTTGTTCTCGGTCACGCTTTTGCCTACCACGCCCCAGGTAACACCGTCGGGACTGAGAAAATCGTTCTGTGGATCGGTGACCAGAATGGCAGTACGACCTTTGACGATCTCCATGCCTGGATCCGGCAGCCCGGCGTTTGCGATGGAGATGATGCTGGTTAATGTAAGAACGGCTGTGAGTGATTTTGATAGAAGTAACATGATTATTTCCTGATAAAGAGTTAAACGGTATGGTTTTCCATGAGTTAAGTTGAAAAAGTTAGTGATCTCGAATCTGGATAAGAGACATCTGTTATGCATCTAGCAAAAGGCGTGCCAGACTATTAAATTATTTATTTACAACGTGTTAGCACAAATCTATCACCGCAATATTTTGTGTTCCTCAAATTATTGTGTTGAAATCCTCAATTATTTGAGGCGATCACCATGGCAAACCAAACCTTCGAATGGCTGTTTCGAGAATCACCATCTTTGCTCCTGGTATTGGATGAAACGCTAGTTTGTCGGAGCATGGCGAGGGTATGGCGTAAACGGCTCAAGTTTCGCTTGCGGGAAGCGCCGGCAATTGCCGCGGCAGAATTATTTGATTTTGCCAGCGAACCGTCACTAGTCAGTCAGTTCAAAGCGGTCGTTCATGAAGGCAAGCCCATAGTGAACAACCCCGTCGGTCTGCTGACATTCGAAGGAACGGTTCCAGGACGGGTGACCGCCTGGCGCGCACACCCTATCGGCGACAAGAGCCCTTGCGTCATGGTAGCAGCCACAGATGTGAGCAAGTATCTGGACGCAATAGAGGAATTGACCCAACTGCAATCACAGTACGGTCTAATTCTCGACTCTGCTGGAGAAGGCATCTATGGCCTGGATGCGGATGGCCATATTGTATTTGGCAATGCCGCGACAGAAAGAATTGTCGGTTGGCGCGCCGAGGATTTGCTCGGACAGAAATCACACGACATACACCACCACTCTTACGCTGATGGCTCCCACTACCCCCGTGATGATTGCCCTATCTACGCGGCGCTAAAAGATGGAGAAGTTCATCAAGTCGACAATGAAGTGTTTTGGCATGCCGACGGTTCCGCGGTACCGGTAGAATACATCAGCACGCCGATACTAAAGGATGGCAAACCGAATGGTGCGGTAGTTGTTTTTCGAGACATATCGGAGAGAAAAAAATTAGAACAGGAGCGGGATGCTGCTTTCAGTGAAGTAAAACAGCTCAAAGACAAACTCGAGCTAGAACGAGACTATCTTCGTGATGAAGTAAAAACCGTTTTAAAGTACGGTGAAATAATTGGAGAAAGTAAGGCATTAAAAAGAACGCAGACACAGATTGAGGCTG
>JAHEGU010000028.1 GCA_024644945.1 Gammaproteobacteria bacterium | reverse complement strand
CTGCTTCCTGCACACGCTCAGACCAGTGTTCCGCGAAGTGGCCCCACTCGTGCCACTTTTTCTCAGACATTGTCGTCTGGTGAACTTTGCCCGGCAGCATTGTTAGGAACCGGCACACCGGTTCCTGATCCGGCACCTTTTCTGTTCGATTGGGCCACTGGTGGATTTACCCCAACTGGCGATGGCACACTAACGGTGACTGCGAACGGTGATCTTACTGGTAATGAAGGTCCGAATATGGAAGCCTGGCAGATCGCTTTTAACGGTGGCCCAGTTCTTACACCCTTAGTCGGCAACACGGGCGCGCCCCTTCCGCAACAGCAGGATACGGACACCCAAATTTATACCATCACCCAATCAGATCTCACTGCCGCTGGACCTGGTCTCAATGTGCCGGTCACCGCAACAAATCAAGGCGCGGTTGATTGCGATGCAGGCGCCATAAATAATTTAACCTTTATCTTAACCTTCCCAGCTACGATCTAACATGCAGCCCTTGAAGGTCTTTGAAAAATCTTTGGATTAATCGTCAGTATTCCTCTGAACGCACCTACTAATTTCAAATATCCAATGAAATACAGTTTTGACGGGCAAGCGCTTACCGAATTAACTGGTGAAAGTCCGCTCAGGAGGCTGGGCTAGAATTCTGCTAGCGAGAGCAACACTCAATGGCCAGAAAATGATCTTTTTGACCTCGTTTAAACACTATAACTTTAAACGCGTGTGGAGCTTTTTCATGATCGTAGCGTTTGAAGTCGATTAAGGATACAGCTTCTCCAGATTTTCGATATTACGTTGCATTGCGCTGAGGAAATTTCCGCTTTCGCATGTATTCGCACATGGATTAAAAACGATACTTTCGATATCCATCGAGCGCAACTTATTTTGCGTGACTTCCTTCGGTTGACCTTCCCAGATCATGGCCGTGGTCGAGTGGTTAGCGTGAATCCGCTGGAGCTCCACCCACTTCTGTTCACTCGGAGACATTTCCGGTTCCCACAACACACTTTTAATATCAAGACCGTATCTTCGGGCAAGGTATTGATAGACCGGGTGAGAGGCCAGCTATTTGTAATCCGGCGCCGTTGAAACCATCGCCTTGATTTTCTCATCCAGCGCCAGCAGATCTTTTTCAAGCGCCTGGTAGTTGTTCTAAAAATCAGTTTAATGCGCCGGGCGGTTAGCAATTAACGCCTCTTCAATCGCCCAGGCTTGCTTCGCACGCCGGTGGGATTTATCCAGTCGGCAAAAGCAGGCGCGCAGAATACGGCAAACCCGACCGGAATAATGGACGCCGGTATAGCTTGGATTAACTTCTTCATTATTAAATTCAATTCCGGGGACAGTTTACTTAACTTTCAGTGGAGACATCAGGAACCGCTTTCAACACTCTTGATCACCATGCAGCTGTTGTCTTGGATGGTCAAGAAATACAGCGAGCAAATAAAGAGATTAAGATAAGTATACTGATCCCGTCATTTCCGTGATTTTTAATTTGACGGGTGCCATCCTCGCGATGTCAGGTCCCACCTTATTCCTATCGTGTAAACGTTTGCTGCCTGGGTACCATCGGCATCAAGGCCGTCATTGATCCGAACATTTGCATAAATCATGCGCCTGAAATCATCAAAGGAATATCTCAAACCCGTGATCAGATATCTGATTCTGTAGTCTCCAGCCTGGGCCTGGTCGGAATCGGGCTCCAATATATTGTATCCCCCGACAAACCAGATCCTGTCAGATATCTGATACTGTCCATACAATTCGCTACCCCAGCCATCGAAATAGATGCCCTCATCTGTCGTCTCGTGATTCTTCATTTTGGCGAGCACTATACCCGCATACCATCTCTCGCCAACTGCCCGCGTGCCAATGAGCAGCGAACGGGCATCACCCGATAAGCCAACGTCCCGCAGTGATGGATTATCGTCGAGATCAACTTCGGAATGGTTATAGGCCACACCAAGAGTGAAGTCGCTTTCAGTAGTCACAACCGAGCTGATTCCGATGGCTGTACCGTAATGCGCATCGCCGCCAAACGGAATAGCGTTTCCATGTTGCACTTGAGCATTCAGTTTAAACGGCTTGAACACTCTGTGCGTTAGGAAATCTAGTGATAGATTTGTTTGAAGTGTTCTATCCGCACGACCCGTGCCGGTTGAACCACCATCGGTTTGGGCATTGAAGACTCCGCTTGCATCCCCTCCGGCACCCATAAAGCGATCGGTGAACGCCCCCACCTCGTAATATGTGGACCAGTTCTTACCCGCGATGATCTGAGTGGAGGGGGTTTCCAGACCGACATGGCCAAGTCGGGTAAAAATGGTATCTTTGAATTCTTCCGCGCTTTTATCGCTGTCGAGTGCATCCAGCAGGTTGAAACCAGCTTCATAGCGTGCAAACAGATAAGATTTTTCTGGAAATCGGCGCTCGACTTCGATGCCTAACCGCGAACTGCCGTCTTCCCATGCCCCATCACTACCCTGCCCACGGTAACGGACACGGAGGCTGCCGTATAGATCGAAACCGAATGCGGGCGCTCGATCTTCCCCTTTCCTTTCCCCTTCTTCACGCGAGGCATCACGTTGAATCTCGGAGCTCGACAGCGGATCTTCTTCGGCACTCAGCTCCCGGATTTCCCTATCGGTCGGAGCGCTTTCATCCCCCACACCCGTTACATCGCTTGCTTCTGCTTTAACCGTATTGTCGAGTAGTCCGTTCAATTCCTTCGTGCTGTTCTCTTCAGTCGTCGCTTGCTGCGCGTATAAATCCGCACCTAAACAAGCAAACAAAAGTAATAAACACTGAAGAAAGACCAAAAAACTTTTCAATGTCTGCAAGGGGAATTGGATGGTTCACACGGTGATTGCATTGTAGCCCACCAGAATATAATTGGGCGAATTTCGTCAAATAGCTTTGGGCAGTTTGACCTTGTACTTAAGAGGGTCTTTATGGCTGCATCAGATACTCGGAATTTTCTTACCATCGTTTCGGGCCGGGAACGGATGCAGAGTTAGCAACCAGAACTTTTCAATTACCGGCACCCGTGTGCTGTGGAACACAAGCGACGCAGTCAGCTGATGGATCCAATCTGACTACAGTTGCCGCGAGCCGACTCGATGGCTATCGCGGAGGCATGCCTTCCCGTAAATGAACGCTCGTGGAGGCACCTGTTGGATTGTTTTGGTGATGGAATTTAATCAGGTTTAAAGCTTGTGAGAAACTTCAAATAAAGCGATAGAATCTATTGCGCAATGTTGACCCGGGACAGAAGCGGTCTGGCAGTCGCCCTATTCTCAAATGCAGCCTGATCGAACAGAGTGATGGTCTTAGCGTATAACGTGTACCGAGCAGGGTGCATGACGCACAATACGCGCCGCAGTCGATCCTAGCAAAAAATTCTTCATTTCCGGTTTGTGAGATCCAGCAATGATGAAGTCTGCACCAATACGTTCCTCAATAACCTTTTTGGCGGATTCATGGATTTTCTTTTCATTTTCTGCCGGCAGGTAATAATCTGCGAAACTGGGAGCCTGATCGATGACATGTAATGCAATGATTTTGCCGTCTTTGGCTCTGAGCTTTCTGGCAAGTTCCATAGACCTGCGGCCCTCCTCGCGAGGGCTTATTAAATCTGACATTGATCTATGGCCGCAGGGGCCAATTAACAGTCATTATTTTCGATTAGGCAACAACGGAAATCGACTATGGCTGCAGGTTGAATGACTCGTCGGGAAAATACTTGAATAACCGATCGTCTCCAGTTCGAGCATGCGCCTCCATACCTTCCAAGCGCGAGATTCTTGCTGCAGCGGCGGCCACTTCCCGGTTCGCTTCACGGCTCATACGTTGCGTGGTCACAGTCTTAATAAACTTGCCCGCTGACAGACCACCGGTATAACGACCAGCACCTTTAGTTGGCAATATATGATTGGTACCAGAGCACTTGTCACCGAACGCTACTGTAGTCTCTTCGCCGACAAACAGAGAACCATAATTGCGCAGGCGATTGACCCACCAATCCAGATCTTCAGCCTGTACTTCGAGATGTTCGCCCGCGTACCGATCACTGACCTGCGCAACTTCTTCGCGGTCCGAACACAGAACCACTTCGCCATAATCACGCCAAGAGCCTTCCGCCGCGGTACGAGCGGTATCCGGCAATTTTTCTATGAACCCCGGCATCAATTCGATCACCTTGTTTCCTAACTCGCGATCCGTAGTGAACAACCAGCAGGGTGAGTCCAGACCGTGCTCGGCCTGACCTACCAGATCACTGGCGACAATCATGGGGTCTGCGGTATGGTCCGCAATAATCGCGATTTCAGTAGGCCCCGCAAACAGATCAATCCCAACTCGCCCGAACAGCATGCGTTTCGCTTCTGCGACAAACCGATTACCCGGTCCCACCAAAATATCTGCCGCATGCCCGGTGAACAGGCCAAAAGCCATGGCGGCGATACCCTGTACTCCACCGAGCGCGAGAATGGTATCCGCACCGCAGAGATTGGCGGTATAAATAATGGCTGGATTGACGCCTTCTCCCGGTTTCGGAGGTGAGCATGCAATAACGTGATCAACACCCGCTGCCTTGGCTGTCGCAACCGACATCACGGCGGACGCCACATGCGCATAACGACCACCCGGCACATAACAGCCAGCGGTTTCAACAGGTATCTGTTTTTGACCGGCAAATAATCCTGGCGATAACTCGACCTCGAAGTCGACCAGAGCCTGGCGTTGCTTCTCGGCAAATCCACGCACACGATCATAGGCGAATTGAATATCATCTTTCACCTGCTGCGAGACTTTTGCAGATGCTGCTTCTATCTCTTCCTTGGTGACGACGATGTTGCCCGTATAGTTGTCCAGTTTAGCTGCGTATTCAATCGCTTTTTCCTCGCCACCAGATTCAATATCTGAAAGCATTTGCGACACAATTTTCCGCGTATCGTCCTCGCCTGTGGTCGCCGACTTATCCGCTTTTTTTAAGTACTCAATGGTCATAAAATTTATCCGTTAACAACAATTGTGAATATGATATTTGTAGAGATGATAAGAATTCTTACAATAATGCCCAATGCGACAATTACGGTATGAACGCCATTATAAACACGACAAAGGTCATGGCAAATACATAGGGCACGGCCTTGGCTGCCACTTCAAGTATCGCTCCCCCCTCAATCCCGAAACCGAAAACAGGTTCAATATCAGTGGCGGCGTTATGAAACCGACCCCCCAGAGATGTCACCATCATGATGAAAAAAACGGCTCCCAATCTGAACCCAGGGCGATTTTTCCCATGGCTACATTGAGACAATAAATTCCAAATAGCAGCCCACTGCAGACCAGCCACCAATGACCTATTTTCTTACTCATGACCCACCCAGTCGTTGATCATGTTTATGATCAACCAGGCCAGTTATTTACCGACCCGACAATTTCATGCGAATCGATCCTAGCTTTACGCACTTTCATACAAGCGAGTAAGCACAAATTCCCGGTGTCCCAAAGCCTCGGCCGCTGTCAGCCGTCCGTTGACCGTCCGGAACATCGACTCAAGCAGCTTATCGCCAGCATCACTCGGGGACATTTCTTTGCGCAGCAGACCCGAAACATCCACATCGACATGCTCGCCCATGGTTCGCAACGTGCGTGGATTGGCGCATATTTTGATGACAGGAATGATCGGGTTGCCGATAATATTGCCCTGACCGGTTGGGAAAAAGTGTGCGACATATCCTGCCGCTGCCGCCAGGGTTACCATTTCAGCAGCTGCTGAAGATGAATCCATAAACCACAAACCGGGTCCAGTAGGCGCCTCGGCTTTATCAAGTACACCGTCCACGATGCACTCTTTACCAATCTTCTGAACATTGCCAAGGGCTTTTTCTTCGATGGTCGACAAACCACCTTCAATATTTCCTTTGGTTGGCTGCGAATCTGAAAGATCGGAGGTCTTATGGCGATTTATCATGTCCTGGTAACGATTGAACATAAACATGAAACGCTCTCGAACTTCGTCGTCTCTGCACCGTGCGGCCACCAGATGCTCCCCACCGGTAACCTCGGAAGTTTCCCCAAAAAGCAATGTAGCGCCATGCGGATACATCTTGTCGAATGCGTTTCCAACCGTCGGGTTTGAACCACAACCTGAAGTGGTATCGGATTCGCCACATTTGGTAGAAATCCAGAGTTCACTGAGTGGTGCTTCTTCACGAACCAGTTCAGATGCCCACTGAACGTACTCCTTCGCAACCTTAGAAGCCTCCATAATGGTTTCATGATCTCCGTGCTGCTCTATACCAAACCCGATCACGGGTTTGCCGGTAGCGGCTATGCCCTCAACGATGCGCTGTGTCCAGCCATTTTCGATACCAATTACAACAACTGCGGCAACATTAGGATTGGCCCCGGTACCGATCAGAGTGCGAAAGTGCAATTCGAGGTCTTCTCCAAACTGCAGCCTTCCATAAGGGTGAGGCAATGCCATCACACCACTAATATTATTGGCAACTGCTTCGGAAGCAGCGTTTGAAAGGTCATCAACCGGCAGGATAATGACATGGTTACGAACACCGACGCGGCCGTTTTCGCGCCGGTAACCTGAAAACGTTGCTGTGCTTAAATCTTTATACATTTATATATTCTCTCGGAAGGAAGCCTTGGGATTTAGAGTTGCTAGTCAAATGCCAGCGCTTGGTTTTGATAATTAATTACCAGCGCTTGGTCTTTATATTGTGAACATGGACATGCTCACCGATACCAATGTCGGCTACGACTTTGCCAATATCAGTGCTGTACTTAATCACCGTATCCCCGACTTTCATTAACTTAATAGCAAGCTTGTGTCCAATAGGAATATCACTAACCGCCTTGAACTTAATATCCACATCTTGATCCATTACCCAGCCGCTAATTTCATCGCCGGCTTTCACACCCTCAACAACGACAACGCCGACGCTGTCTCCTTCATCATGCACCACAAAATCAACCATTACTTTCTCCAGATTTATATAGGAATTGGCTAAGAATTAGCTTGAAAAATTGTGCAGCAGACTACACACATATATTTTATTAGTCAAGTAGTCTTATATAAGTCTGTAACTATATAATTTACTAGAGTATCTTCGATTCTGCAGCTGCTGGGGATTAAAGCTTTGTGAGTTCAAGTAGCGCATCCACCATCTTTTTTGCCACAATTCTATATAGGGCATATACTTTCCCTTAAAGATTAGGGGTTTACTGTCAGTCTACATTCAATGGTTTGTTCATTCAGGCAAAAGATTTAATGATTACAGCTGGAAAAGGCGCGATGCCGCTCTATATCCAAATAAGAGAGCTTCTCATTGCAAAGATCAGCAAAGGAGATTGGTTGCCAGGAGATTCTATTCCGAGTGAAATGAACCTGTCACAGGAACTGGGGGTCAGTCAGGGCACTGTGCGCAAGGCAATAACAGAGCTAGTCGAATATAACGTGCTCAGAAGAAAGCAAGGTCGTGGAACTTTTGTCTCAAACCATGACAGCCAAAGAGCACTTTTCCACTTTTTCCACATTGTCGACGCCAAAGGACATAGAGTAATGCCTGACAGTAAAGTATTACGATGTCACAGAAGACATGCATCACACGGCGAGGCTTTAAAACTGAAGTTGAAAGACCGTGCAGATATCATACGAATAGAGAGAGTGCGAAATTTATCCTCGAGCCCTACTATGATCGAGACCATCACACTGCCAGGGCATTTATTCAAAGATTGGGATGAGTTGGACAGCGGCAATCTGCCAAACATGCTTTATGAGCTTTACGAGAAGCAATTCGGCATTACTATCCATAGCGCGGAAGAGCAGCTGCGAGCAGTCGCAGCCACAAAACATGATGCGTCACTTCTGAATTTGCAGGCGGGGACGCCATTACTCGAAATAGAGCGTGTTGCACTAACCTTAAACAAATCTCCGGTAGAGCTGAGAATCAGCCGCTGTAATACCAAAAAGCATCACTACGAAAATACCATCTTGTAACCGCAACTCATAGATGCTTTGCGGTATACATGCCTGGAAAGTAGAAAACGTAGTGGGTAGATTGGGTGTGAAACCAAAAGGATGTTGCCTCCCAAAACCATATTGGAAAACTCCACGGCTAGAGAAACTTTCTTACCAACAGTATTCCAATTGCCACAGCGGGACCTACACCGAATGCAAAAATTAATGTGCCAAATCCGACTACACCACCCAAATACCAGCCTGTGGAAACTACGCAGACTTCGATTGCGATTCGAATATATGCAATTGGCAATCCCGATACTCTTTGCAATCCTGTCATTAATCCATCTCTTGGACCAGCCCCGAGGTTAGCCGTTAAATAAATGCCAGAGGCAATGCCGACTGCCAGCACGCCGAAAGCGGCTTGGGTAAGCTGCCAGGGCAATGATTGCGGGTATGGAAGCAGGGGGAGTGAAAAATCAATGACAAAGGCGATAATCAGCGCGTTCAAGACAGTTCCAATCCCTGGTTTCTGACGCAGCGGCAACCAAAGAAGCAGTACACAAAAGCTCACAATCATGGTGGCAAATCCGATTGTCCATGAAGTCTTCCCAGCAACCCCTTGCGCCAGTACCGTCCACGGACTGACGCCAGCGCCGCTCGTAATCAGGAGCGATTCACCCAGGCCAAAAAACGTTAAACCGAGGTTTAAATAGAGAAAAGTGATTAACCTGGGACGCAGATTTAGTGGAGTTGGAGAACTCCAGGAAAGTTGGGGGATTTGCTTGACTGCGAATATCTGAAACATCGATCCAGGTTTATCGGTAGATTAATGAACACGCAAGTCCAGGCGAATCGTTTTAAAGGTCCCTGCATTCCTACATAGAGAAGATGAAGTGCCCTCCTCTCACTCTGCTAATGTATTTTACTGCTAATGTACTTTACCAGTAACTTCTAATTGAAGCTGTTAGCCCCCAGCCATCGTATTTACCACCATCGTTAGCCTCGTCATTCATATCGGTATACTGCAAACCGACCTGGAATTTTAACTTATGGCTATACAACAGAAAATTTACTCCGCCGAATAACTCATGATAACGATCACCACGACCATCGACTACGCTGCTTTCATAGCGGCCAAGTCGTAAGCCATTAGCGTTTTCGCTGTCTAAATAGGTATAACGCATTACCCAATGAATTCTTTCACTACTGCTAAACATTGGCATAATAACCAACCCCCAGATATCACTTTGTCCTAGATGGCCATTACCCATTGCCAGATCTGTTGCCAAGCTCCACTGGTCGTATTTAAATTTACCGGAAAGGCTGGTCACATGTGAAAAGTCTCGGGTATTAGCATCTATATCAGTATGGTTATAAACAAAGTCGGTGTTGAACTCTGCCTCTTGCCAGAACTTAGATGGCCCATATTTACGGCCAATCGAAAGTAAAGTGAAATAGCTGGCATCAGAAATACTGATCTCGTCACTACCATCACTGGAAAAAACTCCAGCGCGATAATTCCAATTGTTTTCGAGTTTTCCTTTGATACTGGCACCGGTAAAATATTCAGAAGTGAACCACAAGTTATTGGTCACATTATTGCGTTGTGGGGTATAAAGCTTAGTCGAAGAAATATTCCCATCTAAAGTAAAGCCGACACTTTGCTTAAGTAAGGTAAGTTGCATTTTTGGGTTAAGTTGCCAGCTTATTTTGGCATCAGTGATTCGGTTATAGCTATCAGATAAACCTTCATTTAGATCAATATCGGCTTCTAGCCTCATCGATGCGCTGCGATATTTGCCGTCAAAGCCAAAGCGAAAGCGTCGCCACAGCAAGTCTTCATAGTCACCTTGGCTGGCATCAAACCATGCGGCGTCAGCTTGTAATCTTCCGGAGAGTTTCAAATAGTCTCCCTGAGCATTGCGATAGAGATTAGCTTTTTGCCAAATATCGTCGAATTGAGAGTGTTGCTCAGCGCTTTGTGCAACCAGTGGAGTTAAACTGACCAAGAGACAACTTAACAGGAATCTATTTTGTATAAAGTTTAGATCAACCGAAAAATTCATTGGATAGAATAATTGTTCTTAGTAGTAGCAAATATAAAATTGACTAGAAATTTATGGCGTCAGAACATATGCGGCCAATTTGAGTTAGATATTAAGACAGACTCCTGTTAATTGATTGAGGCTAAGACCTGACTGCCCCAAACCTTTCGACGACCCACCGGCGGCCAGCATTTGCGGGTGTGGCCCACAAGTAAAAGGCACTCCCCTATCCGCTTTGAAACTAAATCCCAGGCAAACATGTGGTGTATCTAGACAGGACAAAGGCTTATGCTCTATATATAATATGAACGGAGAATAATCTTCTATTCAAATGCACAAGAAACCTGCCTATATAAAGTGCTTACTGCCTGCTGTGTTTTTTCTAGCAGCGCTGCCCGGTAACGCTGATTTACAGGACAGGTATTATACTTATCAAACAGGTAACTAAGCATATAGCAGGCTGTAATTATAGTTTACGTGTATAAAGGACGATACCATCGAGTGACTCATGAAAGGTGAAAACAGAAACCGCATCAAGGTTGAACGGGCAACCGCAGCCAAGTTTTCCGAAGAAGAACCGAGAGCTTCCGAGTTAACCATTGAAAAAATGACAGCTACGACGGCGTATTTGACTGTACAAGCTGGATAACCAGCGCGCCTGTTAGTGCGCTGAGTCCGGTCATAGGCTGTTCTAGATTTCAGTCGGCCACCTGCACTACGTTTTGGCCGCAATATCACGCGTTCAGTAACATTGATCAGGCCCGGAAGTATCTTTTTTCGATTAACCTAGTACCATTCAAAGTTTGTATGACAGACAGCGGCGCAATCGGTACAAAACTTCAGGTAACAATCAAAACGATCGGGATCGGCCACATTAACTCCAATTGTAATCGGAGGAAGATTCAATTTAAAAATGACAGTTTATTTCAGACGGGCGTAAAACCGGTGTGAGAGGCAATGACCGACGACATCCGCCCTGCTGAACTGTAATTACACGTGACCATACTATGAATACTCAGAAAAATGTCCGCCTTGTTAGTCGTCTTACGCGGCAGACCCTGGCTCTGGTGCTTGCTGGAGGCCGTGGCTCTCGACTTTATGAACTGACCGATTGGCGTGCCAAACCAGCGGTACCTTTCGGTGGAAAATTTCGCATTATCGACTTCCCACTTTCGAACTGCATCAATACCGGAATTCGACGCATTGGTGTATTAACCCAGTACAAGGCGCATTCGCTGATTCGTCACCTGGTGCGTGGCTGGACCCGTTTCGACAGTGAACTCGACGAGTTTGTCGAAATTCTTCCCGCCTCGCAGCGTGCCGGTGGCGAGTGGTACCAGGGCACTGCCGATGCGATCTATCAAAACCTTGACATCATGCGCACGCACAGGCCTGAATACGTGCTGATTTTGTCAGGCGATCACATTTATAAAATGGACTATGGCGATCTGATCGCCAGGCATGTTGAACTGAAAGCCGATATGACAATAGCCTGCCTCGAAGTCCCGATCGAGGAGGCAGCCGGTACGTTTGGCGTAATGACGGTCGATGAATTCGGTCGAATCGTTGAATTCAACGAAAAACCGGTCACCCCGGCGCCCATACCGGGCCAGCCAGGGCTCTGCCTGGCTTCGATGGGTAATTATCTGTTTAACACCGAGTTTCTATACGAGCAATTGATCAAAGATGCAGATGAGCCCAAGTCCTCCCACGATTTCGGCAAGGACATCATCCCGTCGATTATCAAAAAGTATCGTATATATGCGTATCCGTTTCGCGACATGGACACCGGCGAGCGCGCCTATTGGCGTGACGTCGGGACACTGGATGCATTTTGGGAGGCCAACATGGAACTCGTCAGTGTCACCCCCGAATTGAACCTTTACGATCATGATTGGCCGATTCTGACGCACCAGGCACAGCTGCCGCCGGCCAAGTTCGTATTTGACCGCGACGACCGTCGGGGCATGGCGATTGACTCGATGGTCTCGGGTGGATGTGTGATTTCGGGTTCGCTGGTCAAAGGTTCGTTGCTGTTTTCAAATGTCAGGATCCATTCCCATTCTAAAATCCTTGATAGCGTCATCCTGCCCGATGTAGAAATCGGTCGTAACGTCCACATCAATAAAGCCATCATCGATAGAGGCTGCAATATTAAAGAGGGCATGGTGATCGGCGAAGACCATGAACAAGATAAACAACGTGGTTTTCGAGTCACTGAAAAAGGCGTGGTGCTGGTGACGCCTGATATGTTGCACCAGTCGACCCACATGCGCAGGTAATCTGAATAATGACGAATCGATTAAGAGTTGCCGCCGATCCATCGGCTGGGCAACAATGGAGTTACTGCAAGAACGAGCTCGTTGATATCAAGCATTACCCCGACCACAGCACTCCGAGTGTGGTGACCTGATGACCCATATTTTGATGATCGCCGCGGAAAATGGCGCTTTGCCGGACGGTAAGGTAGGTGGTATCGGCGACGTTGTGCGCGAGGTTCCGGTGGCACTGGCGCAGCGTCAATGCGCTGTTTCTGTGGTCACCCCGGCTTACGGTATTTTCAGCGAGTTATCTGGCGCAAGGCAATTGCAGACGTTGACGGTTAGATTTGGTGGCCGTGCAGAGTCACTCAAAGCCTACCAACTGGACGGCTTCGGCACCGAGATGGTTCGGCACTTTGTGCTTGAGCATCCCTTGTTCAGCAGCTGTGGAAAGGGTCGGATTTACTGCGACGATCCACCCGAGCAACCTTTTAAAACCGATGCCATAAAGTTTGCACTATTTTGCAAAGGGGTTGCTGAAGCTGTAAACAAAGATCTATTCGGTGATCTCGACGTGCTGCACCTGCACGACTGGCACGCGGCTCTGCTAATGGTCCTCCGTCGTTTCGACCCAGCCTATCGTTCACTGCAAGCACTGCGCTGCGTCTATAGCATCCATAATCTGGCGGTCCAAGGCATTCGACCCTTTGCGAATGAGGACTCATCACTCGAGAAATGGTACCCGGACCTGGTCTACGAGCGTAAACAGCTGGTCGACCCGCGTTGGTCCGACTGTGTTAACCCGACGGCGAGTGCAATACGGCTGGCCGATGCGGTGCACACGGTATCGCCAAGTTACGCAAAAGAGATACTGCTTCCAGGGAACCCCGATGAGGGCATTCATGGCGGTGAGGGTCTCGACCGGGATCTGCGCGCTGCCAGCGATGAAAAACGCCTTTTCGGTATCCTTAACGGTTGCGATTACTCACTAGATTCGGCGCCAGCAGCCGCTGACTGGCCATCATTACTAAAGCTGATGCGTGGCCTCATTCGATTATGGGTCAGCCGCGATCAGACACTTGCCAGTGGACATTTCATTGCCCATCACTCACTTAGCCAGCTCACCGATCGACGACCTAAAATGCTGCTGACCAGCGTTGGCCGGATAACCGATCAGAAGGTAGGCCTGATGCGCCAGAAGACGAGCTCGGGACAACCTGCCTTGCATGCTGCACTGGAACTACTGGATGATGACGGTCTGCTAATCATGGTTGGCACAGGCGATCCGGACTATGAGCAATTTTTGCGTGAAACCGCCGCTATTTACCGCAATTTTATTTACCTGCGCGGTTTTTCAGAAGAACTGGTTCGAGCTCTTTACCAGCAAGGCGATTTGTTCTTCATGCCCAGTTCTTTCGAACCCTGCGGTATCAGCCAGATGCTGGCGCTGCGTGCGGGTCAGCCTTGTCTGGTCCATCATGTCGGTGGACTGCGCGATACGGTCAAGCATAAAAAGACTGGATTTGTATTCAGTGGCAAAGACCCAATCAAGCGGGCCGACGCGCTGCTTGCAACGCTACAACGCGCGATTCACCAGTTTCAGAAAAAACCCGGGAAGTGGCAGAACATGCGCAAAGCGGCAGCGGCGGCAAGATTTAAATGGTCTGACAGTGTCGAGGCGTATATAAAACTGCTTTACCAGAAATAATGAGTTGCTGACACCATGACAACTCTGGAATCCAATTACGAATCCATTGCACGGGGGCGACATAACGACCCGTTTAAAATTCTGGGACCTCACAGCGCAGCCAAAAACTGGACGGTACGGAGCTTTCAACCACAGGCCCAGGCGGTGGAACTCCTCGACGCCAACGATGAGTTACTAACGAATATGCGACCGGTGCATGGCGAAGGCCTGTTCGAGGCCCGTCTACCGCTGCCCGTTGCTGCCTATCGACTGCGATTACATGAAAATGATCACAGTTATATCATCGACGATCCATATCGATTTGCCTCACCTTTCGGGGATCTCGATCGTCACTTGATGCGAGAAGGCAAACTGCGAAATCTCGCAGATAAACTCGGGGCTCACGTGATTGAAATCGATGGCATCGGGGGCGTGCATTTTGCTGTCTGGGCACCTAATGCAAGCCGGGTGAGCGTCGTTGGTTTGTTCAACGGCTGGGACGGTCGTCGTCACCTGATGCGACGCCACCCAAGCGGTGGCGTCTGGGATATCTTTATTCCGGGTCTATGCACTGGCGATTATTACAAGTACGAGATACTCGACGCGAGCGGTAAGCTGCTGCCGCTCAAGGCCGATCCATTTGCGAGGCAGATGGAACTGGCGCCAGGCAACGCGTCGATCGTGCACCGCGACTGCTACAGTTGGCAGGATTCCGAATGGCTGGCCGTGAGACGCGCCAGCAGCACGCTCGATCAGCCCATGTCGATTTACGAAGTACATCTCGGATCCTGGCGCCGGCAGGCTGATGGCGACCACGTGCTAAGTTACCACGATCTTGCCCAAAGCCTGGTCGCCTACGTCAAGGATATGGGTTACACCCACGTCGAGTTACTCCCGGTCAGCGAACACCCTTTCGATGGCTCCTGGGGTTATCAACCTGTCGGCCTGTTCGCACCAACTTCCCGGTTCGGGAATCCGGCTGAATTCAAGTTTTTCATCGACAGCTGCCATCAACACGGCATTGGCGTGATCATTGACTGGGTCCCAGCCCATTTCCCGAGCGACGATTTTGGCCTCGGCCGCTTCGACGGCAGTTGCCTCTACGAACACGCGGATCCGCGCCAGGGTAAGCATCCTGACTGGGGCACACTGATTTTCAATTTCGACCGGCCCGAAGTTGTTAACTACCTGATTGCGAACGCGCTGTTCTGGGTTGAGGAATACCATATCGACGCGCTGCGGGTAGATGCCGTGGCCTCCATGCTTTACCTGGACTACTCGCGCGCGCCCGGCGAATGGGTACCTAATCAATATGGCGGGAATGAAAACCTCGAGGCGGTAACGTTCCTGCGCCAGATGAACGAACAGGTACACGCCAGCGGTGCGGTTACCATTGCCGAAGAATCAACCGCATGGCCGGGCGTTTCACACCCGGTTTATAAGGGTGGACTGGGTTTCAGTTACAAATGGAACATGGGCTGGATGCACGATAGCCTCAGCTACTTCGGCGAAGACCCTGTGCATCGCCGTTATCATCATGACAAGCTAACATTTGGGCTGCTTTATGCATTTAGTGAAAACTTTATCCTGCCTCTTTCGCACGATGAGGTGGTACACGGGAAGGGTTCGATGATTGCACGTATGCCCGGAGACGAGTGGCAGGCATTCTCCAACCTGCGACTTTATTACGTATTTATGTACGCACATCCAGGGAAAAAACTGCTATTCATGGGCGGCGAATTCGGGCAACGACGCGAATGGAACCACGATATCTCGCTCGACTGGCACCTGCTAGACCAGTCTGCGCACGCGGGGATCCAGCACCTGGTTCGAGACTTGAACCATTTCTACCGCAGCACACCGGCTCTATACCAGATCGATTTCAAAACCGAGGGTTTCGAGTGGATTGACTGCAGCGATCATAAACAGGGCGTAATCGCATTTATACGACATGGCTCAAGTCCATCCAGTATGGTCGTCGCGGTGTGCAATATGACACCGGTAATACGCCGCAACTATCGAATAGGCGTATCGGTTGCAGGACGCTATCGGGAACGAATCAACAGTGACGCCAGCGCCTACGGTGGCAGCGGAGTTGGTAACCTCGGGGAAGTCGAATCTGATGCGATCACTACCCATGGACGTGAACACTCGCTAAGTTTGATTTTGCCGCCACTGGCGGCTCTAATCCTGACACTTGAATGACCGATAACAATTCCCTGACTGCAACATGAAGCTGCAAAAGAAAACAGAAACCTCTGCTCTAGCGCCACCGGGTCACGATAGCGCCAGCCTGGTGCGCGATTTTCGACGCTATTTCAATCACACCCTCGGACGTGATCATTACCAGAGCTCCCCGCATTACGAGTTTATAGCGCTAGCAATGACTTTGCGTGACCGTCTTATGGAAGGCATTAACAATACCCGCCACTGTTACGAACAACAGGATAGTCGCCGGGTCTGTTACCTGTCGATGGAATACCTGCTCGGTCGAAGCCTTCGCAACGCGGCACTGAATCTGAATCTCAGCGATGAACTCGCCGAAGCGCTCAACCAGCTGGGTCTCAGCGAAGAGGATGTTGTCGAACAGGAGCACGATGCCGGACTCGGCAACGGGGGACTGGGCCGGCTGGCCGCTTGCTTCCTTGACAGTTGTGCGACGCTGGGCCTGCCTGTAATTGGCTATGGCATCCGCTACCAGTATGGGATGTTTCGGCAGAATATAACCGCGGGACACCAGGTTGAGGAACCGGATCCCTGGCTGCGCGGCGGCCATCCCTGGGAAATCGAACGCTCTGAGTACGAACAGGCCGTGCATTTTCATGGGCAGGTCGAACACTATCTTGACGAAGAAGGGCGCCGGCATGCACGTTGGATTAATACCCACGACGTGTTAGCGGTTCCTTTCGACGTCCCGGTACCCGGTTATCACAATGGCACGGTCAATACTTTAAGACTCTGGTCGGCGGTCGCGACCGACGAGTTCGATCTTGATGAATTCAATGCCGGCAGCTACACCGAGGCGGTTGCCGCGAGAACCGCGGCGGAAAACATTACTATGGTTTTATATCCAAACGACGCCAGCGAAAACGGCAAGGAACTGCGCCTGCGGCAACAGTATTTTCTTGCCTCGGCTAGTCTCAAGGATGTGATGCGACAGTGGGTCAACCGTCACGGCGAGAATTTCGACGACTTTGCCGACAAACACTGCTTCCAGTTGAACGACACCCACCCCAGTATCGCAGTAGCCGAATTAATGCGCCTGTTAATCGATGTTCACGGTCTCGAATGGGATCCGGCCTGGAAGATCACCAGCAACTGTATGGCCTATACCAATCACACCTTACTACCAGAGGCGCTCGAACGCTGGCCGCTAAGCCTGTTCGAACAACTGGTGCCACGAGTACTCGATATTGTGCGGGAAATTAACAGTCGCTTTATCGCGGAAATTGCAGCCATCTGGCCAGATGACGTGAAACGCAAAGAACGCATGGCGATCATCGAAGAAGGGCCTGATCCGATGGTTCGCATGGCACATCTCGCAATCGTCGGCAGTTTCTCCGTCAATGGCGTCGCTGAACTCCATTCGAAGCTGCTAAAACAGGGTCTGTTTCGAGATTTCCATCAACTCTGGCCAAAGCGACTGAATAATAAAACAAATGGTGTCACGCAGCGCCGCTGGCTCAAGACCTGCAACCCGGGACTGTCGCAACTGATTACTGCCAGCATCGGCGAAGGCTGGATCACCGACCTTAACCAGCTCGCCAATCTCATTCCTTTCGCCAAGGACGCTGCGTTCCGCGAGTCCTGGCAATCGGTAAAAAAGGCCAACAAGATGAGGGTGGCCGCGCTGGTAAAACAGGCCTGTGGTCTCGACCTCTATCCCGATGCTATTTTCGATGTTCAGGTTAAACGAATACACGAATACAAACGTCAGCTACTCAACGTATTGCATGTGATCCATTTATTGCAAAGGATTCACCGCGGTGACACGGCTAACTGGACGCCACGGTGTGTCCTTATCGGCGGCAAAGCCGCGCCTGGCTACTTCATGGCCAAGACCATTATCAAGCTGATCAACAATGTAGCCCGGGTGGTTAACTCTGACCCTAGAACCAAAGACTTGTTACGTCTGGTTTTCCTACCCAACTACAATGTCAGCATTATGGAGACCATTTGCCCCGGCTGCGACCTGTCCGAACAAATCTCAACCGCGGGTAAAGAGGCGTCCGGTACCGGCAACATGAAATTCATGATCAACGGCGCACTTACAATCGGCACCCTCGACGGCGCTAATATAGAGATCCTTGATGCGGTGGGCGCGGACAATTTTTTCCTATGCGGGATGAGTGCGAAAGAGGTCGCTAATACGCGTCCGCATTACAATCCGAAAGAAATCGTCGCTGCCGACGACGACCTGCGAGAGGTCATGGAGGTGCTGCAGAGCGGTCAGTTTAATTCATCGGAACCGGGTATTTTTGATCCGATAATTGACGGCATTTTAAGCCCACAGGACCCCTGGATGACGGCCGCGGACTTTGCCAGCTTCACCGCCGCGCAGCGGCTGGCGGCAGATACTTTCCTGGACCGGAAACTTTGGACCAACATGAGTATCCAGAACACCGCGGCAAGCGGTCACTTCTCTTCCGATCGAACCATCCGCGAATACAACGAAGACATCTGGCGACTCGAGCCGGTATTCCCGGTCAAGGTGCATCCTCACTTGCCATGAGCCGCAACAAGCTGCGCGGTACGCCGCAACCGCTCGGTGCAAACTGGGACGGCCATGGAGTAAATTTCGCGCTATTTTCAGCGCATGCCGAAAAGGTTGAATTGTGCCTTTTCGATACCGATACCCAGCGCGAAGCTGAACGTATCACGCTCGAAGTCACCGATCAGATTTGGCATGCCTATCTGCCCGATTGCGGGCCTGGTTCGATCTACGGCTATCGCGTATACGGACCGTATCAACCGCAAGACGGTCACCGCTTTAATCCAAACAAACTATTGCTCGATCCTTATGCCAAATGCCTAATCAGCCAGCTCCGCTGGGATAGTTCCGTCTACGGTTACGATCTCAATGACGCTGAGCAGGACATGAGTTTTGACAGCAGCGATAGCGCGCAGTTTGTCCCCAAGTCAGTGGTGGTCGATGAGGCTTTCGACTGGGGGGGTGATCAACCACCGCGCATACCCTGGCCGCGCACGGTGATATACGAAACCCACGTTCGCGGATTTACCATGCTGAACCAGGAAATAGAGAAGAAACAGAGAGGCAGTTTCGCAGGGCTGGCATCTGACACCATAATTTCCTACCTGCAGTCACTCGGTGTCACCGCGCTTGAACTGCAACCGGTCCACGCTTTCGTCGACGATCACTTTCTGATGAAAAACGGCTTCACTAACTATTGGGGCTACAACAGTATCGGGTTTTTCTGTGCCGAATCTCGTTACCTGTCGAGCGGGGATAGAAATGAATTCAAAGCAATGGTGAAACGGTTGCATGAAGCTAACATTGAAGTCATCCTCGACGTCGTCTACAACCACACCGCCGAGGGTGGTCAGTCAGGGCCGACACTTAGCTTTCGCGGCATAGACAATCTGAGCTATTACCGACTGTTGGAAGACAACAAACGGGTCTACATTAACGATAGTGGTTGTGGAAATACCCTCAATTTGAATCACCCCCGGGTGTTACAGATGGTTATCGATAGTCTGCGACATTGGGTACTCGACATGCATGTTGACGGATTTCGCTTCGATCTTGCGGTCAGTCTCGGTCGAGAAGCGCAGGGCTTCAATAGTCATAGCGCATTTTTTGAGACAATCCAGGCAGATTCCGTGCTCTCGCAGGTTAAGCTCATTGCCGAGCCCTGGGATATCGGACCGGGGGGCTATCAACTGGGCGCCTTCCCGCCTGGTTGGGCCGAATGGAACGACCGCTTTCGTGATTGCGTGCGCCGTTTCTGGCGCGGCGACTCTGGAGTCGTGCCCGAACTGGCGCGCAGTCTGCATGGTTCCAGTGATCTCTTTGAGCATAATGGCAGACGGCCATCGGCCAGTATTAATTTTATCACCAGCCACGACGGCTTCACGCTCACCGACCTGGTCAGCTACAACGAACGCCATAATGAAGCCAATGGCGAGAACAATCATGACGGCCATGCTGCCAATTACAGCGACAACTGCGGTGTCGAAGGCCCGAGCGATGATCCGGAGATTAATCGATTGCGCCAGCGCCAGCGCCGTAATTTACTGGCAACCCTATTTCTCGCTCAGGGAACCCCAATGCTGCTCGCCGGTGACGAACTCGGTCGCGGCCAGCAGGGCAATAACAACGCTTATTGCCAGGATAACGTCATCACCTGGCAGAACTGGTCGGCACTTCAGAATGAAGCAGAAATGCTCGATTTTGTGCGCCGCCTGATCAGGCTTAGAATCGATTATCCGTTGCTGCACCGTGACCGGTTTGTGCATGGTGAAGAGCAGTTTGAACCAAGCGGTTTCACCGATATTCAATGGCTGCGCGCAGACGGCCAATCGATGAACGACGCTGACTGGCATGACCACCGGCATAATTTTCTCGCCATGTTGTTAGCGGCTGAGGCCCTGCCCGCCCGTGACCCGCGCTTCGATAGCGAAAAGGAGGCAGCGCTGCTTATCGTTTTTAATGCCGATTCAAGCTCGGTGAAATTTATGCTACCGAAAAGTGAGTTTCACTGGCATTGCATCTTTACTACTGCAAGCATTGAACCTTCGATTTCGAACAACGAATCGGTCGAGCTTGAGTCGCGCTCGGTACATTTATTTGAATTGCTGGTGTAATGTCCGGACCGCATGATCCGCACTACACAAGGACGACTTCACAAGAAACGGCGCCGTAAAGATTACCTCTACAGAATACAGAATAGAATTCCGATGCCGATAGACGACCACGAGGGGTTAGATGCACTATGCGCACGCTGCGGTATCGCGCTTCACTACTACGATATCGGCGGCCAGCGCCATGAACCCAGCATTGAAGTGAAAAGGTCTCTGCTCGCCGCGTTGCGGTTTCCGGTTAACAACGATGAAGATATCCGGCGCAACCTTGAAAAGGTGGAGTCTCGTAATTGGGGGCGTATGGTCGCGGCGGTGCTGGTACATCGACTAAGCGATTTACCAATACGCATAACCTTGACCCTGCCCCCAGCTCAGATTGAAGAAGCGATAAGCTGGGAGCTATGCGAAGAGTCCGGTCAGCTGCACCACGGGAGGTGGAAAATTGACGCAGGAGATGCAATTGGCGAATCTGTAATCAACGGGACCCGGTTGCTGCAATTTGAGGTTAACCTGCCGGATATCTCCAGCACCGGTTATCACCAGCTTACCGTTAAACCGGATGACAACGCCGGGGCGCAGGCAACCCTCATCATCGCACCCGAAACCTGCTATCAGCCACCCGAGCTTGCAGACGGCAGTAGAATTTGGGGCATAAATCTGCAACTCTTTGCACTGCGTTCGAAGCGCAACTGGGGCATTGGTGATTTTACCGACCTGCATGCAGTGATTGAGATACTTGCCCCGCTCGGGATCAACGTGCTCGGCCTCAATCCGCTGCATGCGCTGTTCTCGCAGCTGCCGGAAAACGCCAGCCCTTACAGCCCATCGAGTCGCGCCTTCCTCAATCCGGTTTACCTGGATATCGAGGCGATCTATGAATTTAAACATAGTCAAGAAGCGAAACAGGTTGTAACTAGCAAGGAGTTCCAGGCCGGTCTGCAGGCCCAGCGTGCACTTGAGTTGATCAATTACAGCGAGGTCTGGGGTGTCAAGTTGCAGATACTTGAAACACTTTATAAAACGTTTAAGCAACAACACCAGGGCGCTGACTCAGCACGGATCAAAGCTTTTCGCCAGTTCCAGAAATCCGGAGGTCGGGATTTATTCAGATTCGCCCTGTTTGAGGCGTTGCAAGCGTCTTTTCACCGGCAGGATGCCGATATCGACAGATGGCAGGAATGGCCTGAAGCTTACAGAGATCCAGAATCAGCGACGGTGAAAAGGTGGGCCGACGAGCATCGCGATGAAATCGAGTTTCACCAGTATCTTCAGTGGAATGCCGAGCAGCAGCTATCCGCGATCCACAAAAATTGCAAAAGACATGGCATGTGCGTCGGCATTTATCGCGATCTTGCGGTCGGCAACGCAAGATCTTCGGCACAATGTTGGGCCGAACAAGCAGATTACGCACTAGAGATGAGCATTGGTGCACCACCTGACGATTTTAATTCAAATGGCCAGAACTGGGGATTACCCCCGTTACGGCCGCAGGCGCTTGTCGATCAGGCTTATCGACCATTTATCAATACCTTGCGCGCCAACATGCGTTATGCGGGTGCATTGCGAATCGACCACATCATGGGTTTGATGCGACTGTTTTGGGTACCACCAGACTGCTCGCCCGAAGCAGGTACCTATGTCTCTTATCCCTTCACTGACATGCTAGGTATTCTTGCACTCGAGAGCCAACGCAATCATTGCCTGATTATCGGCGAAGACCTAGGTACCGTCGCGGATGAAGTTCGGCACGCTCTTGAAACCAACAAAATACTCTCGTATCGAATACTTTGCTTTGAGAAAGACTGGTACCACGGAACGATCAAGCCGCCAGAAGAATATCCGCGTAACGCTCTATGCACATCAGGGTCGCACGACCTGCCAACGATACGAGGCTTCTGGCAGGGAGCGGACCTGGAACTGCGCGAACGGCTTGATTTATATTCGTCGGACGACCTCAGAGATCAACAGCAACAGATTCGCCAGCAGGATCGGCTTGAGATTTTGGCAGCGCTGACGAGACAGAATCTGATTGCAAGCGAAGAAACAGATGAGACTACCGCAGGTAAGGAGCTGAGCAGTGAACTGGCTGTGTCGATACAGCGCTATCTGGCACGATCGCAGTCACTGCTGTTAATGGTTCAGTTGGAAGACCTGTTGCTGCAGTCAAATCAGGTGAACGTGCCTGGCACAATCGATGAATACCCTAACTGGCGAGGCAAGGTACCGGTTAACCTGGAATATTGGTCAAACCAGGTCGATCTTGAGGATTTTGCGCGTGCCATCAATGCAGAACGAAATCTCAAACGCAATGCCTGAGCAACGCACTAGGGTACCAGCTAAAAATATAAAATAATAAATAAGTTCGGTAAAAGATTTCGGAAAGTTTTTCTAGAGGTAACTTTATAAAAGTAATTAATACAGTCGCTGAGTAAGAGTTGATTGAGCCTTGGAAATTAATTTCAGATAAACGCCAGACCTGTTCAATTTCTTTGTCCGACTCATTACTCAGGCTTGTCAGCGCTTCCTTATGCGGTTGTGCCGCATACACCCGTCCCCCTTAGGCGATCGATCTAATGCTCTACTCCCACCAAACGGCGGCGCGCGCTTCTATGCTCTATCCACCTGAAAAACGCAATAATTAGTCCCGACAGGCAGATATAAATTCCGGCAACGAGCAGGAGTGGCTCATAGATTCGATATGTCTCTTGCCGAACCATACTACCGACTCCATACACATCGAACACCGTAATTGTCGCCGCAAGTGGAGTTGATTTAAGCGTCAAGATAAACTCACCAGCCAGCGTTGGAAGAACATTTTGAATCGCTCGCGGAAACCAGATCCTGCGTAAAAGCGTAAACCCGCTCATTCCAAATGCCCTGCCCGCTTCCAGTTCGCCTTTATTGACACTGGCAAACGCACCCCGCATCACTTCACCGGAGTAGCCAGCCACGCTTAAGCTAAATGCAAACACGGCATAAGGAAATGCGTCCCGCAATATAGGCCAGAGCATGCTTTCCCTTATCAATGGAATAGAAGGAAATACCGACCCGAGACCATAATAAATCAACCACAACTGAATCAGCAGCGGCGTTCCTCGGATCACAGAGCAAAATCCCTTGGCAAGTAGGGCCAACGGTTTCGGTCCAGTGACTTGCACTAAGCCAATTGGGGTGGCCAAAGCCATACCAAAACCGATGGATAAAACCAGAAGCTGGATCGTGATCCACAGGCCTTCGACAAACTTTGGCGCGTATTCAGTGACCCAGTACCATTCCATTTTTAATTATCTCCCGGCCGGCGCCTGGCCACGGCGGTAGTGTCGTTCTATGGTTTTAAAAATAGCATTAGAGGTTAAACTCACGATCAAGTACAACAAGGCAGCAGCAATATAAAAAAGCAGGTATTCCTTGGTCCCGCCAGCAGCTTGTTTAGTCGCCAATGCCAGTTCGCTAAATCCCACCACGGCAAGAAGCGCAGTGTCCTTGGTAACAATAAGCCATAAGTTAGCAAGGCCCGGTAAAGCAAGGGGCACAGCAAGAGGAATAATGATCCGACGATGCATCAGCGTCCACGACATACCGGACGCCTTGGCGGCCTCAATCTGCCCCGCGGACACAGATAGAATTGCACCGCGAATGACTTCAATTGAATAAGCCCCCTGGACAACTCCAAGCACACAGATGCCGGCGACCAATCCACTGATATCAACCCGCTCATAACCGAGCCATTCCAGCACCCTATTCAATAAATCAGTACCTGCGTAGTACAACAGTAAAATAAGAACAAGCTCAGGAACAGCTCGAATGATCGTGGTGTATATCTCTAAAGCCCATTTGACCGTTGCCCCGCCGTAAATTTTCCCTAGCGCACCACACAATCCGATCAGCAGGCCAAGAAAGTATGCGCCAAACGCAATCTTAAGCGTCATGCCTAGCCCGTGTATAAGGGTCCCCCCCCAGCCGGGAGGGGAAAACGCCAATACTTCTAAGCCTAAGCTCTCAAACACATGAATAAATTCTTATTGCTACTGAATTTAACGCGATCAACTAAAATTGATTAGACTTACTGCTTAGAAGGTTTTTATTCTGCACCGTAAATATTAAAGTCAAAGTACTTGTCAGAAATTGACTGGTAAGTGCCGTCGGCGCGAATCTTCGCAATAGCAGCATTGAAATTGGCCTTCAGCTCCGTATCTTCCTGGCGCATACCACCACCCACACCTGGGCCAAACACAGCAACATCTTTCAGCTGCCCTGCCACCTCGCAGCATTGCCCCGCATCGCTTGTCAAGAATGGCTGCATTGCCAGAGAATCGCCAACAACTGCGTCAATACGACCGGCTACCAGATCCTGATTGTGCTCATCAAACGTTGAATAGGTTTTAATGCTGTCAGCAGTTCCAGCAAAATGTTTGGTCACATAATTTTCATGGGTCGTCGAAACCTGCACACCAACGATCTTCCCTTTCACACTGTCCGGAGTTCCGTCTATTCCAGACCCTTTGTTGGCAACGATGACGGCAGGCGTATCATAATATTTATCTGAAAACGCAATCGTCTTCATTCGCTCTTCGGTAATTGA
Organism: Gammaproteobacteria bacterium; assembly: GCA_024644945.1. Lineage (GTDB taxonomy): Bacteria > Pseudomonadota > Gammaproteobacteria > Arenicellales > Poriferihabitantaceae > VYFG01. The sequence goes on along the minus strand of JAHEGU010000028.1, from coordinate 17,781 downwards.
CATCGAACTCATGATTACATCGAATTTTTTAGCGAGCAATGCGGGAATTATGCCGTCCCAGGCCACTTCAACCCATTCACATTCCTCGCCCATAGCCGCGCACATAGCGTTACCAATTTCAATTTCCCAGCCCTGCCATTCTCCGCTAGCGTTTTTCTCTGCGAACGGTGGGTAAGGTTCAGCCGCCACGCCAACTTTCAGCGCATATGCGGAATTGCCAAAAAGAAACGCGGCAAGCATGCCGCCGATAATCAGTTTAAGAGTTGTTTTCATAGTATGTCCTACATGTGGTTTGATTGTTTTAGTCATTAACTTAGTTCACTAAGGAATTGTCGACAGCGTTCGCTCTCGGATTGAGAGAAAACTTTTACTGGGGGACCTTCCTCTTCGATTACACCTTTATCCAGGAAAATGACATGCGACGATACATTTCTCGCAAAATTCATTTCGTGGGTCACTAAAATCATGGTTCGACCTTCTTCCGCTAAGTCCCGAATCACCTTAAGTACCTCTCCAACCAGTTCCGGGTCCAGTGCCGAAGTCGGTTCATCAAATAAAAGCGCGCTCGGATTCATTGCCAGCGCTCTCGCAATGGCAACTCGCTGTTGCTGACCCCCTGATAATACCACGGGGTATTGGTTACGCTTTTCCCACAACCCAACCTTTTTCAGTAGTGATTCCCCCGCCTCTATCGCCTCCGCCTTGTTTATTTTTTGAACATGCACCGGCGCCTCAATTACATTTTGTAAAACGGTCATGTGCTCCCAGAGATTAAATCCTTGAAAGACCATTCCCAGTTGCGAGCGAATTCGCTCAATCTGCCGTTTACTGGCGGGAACCATATCTCCATCTTTGGAGCGCTTGAACTCCAATGACTCGCCATTCACTTGTATTGTGCCAGATGTGGGATTCTCCAAAACATTGATACATCTCAACATCGTGCTTTTACCGGAGCCACTGGCACCAATAATAGAAACAATATCTCCTTCGTACGCCTCCAAAGATACGCCTTTCAGAACTTCCAAATTGCCAAATGACTTGTGCAATTCACTCACCTGGACCGTTGGCGTTGTATTCGATTTGTCTGGCATCAAGTTCTACTAGTCAGTGAAGATATGAGGGCATACAGGTCAGACCGTGGTCAATCTTGGCTGCTTCCATAAGAATCTATCGATATTGTCTGATAGCCGATTGTTTTTATGCAATTCTGGTTTTCTGAGAAATCTGTTCGCATCATAACAAACTCGTTTACTCGAACATAATTTGCCGTCGCCTCCTCACTGTAAGTGACAGTAACAACATTGTAGCCTGAAAAAATTGGATAGCTTCAGGAGGATAGGCCAACCAGATGTACATGCAACACTTTTGCCTCTAATAAAGTTCTGCTAAATTTGCACTATATTACAATGGATTAAAGTCAGGAGACATAGATGGACGAATTTGCGCAACTTGGGAAAGGCGCCAAAATATGGGGCTGGATAACTTTGTTCATGGGTCTGCTAGCCTTTGCCTCGCCTGCGGTTTCGGGAGTTACGGTCGTGATTATGGTTGCCATCGTTCTCATCGTCGCTGGTTTTGCACGGGTCATTGCTGGATTACAGGGCGACGGATTCTGGTCGATCCTGTTTGGCATTCTTTACGTCGTGGGCGGCGCGGTAATGATTGGCAGGCCATATCTGGGCCTCGCTTCTCTGACCATGGTTCTGATCATATATTTCCTGGTTAATGGCATCGGTGAAATTATCGCCGCGTTTCAGGCCAAACCGCAACAGGGCTGGGGCTTTGTGCTTTTCAGCGGAACCGTCTCGGTATTACTGGCGCTCATGATCTGGAACCAATGGCCGTTATCGGGTGCCTGGGCCATCGGTGTTCTGGTTGGCATACAGCTGATCTTTGCCGGCTTGACTATGATAACCGTCGGCTCTGCTATCAAAGAGGTCACAAGAGGGTGATTAGATCCTGAGTATCGAACTGGCTAAAGCCATGCTGTCGGTCGCCGAAAGAGTCGGGACGGTCGGGTCTCAGTATCAAACAACTAACAGACAAACTGAAAACACCGTATCGGGATCTCACCACAAATACCATACTGGAAGCGATAGACTTCATGGTCAGATTAGTTGCTGTGGTCCCCAATTCCAGAGTCAACTTGACCCTGTTTGCTGTATCAAGCCTGATACTCACCCGCTTCGCCGATCATCTGTTGCGCTAAATAACGTTGAGTCGCTTATAATATCGAGGCAGCAGACCAATCACCAATTTGTACAATCAGAGTCGAGGAATTCCGTGAGTAATTACGATCAACAGCTGGATAAAATGAAGAATCAGGACGGTTTCGTTGCAGCGCTGGACCAAAGCGGCGGCAGCACTCCCAAGGCCCTTGGGCTTTACGGCGTCACCGAGGACGCATGGTCCACCGATGAAGAAATGTTCGGGCTGGTTCACCAGATGCGCGCGCGAATCATGACCAGCCCCAAATTTACCGGCGAGCGGATTCTCGCTGCAATACTGTTTGAAAACACCATGGACCGTGAGATCGAGGGTCGCCCAACAGCGGAATACCTGTGGGAGGTCAAGCATGTGGTTCCCATTCTCAAAGTCGACAAGGGCCTTGCCGATGAAGAGAATGGGGTTCAGTTGATGAAGCCGATGCCGGATCTTGCCGCGCTGCTGGAAAAGGCCAAATCCAAAGGTATATTTGGCACCAAGATGCGCTCGGTTATAAAGCACGCCAAAGCAGATGGCGTCAGGGCCAATGTATTACAGCAGTTCGAGATCGGCAGGCAAATCTGCGACGCAGGCCTTGTCCCTATCATCGAGCCGGAAGTGGACATCAATTGCCCCGACAAAGCCGAGGCCGAAGCGATGCTGAAGGGCGAGATCATGGCCGAGCTGGATCGGCTGAATGCCGACCAGCTGGTGATGCTCAAACTGACGTTACCTGAACAAGACAATCTGTACACGGACGCGATTGCCCACCCTAACGTGGTTCGCGTTGTAGCTCTGTCAGGTGGATATTCCCGCGAGCAAGCCAACGAACGGTTGGCGCGCAACCACGATATGGTTGCCAGCTTCTCGCGTGCATTGGCTGAGGGTCTAAAGGCGCAGCAGAGCGACGACGAGTTTAATGCGATGCTCGACGCGTCTATTGAAAGCATCTTTCAGGCATCGAAGACCTGATAAACGCGACCGGGTAGCCCTTAAAATTTTATGCTTCCTTCCTGTTGGTTTTTGCGGCAATGCGCCGGTGTAAAGACACCGAGCTGATGGACAAGTCGTTTTACGTGTGGGGCAGTTTATTGGACATGTTTCATAGCTAAACTAATTTAATTTATTTTCAATATTTTATGTTTATTATCTCGACATAGTTGAATATACGATAATCCTGTTACGCACTTTATTGGTGTGACTAATTATGACTAGCTGGCACTATCACTTCGGATCCCGAAGCAGTCACTTAGATTCCTCAGATCCCGGCAACATCTGTTCATCAGTATCACAGAGATTATAGACTTCCTTGTCCTTGAGCTTAAATCTAGTCGGGAGTACCTTGAAAAATTCCTGCTCTGACTTATCCGTTAAACCAGAGCAACGTGCGACCTTTGTAACCAGCGCTCAACGTCCATCGCCGCCATACATCCAGTACCGGCAGATGTTATTGCCTGGCGATAATTTGAGTCTATAACGTCGCCTGCGGCAAAAATTCCATCTACGCTTGTGTTCGTCCTGAATGCTTTCTTGATGACAATATATCCATGCTCATCAAGTTCCATGATATCTTTAACAAAGTCGGTGTTGGGGATATGCCCTATCGCCACGAACATCCCTTTAACTGGCATGGTCGATTCAGTATTGTCGCTGACATCATGAATACGTAATCCATCCACCTTGTCTTCACCAATCACATCGACAACCGTTTTGTTGAAGTGGAATTCAATTTTCTGATTGTCGCGCGCTCGGTCACACATTACCTGACTCGCAGTAAGTTCTGGTGTGATATTGATGATGTGGACCCGACTGGCAAAGTTTGTGAGTTGAAGGGCTTCTTCAAGAGCAGTATCACCACCTCCTATTACCGCTACTACTTGATTTCGAAATATTGGCATTGGGCCATCACATGTCGCACAAGCGGATACACCTCCTCCACTCCGTGCCAGGCGCTCCTCGTTTTCCAGTCCAAGCCAGCGAGCGCGCGCTCCGGTTGCGATTATGATCGCCTGAGCTTTTACCAGATTGTGATCTGAGTCGGTCAGCTCGAATGGCCTTTTACTGGCATCAATATTAACGATATCAGTTTCCATGACCCGCGTCCCCCAATGCAAAGCCTGCTCCTGGTGCTTCTCCATCAGAGCAGGCCCCTCGATTCCTTCAGGCCATCCGGGAAAATTTTCTACTTCTGTGGTCCACATTAATTGCCCACCAGGAATCATGAATTTGTCACCCGCGCCAACAAACACCAATGGTGCAAGTTGAGCCCTTGCCGCATAGATCGCAGCTGTCCATCCTGCTGGTCCGGATCCCACAATCACTACTTGTTCAGTTTTGTCCGGATCCAGTATCGCCTTCTGCCTCACCGGCTCACACGCACCAATGCTACCCGTAATCTGTTGTGTGAGTTCCTTCGCCTTGGCCAGATTTGCGTTGAATGCGTGCAGATTACCTTGGCCATCAATTATTACGGTGGTTGGAACATTCATTACACCAAATAATTTTGCAAGTTCTGGTTGTTCCAGTGCGTCAAGCTTTTTAATATCAAGCAAATCTGGCGAAAATGTTTCGCGTATTTTTTCAATTTCTTTAGCCTGTTGATATTTACACACCACGCAATTCTTGGTGCTGAAATACAATAAGGTTGCTTTACCGTTCCAAACTTCCATCGGCCACTTTCGATGACGACTGCGTATGCGCACAATTCGCAGATGCGCCCAGTTCCACAATCCAATCACAGTGGTAAAAATAATCAGAAGACCAATTGCAATTAACAATCGTGTCATGTCAAACAACATGTTTTTTCCTTATAGTAATTTTTTGTCAGCTATGGGTTGATATGAGCCTGCTTAAATGCAGATACATGAAACAACCAACACAAAAATGTGCCTGCAGATTTAGTTGCGCGAGTCCAACTACTATCCAGCAGAATATCCAACCTAGTGCGCTGTAATCGAGGAGTATTAAGCCACATGCGATCAATAAAAATATGCCCCCTAACAAATGCGCAAATCTATGTGGTGCCGGATCATCTTTAATGACATTTGGTTTCAGCAAACCGAGCGGCTTGACCACGTGCATATAAATAAGATTGAACAGACGAAACTGCGGGATAACAAGTCCAATTAACATTACCAACGCCGTAAACATTAATGGCCACGGGGAGTCAAAAATAAATCCCAGTACTGGCAGTCCAATGATGAATATCTGATTGACTGTCATGGCCGACTGATCAAGCTTGCTCACAGCCTGACTTTTAGCGTTGGCGCTGGCGATCGCGTCATTCATTTTATAAACAGCACTCTACTTCACGCTGGTCGTATCCGTTTTCCAGCACGTTTAAGGTGTATAAATGCACCTACGACAGATCCACCAACTTCCCTATACCCATCAACATCCATATCTGGATTACCGGTATCAAGGTGATTCGCTTTGCAGAATATCCTGCAGAATATTTGCCATGTTCTGGGCCATATTCTCACTCATTTGCATCTGCACCTCTATCGCCGCCGGGGCTTGTAACTCGGGATTTACTGGCGCCGTTCCCGCAGCGCCTGTTGGGGCGGTTGCGCCCGAAGGCAACTCTCCAGCAGCCATATTCGGTTCAGCCGCTTGTGGCGCAGGGGGCGCACTGACCGGTGCCGGTGGCGTTTCGATTGTCGTTGGCGCGGGCATCTCGACATTAACCGGACCCGCTGTATTTTGCCCATCTTGCGCTTCACCACTTGCCATTTCGGAAACGCCAGAAGTGACAGGAGTATCTGGCATTTCAGTCGGATGCACATCTGGTGACGATCCAGCTGTAGGTGATACTGCAGCGGCCGGTGGCGGTTGGGTCGATTCAGCTAGTTCTGGACTGGGCATAGGCATCGGTCCTGGCGTTGCCAGAAATGACAGATCCGCCCACGGCGAACTGGCAAAGTCAGCTGGAACCGACGGAGCAGAAGGCGTAAACGCTTCGTCCACCATTTCATCCATAATTTCCTCCGCCTCCATTACGCCCGACTCCTCAGTCATTGATTTTCCACCGTCGGCCACGCCGTGCTCTTCAGATCCCGGATCTACCTTTTCAATTACTTCTTCCTGGCCTGCATCGACAGGGCCTGTCTCCGTAGACGGATCCCCTGATGCAGGAATTGCACCTTCATCCGCCAAACCGAAACTTCCCGTTACTGGCTCAGCGTGGCCATATACATAGTCACCAGACGTCAATGGATTGCTTACATATGACCCATCATCAGGTGTGGTTGGATTACTCATACGGACCTCCTGACCTTAAATGACAACCTCAGCCTTGCAAAGCGCACCGGCCGTCAGAACAGCAACAGCCACGTACATTGTCATTATATAAGAAGCTACCGATTCATCAGATATTCCCATGAAATCAACTGTGATGAATGGAAATCTTGGACTACCTTCGGTTCCCGCTGCATATAGACTGATAACACCCTGCTTGTCCTCACCCATCCGTAACAACAATATGTCAGTTTTTGACTCGCCTGGATTACGATCATGCAGAGTCTTTCCTTCGCCATCATGCAGGTAAAGTTTATTGGTCGGTATAATTGGGATACCACGCCAACATACAAAATGACCACCATTAAACTCGGAAGTATCAAGCTTAATTCCCATACTGTTGCAAGTCTGATTGAACGAAGCAATAGCTTCTGGATGCATCGCAAACACATCAGGAACCTTCCAGACACGGCTTAGCATCTCATCAAGTAAATCCGGAGTTGGACCACCATCACTCTTGATCTGCAACTTTGGAGCGACATTATTTATCAGCCCCCAATCTGGATGGTTGTAAATCAGATTTTCCTTGGACTCATACATGTATTCCGCGGAAAGACTCAACTGCATTTCGAGCTGATTGTGATGGGTAGAATATAATGCCGGAATGCGGGTATGCATCTTCACGACGGTTTGAATAGGTTGCAAATGAATTTCTCGCGGTGCTTCATCATATGCAGCATAGCTATTTGATAAAGTAGTGTTTTCGTTATGTGAATGCATAATATTCAGATTTTCGGCAGGAAGATTGATCAAGTTCGATCCTGCGGATACCTGAATTGGGATAAAAGGTTCAGTTACCTTGTTTAAACGATAAATACCACCCGTCACCGGAACGCATGCGCGCTGCACCATCATTTGGCAGATCCATCGTGGAGAACGGCCTTCCCAAAAAGGGCGCGACTTATGCGAACTGGAAAGTACAACCGCGTTGGACTTGGGTAAGAGTTTTTGAGCCATTTAATTCTCCTCGAGGTTGCGTTGTTAGGGTTGCAAGAATAAGTTACTATCTTTTTCTTTCAACAATTTGAAGAAGTTTTTTAAACTAATTACTCATATTTTTTCAAGCGTAATACTATTTTGTAGTCGCTTTCGATTGGCAATTTTCCGATAACTACCTGCCGAAATTTTACTCAATGTATATTAGAAAATACTTAACTTCGGGGTCTAATTTGTCAAATCGAGAGAAAGTGCATTTGATCTTGATCAACTATAGGCTTACTTTATTATGACAGTGCCCTTTGATGACAATGACCTGAGCCTGGTTCGCCCCGTTGTACTGGATCGTTTTAGGTATTACATGAATCAGTTTCCTGTCCCAAGCAGCAATGAACGCATGTCCAGCTCCTGGGTGTTCACTGCTTTTATCGGCAAATACGCCCGTCCTACCTCGCAATTAATTGATGTTGTCGCGAACCATCCGGATAATGTGCTGGAAGCCCTGTTTTCACTTGATGAAAAGATATTAAATCGGTTGTTTGCTCACTCGCCGGATTTATTACGCAAGATATTCTGGTGTTCTGACTCCTTTCTTGACGGCTTGTTGCAACTTGAGCCCCGCGTCATTGATACACTGTTTAGCCGATCACACTTTGCGCTAATTCGTTTTTTCGACCATTCTGATGTACTACTACGTCAAATAATAACTCACTCAAGCGATACGCTTGATTCTGTTTTTCGACATGCGGATATGGTGTTCGAAAAAATATTCAGCAGTTCTGACACAGCGCTGTTCAATTTATTTTCGCATGACGGCCGGGTGATCCGGTCGATCTTTAATCATTCAGATAATTTTTATCTTACCAATCTATTCTCGCAGCCAGACCAATTGCTCCTCAGTCTTTCCCGGTCACCTGATGAGTTACTTAATGCACTGTTTAGTCAAGATGACTACGTGCTGGAGAAGATGTTTTCGAAAGAGACGGAAGAGCTAAATATATTTTTATCAACGCTAATAAATAAAAGTGAAACATGGTCTGGAGAAACCACATTATTGAGAAATGTAATCACTATTTTTACGGATGGTGATAATGGCGCGCCATCATCTGCAACTGATACGATTCCTTTCGATATCCTTGAGTCAATTCAATCTATTTCCGAGCCGACAAAACAGCAACGGCTCAAGTTTCACTATCTGCTCAGAGCCAATAGAGACAGTGCTTTAATCAGAAGTCTGTATCAACGCCCGGATCGACTTGAACGATTATGCAACGCGCTTGAAGAGGATAGTTTGGAGGATATACTGGCTTTACCGCCTGAAGTCTTAACAGCAATATTTGACTACCCTGAGCGCGTCTTTACAGCTCTTTTTTCCTTAAGCGATACCCTTCTGGGATCGGTGTTTATGTACCCGTCATACGTCACCAGGCGAATTTTTATACGCTCTGGGTCTCTCCCCGAAAAACTGTTTTCCTGCTCGGAAAAGTTATTACTTAAACTGTTTCATCATCATGACACCACTCTGGAAAAGCTTTTCTCACATTCCGACCTGGTCCTTGAGCGCATTTTTGTCGAGCAGGAAGAGACATTGGACTGGCTATTTTCTCTCTCAGACAGTTTGTTATGGAATTTGTTTAATCATTCAGAATCAGTGATATCAAAAATCTTCTCATCAGAGGATGGTGGCCTGGCACTTACATTGTTTATATCCTGCGACAATGATCGACTCTACAGCATTCTGGAACGGGGAGAGGATGAGTTCAAACAAATCCTGTCACAGCTGTATACAGCTCCAGCAGAAGATCTGATCGCAGGAAACATGATGATTAATGAAGTTGTCGATATAACAGGAGCAGCTCACCGATTGCGTCTTGACCAATCACCTTTACAAAAAGGTGACTCTGAGAGAACTAATATTTTATTGCATGCGATTCGCCGCGAAGTAGCGGGACATGCTGATCTTCTGGATCTGATCTTTTCTCATTCTGATTCGGTATTGCAAGAGTTCTTTGGTATGCCGAATACAACACTGGCTCAAGTATTGTCATTACCATATGATTTATTACGTAAGTTATTCTGGCAGCCAGACAAATTACTGCATTGCCTTTTTGCGCAGCATGATCCGTTGGTACATCGAGCGTTTTTCGGGCTTGCACTGCATACACAGCGTCGCCTACTTTCCACGTCAGATGAAGCACTGCATCAGATGTTTCAACACTCAGATCATGTCCTGATCAGACTGTTTGATTGCCATGACGCTGTCTTGGTTAATCTGTTTGCCCATAATGCAGATGTGCAAAGGCTGATATTTAAGTTACCAGAACAAACCTTGCGGGAATTATTTCTTTCATCAAACACAATGTTGTGGGAACTGTTCTTGTATCCTAGTCAATCGCTTGAACTCCTTTTTAACTGTACACCTGACACGCTCGAAAAACTATTTCAGTGCGACAAGCTGCTGCTTGAAGATTTTTTTTCCTGGGGACCAACTGCACTGTCTCAATTAATAAGTTCACTGAATAAGAACCTAGATGGCGTCGAGGGTACTGTGCGTAGATTGATGATACAGACTCGAATCACCGAGGAAGAAAATGCGATATTGCCATCAGAAATTGTGAACAGACGTGACCGAGCGATTATTGACGCATTGGAACCTCAAAGCCAGCCATTCCTGCACTACTACGGCAAATATGCGGGCATTCATCCCGACATGATAGATCTGGTATTCGAACGTAAGACCACGCTATTTGAAACCTTACTGAAACACGATATCGATGTCGCTTGGCACTTATTATCACTCCCTCCTTCTGTTTTACGCTCATTTTTTTACCATGATGATGAAACACTGAATACTATATTTGCCTCACCAGATTCTGTAATAAGCCGTTTGTTTTCAAGTTCTCCTCTGTTATTTAATGCAATATTCTCTATTCCTACCAGTGCGCTAAAAAACCTGTTTAGCCATGGTGAGGGCGTATTGAGCAGCCTGTTTGCTCATACGGACGCGGTGCTTATCACACTTTTTGAATCTGACACCTTGTTATTACAATTAATTTTTAAACAAAACGATAACGTGCTGCGCCTTCTTGTTAATTACGATAGCACCGTGATCTGGAATCTGTTATTGAATGACTCCTCGGCTCTGTCACGACTCTTCGAATGTTCCGAGAATATATTATCTAAACTGTTTACCGAGGACCGCCGTATCTTAATTGGCATTTTTTCGGCAGATGAAGAAAGTTTTCGGGATTACATCGCCTTCATTGCACAACATCCTGCCGCTGACTTCCGTGAAGCCGCGCAAAAATTGGGAGGAGAACGAGGGATTTTCGATCCCAGATACTTCAGCCAGGGCCAGGAGATACTTGGTTTAGCATGAAGATTCAACCCGTATAAAATGCCTCTGTTTTGACCCGCCCGTTTAAGACAACTCCATGTCTAGGGTTAGGGTTCAACTTAAACAGGACTGAATTAGGAGTGTGATATGCACACCTCCGCGTCAATGGGAGATCAGTTAACCATTCCAGCTGTGTCTTCCCACTCTAACCGCCTGCTGATGTTGCCGCGACACTGGCCAAGCGCGGAAACTGGCGAAAGGCTAAGATTTTGAGACAACATTTATGAGACAGCAACTTTTTATCCAAGGGTGAAAACAGATTCGGCTATACTGCCGGTTACCGTATAGGGACAATATACTTATGCCATCGGTATTTCTACGTTACGTCAACAAGCTGATCAAAATCGAGCCGCATGAAATTCCCGCGGCGGCGATGTCCTTCCTGTTCGTTTTAATCCTGATGGGGGCATACTATGTTTTAAGGCCGGTGCGCGACGCCATGTCCAGCGACTGGAGCGATGCCGAACTAAGCTGGTTGTGGACGCTCAATTTCTTTATCAGCGCCGGCGCCGTACTGGCTTACGGATACATCGTGTCCAGAATCGAATTGAGAAAGCTGGTTCCCGGGGTATATTTTTTTTTCGCTGCCTCTTTCCTGCTGTTTTTCGCGGCAACACACTGGTTTGATAATACCGCGCTGATCGACAAGTCGTTTTACGTGTGGGTCAGTTTTTTCGCCATGTTTCATATTTCGGTGTTCTGGAGTTTCATGTCCGATATTTATTCGAGATCGCAATCCAGGCGCCTGTTCGGCGTTTTCGGCGCCGGCGCGAGCATCGGTGCGGTTGCCGGGCCCTTCCTCCCAGTACTTCTTGGCGAAATCCTTGGCGTCTATAACCTGTTGCTGGTCGCTGCGTTGATGCTACTACTGATCATTCCACTGATTTTTTATCTCGACAGGACGAGGATGGCGGGCGCGACCGAGAGGAAATCCGATTCGCCATCAGGTTCCACGCAGTCCATAGGGGGAGATTTTTTCGCAGGCTTTACCGATTTTCTCGGTCATCGTTTCCTGCTGGCTATCGGTCTGTTCATTCTTCTCTACACGATAATGAGCACCTTTGTTTACTTCGAGCTGAAAAACGTGATGGTCGACTACGATCGTGCCACCCGCGCCCAGTACTGGGGAATGATGGATCTGGTCGTTAACTCGCTGGCCATCGCGACCGCGCTGTTTGCGACAGGCCGTCTAGCGACTAAACTTGGGCTGACGGTAACCCTGGCGCTGGTTCCCGCGATCATGGTGCTCGGCTGGACAGCCGTTGCGATCGCGCCAGGGCTCGCAATCATGGTCGCCCTGCAAATCATCCGCCGCGCAGGCAACTACGCCATTACGCGGCCTGGGAGGGAAATGCTGTTCACCGGAGTGGAGCGCGAAACCCGGTTTAAAACCAAACCCGTCATTGATATTGTCGTCTATCGGGGCGGTGATGTTCTCGCCAGCTGGACCTATACTGGACTCGCCCAGGGGATCGGTCTTGGCCTTAGCGCGATCGCGATTGTTGCCGCGGCAATAGCGCTGTTGTGGACGCTGGTCGCAGTATTTCTCGGCAACCATCATGAGAAAACCAACAACTGCCTCGAAGCAACCAGTCGAACCCAACCGGAGACTTGAAATGAGCAAATTTGAAAACGACCTTACCCGCCGTAAATTCCTTAAATCCACTTGTGCGGCGTCACTGGCCTGCACGTTTGCACCGGCTTATACCGCCGCAATGGAACCGGTCGTTATCAAAAAAACGATTCCGTCAAGCGAAGAGCTGCTCTCGGTGATCGGCCTCGGAACTTCGCGCACCTTCGATGTCAACATCGGAAGCGCCGCTAGTTCGCCGTTGGTCGAGGTCATGCAGGCTTTTTTTGCACGGGGCGGTCAGCTGATAGACTCCTCACCGATGTACGGTAACGCCGAATCGGTTACCGGGGCTCTGCTGGAAAAAATAGACGACAAACAGGATCTTTTTACCGCGACCAAGGTCTGGATCGAAGGCAAGGATCAGGGCATCGGCCAGATGAAGCAATCTATGCAGCGCCTCGGCGTCGATCGAATCGACCTGATGCAAATTCACAACTTGCGCGACTGGCAGACGCATCTTGATACCCTGATCGACTGGAAGGCGCAGGGTAAAATCCGCTATATCGGTATTACTACTTCTCATGGGCGTTACCATGACGAACTCGAAACCATACTACAGAAACAGCCGCTGGATTTCGTGCAGCTCAGCTACAACATCCTCAATCGGACCGCGGAACAACGCCTGTTGCCGATCGCGCAGGAACGGGGCATCGCGACCCTGATCAATCGACCCTATCAGCGCGGCAGCCTGTTTCGTAAGGTCCAAGGTAAGCCGTTACCCGCATGGGCGTCGGAAATAGATTGCGCCAGCTGGGGGCAGTTTTTTCTGAAGTTTATCGCCGCTCACCCTGCGGTAACCTGCATTATCCCGGCCACCTCAAAGTTAAAGCACATGATCGACAACATGGGAGCGGGATTCGGACGCCTGCCGGATGAACCGACGCGGCGAAAAATGATCGACCTTATCGAAACCCTATAAGCCGTTAAATCAATATGCGGCCTTTATCGACTAACGGCCTTTAAACGCGGGCGACGGTAGTACGAAAAAACCACCCCCAACGAGTGGCACAAGTCAAGTGAAAGCGCCTCTTTTCGCTCTCTAAGGGAAACGTAGGCACCAGTCGTATTAAGACTCAAGCTCCTCGAATCGGTTTGATTGGTCGCATCTGAACATTTCAACCTCTATGAATTGATTCAGCAGCCGGAAACGCACACACCCTTTCCATCGAACTCCAAAGTGCGACCACTCAAAGGCAGATGCACAGGTACGTTTGTACTCGCAATAAATGCTTCCGTTTTGGTGCCCGCGATGACCTTGCCACTTTGGGTGGCTACTTCGTTGGCATGCGAAGCAATCACCGAGTTTGGCTTAATCAGCTCATTAATTACAAAAGCTGCTTCGGTCGGTCCGGTAGTAAATGTGTCGCCGATATTGATGACCGCAAGTTTGGCATTGTAGTGTCCACGAACTACAGCGTCTTGCTCGGCTGTAATGCCTGTATCACCCGACAGGTAGACCACCAAACCGTTAGAAAAAGTCAGCACATAGCCTGTAGGGGGACCAGCAGAAATCTCGAGACCTGCCTCACTCAGCATGTTGCCGAGATCGCCCCCTATAAAGGCTGAATTGACCCCGTTTGTGTGTACAGCAGGAACAGTAGCGATCGCAACGCCCCCAACCTTTCGCGAGGCGCCGAAGCGCACCAGTTGAGAAGCTTTGGGATCACCACCAAGGGCCTTGAGTTTTGCCGCGAAAAAGCGAGGCATGTCACTGCCGGTGATGATCGCTGCACTTTTACCAAGCGCGATGTTGACCGTGTTCGTATTCGGTGCCGCTTTGATGGCGAAATCTGGTTTGCCGCATTCGCCCGCGTTCACTTCGGCTATGTGCTGGTCACCTACGTGGTCGCCATGCATGTGGCTGAGCAGAACTACATCAATTTTTCCAAGTCGGGGATCTTCTGGGCCGGCCACAGTGCGACCTGCGTCATACAGAAGCCGAGTACCGTCCGGGTCTTCAAAAACCATTGCGCGGTCAAATCTACAAAATTCACCGTCGTGGCTCCCCAACGGCGTGATCTTCACATTGTCTGCTGCGGCAATATTGGTCATTGCAACTATAGCCATAGCGGTTAAAACTATTCGATTTACAGGGATTAACTTCATTGAGCGGCACTCTTTTAGGAAAGTTGGTATCTTAAGCAAAATATCGTGAAATATATGTTAGGGCTACAACATATGGCGGGAGCCCCAAATATTTTGTTTCGACCTTGTCAGGTTTCTATTGCACTGGTTTTAGTCCACATGCAGACTGCGGTGAATGGTAGAAAAGAGGTTCTAAAAATTCACTATAAGTGCCTTTGAGAGAAACAATGGGGCGCTGCTCTCTGAGACAGGTTTTTTTCCGTCCTCTAGATTTGTGAACGATGAGATTCACTGTCAGTTAGAGCATGCGGGACGCATGTCAATAGAGTCGACCGTATCCCACCTCTCTCACTGGGCTCTCCGGTGCTGACGTCGGACGCTCCCCCGATCACTCAAAAAGAATCTAACATCGATCATCAGCGACCCGATCCGCGCGCTCAATGTCAGAGACAAACCAGTGACCATCGAAAGTCCTGTTTAGATCGTGAAAGTCTTTTTTCTTTTCATCGAACCGGGTCATGATCGGCAGGCAATTCTTTCTAGTATCGCCGCCTTCTTGAGTTAGTGAGGTCTGAAGTTTCACCATCTCGCTTCATATTGTTGGTTTGGGCGGTAATCGGCCCGCACTGTTTCTTCACTGAGTTTGATTGCCCTACCCAGGGTCGCCATCCTGTAAAGAAAAAATCCAAAGATAGCTAGGACCCCAAGTCTCAGGGCGACGTAACCGACTGCGTACACTGCGATTTCATTTTCCATTTTGGTTTTCCGATTGGGTAATAATTAAATCTGTCTGGCCTCGGCGTTCATAGAATCGCCAAAGCCTTGCTCATCACTTACATGTTTTTTCGCCTTTGCTGCTTTTTCCTGCTTGCTTGGTGCACCATACTTAAACTCCACTGCTGTCAGGATAAGCCCGATCACCATTAGAGCAAAGACTAAGACTGCATAAATCAGGACAGTATTCTCGTTCATGATTCGCGCCCTCTGGCTGAGAGACTGGCTAACTTGAAGTAAATACCGAATGCGAGGATAGAGGGCACCCACACTGCGGTGAACAGTCCTTGCATTTGATATCCGTTAAACCAGGTATAGCCTGAGACAGCGAAAGATACTGCCACCGCTAAGAGAATAAATAAATCAGATAATTTGAACATAGTTTGCCTCGCTTAAATTTGAAAATTACCGAGCAGTGATCGGTTAAATCAATAATCATGAAATCCAACAGATGCAGCGAGGAGCCCGCTTATCGCAATGCCAGCCGGAACTCTCAAGCCCGGCACTCCAAAGACATCAACTAAAGAAGGTATAGCCCCGGTCAATCCAGTCAGAAACCAAATAAACATTGCCGATGAAGCCAGCACGCCAGCTATTCCAATAAAACGCATAATCATAGAGATCTTACCTCGAGCGGAAACGCCTTCGCCTTCGCCGAGGGAAAGTATCTTAGATTCGGTCAAAGCGTCTTTACCTAGCGTGTTCTTCAAGTTCCTCACCAAATGCATGTTTCATCACCACTCACTGTCACTGATAGTGTCACCAACGGGACGTGACGACACCGTCAAATTAAAATCTTTTTTTCAGAAATGTTTATCATGGACATTAAGACAGACAGAATGCATGTTGAACGGTTTCGGCAGGAACTCGTTAACACCTGCAGGCATTGGCTCGCAATTTCATCCCCACTTTGCCGACAAGTCGCTTTCAACTTGGCGGGCGCTGTCAACTTGGCACTACCGAAAGTCACCTGTCGCCAGACCTGTTGCGGATAACTTTCGTATAATGCCGTCAGCGAGAAATGAAACAAAAAGTCAAGATAGATAGATTGAATGAAAATATTGTGAAGAATTTTTTTGAGGTTTGACTCGATTGAATAGAATCCGATTAATTAACTGGTTGTCGAGCAGGATTGTTTCACCCTAATGGTTTTACCTTTTATATTGTATCGCCACTCTTTGCCTTGTTGCGGCTGGTTAATCGCAAAAATTTATGTCCTCAATCTGTGAATTTCCCACTTGATACTGACTCGGTCATATTTGGATGGCGAGGACGCATTGATCTTGGTTTTACCCCAGGAAGCGAAAAGACATTACTGGCCAAACGAGCTCGCACCGGACCTGTCTCGGTACAACGACCATTTCATCCAGAAGACTATGTCATGTTTACTTTCTGCATCCGCCTGGCGGCGTGGTTGGTGGTGACGAGCTTGAATATAATGTCGAGGTCGATAGCGGCGCGAAAGCGTTAATTACTTCACCGGGCACAACCAAGTTTTATCGTTCTGCGGGTGCTATGGCAAGAGTAAAAATCGACTTGTTTGTAGAAGGCAGCCTCGAATGGTTGCCACAGGCAAGTATCTTATTTCGCGGCGCTAAAATTCGACTTAATAATCATATTAAACGTCATCGTCAGCGCGTTTTATTGGCTGGGAAACATATTGCCTGGGCAGGTCCGCGAGTGGCGAAAGATTTGACCAAGGCAGTGCAGAAGTCAGGTTACGAATAGAAAGAAACGGCAGATCTTCATTTGTAGACCGTATGTCGCTTGACCAAAGATCCGGTTTGTCCGGTGCAGCTTGCCTGAGAGATCATTCTGTTTTTTGGCAGTGCCGTCGCCACACCGGTGACTAAAGAACAATGGGAAATCATACGCGGAGAATTGTTGCTTCCATCACCGGGTAACTATTTCTCTGTGACATTGATTGATGATTTATTAATCGCGCGTTTTCTCGGTCAGTCTTCACAAGCTGCACAGTTACACTTTAGAAACTTCTGGCAGATAACGAGGCCCTTCGTTATTAGTCGCCCCGCCTGCCCGCCCAGAATCTGGAATACCTGAACCTGCTATTCATTATTAGCCATGGAACTGAGTCCAAGAGAAAAAGACAAGTTGCTGATTTTTACTGCTGCACTGTTGGCAGAGCGGCGTAAAGCACGCGGCGTAAAGTTAAATTATCCCGAAGCCATTGCGTTGATCAGAGCTGAGATTATGGAAGGCGCCCGCGACGGAAAATCTGTCGCAGATTTGTTGGATTACGGGCGCACGATCCTGTCCAAGGATGACGTAATGGAGGGCATTGATGAAATGATTCACGATGTACAGGTGGAGGCCACCTTTCCAGATGGCACCAAGCTGGTCACAGTACATAACCCTATATTGTGGGGCCTATTTTGTGAGGACAGAAATGAAACCGGGAGAAATAATTGCTGGTGAAGGTGAAATTACGCTCAAT
>JAHEGU010000117.1 GCA_024644945.1 Gammaproteobacteria bacterium | reverse complement strand
GCTCATAAGCGTGGACAGCACAGATGATCGCTCATCGCATAAACGCATGGCCGGTTCTCATGGCCCTATGGGCCGCGCGGATAATAATGTAACGCTCAGCCCGCTAGGCGTGCGACTGCAGGACTAGCCGAAGCTAATTCAAAGGCGCACAACAACGCGAATGGCGGCTTATTGGCTGGCCCGAAGGGAGCCCGGCCAATGGGCCAACGCAGCGTTGCAGTCCTTGAAAAGGGCGGGCCACACCGATATTTTTGGCTTCCATGCCAGGAACATTGGCTTGGATAACACAACGCTCCTCCTCTTCCCGAATATCCACCGCAGGCATCCAGTCCGTTAACACAACACCAACCGCTGCTTCCCCACTCAGAGATCATCGAGTAAACAACTGGTCTAATTCCTGCTGCAGACGGATGAGCCGCATGTTGGGTTCATATCGGTCAAGATTCATTTTATATTTTCTTCGGCTGTCCACCTTTCAATTCCCGGTAACTCCCAGGCCAACCTGTAAATGGTGCGGCTCCATTACCACTTCAAGTTATTGCATCGGTAGAATATTCTGTTTATCAGAACAAAAACAATTTGTTGGCACTTTAAGCTTTAAGGGTGGTAACCTTCTGTTTTTATTTATTTTATTAATTTGTTCTCTCAACACTCCTATTCTGTAAATCGAACTCCTGGCTGATTATCATTGGCTTCGGCGCCATACCAGTGTCATGCACGGAAAAGCTTTGTGTCAGTTGTTCAACAAAACCATCCCCACCAAGGAGAGGTCCTTAATTGCTTCATCTCCTGTTCACCAGATTCACGAGCAGTTGGGTAAGATAAATAATTGTTGTCAAGACGACCAAAACATTTCGTTTCCATTGCCTGAAAAATCCATCAACAATCACCGTATCGACCAGAGAGGTAGAAAAATGGAACATCGTTATGCAAGGCGGATCGTGGAGAATCTCGATGTCTTGTTACGTTGTCGAGGTGATAAGGTTTTTCAGGGAACATCCCGAAATATCAGCACAAACGGGATTTTTGTCGAATTGCTCGGCAACTGTTTAAAACCATATGACATTGTGGAGGTCGAGTACGAGAGAAACGGCTTCCCGAGATTCAAACGAAGGAGTTTGGTCGTGCATGTGAGACAGGACGGAGTTGGGCTGATTTTTGCGGAATCGGACAACTCATTGAACAGAAGAATAGATGCTGCTGCATAAGTGATGCGTTGGTACTGGTGAGTACATGCCTTAACATTTCATAAATGCGCCCCCGAGACTATAAGATCTACGTATAGTAGTATGAATAATCATAATTGAAGGGCTTGGTTGCTACCCTTCAAGTAGAAAAATGGTTACACCTCTTCATCAAATCGTACAAGAGGTAGGCGGTGCACTAGATTTTAAAGCTGCGCTACAAGTGTTGGTACATGGCGTCAGCAGAGCCCTCCGGGCAGACGTCTGCTCTGTGTATCTACAAGATGAGAAAGGTTTTCTGGCACTCATGGCCACTGAGGGGCTGGAGCCGGACAGCATCGGGCGTATACGCCTGGCGTTCCTGGTAACCCTTGCGGCCCATCTCGCAGGTATCATCACCTTTGTTAAGGCAAGCACAGATCAAAATTTGCTCGCGTAGAGAATTCCAGGGCGAGCACTATCTAGAAGGGGTGGCCGCCGCACCCGGCGTGGGAATGGGAACGGCCGTGCTCGTGACTCCGGTTGTTCGGCTTGAAATTGTACCGGATAGAAAAAGCATTGATCCCACCGGTGAAGAGAAGCGTTTTCACTCGGCAATCGGCCAAGTATTGAGCGAACTGCGATCGTTGGGGGCCAGCTTGCAGGACACCGCTCTGGACGCTGAGCGAGCGCTTTTCGAGGCCTACGTTATGATGCTCGAAGGAGGCAGCATCGTCGAAGATACCGTACGGTGTATCAGGGCCGGTAACTGGGCACCGGGGGCGCTGCGCGAGACAATAGAGCAACATGCTAAGGTGTTCGATCAGATGAATGACCCGTATCTGCGCGAACGCGCCAGCGATATCCGCGGTCTGGGCCATCGCATCTTGATGCATCTCGAGGCACAGGCCATAACACGTACGGAGTTTCCGCAATCCTCAGTCCTGATAGGTGAAGAAATCACCGCAACCGACTTGGCAGAGGTGCCGGCGGGAAGGCTGGGAGGTGTCGTATCCAGCCGCGGTTCTGCGCTCTCGCACGTGGCTATTCTAGCAAGAACTTTGGGAGTACCGGCTGTGATGGGTTTGGGTTACACCCATCTGTCTCATTTTCATGGCAAAGTACTTGTGGTTGATGGATACAGCGGTCGGATTTATATCGAGCCCCGGCCGGAGGTAAAGCGTGATTTTCGGCGGCTTGTCCGGGAGGAAAGAGATCTCGCAGAACAGTTGAAAGTTTTCAAGGACCTGCCTGCTGAAACTCTCGATGGATGGCGCCTGCCTCTTTATACCAACTCCGGTATGCTTGAAGGTATCGCGCCGTCACTCAATGCAGGTTCGGACGGTGTGGGGCTGTTCCGTACCGAAATCCCTTTCATCGTGCGCGATCGGTTCCCGACGGAGAAAGAACAGTTTGATATCTATCGGCATATTCTAAAGTCGTTTGCGCCACGCCCGGTTACCTTGCGGACGCTGGACGCAGGTGGCGACAAAGCCCTGCCCTATTTCCCGGTGTCCGAATCGAATCCGTTCCTTGGCTGGCGTGGATTGCGCATGACCCTGGATCATCCCGATATTTTTCTCGTACAACTACGCGCGGCAATGCGTGCATCCAAAGGCCTGGACAATCTCAAGCTGTTGTTGCCCATGGTGACAACAGTCGATGAAGTCGAAGAGGCGTTGGGATTGATTGAGCAGTCCAAGGAAGAACTCAGAGAGGAAGGGGTAGTGGTCACACCGCCGATAGGCGTTATGATCGAGGTGCCTGCCGCCGCCATCGAAGCGGAGTTCCTCGCTCGCCACGTCGACTTCCTGTCCATAGGTACCAATGACCTTATCCAATATCTGTTAGCTGTCGATCGAAGTAACGAAAAAGTTGCCAGGCTATTTGAACCACTGCACCCGGCGATCCTCAAGACAATTAAATCTGTGGTGGAAGGGGGGCATCGGGCGGGCAAACCGGTTGGTGTTTGCGGGGAGTCCGCCAGTGATCCACTCATGGCACTGCTTTTGCTCGGCATGGGCATTGATCACCTGAGTGTAGGCGTAAGCGACGTCCCCCGAATCAAATGGCTTGTGAGAAGTTTTACCCGGAAAAAAACATGTGAGCTGCTTAATTCTGCATTGGAAAAAGCACATGCAAAGGCCATTCGAAAGATGTTGGAAGAGACGTTGCAGGCAGCTGGTCTACAAGGACTCGTCAAAGCAGGTTCTTAGGCTGGTGATCATTGCTACCGGTTTAATTGAAACTACTGTTTCCATGCTGGCCTGAACGTAAAATTCTGCTGATCCTTTACGAGCATTGCTACAATCAAGGCACTAAATGTTTCGCACCTTCAACCGTGTCCTTCAGCGCCCCCAGGGCTTGCTGCATCTCTTGGCGCTTCTCATCCTCCGGACGATACACCGTAAAAGCGTTACGCTCGATGACCGGGGCGCCCGACACCCGAAAAAGCCGTCCCTGTTCCAACTCCTGCTGCACCATTTGTTCTGCAAGATATGAAGAGCCCCCGCAGTCCAAAATCAAGTCCCGCGCTAATAGCCCGGAGGCCAGCCGTGCAACTGGCGGTGGTATATTGGGAAAATGTTCGGCGTGGATCAGGGAAAAAGTATTACCCCAATCCACCATGTAGTAGTTCTGTTTCATCGCTTCCTCCTGCGTCAGACCATCACGGTCTGCAACCAGGACCAGAGAGATCTCTGCTACCTGCCGGATGCTCAAATCAGGGATCTGCGGTGGATCGAACATCACTGCCATGTCCAGCAGTCCGTTAACCAGGCGGTTTACCAAAACCTCGGTCGACTGAATTTCTATGCTCAACACCAACTGTGATTGACGCCGACGCAGACCGGCCACCCAAATTCGTAACAGAATGCTCCACAGATCGATGGGACTGCCTACCGCGAGCGGTCGTGCGCCGACTTCGTCTAATTTAATTTCGTCACGCACCCGCTGCCAGCCTTTTACGATGGTCTCTGCATGCCGAACCAGACGCATACCGGCCGGCGTAAGTTGGATGTCGTTTCGACGCCGGCTAAACAATTCCACTCCGAGGTTGGACTCCAAAAGCTTGATACGAGCACTGACCGCGGACTGGGTAATAAACAACACATCTGCTGCCTTACCGAAATGGCGGGTACGAGCTACTTCCAGAAATGTCTTAAGTAAGGAAATATCCATGCGATATCAATCTCTGTTTATTTACTTTACAATGTAAACTTGCTTTGTTCTCTTTGGTTCAAGTCGGCAAGCCGAGCAATTTTCTGGTCACTTCTCGTACTCCTTCAATGTGATAGTTACGGATTCAGTGAGTTTGTCAGCGCCCATGGACTGCGTTGCAACTCTTGGCAAGGGAAGCGGCCATTGCCGGCGAGTTGCGCCTTGCTGCGAAACGCCATGGAGACGCTGCATCCGTAAATATCACGTTGAGGGAGTACCAGTGTACCTTGTTAACTGCTCTATCCGCA
>JAHEGU010000116.1 GCA_024644945.1 Gammaproteobacteria bacterium | reverse complement strand
CAATTGAACTGGCGATTTAACGATTCGCAAAGTTTAATACCGGCTATCTTTGCGATTGCATAGGGTTCATTAGTTGGCTCCAGTTTTCCGGAAAGCAAACTTGACTCCTGCATCGGCTGTTCAGCTAGCTTGGGATAGATACAGGAGGAGCCGAGAAATAACAGCTTTGGAACACCGGACACGTGAGCACTGTGGATCACGTTGTTCTGAATCGTAAGGTTCTGATAGATAAAATCGAACGGGTATGCGTTATTTGCGTATATTCCTCCCACTCTTGCCGCCGCCAGGTATACCTGATCAAAGTGTCCGCCGCTAAAAAAGTCATGCACCGCCTGCTGGTCCATCAAGTCCAGTTCAGATTTATCCTGTGTGACGATCTCCACCCCTTCCTGAACCGCCAACCTTCTAAGGATCGCTGCCCCCACCATACCTCGATGCCCTGCAATGAATATTCGCTTCACGACTTTAACGGTTTTTCTTTGCCGGAATAATTGTCAGCATAATTGACGCCTGATTTTCTTGCACGCTTTAGCGTCAATCGCGCATAGACCACCTGAATCAGCAAGAATGGGATAAACACATACAGCCTTTCGTTGCCTGGAATATTAACCATCCAGATCGCACCAAGGCCCTGCAGAAATGCCATGCAACTAAGCAAAAGAGTCACTTCCAGATGGGTATATCCGCTCCGAATCAGTAATTGATAAAGGTGTGTACGATGCGCTTGCATAGCGTTCTCACCTCTTACCAGGCGGCGTAAAAAAGTAAAAGTCGTGTCGAAAATAAAATGAAACAACAACATTGGCATCACCAGGAACGATGTCCTGGATTCATCATAACGCGCCGCAATAATTGCTAAGGTTGCGAAAACAAAACCAAGAAATGCACTCCCGACATCCCCCATAAATATTTTAGCAGGTGGTGCATTGTAGATTAGAAATCCTACTGAACCTGCGATTATCGTATAACCTGTAATGTAGACGAACGAGCTACCTTCGTAGTAGCTGATCGCCATAAAAAACATGCCGGCTATCAAGGCTGTACTGCCAACGAGTCCGTCTATGCCGTCCATAAAATTGTATGCGTTGGTAAGACCTAGTATCCAGATTGCTGAAATCAAATAGCCTATCCATTCCAGCGATATTCGGCCCACCCAGGGCAGGGTCAGGCTGTCGATGACGATTCCGCTGTAAAGCACCACGCCGACCGCGAAGATATGCGTCACCAGTTTGAATAGGGCACTCTTCTCCCAGACATCGTCAACAAAGGAAATAACCGCAATTAGAATTGAGGAAAAGACAAAACCGAGGATGTAATCCTGGTTCACCAGATTGCTATCAGCAAAAAATATGATGAAACACATCCCTATCAGAAACGTTACGACAATCGAAATGCCTCCAGATTTAGGAACGGCCCGGGTATGAGACGAGCGATGGTTCGGATGGTCGAGAATCCGCCCATGCTTCAGCATGGCCCACGTCACGAGAGTGGCGATTAGCGTAAGAACGACGCCAAAGGTGATATGCAGGTAGAATTCTGTAATGGCCAAATCAGGTCGTTCCTGGTCGGATGAATCGCCGGTTTCAAATAAAATGCCGGCTACAGAGGGGTTACGACGGCTTCAGCTCGCCTTTTCAGTTGGCGCCGGATTATATGACTCCACCATATCAAATAAAAGAACCCGGATTTGTTCATTATCTACCACCCGGATGGCTCGTTCCAGCTTTTCAAGGCAGGGATTCAGATGACTAAGATTAGTGCAAATTTCACTCTCGCGCATGATTCGCGGATGCGGTGTGGATACCGCGGTATCGGTGACCAGCAGTTCTTCGTAGAGCTTCTCTCCCCTGCGTAGACCGGTGAAATTTATCTCAATATCACCATCAGGAGCGCTCTCCTCTTTGACTTGCAGGCCGGAAAGACGGATCATTTTTCTCGCCAAACCAATAATTTTGACCGGTTCACCCATATCCAGTACAAAAACATCCCCTCCCTGACCCATAGCACCGGCCTGCAGCACAAGCTGTGTTGCCTCTCGAATAGTCATAAAGTAGCGAATGATCTCCGGATGGGTTACGGTAACTGGCCCGCCTCGTTTGATTTGCTCTCTGAACAGCGGTACAACTGAACCTGATGAATCGAGTACGTTTCCAAATCGCACCATGGTAAACCGCGTGCTGCAGTTATTGTTATGGCTCAAGTCCTGCAACACCAGCTCAGCCAACCGCTTGGTAGCCCCCATTATATTGGTAGGCCTTACCGCTTTATCTGTCGATATCAATACAAAGGTTTCAATGCCAGTCTTGATAGCCGCCTGCGCACAATTGCGAGTACCAAGTACGTTATTAGCGACCCCCATGGCCGCGTTGATCTCAACCAAAGGAACGTGTTTGTAGGCCGCAGCATGATAAATTGTCTGCACACCGTTTGCTCGGCATACGTATTCCACCGCGCTTTGATCACGCACAGACCCAAGCACTGATTCAAACTCGACTCCAGATTCAGCGAGCTCCTTCTCAATCCGGTACAAATTGAACTCGCTGTGATCGAACATAACCAGTTTCGAGGCGCCAAGCTGACTGATCTGTCGGCACAGTTCTGCACCAATAGAGCCGCCTGCCCCGGTTACCAGAACTACTTTTCCACGAATATTTGCATGCAGGAGTTCGTCAACCGGTGCAATAGGATCTCGTTCCAGTAAATCACCGATATCAATATCGCGCACATCCTCAAGATTGACCTCACAACGTTCCAACTCAGAAATGTCCGGCAGGGTTTGTACTAATA
The DNA here is from genome assembly GCA_024644945.1 of Gammaproteobacteria bacterium. Taxonomy (GTDB): domain Bacteria; phylum Pseudomonadota; class Gammaproteobacteria; order Arenicellales; family Poriferihabitantaceae; genus VYFG01. Next base: position 1,877 of record JAHEGU010000116.1, on the reverse strand, counting down.
CCGGATAGTGTTCCAACCCTGAGAGGATTTTCTGACGTCTATGCTGGGTTGCCGATGGCATCGCCAGCAGCACCTCCTTGACCGCAAACTCATCAATCAGTCGGCCAAGCTGATCAGGATGGTAGACCCTCACACCGTTAACTTGCTGGTCAACGAGTATCGGATCATCGTCGACAAAGGCAACCGGTCGCATTTCCGGGCTGAACGATGTGGAGATAGCGAGCTGCATCCCTGCTGCGCCTGCACCGTAAATCACCACATTCTTGCGTTCGTCACGTTCTGCGCCAAGAAACGCTGGCGCTCGATTGGTTAGAATCCAGCGAGCAACCATACGCGCGCCAGCCACAAACAAAAGCGCAACCAACCAATTGATAATCACCACTGATCGCGGTGTCAGCCCGAAGCCAGAAAGAAAGGTGCACACCCCCCACAGAAGCGCATACAGACTAATCGCCTGAAATACTCGCCACAGCGAATTAAAGCCAATGTACCGGATAACAGTCTGGTACAAACCGAACTGGACGAATACCGGTAATGCAATGATGGGCGCGATGATCCAGAGATAGATTTCGTTACCTTCGGGTGGCAAATAAAACCGATTGGCTCTCAACGAATGGGCTACGCACAGAGCCACGATAACCAGCACGGCATCGACACCCATCATGAGTCCCTGCTTTTGCCTGCGGCTAAGAGATAATAGCTGGTCAATCATGGAATATCGTCCGGTTTACGTATACCGGAACAGGCCTGAACTTTATTTCAGGCCTTCGCAATGAGCCCTCGATCTTCAAGGTAGGAAATGACGTCGGCAACACATTCCTCAACGCTGCGGCCAGCGGTTTTAACGATCAGGTCGGCATTTGCTGGCGTCTCGTACGGAGAGGAAATTCCAGTAAAATCTGAAATCTCACCTTTACGCGCACGTTGGTAGAGTCCTTTAACGTCACGCTGCTCGCAGACCTCCAAGGGACAATCGCAGAACACCTCGATGAAATCACTCTCTTCTTCGACCATCATCCGCACCCGTTGCCGATCTATTCGAAACGGCGAAATAAACGCCGTCAACACGATCATTCCTGCGTCTACAAACAACGTAGCGACCTGTCCAATACGGCGAATATTTTCTGTCCGATCATCCTCGCTGAAACCTAGATCCCCGCAAAGACCATGGCGCACGTTGTCACCATCCAGAACCGTGGTGCGGCACTTGCGTCGATACAGCTCCTCTTCTACTGCGTGCGCTAAAGTAGACTTACCACTTCCCGACAGGCCGGTAAACCAGAGAATAGCGCTTGAATGTCCGTTGAGCTTCTGTCTGTCCGGCCGCGTAATAGTGGCCGCATGCCAGTAAGTATTGGAAGATTTGTTCATGGCGCGATTATACAGGGATTAACCTATGTCACGGAGACCAGTTCGGTCTGCTCTAATTGTAATCAGAAAGGCAACCTTAAGGCCCCCGCCGTCTCAACAGCGGAGGCATGTCTTGTTCTTATTCTACCTACCCGAAAGCAATTAATGTCGCGATGTAGAGCGTTTGTAATGACCTTGAATAATTCGGTCTATGACCATCGCGCAAAATAGAATTGCCAGCCCCGCCAGCATACCTTGCCCCTTTGCGGCATATTGAAGGGCGACCAGGACATCTTGACCCAGACCTTTGGCCCCAATCAGCGATGCAATCACCACCATTGAAAGACACATCAAAATAGTTTGGTTAATCCCGGTCATGATCGATGGCATTGCCAGCGGGATCTCTACGTCCTTCAGCAGGGTCCACTTGGTCGCGCCAAATGCGACTGCAGCTTCCTTGGTATTTTCTGGCACACCGCGCATTCCAAGCGCGGTCAGTCGAATAACCGGTGGCATGCCAAAAATAA
>JAHEGU010000065.1 GCA_024644945.1 Gammaproteobacteria bacterium | reverse complement strand
AAAGACAAACTCGAGCTAGAACGAGACTATCTTCGTGATGAAGTAAAAACCGTTTTAAAGTACGGTGAAATAATTGGAGAAAGTAAGGCATTAAAAAGAACGCAGACACAGATTGAGGCTGTCGCTGCCACATCAGTCGGCGTACTGATTCTCGGAGAATCGGGAACTGGAAAAGAGTTGATCGCCAGGGCCATACACAACCAGAGCAATCGTGCTGACAAGCCCATGGTTAAGGTCAATTGCGCCTCAATACCAAAGGATCTGTTTGAAAGCGAGTTTTTTGGACATGTTAAAGGCGCTTTTACAGGCGCCCATCAAGATCGGGTCGGCCGGATACAGTTGGCTGACGGTGGAACATTGTTTTTAGATGAGGTGGGTGAAATTCCTCTCTCGCAACAGGGGAAACTGCTTAGGGCCCTGCAAGAGCGTGAATTTGAACGAATAGGAGATGGCACAACCATCAAAGCAGATGTTCGCATCGTCGCCGCGACCAATCAAGATCTGGAGGCACAAGTAAGATCCGGCAAATTTCGCGAAGATCTCTATTACAGACTGAGCGTATTTCCAATAAAAGTGCCGTCACTCCGGGAAAGGATGGAAGATATCGCTCCACTGGCAATGCATTTTATCGATCTCACTTGTAAGGAATTTTGTCGTGAACCATTGAAACTTTCCAGGCAACAGGTTGACATGCTCAAACGACATAGTTGGCCGGGAAATATCAGAGAACTGAAGAATGTGATCGAACGAAGCGTGATTCTGAGTACGGGAAGTCGTATTAACCTGGATCTCACATTAAACCTGGCTAACATAGAAGAACAGCCGCAGATCAAAATTCAAGCGGAACCCGGAGAATTCATGACCGATGCCGAGATCCGGAAAATCGAAAAATCAAATATGATTTCTGCATTGCGAACCGCTAACTGGCAGGTTTGGGGAGAAGGTGGAGCTGCACAGTTACTCGGTATCAAACCATCAACCTTAAACTATCGTATGAAGGTATTTGGAATTCGAAAGGAAAAATACTAGTTAACGACAAATAGGGTGCTGTAGGAATTGGTTGTATCAGTCGACATCTGATAATTCAGCACATTGAATACCGATCAGAGTATACTTTTTGGCCGGCAGCCTAAAGTATTTTCTCTACGGGCTCTGTTGTAAATGACATGAGAGCTTTCGGCCATGACAGAATTTGATATTGAAAGCGCTAAAAAAGCGATGCAGCCCTGGTATTGGTGGGGCATTCCGACATTCTTTAAATGCCCTTGGGATGAGGACCCATCTCATTGTGAAATAGGGCTTGTCGGGGTGCCACACAGCACGGGAAATGGCTCAACCGAGAGAGATCAGCACCTGGGGCCACGTCAGATTCGCCATCTTTCGGGTCGGCTCAGACGATCGCACCAGACCTTCCAACTCGACCCCTGGGCTGAACTGAAGATTCATGACCTTGGCGATGTGCCACTCCCTGAAGCGAATAATAATGAAGCCTCCATCGCACATATCGAGGCATATTATCGGCTGCTCGATCGAGCGGCATGCCGACCGGTTTCATTTGGAGGGGACCATTCCATTACTGGTCCGATACTGAAAGCAATGGGCGGCAAAGGTTCTAGGACCACTAAAGGAGAGAAGATCGCACTAGTCCATTTCGACGCGCATCGCGACGACTATGATCACATGCCGCATTGGCTTGGTGCGGTAAAATCCGCAGCACACTGGGCGGCCTATACGGTGAAGGAAGGCGCAGTCGATGCCGAACACAGCATTCAGCTTGGTATTCGCGGCAATCCCATGAAACCACGAAAGGATCCTGCGGAGAGTGATACCGGCTATCGTGTCGTGCCAAGCGATGAGATTTTCGAGATAGGACTCGAGGACACGATCGAATTAATGCTGAACCGGATTGGTGATCACCCTGTCTATATCAGCTTCGATCTTGACGCTCTCGATCCGGCAGATGCGCCTGGTGTTTCCAATCTGGAGGCAGGTTATCGCGGACTCCGCACCTGGGAGGCCATTAAGATACTGCAGGGATTACGAGGTAAGAACATCATCGGCGGAGACATCGTTTGTCCGATGCCTACTGTGGATAACCCGAATCAGATCACCGGCCTCACAGGTTCCGTGTTGATGTTTGAAATCTTCTGTCTGATTGGCGACTACCTGCGGAGCTGTCGCACTTGATCCTCATGACTGCCTGAGCTCAGTTTCCTATTGATCAAGATCTTGCTGGAGTAACTGCTACCGGGTGGTTTGTATTGTTGCAGCCCGTCAAAAGATATGAGACCAATAAGTGCATGAAGCCGTCTTCAGTTTATGGGCAGAAGGTTGACAAAGAGTAGCGACTTATCTTAAAGCCCGATATCTTGAACACCTGGTATTGAGAAACAAGGTGATTCTGTCAAAGCCGCGTGGGCATAACTGCCCGGCAGGACTTGCTCCGAAGCGGACTGTCGCAAGATTCAAACCATCGTCTCAGTAATGCCCATAGCGGACATTTTTTGCAGATCGTGTATGTGTGTTATGTTCCAACTGCTTGTTCTGTAATAGTTAATACATCTGTATACTGTCTAGATACTGTTGCTTCATAGTAAACATAGCGTTTAATAAAACATACACAGTTCTCCATAGGGTTCGACCACCATGCCACAGCAAGTTTCCAAAGCGCACAAAGCTTTCCTCGCCGCAAAGGCTGACTATTTCAAGATTGCCGATAAAACACATAAACTAATTACTCGAGAACGTGATGTGTTAGCACGGCAATTAAATCGAGCAAACACTCAGCTTGGGAAAGCCCATGCGAACATGGCGAAGGCTGAAAAGAGATTAGCAAAAACAAGTTCAACGGCGGCCAAAAATCAAGTTGAAAAACTGAAAAAATTAGTTGATGAAGCCAAATCTAAAGTTACTGAACTGCGGGAATCGCTGAACTCGACGCGAGAGAGATTGAAGATGTCGAAGCAATACTCTGAGGCTGCAAAATATCTTCAGCGTGGAATCAACAAGCTTGATACTGAATGGGAAAAGCTTTTTGAGAAAAAAACTAAAAAAGCAGTGAAGAAAAAGGCGGTGAAGAAAAAAGCGGTGAAGAAAAAGGCAGTGAAGAAAAAAGCTTAAGAAAAAGGCTTCTAGCAAACTTTCTTTATAGCCGATTATCTGCAAAATACTAGCCAGTCAGAATTATCTATCCGGAGGCTGCTTGAAGCACGCCCATTACCGATGTGCTTCGTTAGAAGGTTTGGAAGCGCCTGGTTTTAGTATCAGTCAATTAACAGACGCCCCCTTATAATTAATTCAGTTTGGTTTCATCTGTTCAGACGGGATGTAATTTAATCGTATATCTTGAAAACACTGTAGCAAACTAACTATTATGATTATCAGGAAAACAATGATCATTCAAGAGACCATCCTGGCGGATGGTTTTGCAGAGCCCTGCGAATCCATAACTCGAGTTGCCGCTGTTGCTGTGGTCCGGAATCCAGTTGCTGGTTGTTTTGTCCAGGACCTGTCGCCTTTATTTGAAATTGGCGGCCAGCTTGGTGAAATGCTTATGACTCGCGCTGTCAGTATGCTTGTTCAATCTCCTATTAGTTATGGCAAGGCAGCCATCGTTGGAGTCGATGGCGATTTGGAACATGGTGGCGCAATGATTCATCCGAAATTAGGTAAACCGATGCGTGCAGCGGTTGGAGGTGGTAAGGCATTAATACCCTCGAACTCAAAAATTGCAGCCGTTGGAGCACCTGTTGATATCCCGCTTGGGCATAAAGATGAAGCTTGGTCTTTTGATCATTTCGACACAATGACTGTCATGGTCGCTGATGCACCACGTCCCAACGAAATTGTTCTGTGTATGGCCGTTGCAGATGGAGGACGACCACTCTCCCGTGTTGGTAGCGGCCCAATCATAGATTAATTAGTGCGAAGATATCATGGGCCAAAAAATCCAGACTCGATAACAATTTTCCAGTGAAAATTTTGGGTAATTGGCATTCCTCTATTTCTGCAAGCCGAAGGTCGACTAACATTGGCGATTTCCGAACAGCTTGTATCGAGGAATCATGATGAATCGAAAAAGCTAACGTTCACCAGGGTTTCTCAGAAGCCCGGGTTTGCTCCTGTGGTTCAGCCGTCATTCAAGGATTCACTCAGCAACCATCGCAATATGCTTATCCTTTTGGCAATCTTATAATCAGAACATCCAAATTGCCCTTGATACCCTTTGGAGCGATACGTGTCCAATAATAAAAATACCCTGATCGCACCGGGGATCGGGACCGTTAAATCGAATCTTCTCTGTTTTTCGGCGATGGTGATGTGGTCCTTCGCATTCCCGATTGCCGAAGTATTACTTAACAGCTGGGGGACTATCGCACTGGTGCTGGCGCGCCAGCTCATTGGTGTCGGTGCGCTGTTCGCTTGCTGGTTGTGGATTGAAAGCTGGACAACGGTATCCAGTGCCAACTGGCGTCGCGGAATCAGCGTAGGGGGGATCGGTTTCGGTTTGGGATCGATGACATTCCTGATTGGGCAGTATTTATCCGATGCAGTCACACCGGCAATCGCTGCATCAATGATGCCAATAATCGGCGCCTTGCTTGAAATAGCCTTTGATGGACGACGTATGCACATGCGTTTGCTGACTGGAATTACACTGGCATTGTTCGGCGGATTGCTGGCTACCGGAGCCCGCATGGACGAAGGCAGCTTCGGATGGGGAGGATTCCTTTGCCTGTTTTCAGTAATTCTGTTCGCCTGGGGCACTCGCGCCACCACCAAAGAGTTTCGATCACTTTCATTCCTTGGACAAACAACGATTACCATGATGGGGAGCCTCGTGGTCGTGCTTACTGTATTCCTGGTTATGCTGTTGATCGGAATCCCGGGGACTGCGATCGGGCTGCTCGACTCTCGCCATGTCGTCTTGCTGGTATTTGCGTCACTGGCGTCATTGGCTTTGGCACAGTTCATGTGGATCAGGGGTGCTTCGGGGCTCGGGATTCTGCTTGCTTCACTGCACATGAACGCGGTGCCGTTTTACGTCATGGTGATTGTGGTTTTATTTCTAGACGCGGAATGGAACTGGTGGCAGGCAGCCGGCGCCGGGTTGGTTGCGGCAGGTGTCCTCTTGGCGCAATCCATCGCGCGAAAACCAGACCGATATTAACCAACTGGAAGCAATACAATTAATGTACTTGACCCCTATACCACTAGAGATATGAGGTCTGATAATTTTATTCTGACGGAAAGTTATCATGCGCGAATTACTGAAAATGTTGGCATGAATGCCGGCCAGCATTAACATGTCGTTGAATGATTTTACGCGACACGAGACAGTCGGCGGCTACTTCCTGAAGCACTCGCTAACCTTCGCCTCCAGCGTGTGTATCGGAACGAGAGTCCACATCTGATCGGCAAAGAATTTGCAGATACTAAAAGCTGCACCCCCACCCAACTGCAGGTGAGTGTGCGAGGATTTTCACTCCGGTCTAGCTCAAATCAAAGCGATCGGCATTCATGACCTTGGTCCATGCGGCGACAAAGTCTTTCACGAACTTCTCTTTGACGTCATCCTGAGCATAGACTTCGGTATAGGACCGCAGAATCGAATTCGACCCGAAAACGAGATCCACCCTCGTCGCCGTCCATTTGACTTTGTCCGTCTTACGATCACGGATTTCATACAGGTTGATTCCCGCAGGCTTCCAGGTGTTGCTCATATCGGTCAGGTTGACAAAGAAGTCGTTTGTCAGTGCGCCTTCTCGATCCGTGAACACACCATGACCGCTGCCCCCGTGGTTGGCGCCGATAACGCGCATGCCGCCAACGAGCACGGTCATCTCGGGAGCGGTCAGCCCCATGAGTTGAGTGCGTTCGAGCATGAGTTCTTCAGCGTTCACAGCATAGTCCTTCTTGAGCCAGTTGCGATAACCATCATGAACGGGTTCGAGCACTTCGAATGAATCGAAATCGGTCGCCTCCTCCGTCGCATCGCCGCGCCCCGGTGCAAAGGGAACGGTGATGTTATGGCCCGCCGCCTTCGCCGCCTGCTCGATCCCGACGTTGCCGGCGAGCACGATGACATCGGCTAGGCTGGCGTCAGCATCGGCCGCGATGCCCTCGAGCACCCCGAGCACTCTGGCAAGCCGCTCGGGCTCGTTGCCTTTCCAGTCCTTCTGCGGCGCGAGGCGGATGCGCGCGCCATTGGCGCCACCGCGCATATCCGAACCACGAAAGGTTCTGGCACTGTCCCAGGCGGTCGTCACCATTTCGGTTATGCTCAGGCCGCTGGCTTCGATTTTTGACTTGACCGCATCCACATCGTACTTCGTGCTGCCCGCGGGCACCGGATCCTGCCAGATCAGGTCTTCCCCGGGCACATCAGGACCGATGTAGCGCGCCTTGGGCCCCATGTCGCGGTGTGTCAGCTTGAACCAGGCACGCGCGAACACTTCTTCGAGATAGGCTGGATCTGCATGGAAACGCTCGGAAATCTTGCGATACTCTGGATCCATCTTCATCGCCATATCGGCATCGGTCATGATCGGTTTCTGGCGAACCGACGGATTCTCGGCGTCGACCGGCATGTCCTCTTCCTTGATGTCCACCGGCTCCCACTGCCACGCGCCCGCGGGGCTCTTCTTCGATTCCCATTCGTGGTTGAGCAGCATTTCGAAATAGCCGCTGTCCCACTTGGTCGGATTGGTTGTCCAGGCGCCTTCGAGACCGCTGGTGACCGCATCACGGCCAACGCCCCGGCTGGTCTTGTTCATCCAGCCCAGGCCCTGCTCTTCGATGGCGGCCCCTTCGGGCTCCGGTCCCAGCAGATCGGCGTCGCCATTACCATGTGCTTTACCAACGGTATGGCCGCCGGCGGTCAGGGCTACGGTTTCCTCGTCATTCATGGCCATGCGCGCGAAGGTTTCGCGAACGTCACTGGCGGTTTTGAGCGGGTCGGGTTGCCCGTCTACGCCTTCCGGGTTCACATAAATCAGGCCCATCGTTACTGCGGACAGCGGGTTTTCCAGTTCCCGTTCGCCGGAGTAGCGGCTGTTCGGATTATCGGTCGGCGCCAGCCATTCCTTTTCCGAGCCCCAATAGATATCCATTTCAGGATGCCAGATGTCCGCGCGGCCGAAGCCGAAACCGAAAGTCTTAAAGCCCATGGACTCATAGGCGATATTGCCCGCGAGAATCATCAGGTCGCCCCAGCTCAGCTTGTTGCCATATTTCTTCTTAATAGGCCACAGCAGGCGACGCGCCTTGTCGAGGTTCCCGTTGTCGGGCCAGGAATTTAGCGGCGCAAAACGCTGGTTGCCGGTACCGCCGCCGCCGCGACCGTCGGCAGCCCGATACGTGCCCGCGGCGTGCCATGCCATGCGGATCATTAGGCCGCCATAATGGCCCCAATCCGCTGGCCACCACTCTTGGCTGTCGGTCATCATATGATTTAGATCTTTCTTCAGCGCTTCAAAATCAAGTGTTTTGACCGCCTCGCGATAGCTGAAGCCCTTCCCCAATGGATTGGTCTTGGCGTCGTGTTGATGCAAAATATCGAGGTTCAAGGTGTTGGGCCACCATTCGGTAGCTGACATACCGGCCTCTGTATTTGCGCCGTGCATCACTGGGCATTTACTTTCAGTCATTATTACTAATTCCTAATCATGTTTTTAATAAAAGATGTCATCAGTTTATAGGCGACGTTTAATAATTAATCAAATTAAATATTATTATTAATCTCTTGGATTTTAACTATTTAATGATTGCAATAAGGGACAGAAATAACATTGTAATGGTCCCCTAAGACTGTCCTGCCAATTTAGTTGGCACCATGTCGTTTCGGTAAAATGTGTCGATTGTTACTCCAACGCTTATCCTGCAGGCTGAGGATGATCCTCAGGAAAACGAGGCCGGGTATGAGATGGCGTAGAGAATTCCGGAAAATGACTTCGTCGGGCTAACTGGCAGCCACCTCCTCCTGAGTCAGGATGAAAGGGTTCGGACCTAGATTGCCGCGTTCATCGAGAAACACCGTTGACTACCCCCTAAGCTTCCCTAAAAGACGTCCCTATCTAAACTCAAACTGACTATAGAATACGTTTTGTTGACCTTTGGTGCATAGTAATCTTGAGTAGTTACTTACCTGTTCCCCTTAGCAAGAATTGGGGAATCTGGGCAAATCCGGATAGCTGCCCTTCACAAAAATCGTCCTAAAGGGGTACTAATGTAATGGACCATCCCCGCTTGCGCGGGGGTGACTCTTGTGATCGTCATCCTGCGGTCAGATCAGCAGCGTCGGGCCGGTCTGCTTCATCACCAATCGAAATTATAAGAGGATTCTTAACGACATAGGTCAGTACGGATTTCTGTTTCCCTTGCAAACTAATTTGCTGCGAGGGGAACTGACTAAAATCTGTACCGGCGTTTTGCACAACCTCGTCGCTAACCACCAGGATACATTCCAGCTCTTTGGTTTTTGTTTGCAGGCGAGCCGCCGCGTTGATGCAATCACCGATGGCAGAATAATTGGGTGCAGTTGGCGGTCCCATGGTGCCGACGATTGCCAGACCGCAATGAATGCCAATCCCGATTTTAAGTGGTTCCTTGAGTTCATTTTTTAATTTCTGATTGATCTGGTTGATCTTTTCCTGCATCTCGATCGCACCGCGCAGCACATCCTGGCAACCTTGCTCAAGCCCTCTTTCCAATCCATAAAGTGCCAGTAAACCATCTCCCTCGAACTGGGCATAGTGACCGTGGCTTTCTGTTAAGGTGTCTGACATTTCGAGGAAGAAGCGGTTCAGAATAAACAGTACGTCGTAAGGTAAATGATGCTCACTGAATTTCGAAGAGCCGCGAAGGTCAACAAAGAGCGCTACAATTTCTCGTTCTTCACCACTAACTCCGCCCTCTCTCCATTCGCTGTCTACGTTGAGGTCAGCTGGCATTAACGGTGTAATTTCAATCGGCAACAATGGACGGGTCTGGCAGGCGAGGCGAACATTCGGTGCTGCCCCAATCAGTTCCAGGGCAGATTTTTCAAGGGCTGAAGGTTTCTCCAGGTCGAGACATCCTTGACCTACTCTCACCCGACAGGTGGCGCAACGCCCCCGTCCCCCACACAGAGAAGCATGCGGGATCGAGTGACTGCGGATGATTTCCAGTATGGTCTGACCGGGTAGGCCCTTTAAAATCTGCCCATTAATATGTTTGATAACGACGCCGTATTTTCGCTTTTTTGTTCTTTCTCGAATGATCCTGGCAGCCAGTGTTAACAACAATAACCCGTAAAATGTAATCAGAATCGAGTTATGTAATATTTTGTTGGCCGGTTTTTCGGGGCTAAATGCCTCAACTGTTTCAACGTTACCCTCCGGCAAAACAAAATCCTTCCGGTAACTGTCTTTAAGGAGTATGTCATCGTCTGGCTGCCAGACTTCGAGCTCTATGCCAATCCGGCCGATCGATAAAACTACCAACAGTGGTATTAAAATAACCACCGGGTACAGATGCAATTTCCAGCCCCGGTACCAACGAAACAGGCGCAAGAAGAAATGTAAACCAATCACCACGTGGCTCCAGGCGACTATTAGCAGCAAACCCTGTCTCGCAAGTACCCAGTCATTGCTCAAGATGCCACTCAATGAATATTCGTAGTTGACGTCGAAACCCATTAGCACGCGCGCACCCCAGGTTGCGGCGACATGCCCCGCGAGCAGCGGTATGATCGATAATCCAAGCAAGAGTTGAGCGAGCTCCCAGACCGGCATCCGCAACGTGGTGCGTCGATAGAGCGATAGCAACGCCAGCCCGAAATGCGTTAGTAAAGAACCATATATCAACAAACCCCCAATCCAGCTGCGCCAAAATTGAGTGACAAACTTACGCATGACTTCCATCGCTTCCAGCGAAATTAGCCCGAGCGTATGATTACTGAGGTGGATGACGATATAGGTTGCCAGAATCAACCCGGTGGTGATTCGCAGTCGTCGCTCGATTAAACTCAGCTTGGTCATGGTTGTTATATTTATTGGCAAAGGCGCTTCATTGCTGGGCTGACAGGTAGTTGGCGATCGCCGATATCTCCTCCGCGGTTACAGGTTGTAACAGGGCGCTCATTGTCGAGGTGGTGCCGTCGTTACGTCCGCCACTTTGTATGTTATTAAAGATGGTTCACTCCGCGCCAATTTATCCGAATACTGCAAGTGTTTGCAACGAGTCAACTTGTCTTCCAGCCCGATTTCTTAAGCGACCGCTATCTAAAGATTGGACGTATTAGGAAAAGCGGACCTTCGTCGAGGCTGACAATTAGGCTGGAAATGTGGTTCAACCTGGTCCATAACTAAGACCTTATTTTCAGTTTAGCCAATGGCCGCTTATGAGAAGTCTAGGTTATGCACTCGTCAGGTAGATAAGAGTGAAACTGGATATCCATACCAAACCGATTGATCAGATCCCAACTTCTAAGAATTAATAATAATTTCTCGCGCCACCATTTATACATGATGTTATTGCTCTTGCAACGGTCGGTCAGCCACCTCTAAACGTGCACCAGAACCATGAAAAAGTGAATACACCACCGGTATCAAAACCAATGTGACCAGGGTCGATACCGTCAACCCTCCGACCACCGCCCTCGCCATAGGCGCCTGGGCATCAGCGCCTTCTCCAACCCCCAAAGCGAGGGGTAGCAGCGCAAGAATGGTCGTCAGCGTCGTCATCAATACTGGTCTTAGCCGCCGTGCGCCAGCCTCTTTCAATGCGTCGATCGTAGTCATGCCCCTATGCAACAGCTGTCCGGCCTGGTCTACCAGCAGGATTGCGTTATTCACCACGATGCCTCCCAGCATAATGCATCCAATACCTGACTGAAGATTTAGAGTGGTGTTGGTGAGAAATAAAGTCACCAATACCCCTGTGGCGGCGAATGGAACCGAAAACATTACTACCAGTGGATCGCGGAAGGACTCATACTGCGATGCAAGCACCATGTATACTAACGCCAGCGCGAGCAGCAAGGACAGCTTCAACTCGTCTGATGCCTTTTCCTGCTCCTCAAACTTTCCGGAAATCAAAGTACTAAAGCCGACCGGCTTGGGGATACCATCAAGAACTTCCTGGATATCCTTCGCCATCGACCCAAGATCTCGACCCGAGACGTTTGCGCTTACTGTTACCAGTCGCTGTTGATCTTTCCGCTCAATTGTCACGGGACCAAATCCGCGACTACTGCTCACAAGATTTCGCAGTGCGACCAGTTCATCATCTGGTGTTCGCACCACAATATTTAGAATCTCGTCCAGAGACCGTCGCTCAGCGTTTTCCAGTTGCATTAATATGCGGTATGAGTTGCCGTCAACTCTGTATTCGCCAGCGGTGGAACCCGCCACGGCGGTCTCTATTACTTGCGTTACATCACGCACGCTCAGACCGAGATCCGCGGCTTTTTCGCGGTCGACAATGAGTTCCTGTTGGGGAATGCCTGCATCCCTGCTGAGCTGAATATCAGTGATGCCAGGGAGATCGAGAATGCTGTCGCGTACCCGTTTCGCAAGCGCATTCAAAGTGCCGAGGTCGAAACCGCTGACCTCAATATCGACTCCCGATGCATTCGGCAGGATGCGCTCAAGTAGAAACTGCCCTTGTGGTGCCCGCACCCGGATCGCCATGCCGGGAATGGTTCCATCCAGCTCTTTCCTCAGGTCGCTTGCGATCTGAATATTAGAGCGTTCACGCGCGGCTGCTGGCACCAGCGATAAGCGGATACTCCCCGACGCCGAAGAGCGGCCAAAGGTGCCGGAAACTGCAACACTGGTCACCGAGGAAACCGCTTCGGGCACTGCCGCGAAAACTTTTTCTTCCATCAGTCTCGTTTGCCTGTCAATCAGATCGATCCGTGTTCCGACTTCCATTTCACCAGTGACGCTGACCTCGCCCTCATCACTGGGAGGAATAAATTCGGTTCCGATAAATTTCGCGAGCAACAGACTTGAGCCGAACACGAGCGCGGCTAATATAAGGGTGAGCAGTCGCCAGCGAAGCACAAAGCCCAGCAGGTCGCGATATCCTTCTTCCAACTGCCGCAAAAACCAACCGCTGTTTCCAGATGTTAGGTCACCCGCTTTCGATATCATTTTTGAAGCCATTACTGGAACCAGACTAAGCGCCACCAGCAACGCGCAGAGCAGAGAAAACATGATCACGTACGCAAGCTCTTTAAACAGCACCCCAGCCACCCCTTGTATAAAAATCAACGGCAGAAAAATCACCAGAGTGGTCACAGTCCCGGCGACAACTGCGCCACTCACTTCCGTGGCGCCATGAATCGCGGCACTGCCTGGACTTTCTCCGGTCTCCTGGTGGCGGCGAAATATATTTTCCAACACCACCACGGAGCTGTCCACCATCATCCCCACACCGAGTGCAAGCCCTCCCAGGGACATCAGGTTAAGCGTGAATCCACCCAGGTAGAGCATCGCAAAAGTTGCGATTACAGAGATTGGAATCGCCAGGGATATCACCAGGGTGCTGCGCAGATCGCGCAAGAAAAAAAGTAAAACCAGTATCGCGAGCGATCCACCATAGAGGACAGATCGGGCCACATTGGAGATCGCACGTTCGATGAAATTGCCCTGGTTGATTACCGGAATCAGTTCAATCTGAGGGAAAGCCGCATTGATAGCGTCCACTTCTTTGAGCACCCGTGTCGCCACTTCCACCGTGTTCTCTCCCGGTTGCTTGCGGATAGCCACACGGAGTCCGCGTTCTCCATTCACCCGGATGATGCGGGATAACACCTCATACGTGTCTTCAATCTGGGCGATCTGCCGCAGAGTGATCAAATTGTCGCCCTGTCGTCCCACTACCGTATTGCGAATCTGCTCAAGATTACTGAACTCTGAGGGCGTCCGCAGATTAATCTGATAACTGCCCTCCTCTATCTTGCCTGCGGGTAAATCTATGTTGGCGTTTTTAATAGCCTGCAGAACATCGTTCAGCGGCAATCCAAGAGCGTTAATGCGAAACGGATCGAGTTCGACACGCACCTCGCGCTTGAAACCACCCCAGGGATCTACCTGGGCGACACCCGGAATGCGTGAAAAACGATAGCGGATCTGATTTTCTACAATCTCGGTAAGCTCAATGGGATCGAGCTTACTGGAGATCCCCAGTAACACCACTGGAAAACTGTCAACATCAAACTTACTGACCCGAACGCTTCCGATATCGTCGGGTAGTTCATTGATCTCGTCTTCTAAAGTAGCGCGCACTTCCAGCGCCGCGGTGTCGACATCCGTTCCCCAGGCGAAACTCACACGAACACGACTGTTACCCTCATAAGACCTTGATGTCATTTCCACAACGCCGGGCACAGTCGCTATAATTTCTTCCACAATCTGGGTGACCAGGCGTTCCATCACTAGTGGATCGGCGCCATCGTAACTGGTACGCACGGTGATAGTGGGGAGTTCTATACTGGGCAGCAGGTCAATTCTGAGGCGACTAAGCGCGGCAGAACCCAGCACAACAACTGCCAGGGTCACCATTAGTGTAAACACCGGTCGATTAACACTCGCCCGGGAAATCATCACTGTAGACTGCTTTGTACTGTTACACTCGAAGCATCGTCCAGCAGTTGCTGGCCTAATGTAATTACGCTTCCTTCAAGCACCCTGTTCGCCATTACTTGGACTCGGCGCCCCTCACGGATTCCAGGTTCTACTGGCTGCCAGCGTACTGATGCGCCGTCCGGATTCAGCATAAACACTCCGGTCTTTTCGTCCCTGGTCACCAGGGCAGCTTCGGGCACAATTGTTGCCTGCTCTATACTTTCCAGAATAACTCTGATTCGCACAAACATTCCCGGCTTGAGGCGGAGATCAGTATTCTCCACCTTAAGTTCCACTTTTGCCTGGCGCGTACTGGCACGAAATACCGGCGCGATCCGAGCGATGTGCCCTTCAAATACTTCGTTCGTGTAAGCGTCTGTTTCAAGCGATACTTTCTGGCTTGGCTTTAGCAAGCCGTAGTCACGTTCTGTGACATAGAACACCGCGATCAGCTGGTCCATCTCGACAACGCGCAGTAGAGGCTCATTAATGCCGACAGTACTACCTTCATCGACGTAGCGCTCAGCCACAATTCTGTGGTCATTTCCTCCCTGCCAGCTTGCGGTGACATTGCTGTAACCAAGGCGTATGCGCGCAGTTTCCACCGCTGCGGTTGCCCGTGTGACCTGGGCTTGGGTGACATCGAGATGCGCTGCACGTGCAAGTTGGTTGGCACGGATGGTGTCCTGTTCTGATTCCGAACTGACACCACGTTCTCGCAGCGTGTTGACTCGGACGAGTTCACGGTCCGCGATTTTCAGCAAGCTTTCCGCTTCCGCAAGATTAGCACGCGCCACTGCAAGATCGGCTTCAGACTGGGTCAGGGCCTGGCGATACTCGGCATTGTCCAGCCTTGCCACAATCTGATTACGACCCACTCTGTCGGCAAGGTCTACAGTTACTTCCTCAACCCTGCCGCTTACTTTGGCAGAGACGATAAACTCCTGATTGGCGTCAAGTGTCCCGGTAAATGACCTGATCTGATTCATTCGTCCGTTTACGATCTGTTCCACCTCTACTGGGACAGCCCTGGTAGATCGCTGCTGTCGGGGCACATCCTCAAATTGCTCCGCCAGTCTTTGAGAGATCAACCAGCCAAGACTACCAAGAGCAGCGACGACGATAAGTATATTCAGCGATTTTCCGATTCCCATGTCGATGAATATACCGGATAACCCACATACTGAGTATCAATAATTAATCACAGGATTATTGTCAATAACCTTATTTTTCGAAGTTATTAGTTGAGCTTTCAATGAGCGGTGGTTGACAAGACTTTGATGGTGAAGCTTTAAACCTTTACCGAGGTTTTTGTAGTCTCTGATAAAATGAAAAAGATAGCCGAAAAAGAATAGATTTCATGCCCTATGTCAACTCGTCGTTGGACCACAATAGAGATCCTTTATCAGTCCAGTTATTTTGTGCAAATTTTACTTAGAATTTCTTCTAGCTGCGGTTCATACCAGATTTCACCCGTCGACCTCATCAACGCCTGTGCTTCACGCAGCAGGCGTATTCCATCATCGTGGTAATCA
>JAHEGU010000064.1 GCA_024644945.1 Gammaproteobacteria bacterium | reverse complement strand
ACGGCCTGCAATACTACTTCGTCGCCCCTGAGGAGGAAATGAAATGCCTGGTGGTGTTCGTACATGGCCTGCGCGACCATGTCATGACACATCGACATTTCTTCGATAATCTGGTTGGAATAGGATGTGGAATTCTGTCCTTTGATTTAAGCGGGCATGGATTATCCCTTGGTAAACGCTGCTCAATCGAAGATTACAGGCATGACGTTAATAGTGTGACCCATGCAGTATTGAAGGCTCTTCGTCACAAGTCAATAACGGAGGAAACACCGATTGTTTTAATGGGTTATTCCTATGGCTTCCCCCTACTGGTGCACGCCATGGATGCCCTTTTAAAGGATGGGCGACCTAAGCTCAAAGCACGCACGCTACGTCATGTCAAAGCTATGATTGGACTGCATCCTGCACTTAAAGTGGGCCATGTCGTCCATCCACTTGCCTTACGCTTCGGGTCTGTCGTATCGCTGATTTCACGCTTTATTAAGAAAATTGATGTCTTACCATTTTCCCCGGAATTAATTTCAGACGATGAAAACGTGCTTCACGTTATTCAGAATGACCCACATGTCTATACTGGCAAGCTTGCCGCACATACCACATACAACGTGCACATGGCTGGTCTGGCAGCACTGGAGTTAATCAAAATCATCAATGTGCCGATGACTTTCGTTCTTGGAGAACATGACTTTGTCGGACCAATCACCATGGAAGACGTCAATCATCGTGATGATGTTGAAGTGGTTTCGGTAGATAACACAAAACATAACTCATTCGACGGAGACAGCTGGAATGCGGGTTATGTGTTTCGTATCATCCATACCGCAATTGACAACGCTTTGACCGAATCAACAGACTAGTCATATCACCGATTCCCGAGAATCATGGGTTCTTGTTCGAAAATTCATGCGCGAAAAATACCGGTCTCGGGATCGCAGAAGAAATTGTGAATCAACTGGCTATTGTGGATTTTACTTGACCCCGATAACGATATCTAAAAACCACGACCGGCACTGCTTTTTGTTACTATAAGAACAGCAACAGCTGGAGGAAGTTACAATGACTATTCAGTATCACGGTTTATCCTACCAATATTTGAACCAGGGAACGCGGGTTGCGGACGAGAGTGACGGAAATAAGTCCGTGGTTTCTCTCGATGACAATTCTGCCTCGGTATTGACCGATTTCACTCGCGTCCGACCATTTACCATTACACCCACCGCAACCATCGGTGAGACAAATCATAAGATGATTGCCTGCGGAGTACGGCTACTATTTGTTACTCAGAATGATCAGAACCTGTTAGGTCTTATCACCTAAAATGATGTTTTTGGCGAAAAACCATTGCAATATGTGCAGGAACACGGCGGCCGGCATGAAGATGTCCTGGTGCAGGATATTTTTACACCGCTAGAAAAGCTTGAAGCCCTCGATCACGGAGACGTGCTGAAAGCACGAGTCGGAGATATCGTTGAAACCTACAAATCAAGCAGTCGACAACACATCCTGGTGGTAGAGACCGACCAGGACGGGCTGCAACGTGTCAGGGGAATGTTTTCTTCTTCACATATAGAAAAAATGTTGAACACTAAATTGCAATCCGGCGCCAGAGCGCATACTTTTGCCGATCTCGAACGCGCTTTGGGCGAATAAGCCCTAATCACCTGATAGCTTCCGACAGTCTTGTTGCAGCACCACTGAATTCGGCGGTTAGTTTTCGCGAGCCATCAGATTGGCTGCCATTTGTAAGTTATCGAATCGGTTATGATTTCGTATCTTCACCGAAGCACGTGTTTAACGCTCAACGCGCTTTGACGCCTTAATTATTGCAAGCAACTCGTCTTTTAAATGTAATCGCTTCTTTTTCTGAAGCTCCAGGTACTCATCCGAGGTGGTTTCGACTCCCTGCTCTATCCGATGGACCTCATGTTCAATATCATCGTAATCGTCAAATAATCGAGCAAAGTGTGAATTATTCATTTTTAACTGATGAATCAGCTCCCTGTGCTCAGGAAACTCATGTAATAAATCGTGCTTTTCTCCAAACATTGTTCTGTTCTGTTCTGGTTAAAATTCAATCCGATCGATGGTGACATCTTAAGCTAGCTAACTGCAAATCATTTACGACATAAAACATTCTATGACGCACGTAAGAAACTCTTTTATATTGCCATATCTTCCCAGGCCGCATATCCGACGATCGTTTGACACCTCTCTGCAAAAGCCCTAAAAACCCCAGGTTAATTAAATCACCGGTGTCATTCAGCGCCAATATTCCCATACTGGACAAGTTTCATTTATTTCTGCCGTATTTCTGATTCAGGACCAATTGACGTTCAACCTGTCTCGATCAGCGTGAAGAATTGATCTCTGAAGATAGAATGGAGATAGATATAAAAGTGCCGCAAAGACTACTATATAATACCTCCGTAGCTTGATTCATCTAATTATTAATATCTTTGATTCCAAAAAGGGTTTCCTATGACTTTAAAAACACTAGCTGATGAGACGGTCGATGAGCTGGATAGAGCGTTTCCGGATGTCAGTCTTTCCGACGAAGTGAGGCAAAAAATTTCCAGGATCGTTGAACGCACCCTTATCAAGGCTGTGGAGCACACTACTTCGGCTCATCGCACTGCCACTGTAATTGGCTGCGGCCCCGAAGCCGACCTGGCACACAAGATCAATGAACAACTCGAACTTTCAAATGTTTCGTTGACTGCTAACTTGAGCGCATTACGTTAACCAGAATCCACATTCTGCGGTAAAATTTATGAATGCATTGGAGAAAACACATTTCTCGAATTCGCGTCTTATATCGTAAGGTATTCTTTTTCCTCGCTCGCACAAAACACTAGTGCCCACCTCTTGGCGTTCCTGATTCTCTTTATTGCGCTTAACGTTGACAGACCTGGACGGAAAACTTATCTGGCTAATATGGTCAGTGCGAATAAAGGAACTGCATATGTCGCTGCCAGTAATACCGCAACAGCGGCGCTAATGCTGGGGACTCTACTAGTTATCGGGATCATCAGCGCTTACCCCAATCCAGTGGCCATGTTGATGTTATCGATTGCTGTCGCGACTGGGGTGGTACTGGCAACGCAGATTAAGAGGCTGAGTTAAAAAATGTTTAGGCGCCGGCGGCAACGTCTGAATTCGCATACATCGGAGGTATGCGGAAGAAAAAATATCAACCAAGGAATATTACTCAAATGTATAGTATGACAAAGTGCGCGATTGAATTTGTGGCCTGCCAGCGGCTCTCGATACTCTCTAGACCTCATGGTGGCAACAGCGTATGATGAGTTTAC
Source organism: Gammaproteobacteria bacterium (assembly GCA_024644945.1). Classification (GTDB taxonomy): domain Bacteria; phylum Pseudomonadota; class Gammaproteobacteria; order Arenicellales; family Poriferihabitantaceae; genus VYFG01. The sequence goes on along the minus strand of JAHEGU010000064.1, from coordinate 11,893 downwards.
GGTAAGCACGAAATTCATAGCACCGACTCTTGAATAAACACCATACCCGAGAGACTGGAGGGGAAAAAGTACGTCTGGATTACTTTCATAGTCCGACGCAGTTCCGTTTTGACGGATGGCATAGGCTATCCGAATACGCCACCCGACTAAGAAAGAGGCAACAGTCCGGAAACGACTATTCCGAGGCTCTGCAGCAGGCCGAATATTTGCTGGGTGTACTAAAAACAGTAGAGGAATATACCGCCTACCCGTCACACAGCCTGATGGAACTCCTCCATCAGTTACTTAAGGGCAAGAACTATCCCGCGTTCGAACAATGCGTCTCCAATGTTGTCTGGAATATTACCAGCGGTAATTATCGCCAGCATGGAATGAAGGAAATTAACCCGCTCAACACAACCAGAGAAGATGCACGAGACTATGCGGAGGATAAGAAACGCCAGGCCGCGACGGACCATAAGCCCTACTTTGAAACATTGTTTGTCGATAAAAACGCATATCAGGAAATTGATACCCTAAAACAAGGATTCGAGCGTGTGGCTCGGCCCGAGGATGAGTTCGTCTACAACCTGATCGCGGTGCCTAGTTTTGAAGACGCGCTGATAGCCTTAGTCTTTAATTACAATATTCAGGCATGCGTCATCCGTTACGAGTTTCCGCTGAGGTCAAAAAACCATCTGGAGATTCTGAATCGCTACACGCGCGCGATCAGTGATGTTGATTATGAAGAGATGGCAGATACTGGGCATGGACCGATGCTGGGCGCTGTGCTAGCCGAACTCAGACCAGAAATCGATTTGTATCTGGTCACTGATGAATCCGTCGAATCCATCGCCGGCTCCAGTTCAAAAATTTTCCGACGTGTATTTTATCGTCACGACGACTACCTGGAACTGCATCTCAACCTGATGCGGGGGATTCAGCGTCGATACGAAACGCCATTTTTCAACGCGCTGCGATCTTACAGCCAGAAACCCACCGGGGTGTTTCATGCCATGCCCATATCGCGTGGTAAGTCGGTGACGAATTCGAACTGGATTCAGGATATGGTCAATTTTTACGGCATTAACATATTCCTGGCCGAAACCTCGGCGACATCCGGCGGTCTCGATTCCCTGTTACAGCCTCACGGCCCAATCAAACGCGCCCAGGAATATGCGGCCAGGGCCTTTGGCGCCAGGCGAACCTACTTTGTCACCAACGGAACGTCCACCGCGAACAAGATCGTGGTGCAGTCGCTGGTAAAACCGCGTGATATCGTCCTGATCGATCGGGACTGCCATAAATCTCACCACTACGGTCTGGTGCTTTCTGGCGCACACGTGTCTTATCTGGATTCTTATCCGCTGCACCAATATTCGATGTATGGCGCGGTAAGCCTTTCGGAAATCAAACAGAGGCTGCTGACGTATCGTGACGAGGGCCGGTTGGACCAGGTAAAGATGTTGCTGTTGACCAACTGTACCTTTGACGGCGTGGTCTACAACGTTGAGCGAGTGATGGAAGAATGTCTGGCAATCAAACCGGACCTCGTTTTTCTGTGGGACGAAGCCTGGTTTGCATTCGCTGCATTCACGCCCACCTATCGTCAACGGACCGCCATGGCAGCGGCAAGAAAACTCGCCAACCGCTACCGCACCGAAGACTACCGTGAAAAATATAGTGCGCAAAAGAAGGCGCTTGGCGATGCCCCAACCCGGGAGCAGCTACTGGAAACCCGCCTGCTGCCCGATCCGGACCTGGTCAAAGTGCGGGTATACGCAACACAATCTACGCATAAATCCCTGACCTCCTTGCGCCAGGGTTCCATGATTCATATTTACGATCAGCTGTTTAAACAGAAAGTCGCCGAACCATTCGACGAAGCGTTCATGACCCACACCTCGACATCGCCCAACTATCAGATTCTCGCGTCGCTGGATCTGGGCCGCAGGCAGGTAGAGCTTGAAGGTTATGAAATGGTGCAGAAGCAGATCGAACTTGCGATGTCCATTCGTGAACAGGTCGCAAACAGTCCGAAGCTGCGCAAGCACTTCCGCTTCCTGGTGGCCGAGGATATGGTGCCGGAAGAGTATCGACCTTCCGGCATCGAGTCTTATTTCGACCCTAAAACCGGATGGGTCAATGACAGAATGGAAAAAGCCTGGGAGATCGACGACTTCGTGGTCGATCCCACGCGGCTGACGCTGTATCTTGGTGAAACCGGAATAGACGGCGACACCTTCAAGAATCAGTACCTGATGGATAAGTATGGTATTCAGATCAACAAGACGTCGCGTAACACGGTACTGTTTATGACCAATATTGGTACCACCCGCAGCTCAGTCGCGTTCTTGATAGAGGTATTGACCAAAATTGCCGACGAACTTGAACAAGAGCGCGAGGAATACAGCAGTTCGGAAATACGTCTGCTGCAAAAAAGGGTAAATTCCCTTACCGAAGATTTACCTCCACTACCGGATTTCAGCCGCTTTCATGATGCGTTCCGGCCCCAACCAGACAAAAACACGCCTGATGGAGATCTAAGAAAGGCATTCTTCCTCGCTTATGACGATATCAATTACACCTATGTAGATATCGGTACTGGCGATCTTGAGAAAGAAATCGATGCGGGGCGCCAGCTAGTATCCGCTAGCTTTGTCATCCCCTATCCGCCAGGGTTCCCAATTTTAGTACCCGGTCAGGTCATCAGTAGCGATATCATCACCTTTATGCGTAAGCTGGATGTTAAGGAGATTCATGGGTATGAACCTGAACTCGGTTTGATTGTTTTTACTGACGATGCGCTTGCCAGAGCCGCTGAGCGAAAAGCGTAACATTTCCTTTCGTGGCCGGACCACCCCTACATACATTTATCGCCTCCCTGTTCAGCAGGTTGAAAGTTTGGTTGCAACCGCTTCAACCACCGCAAGCCCCACAACAAACCAATTACCCCGAAACTGCTCAAGAGTCCGCTTCTCTCGAGCCAATAAATTCAGAAACGAGGATCAATACAATGAAAAAACTGTCAGGTCTTTCTGATATCCGCCGCTATTTTCACCGCAATGAAACACCAATTTATTTCGTAAGCGCCACCAATTTCAACCTGCTTGGCATCAGCGAATGGGTACGCAACTTTCGTTATATCAACTATATCGATTGTTTTGACGGTCGTCATCCTAATGTGCGGATCCCTGAAGAACAGCCGCACCGCGAATTCACCGGTATCGAAGATATCAACAACTACTTGTTGCAGCATAAAGAGGTGGTGGATTACATCGAACATCGGGGACCAGGTGGTAAAGCGGTGTTTCTGATGTTTAATGAGGAGAGTGAATCGATTTGCAAGGAAGCCGGACTGGAAATATGGTTTCCTCCGGCGAAGCTCAGATCGAAGATGGATAACAAGATCGAAACAGTACGCATAGGCAATCGTGCCGGCGTGCCGAGCGTACCAAATGTACTCGCCACCATAAAAAGCTATGAAGATCTGCAGAAAGCCTCCGAAGGCCTAGGTGACGATCTCGTGCTGCAAACCGCATTCGGAGATTCCGGAAAAACCACGTTCTTTATCGCCAGCGAAGAGGACTGGAACCGGCACAAGGAAGAGATCATTGCTGAACCGGAAATGAAGATAATGAAACGTATCAATTGCCGGGGCTCGGCCATCGAAGCCTGCACTACGAAATGCGGCACCATCGTCGGTCCTTTAATGACAGAACTTGTTGGTTTCAAGGAACTGACGCCATATAAGGGCGGATGGTGTGGCAACGAAATTTTTGCCGATTCGTTTAACCAGGAAATACGCGACAAGGCACGAAACTACACCCGTGACTTTGGTGAAGCGCTGCGCGAGGAAGGGTATCGCGGCTACTTTGAATTGGACTTTCTGATCGACCTCGCCAACAATGAGCTGTATCTGGGTGAACTGAATCCGCGGGTGACCGGCGCCAGCTCAATGACTAATCACGCCGCGTTCGCCCATGCTGATGCACCGCTGTTTCTGTTTCACCTGCTGGAGTTTTCCGACGTGCCGTTTGAAATCGATATCGATGAACTGAATCAGCGCTGGGCAGATCCGGACAACATTGACAGCTGGAGCCAGCTGGTGATTAAACATGTTGATCAAAGTATCGACTACATAACCAAAGCGCCGGAATCAGGCATCTGGAAACTGCAGGATGACAATAGTATTTCTTACACACGCTTCGATTATCACCGGCGTGCGGTAGAAGATGAGAACCACGGCTTCTATCTGCGCATCAGCGGTCAGGGAGATTACCGTTACAAGGGTGCCGATCTTGGCATTCTGATCACCCGGGGCCGTCTGATGACCGACGATTTTGAATTGAACGATCGCGCCAAGGCATGGATTGACGGCATCGTCGGCGAGTACGAAGGCATGTCTCTGGAAGAGGTTGATAATGCCCCTGCACCGCCGGTTGGACTTAAAAAGGACGCCTTCAAGATTTTATAGTTGACCACCTCGCACAAGGCGACTTCGGCGACCTTTGAGGCTGTCGAAGAGTCGCTGCCGGGAACGCAATGGCAAGCGCTGCAGCGTCGCCTGTGGCCACTCTATCAGACCTGGTTTTTGTCCGAGGGGGACTCAGCCCGACCAAGTTACATGGAAAGCAGACGTGCTCTGCGTCAGTATATGCCGGAACTGCTCCCTACTTACGAACGCCTGTGCGAACTCGCTGGCGGAGGTGATATGGTGTCACGCTTCCTGTCGCTCTATTGCCCACCTCCCTATCTCAGTGGGTGCACACAGGCGGTCTGGACCGGTGACGAACCGCTGCTGGTGCGTAATTACGATTACAGTGCACAGCGACTCGAAGCCGTGCTGCTGAAATCGTGCTGGAACGGACAAACCGTTATCGCCATGTCAGACGCCCTTTGGGGTGTCCTCGACGGGATCAATCAATCGGGACTCGCGGTGTCGCTGGCATTTGGCGGCCGCCTCGAATCTGGAAAGGGATTTGGCATACCGCTCATTCTTCGTTACATCCTCGAATTTTGCACATCTACTGAAGAGGCGATCGAAGTGCTGCAAAGAGTGCCGACCCACATGTCGTACAACATTACAATTGTCGATCCATCTCAACGGTTTGCCACGGTTTACGTCGCCCCGGATAAACTGCCGGTGGTGCGCCAGGTACCCGTCGCGACCAATCACCAGGGTAAAGTGGAGTGGCCGCGCCATGCCTGGGCAACCGCTACGCTCGAGCGAGAAAGCACGGTGCAATCCATCCTGGCGGACACCGAAGAAACTGCCGAGGGTCTGATCGCTGGTTTTTTGAGGCCCCCGGTATTTAACAGTGCCTACCGACGCGGATTCGGCACGCTCTATACCGCGGTGTATCGACCTGTTTCGCGCCAGGCGTCCTACCTCTGGCCGCAACATCGATGGGATTCTTCCATAAACCACTTTGAAAGTGGTGTCTATGCTGTTGATTATATGAAAGGATAGGACCATTTAGAACGGCATATGGGGCGGATCCGGTGCTTCGAATTCGTTCTCTGCCGCACCCAGAACTTCGAGGTCGTTGCGTGTCCACCAGTACCAGAAACCCTGTTCTCGCAGCCAGTTACCAAGTTTATCCAGGCTCACCCATTCACGTCCGGCACCCCGCGCGTTGAACACCCGATAGAGTTGACCATCGACATATAACGCAGCGGCCCAGGCGAGCGGATGGCGGTCCTGATCGCCGTAACCGCCACCCTGATGCTTGCGCACTACCCGGTAAATCAGGGCATAATCGGCGATACGGCCCGCGCCACGCATCGGTGCGATATCCGCCTGGGCAATGGCACCAACAATCCCCAGAGATACATCTTGATCCATAGTGTTGACAATAAACTGCTGCTTGCCTACATTATGGTCCATAGTGTCAATGCAAAACAATAGAAACACCTAACTGTTCCGCTCCCTGAATCGACGCTCTCACCCAATAATCTTTAATGACTTCCTGGATTGATCAATCAGCGTTAGAACAACGCGGCGCACTCCTGCGCAGAGAGGTTTCCTCTACCGAATTACTTGAGGCCACTCTTGAGCGCGCAACCCGCATAGCGGGCACGGTCAATCCGATTGCATTGCGCCTGGACCAGCGCGCCATGGAGGCCGCGGACAAGGCTGACAAAGTGCTGCGGAAAGGACGCCCAGGTCCACTCTGTGGGCTGCCCGTTTCAATCAAGGATTCGCAATGGCTAAAGGGGGTGCGCTGTGCCAATGGGTCGCAATCCCTGATCAACTTTGTTCCCGATGTGACCTGCCGCGCGGTCGATAGGCTAGAGCAAGCGGGCGCGGTGATTTTCGCTAAAACCACTTGTCCCGAATTCTGTCTTAGTGGTACCAACAATTCCCCACTGTATGGGGCCACCCGTAACCCGTGGGACCTGAGTAAAACGCCCGGCGGGTCTTCCGGCGGCGCTGCGGCATCCATTTCGGCGGGGGTTGGCAGTCTCTCCTTGGGTGGTGATGGTGGGGGTTCGATCCGCATCCCCGCAGCCTTTTGCGGTGTCGTCGGGTTTAAACCCACCCACGGTGTGGTGCCTCGAGGTCCGGGCTTCGGAACCTGGGACGCTTTGATCGCCTACGGTCCAATGTCCCGCTCGGTAGCGGACGCCAGGTTGATGTTCGATGCCGTCGCGACCCACGACAAACTGATGCCAGCGCCGAAGAAAGAAAAAAACGCCTCGCTAAGAATTGTCGTTTCTGAAGATCTTGGTTTTGCGCCCGTAGACGCTTCGATTCGCGAGTGTTTCAGACAGGTAGCCCTGCAGCTTGCCGATGCAGACATCACCTGTATCGAAACTAACCCCGGCTTGACTTCTTCGGTCGTCACATGGGCCTCTCTTGCCACCCATGACATGTGGCTGCATAAACGAGATCAGGAATTTAATCACCCCGATTTCAGGCATATCGTAGGCCGGTATGCGCGCGAATTCATTCACTTCGGCAGCAGGTTTACCGATCAGGATATCGCCGATTCCCATTTGCATCAGAGAGAAATTTTCAACGCCTACAGCGCAATGTTCGATCGCAGTCATTCGAACATTCTGATCACCCCTGCGCTTGGCTGCGAAGCGTTCGACAGTTCTCTAACCCATCCGGTTGCGATTGAACAAAAAGAGATTACCTATCCGTGGCTTGACTGGGCTGGATTACTCTATGACGCCAACTTAACCGGTATGCCTTCCTGCTCTATTCCAATGGGCTTTGGAGAAAGCGGATTACCGGTGGGTTTACAGATTATGGGAAGACCAGGCCACGATCTGGAGGTGCTGGATGCCGCCGAAGCAATCGAAAAGATTATCGGCTGGCAGTACCAGATCGCCCCTGATTTTGTCGAAAGAGGCGACAGCGTACAGACTGACACTGCGCAGGCGGGCGACCTTGCTGATTTGCAATCTATACCAGCCCCCGGCGAGTTGTCCGTGCCGCCATACCCTGTCAAATGAAAGATTAAATCGATTCTCTATAGAGAGAATCGGACTTAATTGAAAAATCCGGATTCTCTATTTTAGTGACGGTCTCTTTTAGGATCAGCCCAGCAGTTCGTCAAAACACTGTTCGAGGATGTCCAAACCTTTCTTTAGCTGCTGATCTGGCACCGTGAGCGGTACGAGCAACCTCACCACATTGCCGTAAGTACCGCACGACAGCAGAATCAAACCCTTGTTTCTGGCCAGTGATAATATGTCTGCCGCGAGTTTGGCATCGGGCTGACTATGATCGCCATCCTTGAACAACTCAACGGCAACCATGGCGCCCAGACCCCGCACTTCCCCTATGGTGCTGTAACGATCGGCGAGTTTAGTAAGCCGTTCGGTCATTACGGCTCCAATATCTGTTGACCGTTCGACCAGTTTCTCCTCTTCAAACACCTCCAGCACCGCAAGTGCGGCCGCGCAGGCAATGGGGCTGCCACCATAAGTACCGCCAAGGCCACCGGGGGCGATCGCATCAATGATTTCCGCCTTACCCGTTATTCCTGATAAGGGAAATCCTCCAGCGATAGATTTTGCGAATGCGGTCACGTCAGCCGCTACTCCCATCTGTTCCATGGCGAAGAAGGTTCCGGTTCGGCCGGCACCGGTCTGTACTTCGTCCGCGATCAGCACGATACCGTGGTCATCGCAAATCTCACGCAAGCGCTGCATAAAGGAAGGAGAGGCAACATAAAATCCACCTTCGCCCTGTACTGGCTCTAAAATTATTGCCGCAATATCAGCGGGTTCTGCATCATTTTTAAAAATTCTATGAATAGAATCAATCGCGTCGTCTTCACTGATACCATGCATAGCACAAGGGAACTCCGCACGAAAAACCGCACCTGGCATAAGCCCCATGCCGGTACTGTAAGGTGCGACTTTACCGGTAAGCGCCAGGGTCGCCATGGTGCGACCGTGATAACCGGAAGTAAATGCAATCACGCCCGCTCGTTTGGTCCATGCTCGCGCTACCTTGACCGCATTTTCTACCGCCTCCGAGCCGGAGGTAAACAGCGCGCTTTTTTTCGCGAAGTCCCCAGGGGCCAGGGCATTTATCTTCTCGCACAGCTCAACATAACTTTCATATCCCAGCACCATAAAACAAGTATGGGAAAAGGCTTCGAGCTGGCGGGCCGCCGCCTGTTTAACCTTGGGATGAAGGTGGCCGGTATTCAGCACCGCAATGCCCCCAGCGAAGTCAATATACTCGTTTCCTTCGACATCCCACACCGTGGCATTCTCGGCACGCTCGGCAAATACCGGATGAATGGCACCCACGCCACGCGCCACTGCCTGCCCGCGCCGCTGCATCAAGTCATCGTTCGATTGAGCCGACATTGGCACTGGGTCTACTATTCTTTCTGCTGTACTTTTCATCTTCAGATTCTATAAATTGAGTTTGAATGCTATGCCCGTTATTTTACACCGAGAAGGTGTCCGTTTAGTGTTAAAGGTAATTAAAGGTAACAGGCGGGTTATATTTTCAACTCAGCATCACCTATTTGATGTACAACTATGTCTAAGTCTGCCGGGGAGAATGATTTCTGCCCTCATTCCGACCACCGGCGTTTATAAAGTGCGTTTATGAAGTAAAGTTTAAACCTAACCTGAATAGGAGATTGTGATCAGAAAATGACGTCGTCACTGTCCGTGTCTCAGCTAACCAAGACATTCGGTGATTTCACCGCGGTGGACGGTTTTGACCTCGAATTAGACCCCGGCGAAATATTCGGCCTACTTGGACCCAATGCAGCCGGTAAAACCACAACCATTAGGATGCTGTCGGGCATACTGCACCCTACCTCCGGGTCTGCGAGCATGCTTGGTTTCGATCTGTCCACTGGCCTCAAGCAAATAAAATCACGCATCGGTTACGTCGCCCAGCATTTCGCGCTCTACCCCGAACTGACCGTCAAAGAAAATTTAAGCTTTTACAGCAGCATGTACGACAACTTCAGTACGAGACGGCAGGAGGAGTTGCTCGATTTATACGATTTACGACAATTCTCCGCGCGCTTCGCCGGGCAGCTTTCAGGCGGCTACAAACGCAGATTGTCGATTGCCTGTGCAATCAGTCATGACCCCGATCTGATCTTCCTCGACGAGCCAACCGCCGGAATCGATCCAGTAACCCGCAAAGAGCTCTGGGATCTGTTCTACGATCTTGCTACTGAAGGTAAAACCCTGTTTGTCACCACCCACTACATGGAAGAAGCGGAACGCTGCCACACGCTTAGTTTCTTAAGTGCAGGACGACAAGTTGCCTTTGGCAGTCCTGCGCAGATTCGAGAGCATCTGGCGGATAAACAGGTATATGCTTTTGACAGCGGACATGATCCAAAAATGATGGCGGCATTAAAAAAACTGGATCAGGTATTGATGGTAAATCGATTTGGCAACAGCGTGCGCGTGATTGGAAATAGTGAGTTTGAAGTGAGCAAACTGCAGGAATTTCTAAATAACTGGCCCCAGGTGGCAAGCGAGCCAGCCGCGGTCAGCGCGACCCTGGAAGACGTATTCATCACGCTTACAAAAAGCAAACAATGAAATCAGTTCTAGCCATAATGAATAAGGAGTTACTGCAGCTTAAGCGCGATCCGCGCTTGATCGGTTTTATTCTGTTCTTCCCGATTGTCCTGATGATTCTGTTCGGTCTAGCTCTTAAGCTCGAGCCTGAAAATGTGCAAATGGCTTATGTCGACGAAGATCAATCACTATTTAGCAACCTGATAAAAACAAATATCTGGACCGAAGGTTATTTTCAGCTTTACGAAGTAGAGAACGAAGCCGCCATCAAGAACGCGATCCAGAAAGGGGAAGCCCGTGCTGGATTGTACATTCCCGGTAATTTTAGTTACGAACTTACTGAGAACAATCAGCCCACCGTAAAAATGTATGTCGACGGCACCATGCCTTCTCTTGCGACTGCCATGGACAACAATAAATATGCCATTACCGACGATGCGGTTACCAATGACATGTATTTCCTGGATCCAGATGCCGATCCTGTTGTAGTCGCAAATGACCCGTTTTTCCTTGATGTGGAAGTTTTGTTTAATCCGGACAAAAAGGAAACCTGGTTTTTTCTGCCCGGGGTCATCGGCGTGCTGATCATGCAGGTCGCGCTGATCCTTACCGGTACCGCTGTAGTGCGGGAAAAAGAAAGTCATACCCTCGAGCAATTGATCGTCAGCCCAGTCAGCGGTGTCAAGATCATCTGTGGGAAATTGCTTCCATATGTGTTGATCGCATTTGCAGATTTCTACATCGTGCTGGTTCTTAGCGCAACATTCTTTGATCTTCCCCTACCCCGCGCAGCACAGTGGCCGTTGTTTTTACTTGCCGTAGTTTACGTCAGCGGATTGATTGGACTCGGGGTCGCTATTTCGACCGTGAGCCAGACTCAACAGCAGGCGATCTTTCTTTCAATCTTTTTCTTAATCCCCTCCATCCTTCTCTCAGGATTTATCTTTCCGGTTGAAGCTATGCCCGGTTATCTTCAACCTGTCGCCTATGCTCTACCGTTCACCTACTTCGTGGAAGTGATCAGGGGCCTTTTGCTCAAGGGTAATGGAATTATCGATCATTATCGTGATTACCTTGCGTTAGCAGGATTTGCTATAGGATTCATAACCCTCAGCGTAATTAAGTTTAGAAAGTATTTGGAATAATGAACGCGTAACGAACAATGATTTGACAATTTTTACCGCCATCAAATTCGCAATTCAATTCATTGTGGTGTGCAGCGGATAAATAGATTGTCACCTATTCATCTCCGATATAAGGACACTCTGAAAAAATTATGCGCTCGTCGAAGATAAATGACCGTTCATCCAAAATACTTGAAAATTTTTTTCGATTACTGTCTAATCCTCCGCGAAACCGCATACCGGGGTGGGTATGAACAACAGGCGGGTTTCATTACAATAAAAAACAACCAAACTATAATAACAAGTCTACTCCACTGCATAATGCAACCGTGTGAGCATTTCTAATCCTCACGCAATAGACATGGGAGAAGCCAATGTTTGATGAGAATCATAGAGAAAGCCGCCGTAAGTTACTAAGATCCATTGCCGCGGGTAGCGGCGCAGTCGCAGTCGCAACCGGCAAAGCAATGCCAGAAAGCTGGACTAAGCCTGTGATCGATAGCGTGCTGCTTCCTGCACACGCTCAGACCAGTGTGCCGCGAAGTGGCCCCACTCGTGCCACTTTTTCTCAGACATTGTCGTCTGGTGAACTTTGCCCGGTGCTAGGCACCGGCACACCGGTTCCTGATCCGGCACCTTTTCTGTTCGATTGGGCCACTGGTGGATTTACCCCAGCTGGCGATGGCACCCTAACGGTGACTGCGAACGGCGATCTTACTGGTAATGAAGGTCCGAATATGGAAGCCTGGCAGATCGCTTTTAAC
>JAHEGU010000115.1 GCA_024644945.1 Gammaproteobacteria bacterium | reverse complement strand
GCTGAAAACCACCCAATTACTATGAATAATTCAAAATAACCAACCTATAAAAATTCAGAAAAAATGGTTTCAAAGCTAGTTTGATAAAAGCTAAACCCGAATAAAACTGATTGCAGGCTAACTGCCCAGGTTTCAGACTGCACTAATCCCGTGTTGCAGACTCTTGGCAGCGAGAGCCGACAACCCTGGACAACGAAATTTCTGGTGCGACTTAAAAATTTACTAAGTTATTCCGCACCTCCCTTCTGAATATACTACTTATAACCTTCGTTCGATTGGCGTACTTTTCTAACATGTGCAATCTATTTGGTGGAAAAACTAAAATCACCTATTCTCTTAAACAGAACTGAATAGCGTTAAGCCAGCAAATGTATATGGCTTTAACCTTACGACATTGGCCCTTCGGATTCGTACTATCAGTACCATGTGGGTAAAACCAATCAAACCAGGATTTGAAATGGTGAATGACCACTCAAACCAGTGGTAAGACTGAGAATAATTGATCCAGATCATGCACACGCACTGCCCTGAATGTAGCCTTGGGTGCGCCCATTTTTATCTAAATTGGTGCCCGGTAAAGGCGGGCTTACATTGTCTGGATAGCAATAACCAGAACCACAGACTAACGTAGAGTTGCTTACAGATCCTTTACCCGGTGTAGCCGGACAAGAATTAGATAATAGTGCACCCTCTGCACCACTGGACAAACTGCACCAGGCGTTAAACAGTTCCAGTGAGGGCCTTGCTACAGTGGAGGTCAAAACCCGACAACAGAAATACGGCCCCAACGAACTTCGGGTCAAGCAGGAAACCCCTCTTTATGTTCGTTTCCTGCAGCAGTTTAAAAATTTCTTTGCGGTCCTCCTGATTGTCGGCGGCCTGTTGGCCCTTGTGGCTGAAAAGCTCGATCCTAGGCAGGGAAATCTATATATCGCTACTGCTCTATTTGGAGTGGTATTGCTGAACGCGATTTTCACTTTCATACAGGAGTATCAGAGTGAAAAAATCATGGATAGTTTCAAAAAGACGCTACCCGCTATGGTCCGTGTTCGTCGCGCCAATACCGTGTCTGAGTTAGAAGCGAAAGAGCTGGTGCCAGGCGATGTCATGCTCCTATTCGAAGGCGATAAAGTTCCTGCTGACGGTCGGTTATTAGAGAGCAATGAACTCAAGGTCGATCTAAGCAGCCTCACTGGAGAAAGCTAGCCGGTGCTTCTTGAATGTTATGACTGCCAAGAAAACCTGCTCGAGAGCCGCAACATGGTGTTCTCCGGTTCGCTGATACAAAGTGGTGATGGAGAAGTGCTGGTATGCCAGACTGGAATGAACACTCAGATTGGTAAGATCGTTCAGCTCACTAAGGAAGCCGACACAGTTCAAACTCCGATCAGGCGTGAGCTTCAACATTTGATTAAAATCATCAGCACCATTGCCATCGTGCTTGGTACATTATTTTTCCTGGTCAGTATTACCATCGGCAAAGGCGCGATCGGCAGTTTGATCTTTGCAATTGGAATCATTGTCGCCAATGTTCCAGAGGGCCTCTTGCTTACCGTTACCCTCGCACTGACCATGGCGAGCAAACGCATGGCTCGCAAAAATGCCTTTATCAAGAACCTGGAAAGCGTTGAGACACTCGATAGCACTACGGTCATCTGTACCGATAAGACCGGCACCTTCACCCAAAATCGTATATCGGTACACCGCATCGTCGCTCCTGGTAAGAGCTATGCCTTTGGTATCGGCGATAAAATCGCCGGCTCCGAGCTCAAAACATCTGCGCCGAATCATGATGTTGTGCAATAACGCATATTTCACAACAAGCGGATTCGTCGGCGACTCCACGGAAGCGGCTCTTCTGGCATGTGTCAGGGACATTGGCGAAATTGAAGATCTCTCTGAGTGCGAACGGATGGATGAAAAGCCGTTTTCCTCTGCGACAAAATATATGATCACGGTCAATAACACTCCAGAAAACGGTCGCGAGGTCTATCTAAAGGGTGCCCCTGAAGTGGTGTTTGCTTTTTGTGATCGAATGATGATCGGTGAACAGGCGGTTGAACTGAATGACGAGAACAGACGATGGTTCAGCCAGACGCTTAACGACATGGCCTCAATGGGTGAACGCTGTCTCGGGCTTGCTTATCAAACAGTAGAGGAAGACGCCGCGCCCGAGCATGGCTGCGTCTTTATGGGCATTGCGGGCATGCTTGATCCGCCACGGCCCGAGGTTCCTGATGCACTCAGTAAATGTCATGGCGCCGGTATCCGGGTGTTTATGCTGACCGGTGGTTACGGTCTTACTGCAAAAACCATTGCCGAGGAAATCGGGTTACTTTCTGATGGTGGACGCGCAGTCCAAGGTGATGAACTATCGGCAGTGGATGACGAAACACTGTCTCAAGTGCTGGAGACAAATCAGTTGGTATTTGCACGTATCTCACCAACGCAGAAACTACAAATCGTGAAAGCGTTGCAGAAAAATGGCGAAGTAGTCACCGTCACCGGTGACGGTGTTAACGATTCGCCTGCACTTAAAAATGCCGACATGGGCGTCGCAATGGGCATCATGGGCACCGATGTTGCCAAGGAAGCGAGTAATATGGTGTTGATGGACGACAACTTTGCCACCATCGTCGCAGCTGTCGAAGAAGGGCGCACCATCTTCGAAAACATTAAAAAGTTCATCGCTTATGTCCTGATCAGCAACATTCCACAGATACTGCCGTTTATCGCCTTTGTGCTGTTGGATATTCCCCTACCGCTCACTGTGGTATTGATACTGGCCATTGACCTCGGTACCGATTTCGTTCCAGCTCTTGGCCTTGGTGCAGAAAAACCAGAGACCGACGTGGTGCACAAGCCGCCACGCTCGCGCTCAGAGCGTCTCTTGACCAGGAATCTCTTGGCATGAGTTACGGTATTGTAGGAATGATCCAGCCGACCGCTGGCTTTTTCAGCTACTTCATTATGCTTTACACCAATGGCTGGCAGTAGGGTCAACATCTGGCCGCCAGTGATCCTGTTCATCGTACCGCAATCACCGCCTTCTTCGCCTCCATTATTATCTGCCAGATTGCCGATGTGCTGATCTGTCGCACCCGACGCCAGAGCATTTTTTCCGTGAGGCTGTCCTCCAACAAACTGGTATGGATCGGCATCGGCACGGAACTTGCGCTACTAGCATGCATCAGTTATTTACCAGCGTTCAATAAATTTTTTGGTACTGCACCGCTGGAACTATGGCATCTGTCATTGAGCGTTCCATTTGCGCTGGCAATCTTGATTGGCGATGAGATCCGCCGGGTATTTGTACGCCGGGGAAATCCATTTGTGTTGAAGTGATTGACTTGGTAGCTGCAGTATTTGGCTATTGCTACTTAAATATACAGGCGTTTCCACACTGCTTTGGGTCTGTGATTCAAATCGCCCAGCAGGTACACATTAAATACGGATCGAAATTGATTTACATTCTATATTTCGGATGCCTTAGTTTGGTTGCCCGTCATTCTTGTACTACCTGTCTGTATTTCGATAGGTAGCTTGCGCATCATCCAGAGCAATAAAAGCAGTCCTGGTAACGCGACAATTGTAGAGATCAGAAAAAAACTAAACCACCCTGTTAACTCCACCATCCAGCCGCTGGATGCCGACAGAAACGTTCGCCCGAACGCCATAAATGAAGTGAATAATGCAAACTGCGTGCCGGTATAGGAGGTATTGCACAACACAGATAAGTAAGCGACAAATGCCGATGACCCCATCCCTCCCGAGATGTTTTCTATACCTATTGTGAAGAAAAGGAACTGAACATCGTGGCCAGCAAGAGACTGCGCGGCATACATCAGGTTTGATAGCATCTGCAATACTCCACACCCCAGCAAACTATTCATGATGCCATAACGTTTAACAATCAATCCACCCAAAAACACACCAATCACGGTGGCGATCACTCCGAATATCTTGCTAACAGTCGCCACTTCAGATTTTGTAAATCCCATTTCGTAATAAAATGGATAGGCCATCACACCAGCGTAAGCGTCGCCAAACTTATATAAAAGAATAAATGCCAGAATTATCAGCGCTGTAGATGAACCATTACGTTGAAAAAATTCGACGAATGGGTCGACAACAATGGATCGGAAGCCTGTTTCACTATACGCTTTAGTTAGCCCCGGATTCCGACGCTCTGGGTCAGGCGCGAATACCGCAGCAAGCATCCCAACGACCACAAGCGCTGCCATGAACAGGTAGACTAACGGCCAGTCAAACTGGTCTGCAAGGAACAGGGCTCCGGCGCCGGCCATAATTGCGCCTAACCGATACCCTGCTTGGGTCATAGCGGCACCAGCACCCTGCTCATCTTTATCAAGTATCTCTATACGGTAGGCATCAATGACAATGTCTTGGCTTGCAGAAAAAAATGCTACCGCCAATGCACAAACTGCCGTTAGCAATGGCGTCGTCTCTGGTTTACTCAAGCCAAGTATCGCTATTGCCAGCATCAAACCAATTTGGATAACTAACATCCAAGAACGACGACGACCAAGAATTCTAGTTAGTACGGGTATTGGCACCCGATCGATAAATGGAGCCCAAAAAAACTTGAAGTTATAAGGTGTACCTACAAGTGCAAATAAACCGATAGCCGTCAGTGTCACCCCTGATTCAGCTAACCAGAAAAAAAGTGTTGCACTTGATAACGCCAGCGGAAGACCACT
>JAHEGU010000114.1 GCA_024644945.1 Gammaproteobacteria bacterium | reverse complement strand
TGTTTGGTGTTCACCAGCCGAGAATCAGTGATCTGATGCGCGGCAAGATTGACAAGTTCACCATCGACAGGCTGGTCAATATGCTGGCTCGGATTGGAAAAACCGTGAAGGTGAAGGCTGCATAGGCGTACCGGAAATGGTATGGGATGTGATGGCGGTTTTGACAAAAGATTTTATAGATACTATCCAGGCTCGTGCCTAACGGGATCCCGCGTTTCGAAGGGCCTTGCTACAAGAGGGGATTGAGTGCCTGCTTGCTGGTGACGATGATACCGGCAAGTTAGTGCTGCACGACTATATCAACGCGACAGCGCTTTGCAGCCACATAAGTGGGAAATAGCAACAGTTTCTTAACATGGTGTTTTTCATGGTAGTGTCACTTATGACGATCTCAAAACCCGCGTCATTACTGCGAGTAGGGGGGTAAGCGCCAGAGACTTGCATGATGATATTTGAGTTTTTACTCTGACTCCAATTATTTCTCTGATACTTACTTTAGTTTCAGTACGTAATCTGAGCGTTTATTATATGGCCCCTGGCCGCTCGGCATCCATGCGATGTCTTCCAACGATAATATCCTAGCGATCAAACCAATGTGAAAGCTCTTCCACCAGGAAGTCAAACACCGTACGAACACGTAGGTTCATGTGTAACTCTCGGTGTACGACTAGACATAATGTTTTGACCTGTCCAACCTCAACCGCGTGGGTTATGTTGGGGTTGGAAACCTAAACACAGAGCCATTATTGAGGAGGACAGGTCAAAACATTATGTCAAGAGACAAGCCGGAGAAAAAAAGCGCTATTTGTAGGATCAATCACCAGAATGCATCACTTAAGTGCGACAGCAGTGGGTCTGCCCCCCTTTAATTTACTGATTGAGTTTTTACCCTGACCCATAATATCCTCGAAAAAAAAGAAATTGCGAAACCGGGGGTTGCGTATCCGGAATTGAATGACGGGCTTTGGCGACATTGCGTAGAATTGTTATCCCCGGTTTAAGTGCAGTTAACTAACAATTTAGGAACATGGCTGATATGTGCAACAAAGAAGAACAGACGCGAACGACGGTGACGTGCACGGTTTTGGTCTTGTTGCTGGTGCTTTCGAATGCCAGTGTCCTGTTGGCATCTGATCGAACTCACCTTGCGGATGTCCGCGTTATGTTTGATCGGATCGAGACACTGAAGGCCGATCTGGCTTCCGTGCACGAGTGGAAACAGGATGGATTCAGCCGCCATATCGATCATCTCGCTATTCAGACAATTGTCAGGCTCAATGCAATTGCTCCAGCGATCCTATCAGGGCCGGAGGTTGACCGAAGCCAGCGGCAGGAGCTGCTTGCATTATTTGATGAGGCTGTTGAGCTGGCGCTTGAACGAGACGAGGCCCTCGACCGGCGCGGCGCGGCTGAGCGGGAGCTCGTGCCGAAATTCGAGCAGAGTCCCGAAGCTGACATAGCCCGCGCGTTTATGGAGGGCCTTATGCTCTTTAGGGAACGTTACCTTACCGAACTTGCGGAACAGGCAAGGATTCGTCAGGCGGGTGCTATGGCAACCGACGCATTGATTGAAAGGGTCAGCAAACGTGTGACTCCGATTGTCGAAGTCTTGAGCGGGCAGATCCGGCTTGATGCCATGACTTTGGATGAGTTGCGGTCGCGTCTCACCGGTGAGCCCCTCGACGAAGATCTCAAAGTCGCCATAAAACTGGTACAGGCGAAGCAATCACGTAATCTCGACAGGCTTGAACGCATATTGGACGCAAGCGAAAGACTTGGACTCGATATTACAGAGCAGTGGAGCCTGCTGGTTCGTGAACACGGCGCAATCGATGTGGGGTTGCTGCAAAGCGGGGTCTTCTATCAACTGTGGAATGAGGAATGGCAGCAGTTGCGCGAGAGCTTCTCCCACAAAGGCCCAAATGTGTTATTGCGTACCTTGTTGTTTATATTCATCCTGGCGGCGGCGGGTGTGGCCGCGAAACTCATTAGAATACCACTGCGAGCACTCTTATCCAGGGAAGGTATCAATTTGAGCGTATTGCTGCGGCACATAGTGGTTTCGTTATCCAGCGGGCTCGTCTTGCTAGCAGGCATCATCGTTGCACTTACTGCATTGGGTGTCCCGCTCGGTCATCTGTTCGCTGGCCTTGGCGTAATCGGCATTATTTTTGGATTGGCGGTGCAGGATCCCCTTCGCAATCTCGCGGCAGGTGTAATGATCCTGGTTTATCGCCCGTATGATATGGATGATCATATCAAGCTTGGCAACGAGGATGGGTACGTTAAGAGAATGAATTTGTTAGCGACAACTATATCAACCCTGGATAATAAATCGGTAATAATACCGAACGGTCGGATCTGGGGCGAAACCATCATCAACTTTACCGCCAACCGGATCAGACGCGTCGATATCAAAACCAGTGTTGCGTATACGGAAGATCTTGAACGTGTCGAGGCGGTGCTGCTGAATCTACTGGAAGAACAGGATTATGTTCTGAAAAAACCGGAGCCATCGGTACACGTATGTGGTATGGAGGAGTCGGCCGTTGGCATAATTGTCAAGTCATGGGTGAAAACACAGGACTACTTCCCTGCCTATTGGGACCTGAATCGAAAAGTCAAACAGCGGCTCGATGCTGAAGGTATTGAAATACCCTTTCCTCAGCGTGTGGTGACAATGATTTCTCAAGATGATGATTGACATGGCGATTTATCGGATAGCAATCCGGTAGCGACCAAATAGCGATGGACGGTGCTGACAAGTTAAGTATGTCTGAGCGATAATTAGAGGATGAGTAGAGCAACAAGCCTTTACAAACGCTACCGGTTTCCCTCTGAAATCATTCAGTATGCCGTCTGGCTCTATAACCGATTCAACCTCAGCCATCGAGACATTGAGGATTTATTGGCAGAACGCGGTATTACGGTAAGCTATGAATCGATTCGCCTATGGTGTAATAAGTTTGGCCCGAAGTATGCTAATAGATTGAAAAAACGGCATCAAGGGTTCGGCGATACATTCTACATCGACGAAGTATTTGTGAAGATTGGTGGACAACAGCAGTACTTGTGGCGGGCTGTTGACCAGGATGGCGAGGTAGTTGATGTCTTTCTCCAGGCGCGTCGTGATGGTGCAGCTGCAAAGCGTTTCTTCAAGCGGCTGCTGAAAAATCACCAAGGAGAACCGAGAAAGATTGTGACGGACAAGCTGAGAAGCTATGGTGTTGCGCATAGAGAACTCATCCCGGAAACTCTTCACGATACAGCCCAGTATGCTAATAACAGGGCAGAGCTTTCTCACCAGCCGACTCGTGTGAGAGAACGGGGTATGCGCCGCTTCAAGTCGACGCGGCAAGCGCAACGATTCTTGAGTGTTCATGCCGCTGTGTATAATCTGTTCAATCTTGGCCGGCACTTGGTATCAGCTAGCCATTATCGGGATTTGAGGCAGGGTGCCTTTGCATCTTGGTACTACGTAACGGCAAGATAGTAGGAACCTCGGTGGGGATTTGCGAGCTCCTGAGTTTTAACTTGTCAGTACCTCTGGCATAGTCTTTCAGTGCGGGACATGTGCTTTTTCCGGTGAAGTACAAAAGTATCCCGCGAATGCTTCTTTCACACAATGGAAACAATGGGGTCAGGTCTTTGATCTTTGATACATACTCATCTTACCCTCGGCAATACTACGGCATACCACAAATCAAAGACCTGACCCCGTAAGTGTTTGATTAAATGACGCAAGCATGGCGTCAAGCCCGGGTATATCCTGTCTGAGCTGATCGAGCTGTTTAAACTCAAGCTCCATATCAAGTGCGTAGATGCCATCCGGGTGACAGACGATAACGGCTATCGGTTCAATATTCCCGTATAAATGACAGCCCATCGTTGTTTTTCCGTGCCTGTAACTGACCGATTCTATTGCAATCAGCATGCGTTTCGAGTCACGAAATATTTCATAAGCACGCAAGTTTGACATCTATTGATACTTTATTTTGACTCGGTTGTTATTACTCAAGTGCGTATTTGTTTTATGCCTTGCCAGATAGCAGGTGACAGCAGTAGTCCGAAAGCGAGATAGATCATTTGCAATGGGATAATCCGTATATTTCCACTGCTGTCCAGTTCAAAAACAGAATCGATAAATTCCGGTTCGATTTCGATCGATGCTTCTTCAATAGCGGCGAGTATTCCCGACACAGGTCCAATGATGGCCCACATTTGTCCGGTATCGGCTGGATCACCCAGACCGATACGGATGCGCAGTGTTAAATTATGCTTCTGGATCGCATGCCAGAAGTCACGAGTAAATTTGATCATGCGTTGACGAAATGATTTTTGCCGAATGGCCGCAACGGGGTTCGATTTTCTATCGGATGCTAATTTTTTGCGGTTGCTCCGAGCAACTTTTTTTGCACTGGCAGAGGGTGTTTTTGGCTGACGCAATGGAAGCTGCAGGCGAACCAGGCCAAACAGCCATTGCAGTGTTATATCGCCTTGAAACGTCTGTCGCCAGGACACCTGATAGGTCAACGTGACCGGAATCGCCAGTAAGACGAAGAGTGCCAGCAGGACTATCACCACGCCAGTCAGCATAGCAACGATTGCAAGTTAGTCAGGCGAACTATCGCTTTTTCCAGTGGCGGCCTTGCCAATTGTCTCAGCAACTTTTTCCAGTACCGAGGCAGTACCGGATTTGATGGGTTCGACGCGAACACCCGCTTCATTGAT
>JAHEGU010000113.1 GCA_024644945.1 Gammaproteobacteria bacterium | reverse complement strand
CTGTCGGTCTAGCCACTCTATGGCGTATTTTGGCAGTGCGTCCTCGCATACGAGCGCAAGGTTTTCCTCCAGCATGAGTACAACCGCATCCATATGAACAAACTGGGGAGGTATCGGTAAGATAAATGCTTCCCATCCCTTGTGATTCAACCACTGAGCAACCTGCTCAGCGCCAATCTTGGTAGAACGGTCACCTGCCCAGCCAAGTAACGCTACCCCAGGTTTAACGATGACAAAATCCCCGCCTTCAAAATGGTCGGCGGTAATCCATTTCCAGATTGGAATATCTGCCTTGGGATAAAACTCGGACACCACGGAATAATCTTGTCTCCGTGGCGGCGTTTGTACACTCGCGATCACAGCGCCCCAGGGGGTCATAAAACTGGAGTCTCGAGTAAATACGCTACTCGGAAGACCTTCATCTCCTTCTGCAAAGTGACAACGAACGCCGTTACGTTCATAGGCTTCGACCATGCTCTGGTGCTGTTGCATGGCCTTCTGTTTATCAAAGCGATAGCCCATTTGTTCCTGATTGGCCTGATTAACGGCGGAAATCGAATTCAGTGGCACCCAGCGAAAATAATCTGGCTTACCTAACAGTACATCCGTCAATACACCAGTTTGTGCAGTGACACTCCACTGGACTTTGCTAATCTTTTTGTCCGTCGGGTCTGATTCGCTCATCTTCAAATCTCTGCTTATGGAAAAAGTGCACTGGATTTCAAATCTGATTTTATACCTTCGACCCCTATAGTTGCTTTAGTTGGTTTGCATCTCCTCCGAAACTGAAGAGTTTTTACACTGACCCCAAACTCTGTGAAAGTGGAAACTTATGCACGCTGAGTCACTCTTGCTTCGCGATAGTTGCGGTAGAAGAAGAGCAGCCACATACCGAATCCTAGAATCAACGCTAGCCATCCCGCTACAGAGTCAGCGTAAGGGAACAAGCCAATTCCAGCCAGAATCGCCGCACCAATGACCAAGGCGCTTCTTGGTCTGAAATTCTCCTGTTTGGTGAAGATTCTTGAAACATACCTGCCAAGCGCCATAGCTATGGTCGGTTTTGCAAGCAGCACTAGCGCGCCATACACCGTCGCCGGTATGGCTACCATCGGAAACCCGGAAAAACCGATAATGGAAAGAGCGATGATCATGGTGAATAGAAGCACTATGGGCACTATAGGGAATATAAGCACCCCAATGCCCAGACTCTTAATTGGAGACTCAGAAAGTGTTGCCACAACATTTCGAATTGTTGCGGGGAACAGCCAGATAAGGATCAGGCCTACGAACAGCGTGCCGATGAACCACTTGGCCTGCGATATGATCTTGCTCACTATTTGAATAAAAAATGAAATCGGATATTCCTTGCCAAATATTTCAATCATCGGCACCTGTTTTGCTACGTCTCCAGATACCTCAGCGCCTGGCTGCATGGTTACATCGTCCTGGCTAGTGTAGTTAAGCTCTCCTCCTATGCTGGACTCAGGGCCGAGCATCAGACTCTCCTCTACGGTTGCTTCAACATTGCCCTGCACGTTTCCCTCGATGCTGGCTTCAGTAACACTAAGATCAAGGTTGCCTTCCACATCACCGCTGACGATCAGTCTATTTGCGCGCGCAACCAGGTCTTCTCTAATCACCGAGTCAGGCACAATTTCGACCTGATCACCGGCTACTATTAAATCTCCTCCTATAGACGACCCAAATCGCAGTGCACTACCGGCGGCACGGATATCATCTTCCACATCCCCGTTTATCGCGATCGCTCTTCCGGCGACAATCAAATCACCATTAACAGCGCCATTGACGTCGATTTTTTCTCCGGCAGCAAGCAAGTCGCCATTTATTATCCCGTCTATGACTATCCGGCCCCCAACTGCGTAAACATCACCGTTCAGGACTTCATCAGGGCCAATAGTTACCGTTGTGCCGCTTCGAAATTCTGCTGCCTCAGCAGGGCTCTGAAGGGTGGGCATGCAAAGCGCGGCAATCAACAGTGTTGCTAAAAATGTGATTTTGTTCACGAGGACACCTATATATTGAAGCTGTAGTAAACGAGTGAAATGCTCGGATTCTGAAATCCATGTCTACCACTTAATCATAAGGATTGGTCCCACGAATTGATTAGGGTCAACAGGGACTCTAATGCTACAGGCTGAGAGGGAACGATCAGTTATAAACTTGGACTTGTATTTAGGGAATAAGGTAGTGTCAATATTCTTTCGCACTTTCTATTGGGCAGCGGTCTCAAGTTTCAGTTTTAAGCTGCGGCATATTCGTGTTCTTTATCCTGTTCTTTTAATAAATTCATATTCATATATTTCCGTGTGCCCCAGTTCGTCGCGGACACATGTCTGAGTCTTGCTGCAACCAGCATTAGGGCTGAGTGACCATCAGGGAAGGCACCCACAACCTTGGTTCTTCTCCTGGCCTCTTTCATCAATCTTTCCATCGGATTATTGGTCTTCAGTTTCAGCCAATGCTGAGATGGATATCGATAGTACGTCAGGGTTTCATCAATACTGGTTTCCACGAGCTCTGAGGCCTTTTTCAACTTCATCGCCTTCAGCTTGTTGATCACATCTTTGGCTTTTTTGCTGGCTGATTCCCGGCTCTCCTGGGCATGGATCGCTTTCAGCATCGCAGAGACCTCCCGCACCTTCCTCGACGGCACGTGGGAGAACACATTCCGGTAAAAATGCACCGCACAACGCTGCCAGTCCGCTTCCGGGAAGACTTCTGAAACCGATTCTCTGAGGCCCAGACAAGCATCCGAGATAATCAGCCTAACACCTGTCAGACCGCGTTTCTTCAGATCCTTGATAAAACTAAGCCAGCCCGCCTTATCCTCTTTGTGTCCCTCACAGACACCCAGTATCCGTCGATAGCCATCTTGATCCACGCCAATGGCCGCCAGTACGGAAACATTCTTCACTTCACCGCCCCAGCTCCGCTTCAGTACGATGCCGTCCAGATAGATATACGCGTATTCCCCTTCGATCTTCTGGGTCCGCCAGCGTTCTATGTGCGCATAGACCTTCTTATTGAGATTCGATACGGTGCCTGAAGAGACTCGCGTGCCCCACAAGGCCTCGGTGATATCCTCTACTCGCCTAACCGACACCCCGGCCAGATACATCTGCACAATGGCTTCCTCAATCGAGATATCGCGGCGGCGGTAACGCTCGATAATCGCCGTCTCAAAGGTCTGTTTACGCAGCTTCGGGACTTTGATGGATACCTCTCCTGCCTTTGTATGGAGGGTACGGGTGTAGCTGCCGGCCCGGGTATCAATCCGATCGGCGGAGCGCTCATAACGCTGGGCCTGGCACATCTCATCGGCTTCGGCGTCCAGCATGGCGTTCAGAGTCTCTTCCACAGTACCTCGGACCAGCTTGTCCAGGTGTCCTCGCATTTCGCTTTCATCGATGCGGATTACTTTACCCAGGGGCTTCATGTTATCTTCTTTCATGGTGGTGTCCTCTTGTGACGGTTTCAGATTTAAGCAACCTAAAACTTACAACTTGAGGACCACCGCCTCAATAATTGTGCGAAAGATAATTTACGTTATCACGGTCTGTTTCCGCTTGAGCATGATGCCAGGATTCTGATCCAATCGTTGTTGTGCCAGTTCAAGGATTTCTTCATGCTCCCAGCGGCTCACCCGTCGCTCCTTGCTGGGCGTACAACGGGACTTCAAGTGATCTTACCGCCCAGAAAAATCGGTGGCCACCCCCGAACAAGAGTGATCAATATCAGCAAATAAGAAGTCTGGGATTCCATGTTCCGCAAATTCGGGGAGAAATCCACGGATTTCTGCAGGATCATTGTAAATAGGAGTTAATTTTTCCCATACTTTCATTTAGATTTTTTCGAATTATTGTTTAATATTATTCGAATTTTTATTCTAACTTAAGCCCCCATAAATAAACTTGCCTTAGTGGACTATCTATCAAATGGCCGCGATAGGCACGGTGTCGCACCGGCGACAGCCACTTTACGAATTAAACTAACTAGGAGAACAGAAATGAAACAAATCGAAGGTATTTACAGGGTAGACATGCTGGGCCTGTACGGATGGGAACGCTTTTCTACCGCATTTATTCAGGACGGCGAGTTTCGCAGCGCGAGCTCAAAGCATTTTACTGCGGGAACTTACAAACTTGACGACGGAGGCTTTCAGATGGAAGGTCAACTGACCCAGTATAGTAACCATCGACCGCTGTTTGGGCGTAAAAAGGTTAAAGAGTTACCGGTAGAATTCATTGGAAGAATCGATGATGGCATCATCGATGGTGAAGCGAGAGTCCCAGACGGCAGCAGAAATTCGCTCCGTTTTCGGCTTAACCGGATGCCCGTTGTCAATTGACGGGATAGCTCCGGGTACCAATATCAAATCATCAATTGTCGCTAGCCTAATCAATCTTGGGTTAGTCTAAGAATGGACGAAACTAAAAATATCCTGGTATTGAAACCGGATTACAAGCTAAAGAGATCAAACTACTTACTTAAAAGCTAGAGATTGAACAATGCTGATCACATATTGCGTTAGGTATTATCTAGCAAATATGCTTTATTCTGAGTAAGGAGCGCGTAACTTATTTCGACTCGGCCGAGAATCGAATTAACGAATCCCGCATGATTATCTGAGTTTCAAATTCAATACTACAAACTTCTGAATCGTTCGCCAAAAGTTTCAATAATTGTTTCGCCGCCGTTTTCCCCATTTCTATCTGCGGAACACGAACCGTCGTCAAT
>JAHEGU010000027.1 GCA_024644945.1 Gammaproteobacteria bacterium | reverse complement strand
CACAGATCGGATCAGGGCGGGATAGCGGACTCGAAGGTTACGAGGACTATGGTCGCGAACAGGTGACGGGGGATGCAGACGACACCCTGAAATTCCGCACGCCATCCCTGCGAAACGTCGCCCTGAACGCCCCATACAGCCATAGCGGCGCCTATAATTCGTTGCGTGCAGTAGTGGAGCACCATCTCAACGCTGTACAAGCGCTGCGTGACTACAATGGCAACCGGCAGGCGGTTCTACCAACCCACCCTACCCTGGATATTGAAAATTACCGGGCCATGGACGACCCCGGTATCGTCGAATTCATCGCCGATCACAATGAGCTTGAAGCGTTCGCTTACAGTCCGAAACAGGTGGATCTAATTATCGACTTCCTGCAAGCCCTGACCGACCCCGCGAGCCTGGATCTTCGCAACGACCAGGACGTGGTCCACGGTGTACCTAGCGAGTTGCCGCTGGACGACTAGAAGGAATCAAAATGGCCGAGCAATAATGCTTTCTCTCCGTCCACGGGTCCCGCGGTTAAACCGCGGGATGACTGGAGTATTCGGGAGGGACGATCATCTGGGCAGGCGAATGTCGGTTGGAGGTTTAATTGGATTGATTTTCATCCACGACTCTGAAATGGGTGTCACAATAGTTAATCTCTAGCCGGGACGAATGTTTGTACCTGGCATACAGCCTTAGACGACTTTAACAAGCGTCTTAAGGTAGGTTCGGGTTTTATCATCCCATGCACTTGCATTCTCATCATGGGCCAATTTCGCGTGTAACGCTAGGAGTTGCCATAGTTCGTTCTCAGTTTCAGCGACAACTTTTCCAGGGCAAGATTCCATGCCTTCACAATCAGCACATGCATAAGAGTAAGCCATATTAGTTTCCTCATTACCTGCTTGTCCGCTCTTTGCAAATTCCGGAGTTACTATGCGAATCCGCCAAAGTCGGCTCCGGAGCACACTAAGCCGTTTGTTCCATTTTTGCGAACGTCGGCTTAGCCGATACCAGCCGCTCAAAAAATCTCGAGGGAGAGCAAATTAATACTCTGCCTACCCTCGGCTTTCAGAAACAGAAAGCAGCTCCTTGCCCAAAACAGACGTTGGGCAATTTCTACTCTGACTTCAGTTCTCGCCTTGTTTCAGTTTCCGCGGATCAATTACAACAGGCTTTTGGCGCACTCTGTTTACTCAAGGTGGTGTTCGGCGCAAACACACAATGGAACCGGGTCAAGCTGACTCTTGGCTTGGACATAATGGCAGCTAACCTGGCCATGCATTTCAAGGATTCTAGGAAGATGTGCGTGGTCCCATCTCAATTGGGTGTTTAACGTGGCAACATTTATCCATCGGCGATATCAATTATATTAAAACAACAAGCCATTAATTTTAGGTTGCGGATCGTGTAAAGGGGAGCGAATGGTCGTTCAATCTCATGATATTCGTGACGGAGAATACCGAAGTCACGGCTTTAGAATAATCACACGCATTATCCTGATCGATCACAATTATCACTTGGTCCCCTTGATGATTGGATAGTGAATCAATATAGTGCTATTAAAGTAAAAGAGTATAAACAAAAGTGCCAAAACCAAAAACATCAACCGACAAGGAAGTGATTAAAGCATTCGAGGCTGCCGGGGTCATCGATTATCTGCAATACCTGCAGTCGGGTAAGCGCCTAATGTGGGTCAACTTCAAGGCCGGTATGGCCCGTGGATTTGGCATGACCGTAGGGGCAACATTGGTGTTGGGGATCGCGATCTGGATACTGGCCAAACTGGTTGACCTGCCTATTATCGGGGAGTATTTTGAGCAGACGATGCTATACATCAACGAGTACACGGAAAACACCAATTACAATGCTGAGTTTATCGAGATGACTGAACTGCTGCGAGAAATCAAGGAAAACACTGAGCAATAAACACCACTTCGGATGGGTAGATAATAATAGCGAACCGAATCCGAGTTGCCACTATTGGTTCCGCGGTATTGTCAAATACGTATAGAAAGAATAACCGATATGTGCCATGCAGATAAGCGGCGCGTGTGAAAGAGGTCAAGCTATCAAGTCTAGCCACATAATCACAGCGTGAAAAATACCTGCTTCGGGTAAATTTCGGTTGTAACTGAATGAATCGGCCGAAGGCAGCTCAGGAGCAAACCCGGGCTTCCGACAAATCCTAGTGAACGTCAGCTTTTTCGATAAATCTCGATTCCTCTCGATTCCTCGATACAAGCCGTTCAAGAAGTTGCCACTCTTTGCCGGCCTTCGGCTTGCAGAAATAGAGGAGTGCTGGTTGCCCGAAGCGGATTGACACTTCAGGGTGCAATAACTAGGCAGCGCACTCAGCGAGGGCAGCGCCTGGCCGGTGGGTCGCGCGCCTATTCTGCCACGATTGCCTGCATCGCGGCCCGGGCGCAGTGACAGGAGGCGCCCACCGGCAGGTCGGACCGGGCTGCGGCTAGTTCGAGGTGCTGACCGATCATTTTCGCCTCAGACGTGTCGCCGGCTCCACGTCGGCGGAGGCATTCGTCGAGGCCCTTGAGACCCCAGATGTTGCTCGGATGGATGCAGGCGCGAGGTAGATCGCCGGCGAGGCCGAGATCCTCACGATAGGCCCGTTCGGCCTGTTCGACTCGGCCTTGTTCCAGCGTCAGGGCGCCGAGCGCATGGCGGACGGGCTGTATCCAGCCCCAGGGCTCGTCATAGGGCAGTGCATCTTCCAGCTCAACTGCTTTTTGGAGATGGGAGAAGGCGATGTCGTAGTTCCCCTTCCGGTACTCCAATTCGCCGTCCAGCATTTGCTCCGCTACATCGAGCAGGTCGATACAGCGGTTATTGTGGATATAGCGGCTGTCGGCCACGTTGGCACGTGCCTCAAAGAACTTCACTCGCTCCGCTTCCGACTCCGCCACTTCACTCAATGCGGCGTGGGCCACGGCTTTTGCGTAGTGCAGCGACGCAGTGGTGTGGCAGTAAAGGCTCTGATCCTGGGGCAGCGGCTCAGCGATAATGTCACGCCAACGGCCGAACCGAATCTGCACATGGGTCTTCATGGAAATATAGCCCTCCAGAAAATCAGCCATGGGCGGACTCTCCTGCTTCAACAACTCTACTGGAATCTCAGTGATCATCTCTTTTGCTGCAGCCATGGCCGGTTCGTACTGCCCGAGAAACATTGCACCGTAGATGGCGAAATGATAATTGTGGACGCGATAGGCGGTGTAGAAGTTCATCCGCCCTTCGCGCTCAGCGATCTTCAGGTCAGCCTCGATCCCTTTCTGGTTCCAGTGTAGTGCGTCACGGTATTCACCGCACTGAATGTCAATATGGGTCGGCATGTGAATCAAGTGGCCGGCGTCAGGCACCAGCTCGCGCAGGCGGTCACCAGCTGTGAGTGCCTTTTCCGGGGTCGGCGACATTTCCATCAGGTGGACATAGAGGTGAAGGATGCCGGGGTGGACGCGACCCTCGGGGGTGTCGACGAACCTTTCCAGCACCGTCTGCGCTTCAATCGTGCCGGCGCCCTTGGCGACCGAGTTGTTCCAGATGTCCCACATCTTCCAGGGGGTCTGGTTGAGAATTGCTTCGGCATAGACCGTTGCGACCTCGGTGTCGTCAGGAAGGTCTTCGTAAGCCCTCTTCATCGCTGCGGCAAAGTCATCGTTCCAGGGCGCCTGATCATCGATCGGCTCTCGCTGTGGGTAACGAGCCGGAAGGGACTCAATCAGGGCGCGTTCAGCAGGGGTGACTGTATTGACTAGCGTGAGAGCGGCCTGGGTGCTGTCATAGGCCATACCAAGGGCGTCGGTCTTGGTGGTTGGATCCATCATCCACCATTCGAAATTGTAATTCGGGCCGACTGCGTAGGCGACGCCCCAATGAGCCATGGCGCAGTCGGGGTCGTGCTTCAGCGCCCTCTGAAAGCATTCGATAGCTTGTTCGTGGTTGTAGGAGTAAGTCCAGACAAGGCCGCGATCGAACCAGCGTTGTGCATCATCGGAACTTGTCGAGACTTTTCGCGAGTACGTTCCCAAATCGTAGTATGCCATCTCCGACTCACCTCTCGTAATGTTGTTGAAAAGAGTTTAACAGTACCTTGCGTTGAATTTTACCGGCATGAAAACGTAACGGCCAATTGCTTTGCGAACGATTGAGACACCACTCACGAGCACGGCCGATAGCCGCAGTTAAATGCTCTTGGCTCTAAGAGCCGCTTTGGAGATTTCCAGCCTAATCGACAGTTTTGATGAAGGTCAGCTTTTTAGATGGCGGTCGTTCAAGACGACAAAGCGCGGAGTTCAGTCGCCTAGTGTTTGTATCATATAGGTGCATGATTTAGCGGTTTCCTCCCAAATTTCGTGTGTTTGCATCTTCTGGTTAACGACAACGAGGGGCTAATTGGGTCATTCACCACGTAAAAGAGGCGCAGTGTTTTTAATGGTATTCCTTAGTGCGATCCGATGCTTGATGTCGATCCGGAACAGTGGGGGTCACTGGATGAAGATCAACGCCTAGATACGGTGATCGATTATCATCGAGGGGCCCGCGTCGACCTGCCCGATATATACACTCATGATATACACTCATGCTCTTATGCATGTCGTCATCGAGAATCAGAACACTTTGGGGGGCAAGACACCTGTCGCGGCAACGATCGGCAGGCTGCTCAATGAAGGACTCGATCGGCACAACGCGATACACGCTATCGCCAGCATCCTGGTCAACTTTATGTTTGAACGGATGCAGAGTGAGGCCAGTGACCGACGCAACGATCTCTACTATGGAGAACTCAAACAACTAACAGCAGACAAATGGAACCGTGGTGAATACATGGGTACTGCAGGAACATCACGTAGGTGAATTTCAGGAGTCGTAACCAGGCAGGAGCGAGACAAGTGACCAAAGACGATAAGGTGCTGGAAATTAGTAGAATTCTAAGCGAATGGAATCCTCTGGGTGCTCGGGCAGCTACCGTGGAAGATCTCAATGACTACAAGACCGAGGCCCAGGATATCTTGTGGGCGATGAACCTCCATGGAGACACAGTAAAAAAGGCGGTTACTATGGTCTTGCAGCAGGCGTTCGGTATTGAGCTCGACGATTTCGAGCTTGAGTGCTACAGCAAGAGGATTGCATCGCTCCTAGAAACGGCGCAGTCGTCGCCCGCTTATTTGCCCATACCACAACCCGATCTTGAGGCTTTGAGCGACGAAGATTACGATTTCCTCGAATTGGTGTTGGATAGTTTGGAAAGCGTAGATGCCATGAATCTAGAAATGGTTGATGGATTTTTCGCTTCGTTGCTTTGTGCGCCAAAGCTTGTCTTGCCAAGCCAGTATGTGCCTGTGGTCCTGGGGGGTGAAGATGAGGCTTATGAGAGCCAGGAGCAGGCCGAACGATTCTTGACTTTACTCATGGCCCACTGGAACCATATTGCCCATACCCTCCAAAGCGACGATATTTATCTGCCCATATTAATGGAGGATAGTAACGGTGTTGCCTTGGGCAACGATTGGGCGAAGGGGTTTGTCCGAGGTATGGATTTTCACCCAGCGGACTGGATGGAATTACTAGACGACGAAGAACATGGTGGAGCTATGGTACCGATATTCGCACTGGCCCACGAACAGAATCCAGACCCTGAAATGCGTCCTTTTCAAGAAGCTATTGACGAGGATCGACGCGAGCTTCTTTTAGCAGGGTTAGCAGTCGGAACCAAACAGGTTTATGAGTACTTTAAATCGCACCGGAAGATGGAAGCTCACGCGAAAGCCGCAGGCAAGACCTATCGTCGAGAGGGCCCAAAAATCAGTCGAAATGCGCCCTGTCCTTGCGGATCCGGAAAGAAATACAAGCAGTGCTGTGGTAAAACCACTCTCCACTAGAGAGAATTGCGCCGTTAGTTCTTTTACGGTTCGGTAATTTCCTGTCGACTTGCTGAACTGGAATTTTGACTGCTCTTTCGAGAACAGGCGTTTTTTACTTTTGAAAAAGTTCTGCTATTGTGCTCGAAGCCGTTATTCGTGTGCTCAGAACGAACGGGTGCTACTTGACCAGAGCCGACCTTGGAGCAAGTTATAAATAATAGAGGTGAAAATACTAAACTATCTGCATGTAAGCAGAGTTGCTGCATCCTCTGGCCCGGTGTTTTCAGAATAAAATGTTCCAGATAAGACTGCACATGATTCCCTTGGACCATGGCTAACTGAGTCATTTCTCTGTTGCGGCGGATTCACATCTGGGTAATTACGCAAGGCGGCGATGAATATTGCAGCCTTTCAATGTCGTCCACGGCCGCGGTAAAGTTTTCAGTGACTTAAACAAGGTTACAAAAAGCATTACTTTTCGGCTAATCCGAGTAAAATTTTACGATTCTAACTTCATCACTATCTATCTATGGGTTAAAGTCGCTGACCACAAGAATAGACCAGTGTAAGTACCTTGACTCAGGATTCAGTTGGCCAACATCCCCAGGTAGTCCAGCATGTTGCTGGCCAGGACAACCCGTTTGATACCGAACGGCTAAAGTCTGAGGTGGTCCGGCTTGGTCCTCAATGGCATTCTCCCGTTGATCTTGGCCAGGGCATCAATACCGGTTCAGTCAAGCTCCAGAAACGATTCGCCAGACGGCTGCGCCTGTTTCAGATTCCGCAGGATTTAACTGGCAAACGCGTGCTTGATATCGGTACCTGGGATGGCTTCTTCGCCCTCGAAATGGAGCGGCGCGGCGCCGAGGTGGTCGCGGTTGATATCTGGGATGAGTTCGAGTACGAAAAATTTAAATTCGTTATGAAGGTGCGAAACAGTGGCATCCGACATTTTCGCATGGACGTACACGATCTTTGCCCAGATGTATTAGGTAAATTTGATCTTGTGCTGTGTGCAGGTGTTCTATACCACTGCCGTTACCCTCTGGTAGCCCTCGAGAAGATCAGGGGGGTGACACAGGGTCAGCTTATCCTGGAAACCGTGACTCTGATTCCCGCGTTTCACCGTAACGTTCCCATGATCATGTTTTTCCCGGGGGACGAGGAAGCGATGGACACGAACTGGCCTTGGGGGATTGCTGGTGCCGCCACTCTACCTTGGATTAATTGTGCGCTTCAGTCCGCGGGATTCGCCAGGGTAGAGCATGTCTATCGGCCGTCTTTTTCAGCCTGGAAAGGTCTGCAGGCGATGGTGACCAACAATCCTGCACGGGGCCGCTCGGTAACTCACGCATTTGTTTAACAACCCCGCTCGTCTGAAATATGAGAAACGAGGATCTCCTTTCGTCAATTGCCTAAGGGCCGCTCCCCGTCGCATCATTGCCAAGTAACCGCAACTGTTCTCGCCAGCGACCTAGTTGACGACTGCTGATTCCCAGTTCCCCGCAGATCTGTTTATCCGTTATGCCATCTCCACTGGCTGGCTTCAACGCTTCTCGTTTGAATTTTGGACTATGACGTCTGTACTTCTTTGTCTCTAGTTTTTGTCTTTAGTCTTTTGTCTTTGTCATCACACATTTCCTGCCTTTTCATTCTAAGACGTTTAAATGTGTCCACTTAAACAGGGCTGGTCCATAGTACTCACAACGGCCATGCGGAGATTCCAAACCAGTGCGTGCTCGATCCAACTCGGACGTTCAGTTGCGCCAAATTGCGATCAGCCCTAACATACCCAATCACAGATACGAGGAAAGATTGAATGGCGCTCAACGAAGCAGAAATGCAGTTTCTTGCTGTACTGTATGCGACGGAATCGGAAAACGGTTCGAGTAACCGCGCATTGCTCGAGGGGAACGGCGACGAACGTTACTGGATCTATAAGGAAGACTGGTCCACGGCTATTATGGCGCTCACCGACAACGGTCTGATAGAAGGCGACGATAGCTGCTACCGACTCACCGACGCGGGTCGGCCGAAAGCCGAACACTGTGACGAGGAACGGCCGGATCGCATGTACTATCACTATCAGCGGTTTTGGAAAGCAGCCTTCGAGAGTAAAGCCCATACGTTACTTTGCGAACGGGTTTTCGGCAAGGATCTTTGCCAGGACGGAATGGTCAATATGGAGGCGCTCGACGATGTGATCGCGAGGCTCGATCTTGGCCAGGGCGAGAGGCTACTCGATCTCGGCTGCGGAGCCGGCATGATTACGGAGTATGTCTCTGATATCACTGGCGCCCAGGCGGTCGGGCTGGAATATGCGCCAGAAGCCGTCAAAGTCGCACTGGAGCGAACTATGGAAAAACGGGGCCAGTTGAGCTTCATCCAGGGTGATATGAATGCTCTTGATCTCGAACCGAACTCCTTTGACGCAATCATGTCGCTCGATACACTTTACTGGGCGGTCGACCTCCAGACCACGATGGCAAAGCTAGTCGAAGCGGTGAAACCCAGCGGCCAGATCTGCGTCTTCATGATGCAAGGCCCTTGGGACGAAGATCCGCCTGGCCAGATACCAGCCAAAAAAACCGAGCTTGGCCAGGTGCTTGCTAACCTCGGCCTTCGTTACGAGGCCCACGACTACACGGTAAAGAACATGACGTTCTGGCAACGTAATTATCAGGCGGCTGTCGATTTGCTCGATCTGTATGAGTCCGAAGGCAACGGCTTCATCGCGCAAGGTTTGATCAAGGAGGCGGAGGAAGAGTTCGTGCCCGCGATCAAGGTTGATAAGATGACACGGTATCTCTATCAGATCTGGCCGTGAAGTACCTGGCGATTTTAGCGCTCGGCAGCTTTTCCAATGTCAGACTGGAACAGCCCTAAATCATAGATCGAAATTGTAGATCGAAGGATTCGATGGCGACTTATATAACTAAGTGCTCAAGATCTATCTTTAATCCTTCGCGTCGTGTTTTAGTTTCTGCGCGGCTTGTGTCTTGGTGTGCAATAAAGGTCATACAGCGTTTCGATGACGGTTCTTGCTTCAGGGCTGTATAGCGAATAATAGACGTGCTGAGCTTCCTTTCTGGCTTTAACTAATCCTTCTGCCCTGAGTTTTGCAAGATGCTGCGACAGTGGTGACTGATCCAGATCGACGTGTCGACTGATTTCTTTAACAGACATTTCTTTCTCTGACAGCATGCAGAGAATAAGCAGGCGATGGTCATTGGCGAGGCTCTTGAGCAAATCTGCGGCCTCACCCGCTGCATTTTTCAATGCTCTAAGCTCCGATCTGGTATCGGGAGAAAATGTGACTGCGGCGGAAGCGGATGCAGGCATATGAATGGGTTGAGTTTACGCGATTTGATAGTGTATCTCAGTTCCTGCTCTGATTGTATATGCGCCGTGGATTGGTTAGCCCATAGGTGATATTAGTAGTCCTATCAAATTGTTTTATATAAGAATATTAATAGCTTCGTGTCCGATAGGCTTCAGGGGAATATGTTGTACATTCGATAAATATAAATTATATTTACTTGTGTTTTGGAAAAAAAAGCACTCTCGATCGCTGTACCGATACGCCAATTTTGGAGGATAACTGAATGATAAATAGAACTTCTGTGATCGTGCTTCTACTGTCTGCATTAGTGCTGTCACCTGCAGCTTTTACTTCAGCATATGCAGACGAAGCGACGATCAAGAAAGGCAAGGAAGTCGCATTTGATAGGAAAAAAGGGAATTGCCTCGCGTGCCATGCAATCGATGATGGCAGCCTACCTGGGAACCAGGGCCCGCCACTCATGGCAATGCAGGGCAGGTTTCCTGACAAAGCGGTTCTCAGAGCGCAGATCGCCAACCCGCTTGAACGAAATCCCAACACCATCATGCCCCCATTCGGAGTACACAATATTCTCTCGGATGATGAAATTGATTCAATTGTTGAGTACCTGTTAACCCTTTAGGAGTGAAATACCAACCCGATGAACAGACGAGAATTTAATAAGTCGCTGGTTACTTTATCCGGCCTCGGTGCAGGCGTCAGCCTTGGCGCACTTCCGCTTTCTGTTTTCGCCGCATGGCCAAAGAACGCGTTTGATGCTGAGACCACTGATGCTGTTGCCGAAGCCCTTTACGGGACAAATGGCGCGGAAGCAAGCGATGCCATTACCTTTAAGGCGCCTGATATCGCTGAAAACGGTGCCGTCGTGCCGATATCATTAGAGGCGGATATCGCGAATGCAGACAGCGTAGCAATTATGGTAGCTAATAATCCGTCACCGCTTACTGCCACCTTTGAAATGATGAATCCCGGAAAACCCAATGTTGGTACTCGAATCAAGATGGGTAAGACATCGCAACTAATTGCGTTGGTGCGTGCTGAGGGTAAGCTCTATACGGCGACCAGCAGCGAAGTTAAGGTTACTATTGGCGGCTGCGGCGGTTAAAAGAGGAAATAGACATGGCAATAAAATGTAAAGCGAAGATGCAGGGCGATGCGGTTGAGGTTAAAGCCCTCATGAAACACAATATGGAAACCGGTCTGCGTAAAGATTCAAAGACTGGAGAGGTTATTCCAGCGCACCATATTACCGAAGTAGTTTGTTCGCATAACGGTAATCCGATATTTCAATGCAATATGGGGCCGGCGATTTCAAAAAATCCATATTTGGCCTTCACCGTTTCCGGTCCTAAAGCCGGCGATACTATTCAGATTTCATCGGTAGACAACAAAGGCGAAACCGATTCAGGCGAGGCTGTGGTCAAGTAGATTTACAGGCTTCAATATAGACAACACCAACAGGAGCGAAGCATGAGAAAACTAATCGTTGCGATGACAGCGACACTCATGGCGTTTGGTGGGCTGGCGTTACAGGCCAGCCCCGAAAGCGACCGGGCCGCCTTTGAAAAATATTTCACAGACCGGTTTAAAGACACCCCAAAAGATGATTTTATAAATGGCGTTTATTCGATCGATGCGGCATCCAGAGAGCAATGGGTAGAGATCGAGGAATTTGCTCCCTACGAGCTCTCTATTGATGCTGGTAAAGCCGAGTTTGAAAAACCATTCGCGAATGGCAAAGGCTATGGAGACTGTTTTGAAAATGGCGGCGCTGTGCGCGGTATGTACCCCTACTGGGATGCCGATCGCAAAGAAGTGATAACGATGGAGTTAGCCATTAATGAATGCCGTGAAGCCAATGGCGAGGAGCCGATTAAATACAGCAAGGGTAAAATGGCCGACATTTCAGCTTACATGTCCTTCCTCTCGCGCGGTCAACTAATCGAAGTGGTGGTGCCGGACGATCCCGATGCACTGGCGGCTTACGAGCGTGGCAAGGAGTTTTACTATCGTAAGCGCGGGCAGCTTAATTTCTCCTGCTTTGATTGTCATGGCGGGGGATCCGGTAATCTGGTTCGTGCAGACAAACTGAGCCCGGCGTTAGGTCATACTTCTCATTTTCCGGTTTATCGCTCCAAGTGGGGTGGAATGGGCACGCTGCACCGACGCTTTGGCGGTTGTAATCGTCAGGTGCGTGCCGCATCGTTTAAATCCCAGAGTCAGATCTATCGTGAACTCGAATATTTTCTGACTTATATGAGTAACGGCCTGGCCTTCAATGGGCCTGGTGCCAGAAAGTGAGGCTCTACAAATGATCAAAATGACACTGGCAGGATTGTTTTCGACCCTGATACTTATATCGGGCTGTGCAACGGCTACTAATGAAGCGAGCACTGATCCGGCGGCTGGGGATGAATTTGCGGCGGCCTGGGACGCTGCTGACGCAAAGCGGCAGGAGGCGGCAGCAGTTGGCTATGAGTGGCGCGATACCTCCAAAATGCTGAAGAAAGCTAAGACGGAGGCTGAAGCCGGGAATACCGAAGCAGCAATGAAACTGGTTGCAAAGGCCCATGAAGAATCAGCGGACGCAATCGAACAGGAAGCGCGCGAATCGACACTTTGGCAATCACGGGTTCCTCAGTAGCGACGACACTATCTGTTTTTCCTTGTTGCAGGATTGCGGGCGTTGTCACAAGACAACGCCCGTTTAGGTTTTACACGCGATAAGATTGAAAAGGTGAATTAAAGTGGAAAAGATTCACAGCTGGAAGGCTGTATCGGCCCATTCCCAGGAGAACAACATTCCCGTTGTGGTAATGGTGGATCAGGAGGATTGCCCATACTGCCGCCGAGTCGAGGGCGAATTTTTCGCAGCCTTGCTCGCCAGTGGTGAGCTCGAAGATAAGGTTGTTGTCGGTAAAATTTCTATCGATGCTGGAGAAACCATCGTCGATCAGATGGGAGATTCGGTTTCGACGCGTGATTTTTTGGCTGAACTCAATACAAACTTCACCCCTACAATCTTGTTTTTAGATAGCAAAAAGAACGAGTTGGCTGAAAAAATGATTGGTTTGATGACGCCGGACTACTACAGTTTCTATCTCGAACAGGCGATTCAAAAAGCGATAGACAAACTTCGCTCGTAAGACACAGGACGCAGTCGTGGTGGTCATTAAGACCGTGAACATACCGATAACGCGGCTGATAGTGTTGCGACAGAATAGACATGTTTGATAACGACTCTCAGCAAGATCCTAACATGCCGATATACGCATGGATCACGATCACTGGTGTAATACTGTTAGGTTTCTACTTATTGTGGCGGTTTGATTTTCTTTTACTGATCCTCGACTCAGATCAGACCCGACTCTCCTTGATGATTATCGGTTTATTTAGTCTGACTTGCCTTTATCTCGGCGTGTCTTCGTGGCAGCTCTCTAAACACAAGAAAGCTCTGCTGCATTGGGCAGTCAATCAGGACAATAGTTTCAATTCGGATCAAGCTTCAGCTGATGCTTCACATTGGATACAAGAACATTTAGCACTGACTCGCCAGTCTGAAGAAAACGAAGGCCTTCATGCAGAGGCATTGCATGCAAGATTGGTGGAAAAAGTCCACCGAGGTCATAACCTTGGCTGGTTTGCAGTAGATTTTCTGATTCGGTTGGGTCTTATTGGCACGGTGATCGGCTTTATTCTGATGTTGAGCACGGTGTACAAACTACAGAATGAAGACGTGTCTGCCCTGCAGGAGTTATTAAGCAGCATGGGCGCGGGAATGCAAGTGGCGCTTTACACTACGCTCACAGGTATCAGCGCATCGATGCTTCTCAGTGTTTACTGCAAAGTGCTTGATCGGTTTGCCGACAATTTGGTAGGGGATATCGTGCGGCAGTCGGTCTTAGGGCATGAGAAGCAGGATCATGGCTAGTCTCTATCTCCATCAGAGTCGAACTGCGCTCAACGCTGATCCATTTATCGATCTGTTGTTTAACTTTCTGCTGGGTTTTGCGTTTCTTTTTCTAGTTGCATTGTTGTATATCAACCCCGAGGCAAAGCTTGCGAACATTCAGAAACAGGCCGAGTATATTATTTCAGCAACCTGGCCGGAGAATCTTAAAGACGACATAGACCTGTGGGTACGGGGGCCTGACGATCAGACCGTTTCATATCTAAACAAAGAGGTCGGTTGGCTGCATCTGGACCGGGATGATCGCGGTGAGATCAATGATGTGATCGTAATTGATGGGGTAGAGAAAATTCACCCGATTAACCAGGAAATTATCACTATCCGGAAAAAACATGCAGGTGAATATATCGTTAATCTCTACTATTACGATGCGGATTCAAAAAATCCGCTGCCGGTGGTGTTAAGAATAGACCGAGTCAATCCCAAATTTGAAACTGTGTTCCAGGACACAATAACGCTCAGGGGCGTAGACGATGAGCAGACGGCTGTGAGATTCAGTATTGATTCGGATGGAGGAGCCGAGCGTTTTAACCGATTACCAGCAACCCTGACGCCATACGCATTGGAGCACAGCCCTGCATGGGCAAACTGATCCTCGTCTTGGCTTATGCGGTGCCCGTTGTACTCTTGGTTTCAGGCTGGTTAGTATGGGGCCAGAGATCATGGTTCAGGTTGCTGGTGCTTTTGATGCTGCCGGTGTTCTACATTTCGCACTTTAAAGGACTTGAGATGATCGAAGGCTGGCCATCAGACACAGCACTACCGGAGGTTTTTGAGCTGTTAAGTTCAGATGTCGTTGAGCCCAATATGGAGCGTGAACAAGCCGGCCAGATCCATATTTGGGCTAAAGTTGAAGGCCAGCTTGAACCCCGGGCTTTCTTACTTCCATATGATCGTGACCTTCATGAGATGCTGTTCCGAGCCAAGAGAAAGCTGGACCAGGGCATCCGGCAGCAAGGCAGATTCAGGGGGCGCGAGAAAACCGGTGACGGCGTTAGCGCCGGTTCTGACCGGGAACTAGAGTTCGGTGATGTGCCACCAAGAGTTCTTCCACCAAAAACGGGAACCTGATAAGCCGGGTTAAGGCTTCGGTTTCTTTTCTAGAGAGTCGAGTGGGACAATTTTGCTTTTTCCGGGTTCATCCGCGAAATGAGGTTTCAATTTGTGTTGCTTTCCTAATTGTTTTGCGAGCTCCTGCTCCCGCTGGGAAATGACAACCATACATTCTCGAATATCCTGAATCGTCTGTTCAGACAGGGCGTTTCGTCTCCCCGGACCCGGGGCGGTGTCACGCGCGACTGCGCTGAGGACTTTACGCATCATGGCCATAATGCGTCGTTCGGTCTGCTGCGCTTCGTGATCAGGATTCATGTTAAAAAGATCGAAGATTCTGAAATGATTAGTTTTCCATATCGTATCGGATCATGTCACGTCGCTCGAGGAGCCTGCCCCAAAACCAATTATATGGATGTACATAATCGGTATCTTTGGAATTATCAACGAGGGTCATACGATTATTGTGCCAACCAAATATACCGTGTCGCAAATTGAAAATATCTTTTGATCCATGTGCAATCAGATCATCCCCAACCCGGTCCGCGAGTTCCGAAGAGCGCCGACCGACTGAACAATAGAAAACCACGGTTTTTCCAGACAGAGATTTTCCGTAAAGCTTATCAAAGGCTTCGCGGCTGATATCAGGATCGACTCTGATTGCGCTATCAAGGTGGCTGATCGAGTACTCCTCTTGCTCTCTAACGTCAAACACCACAACGCCTTCGCTTGATGAGACTGACTGAAAAGTCTCGGCGCTAATATGGTCCACCGCTGGGAAGTTCTTCTCTATTCGCTGCTGGATCTGCTCAAGTCTGCTCTCATCCGCTTGTGCCGGAATCACATTCAGAGCTGGCGATGTGATTACCAACAATGAGAGAATTATTTGAGATGTCACCTTAATCACTTGGTTACTGATGAGAATAGACGCAAAAAAAGAACTTGACCTCTATTTATAGAGAGTAATCCAGGTTCAAATAGTTCCAGAATACTGGTTGGTGCTTGCCAATCTCGTGCTGCCTAATTATGATATTGTTTTGACATGAACGGAATAGTGACAGAGGATTCAAACATGCCGAGCTTTCAAAATTCAGACTTTCCTAATGCACCGCATGGATGGGATATGCAGGCTGCCGTCAATGCTGCGGAACAAAGTGGCATCGAGCTCACCGACGACCACTGGGAAGCGATCGCTGGATTGCAGGAGTATTTTTCTAAACATGAGTTTGGCAAACGTCGTGAACTGGTAGATGCTTTGGATGAAAAGTTTTATCAGAAGGGAGGCACCCGATATTTGTATCAGCTGTTTCCTGGTGGGCCGGTGGCACAGGGCTGTGTCATCGCGGGTTTACAGCCTCCGTCAGGTAGCGTGGATAAATCGTTTGGCAGCGTTGTCTGATTGGATACCTGGGTTCGCTCGACGTTTCACAAGTCGACTTGAAACCAGTTGAGTGACTGGTGAAGGTTTACCACGCTACCGACTATTAGCAGGGTAGGGGGCTTGATCGATTTTTTGTCGACCACTTCCGGCAAGCATTGAACAGTTGATATATGCACTTTCTGATTTAAGGTTGTGCCCTGTTCAATCAGGGCTGCTGGGGTGTCCGCACTCAACCCATGGGCGATTAAATTTTTCGAGATAATTGGCAAGCCGTTCAAACCCATATAGATCACCAAAGTCTGGTCAGGCGCAACGAGCTGGTCCCAGGGCAGATTAACCGTGCCGTCCTGCAGCTGCCCGGTGACAAAACGAACTGATTGAGCGTGGTCACGATGTGTCAGGGGAATGCCGCTGTAGCTGGCACAACCCGAGGCGGCGGTAATTCCTGGTACTACCTGAAATGGGATGCGGTTTTTTGCGAGTAGCTCAATTTCTTCACCGCCACGGCCAAAAATAAATGGATCACCGCCTTTCAATCGTGCAACGCGTTTTCCGGAAACAGCATAATCCAGCAGCCGTTGATTGATATCTTTTTGGGCAACACTGTGATCTGCACGTTGTTTCCCGACATAAATCATTTCAGCATCTGGATTAATTTGGTCGAGAATTTCTTGTGAAACCAGGCGGTCATAGAGCACGACTTCAGATTGCTGCAGTAAGCGGTATGCGCGAAATGTCAGAAGATCTGGATCTCCCGGCCCGGCGCCAATCAAGTAGACTTCG
The DNA here is from genome assembly GCA_024644945.1 of Gammaproteobacteria bacterium. GTDB lineage: Bacteria > Pseudomonadota > Gammaproteobacteria > Arenicellales > Poriferihabitantaceae > VYFG01. The sequence continues at coordinate 28,445 of JAHEGU010000027.1, read as the reverse complement.
CCCTGGTTGAGCTCAGTGATTGGCTGTTCTAGTTGTGAGTCTAGTAACTTTCTGGCCTGGTCTTGGTGACCCGAAAATACGTATTCTGCGACACTGCCACGCAGTGCTTTGTCCCAGAAAAGTTTTCTGTCGTCTATGGCTGTAAAGTTTTCACGTACCTTGCTTCGGTACTCTCCAATCAGAGCGGCGAGCATTCCATAACTTTCCGGAATTAAGCTATCGATACGCTCACCGAGTAGCCGCGCGAGAAGGGGTGAGGCACTACCGCTTGATACCGCAATAGTAAGGGGATTGCGATCAATTACGCTCGGGAAAGAAAAGTCGGATAAGCTGGAATCCGTGACTACATTTACAGGAATAGCTTTTAATTTTGCCTGATCCGCCACAGCGGCATTGACCTCAGGATTGTTGGTAGCGGCAACTACGAATCGATATTCTTTAACGATGTCGTCAGACTGCCAGGGCCTCTCGATGATTCTGCCGCCAGATTCGATGATGTCGCGGCGAATAGTCTCGCTAGTACTAATACTTACAAGGTCGATTCGAGCTCCGGCATTACGCAGCAGGCGAGCTCTGCGTGTGCCAATCCGTCCTCCACCGACAATCAGGCAAGGACTGCCTCCAACTTTAAAAAAAAGAGGTAGGTAATTCACTATCTTATTGAAATGTAGTTTATATTTTTTATTTTCATGGTAATCGAACAAAGTGTATTGTATCGTTATGATGATGAGAACTATGCAAGAGGGATATAGTTATTGACTCCCAATATCTATAAGTGGGGCTATGGTCACTAGGCTTGAATCCTATGAAAATTAGAGACGAGCGTACTGCATATGGTAGCGGAGATCTTGGATTTGAAATGATCGATTTTTGAAATAGAAGATGCGTCCGATACCCTGTTCAGCATGTCTGGATAAGATTGTTTGAAGGCTCGGACGCACCTATGTATATTAGATATTTTTTAAACCAGCCGCACAATATTACTCAAACATCAGGATCGATAAAGTAATGAAAAGTAAATTTATCATCGCGACTGCCGCGCTGCTGGTTATGGTTTCGACAACAGTTTATTCAGTGGAATCGGTGGACAATGATCTCGCAACCAGCGCTGATGAATTCTTCGATGTGTCATTCGGCGACCTGACCGAGGAGTTAAGTTTGGTCAGGGAAGAAGATAAGACTGGCGTTCTGATTATGTTTGAAAGTAAGGACTGCCCATGGTGTCGTAGGATGAAGCTTAACGTACTCAACCGAGTGGCGGTACAAGATTACTTTCATGAAAATTTTCGAATCCTCAGTCTTGATGCAGAAGGAGACGTGCTTATTACAGACTTTGATGGGAAGGAGGTAACTTCTAAAGAGTTTGCGCTTAAAGCAATGCGCGTGAGAGCGACACCGGTTTTCGCTTTCTATGATAAAGAAGGCGAGTTAGTGACCCGATACACGGGAGCACTTAAGAATGCCCATGATTTTTTGTTGCTGGGACAGTTTGTTGTGGATGGGCACTATAAGTCGAGTCGCTTCAGTAAATTCCGCAGGGAAAACCAACCCAGCTAGGTTGTATGCACTTGTTCAGGTCCTATCAAAAAACAGTATTAACAGGGGTTTCTTGAAACACCTCACATTTACCTCCAAGCCATCATCTATCTGCTCGCTGCTAGCGGGAGTGCTCATTTATGGATATGCCTCTTTTGGCCTGTGTCAGTCAGTTAGTAAGGAATTTCCAGAAGTACTGACTCTTTCCCAAGCCCTTGGGATGCTTAATGGCGACCACCCCGGCCTTCTTTTGACGCGTGCTCGTATACAAGAGGTTGGTGCTGAGCAGGTGCAGGTAGATGCCGATACGGCGCTTAAAGCCGGCATAGGCCTTGAGCTTCGAGGTGCTGTCAAAGCGGCAGATCCAAACGACGATTTTGTTGATGACAGCCGCGCATTATTTATACTGGATAAGCCTTTGACTACATTCGGTAGGGGGCAGGTGCGCTCCGGGGCAGTTGAAACCGAACTTGATTCTTTAGGGCAAAAGGAAGCACTTAATCGTGCATCGATCAGGCTAGATGCCATGCGGGCGTTTTTCGAAGTCATTATTGCGGATTATGCTTACACCGCTATCGACGAGGAAATGACTCTAGCTTTTCTTAACTTTGACGATGCCCGAGAGCAAATGGAACGGTTCAAAGAACTGCCCGAAGTCGAGGTGAGAGCTTTAGAAGTGGTCTATCTTGATGCTCTAGCCAAGCGCACAGCGGCCCGGCATGAGCAACGAGCCAGTCGCTTAAGGTTAGCTCTAGCGTTAAATCGCCCGGCGGCTTATCCGGACCAGCTGATCGAACCTGACTTGAGTGAATACAATCGGCAACTTCCGGACTATGAAGAATTACTTGAGTCTGTCATGCTAAACAATCCCTCACTTAAATCTGCCAAGCTACAGCTCGAAGCGCAAAGGCAGCGACTTGATGGCTTGTCATTAGCCAGGAGGCCGACCCTGGGAGCCCGCTTCCAGGCAGCCGAGTATGAACGCGTTCTTGGAAGCAGCCGGGATCAGTTCCGCGCGTCGATATATCTTGATATACCCCTGACTGTGCCACAGCTCACCCAGGGTGAGATCGCTCGCCAAAGTGCTGCCGTTTTGGAGTACGAAGCAAACTTAAAACTAATTGAAAATGAACTACGGCTTAATGTTTTAAAGTTAGTGCAACGACTTGAACAACTGGACACTGAGCTCAATGCTGCGCGTACCGATCTGCTGTACAGAGAACTTGACCTCGATAGAGTTCGTTTGCAGTATGAAATGGAGGTCAGGGTGCGGATCGGCGGCGCCAATACTGAAGTCGCCAGAGCGCTCCTTCGTTCGGCACGCGTTAGGTATCAAAGGGCCCTGGTTTGGGAGCAGCTTGACATGCTGGCCGGCAGAACCGAAGTATTTTTTGAATGAGAATAAACAATTGAATAAAACGGGTAAGAGCTATCTAGTTGCAGTGACCGCGTTACTTGCGTCAACAGTTGTTTCGCCTTCAAAAGCGGACACGGTGGCAGGGCGTATTGAGCATGATGTCGTCTATCATTTGGATGTGGCGGTCAGTGGTGAGGTGAAGAGTGTCAGCGTTCGTGAGGGCAATCGCGTGACTCAGGGCACCGTACTCATGCAGTTAGATACCACCTCACTGGAAGCCAAGAGGGACGCAGCGCTGGCGAAAATGAATTACCTTGAGGCGGTGATGGAAGAAGAGATCCGGTCATTGCAACGCGATGAAGAGCTGTATGCTGAGGGTTCGTTGTCGACGGTAGAGCTGGACCTTCGAAGGATCGCAGTGCTCAAGGCTAAAGCGGATTTTAAGATCAGTGAAGCCGAGTATGTGCAAAGTCTTGGGCAAATTAATTTTGGAAAAATCGTTGCCCCGGTTGCGGGAATCGTCGTTAAGCGGAACGTCAATCCCGGTGAGCGAATCGTGGTCGACAATCGAACCGAACCGGCATTCATTTTTGCCAGTGATAACACGGTGGTGCGCGCCGAAATGGACCTTGAGACAGAAGCGGTTCCAGCTCCTGGCAGCGGTGTCAAAATCACCTATCCCGGCGGTGCGATATCTGGGCAGATAACGGCGATTAATTCACTCACAGGTCTCGATAAAATTTCTGTGACTGTCATTACAGATCAACCTTTGCCTCAGGTAGGACAGGTTGTTGAAATCAACTACGAGTAATTTTCAGGGTTCTAAAACAGCCGGTTGATAACTGCTTCAAGGCTGCCCACTGAACGATCTATATGCTTTAGTTTATCGAGTCCGAACAAGCCAAGTCTGAATGTGCTGAAGGTGTCCGGCTCATCGCACATGAGCGGAACACCGGCCGCGATCTGCAGTCCTTCTGCAGCGAATTTACTGCCATTCTGAATACCAGGGTCATCCGAATAGCTGACCACTACACCCGGTGCTTCGAAACCTTCAGCTGCGACGCTTTGAATTCCCTTGCTTTTAAGCACCTCGCGCACCTGTCGACCGAGTTCTGACTGGGCGTGTTTGGCGGCATCAAAACCGAAGTCACTGATTTCGCGCATTACATTACGAAACCCAACCAGGGCATCTGTTGGCATCGTGGCGTGATACGCGTGGCCTCCGTTTTCGTATGCCTGCATGATTTGATGCCACTTTCCGAGATCGCAAGCGAAACTGGTACTGTGCGTTGTGCTCAGCTTATCTGCGGCACGAGGGCTCAACATCACCAATCCGCTACTTGGAGATGCGCTCCAGCCTTTCTGCGGTGCGCTGATTAACACGTCAACGCCTGTTGTCGCCATGTCTACCCATATTGCGCCTGAAGCAATGCTGTCAAGCACGAACATGCCGCCGTGCTCATGCACTGTTTCCGCAATTGCAGCGAGATAATCATCCGGAAGCATCATCCCCGCAGATGTTTCAACATGAGGCGCAAATACCATATCAGGTTTTTCTGATCGAATAACACTAATAACCTGGTCGATATTTGCCGGCGCAAACGGTGCCTTAGGCGCGCTAGAAACCATCGACGCTTTCAGTACCGTTTCGCTTGCAGGAATCTTGCCCATTTCAAAAATCTGACTCCATCGGTAACTGAACCAGCCGTTCCGAATGACCAGACACTTCTTATCGGTAGCGAACTGTCGCGCAACTGCCTCCATGCCATAGGTGCCGCCCCCGGGTACAATCACAGTAGAATCGGCCTGGTATACCTGTTTTAAGGTGGATGATATTTCCTTCATCACGGATTGAAAACTGCCAGACATATGGTTGAGCGATCGATCGGTGAATACTACGGAATATTCAAGCAGACCATCTGGGTCAATATCAGGTAGTAGTGCGGACATTTTTTCTCAATTCGGTTGTGGCGACAGGCGTCCTGTCATGAGTTATTACACGGGTGGCTTGCCTGCTTTGTCGGATGAAGCGGGCAAATGTTCTCCAGGCGGTCTAAATCAGGTGGCGATATACTGCTGTAAATGATCGATAGTGTTCTGCTGTTCCCTGATGATGCTCGATACCAGATCGCGGATCGATACCATGCCAAGCACCTTATCATCCTCAACCACCGGCAGATGGCGAAAGTCATGAAGACTCATAAGCTCAAGACAGTCATCAACGCTATTACTTCGAGTGGTGCAGGTGACTTTTGTAGTCATGATCTCTGATACCGGGGTGGTGGCAGAGGCTTTGCCTGAAAGAATCATCTTGCGGGCATAGTCCCGTTCGCTGAGAATGCCTTTAAGCCGGTGGTTCTCCATTACCAGTACGCAGCCAATATCGTGCTGCTTCATCAGCTCCAGGGCTTCCCTGACGGTCTGCCCGGGCAATACACTGAAAATAACGATGCTCTGTGATTTAGCGTCAAGCAGCGTTCCTATTGTTGTCATAAGGTTCTCTCCTCTCCTGTTTAGACAATCACATGATACCAAAGTAGGCTCTGCATTGGGTGTTCTTCAGATACAGACGCTTACAGGATATCATAATAACAGGAGACAAAAAGGGCGACACACTGGCCGCCCTTTACCCTGCGTCTTTTCAAACCTGGTTATGGTTTAGCAGTAGTAAACCCAAGAATTTCCCATGATTGCATGCCGTCACGATACCACTTGATGCGTTCTGCTGGATACCCATATTTGAGCAGCGTTGCGATGCTCGCCGGGGACTGTCCGCACCACATGCCATTGCAGAACATCACCAGAGTCTTGGCGCCGGAGTAATCAAATACTTCTGAAACGGTGTTGTTGGCAATTGCCTCGTCGATCGCAATCTCGTCAGCGCCATCGGCAACCTTGACACTGAATTGATCGGTCATGACTTTGGTGATTCCTTCGGTAGTGGCGCCCTTGGTGGGGGTCAGTTCGGTCCATGGAACATTTACTGCGCCAGGAATTGTCCCTTTTGATACCCAATCCGGGGTTCGTGAATCGACCAGCATAATGCTGCTGTCCCCGGCTTCCATTTTGCTGGCATATTCAATGACTTCAACCTCTCCAAGAGTTTCGACGCCTTCTGCCAGCTTGATGGGCTGAATACAAAATGGCGGACACGGCCTTGAAGTCTTAGCAAAGGCATCGATAACCGTGTTGGCATTATCCTGATTTCGTTTAATTTCCACAGCTTGCCCGTTATGGGTCACGCTGACGGACATCAAGTCGGGTGTTATTCCTACGGGTTTGTTCTCAGCCATGGCAGTACTCGCAAGGCCTGCTGAGAATAGAGTTAATGCTAATAGTGTTTGGTGGTTCATATGTCGTTCCTATAGTTAGTTTTGAGTGTTGTTTAAGTGTTGATTCGGTAAAATGTCGTTACGCTGTGGTGTGTATCCACACACTTCTGCCTGACAAAAGTTTGATCAGCAATCCGGTTCTTCCTCTTCCTCTTTCTTTTTACCCTCCTCTCCTTCGCCATCGCCTGTTCCTTCTCCCTGGGTCTCTCCTTCTCCCTCAGTGCTTTCGCTTTGAAATACCGCCGGGTACGATGGATCAGTGCAGACCTCAGTGAGAAGCCGTATTTCCGTGCTCGCACCAAAAGAAGACGAAGCAAATAGCATTAACAATGCGATCAGTGGCATCGCAGAGAGTTTCAGCGAGCAATTTATGTGATTCATGTTGGTGTTCTCCATAATGAATTAATAACGAATTAATAGTTCTGTCTAAGATTGATGCACCAGGGGAAAATGACCGCACTCCCCATGGCTCTCTTTTTCCTCAGAGGCGGTGGTTTTTGACTGAGCAATCTTGTTCTCATGACGGCCAACTGATTCTTGTGATCCTGTAATCATAACCGAGACATCTTGGATCAAGTTTGCAGTGCCCTGATCGGCAATCGAATAAAAAACTACCTTCGATTCCCGACGCGTTTTAACCATTCCTTTGTCCCTTAACTTTCTGAGCTCATGAGACAGGTTAGGTTGTTTTAGCTGAAGGCCCGATTCAAGATCTCCAACAGAGGCTTCGCCATTCTGTAGTGATAACATTATTCTAAGCCTGTGCGGATTTGATAGTGTCTTGAGAGATTCACAAAAGCCCTTAAGCGGTGCGGAATCTACAACCAATCGGGAAGGTAGTATCCGTGGGGCGTTTCTGTCTGATCGTGTGGTGGATTTTATGCTCATACACTTAGAATCACTTGATTAGAATCAGTTAATCGATTTTGTCTCAGTGTAGTACCACTCAGTCATATCCGGCATCGCTGATATTGAGTTCGCTTCTTTGAGTGTGGTAGGGGCCATGGGTACCAGCTTCTCTCCTGGCATCCATCCCTCGGGTGCAGACATTTGTTGCTCGTCCGCGGACTGCAAAGCAGATATAACGCGAATGATTTCTGCAACAGAGCGTCCTACCTGCATCGGATAAAGAATCTTTGCACGCAAGATGCCTAAAGGATCAATAAAGAATACCGCGCGCACCGTGGCGGTGCTGTTTGAGTTGCTGTCGAGCATGCCATAGGCTGTAGAGATTGCCATGGAAATGTCTTCGACAATGGGGAATTTGATTTCCACACCAAACTTCTCTTTTATATTCCGCACCCAGGCAACATGAGCGTAAATGCTGTCTACTGAGAGACCCAGCAGAGCGCAACCTCTCATTTCAAACTCGTTGGCAGCACCCTGCAGGGCAATGAATTCTGAGGTACAGACAGGGGTAAAGTCGGCTGGATGGGCGAACATAATCAGCCAGCGGCCTTTGTAGTCATCTAACGAGACCACTCCCTGTGTACTGCGAGCGACAAAGGAAGGTACCGGTCTATCCAGCATCAGCACAGGGCTGGCGGCTGTGGTCGCTGAATTAGAATCTTCCTTCATTGAAAACTGAGATCAATACTATTCCGTTTACTATAATATATAGTTTAATAAACTAACAAGTATAAACCAAAATTTTTCTAAAGTCCGTCTGTGAGTTAGGGGTAATGCAAAAATAGATATTATATATCAATAAGATATAATCTTTTCACTTAATACTTCCATATATCTACATCTACCCCCGTGCTACGAATATGCTCTGCACGTTCCGATAGAAAGCGCTGAAAACTGGGTTCCTCAAGGTAGGCAGACGAGGCCACATAATCAAATATTCCCAGCGTATGGAAAGTCTTGAACATGGCGTCGATCGTAATGACATGCTGTCCATTTGCGTCGAAAAAGACGATAGAGGGTGAGAATCCAAGACCCAGATCCATTGCCCATTGCGCAGCGCTAGTTCGCGCTCCATCGGGCTTGACAACTTCAGTGTCAGCCCATCGATTGAGTTGGATAACGTTAAATTGATCAAGCAATGCTGCGGCTGCAGGATCGCGAAAGGTTTTCCGATGCAGCAGGTCGCAGGTCTCGCAATTCGGCTCTTCAAACAAAACCGCTATCGGCTTATTGTCATTAAATCCGGTTAGATCATAGGGTCCCGATGCTAACCATTCTGCTCCATTGAGTGGTCCAGAGTCGAGTGGTCCAGAATTACTCTCCATTTTGATGCTTGCAAGGTATTCTGGAAATTCTTGCTGGTCTTCCATTTTCCCGGACACATAGTCCAAAGCGTGAGTGAACTCCGCAGCAGGGTAGTAGCCATCAAGTCGCAGAACCACTTCCTTGTTTTCGTCGAAAAACAAAAGCGTAGGAGTGAAGTTAACATTTAACGCCGCAGCCAAAGTTTTTTCCGTAAATTCACGCCCCCCGACCTGAACGACTTCTCGATCACCCCACATATTGATTGCTACCAGATCAAAAAGGTTTTGTACTTTCTGGCCAATTTCGGGATCGGCAAAATTATCTTGCACCAGTTTGTTGCAGTAGGGGCATCCTGCCTGGTGGAAATACAGAATCAAGCGCTTTCCCTGTTCCTCCGCTTCTGCAATGTCTTCTTCGAAATCGAGAAAGCTCTCTTTGAACCATTCTGGATGAGTAGTTTCCATGGCGCCAAGGAACTTCCCCATGGCCACTGGTTGGCCCTCCTGCGCAAAAGTTGGCCCAATAAACAGAATCGACAGCATTGAGAGTAGCAGAGATGGTAAAAAGGGAATTGAGATATTCAGTTTCATCATTCGATCCTCTGTTGGGGGACATCCTGGCAGAGCCTACTTTACTTGAATCGGGTTTGGAATTTGGAGCCCCAAAACCTTAAAAAGTTTAACTGAAACACGGTCTAGATATGAATCCTAGACGGTTAAAACCATTAAATATTCACAATGGGATATGACCCATTAGATTGTGCTATCACCTCACTATCCATTCAGCGCGGCAGCCGCATTGCAGCGGAATAAATATACTGCACCAAAGTAATGGCTTATCCGGCCAGGGACACTCCCTTCAATAGATATCTGAGGACCTCTCAATGAAACAAATCCTATTTTCACTTGTCATTCTGGCGGGTATTGTCGCCTCGCCCGCAGCAATGGCTCAGAGTGATGAGCAGCCGGCTGGAAACGCGATGGATTTTACCCAGATGATGAATTCGATGATGGGGGCAAGCAGCCCTGGGAATACTGGCGCGCCCCAGATGCCGGGTTACCCTCCTGTGGGCAATATGAATATGATGGATCCCATGGGAATGATGAATCCGATGGCAATGATGAACCCCATGATGATGGCGCCAATGATGATGGCACCGATGGGCATGATGGGCATGCCGGGAATGGGCATGCCGGGAATGCCAGGAATGGGAATGCCGGGCATGCCGGGCATGCCGGGAATGGGCATGCCGGGAATGCCGGGAATGGGCATGCCGGGAATGCCGGGAATGGGCATGCAGGGAATGCCAGGTTCTGCTGGCGGCCAGCAGTTGGGTGCACAAATGATGATGAATCCCCAGAATTGGCTTAATCCAAACACTTACAGCTACATAATGAGCCCCCAGGCCATGAATGCGCGAATGAATCCTATGTCCTGGATGGTGATGGCAAATCCCGGGACATATATGAATTTGATGAATCCCGGGGCGTATACTCAGGTCATGTCCCAGGGGATGAATCCTGACACATACCTGAAAATGGCTGAGCAGCTAATGAAGCCAGAGGCATATGCAGAATGGTATGAATCAACGGTTTCCGGTTTGAAGCAGACTGCTGAGGATATGACCCAAAAATCAGAGCAACAATGAGCAATCTTTCGGAACTTACATTTACGTAATTAATCCTTTTTTATATCTCGAAGCCAACCCAATTTCTAAAATCGTTATTGAAGTTCGATATCGGAGAATCAGCCCATGTCACAGAAAAAACTCGCACTCATTGCAACCAAGGGAAGCCTTGACTGGGCCTACCCACCCTTTATTCTCGCCTCTACCGCAGCAGCGCTGGACTACGAAGTGACCATGTTTTTCACTTTCTATGGACTGCAGTTGCTGAAAAAAGATCTAAATTTAGAAGTCAGTCCGTTGGGTAATCCCGGCATGCCGATGCCCATGAATATGGATAAGTGGTTTCCCGTTGCGGGAACCGCTATACCCGGAATGCAGGGAATGATGACATCTATGATGAAGAGCAAGATCAAGTCAAAAGGCGTTTCCAGTATCGAAGATTTGCGTACGGCATGTATTGAATCGGATGTCAGACTGATTGGATGTCAGATGACCATTGATCTTTTTGATATGAAACGTGAAGACTTTATCGATGAAATCGACTTGGGCGGGGCTGCGACCTTCTTTGAATTCGCCGGGGAAGCAAACGTTAGCCTGTTTATCTGATTAAAAAAGAACAACACCGAACGGCTATCCCTGGTGGTGGCCTAAACTGGAAACTGCATGTGATACGCGGCAATTTGTCGCCAACCAAATTCATAACTATGAAAAATAATCTTTTGAGGTCGCGGCGAATCACCACTTTTTCTTTTCTCACTTTTTTAACACTGCAGCTTGTTGCGGGCTTTAGCGCTGTGGCGCAGGAAAGTGCTGAGAACACAACGCGAGAAACCAACAATGCCAGCATCCAGGAAGCTCTGGACCAATTAAGAAGAAGTAACGCGCTGCCATTCCCAGTACCAATGATGATGCAGCCACCTCCTTATAAAGAGTGGGTACCCAATACTGTGATCGAAGAGTTTCCAGCAGAAACTCGAGTGGCCATGTTGCAGAATATGGCGGCGGCCAATCCTTGGTCATTGAGACAGGTCTTTAATTTCATGACCTTAAAGATGAAGGCCAACGAGGATCTGAGTTTTGACGATGTGATCGAGGCAATGGACAGCCAAGCGGTTGAGCAGAATCTCAAGCGATCTGGCCACAATATGGTTTCAAAAGAAGTGGAGGCAAAGACCGGTAAGCCCACCCCCCGGTTTGAAATTCTGCAGTACTGCGATGCACTGGTAGCGCGTATGGTGCTCGACTACAGTCCGGAATTCTCGATTTTTCTTCCCTGCCGCATATCGGTATTGGAGGACGCGTCAGGCGACATCTGGCTGATGACGCTGGATTGGGACGTGTCCTGGTTGTCATTTGTCTGGCACCCAGACTCCCAATTGGATGAGGAGCTAAAAGACAATGGTCGTCGAATTCGCAACGCGATGGTGTCTATTATGGAGGCAGGTGCCTCAGGAGACTGGTAAGCCAGAACCATGTTTTTTGTGCGACACTCCTTGGCCCTCAGTCTTGCCCGGATGCATGCATGCTTTTAGTGCCATAGGCGCGTGCAATAGGCGCGTGCAATAGGCGCTTGCAATAGGCGCTTGCAATAGGCGCGTGCCATAGGCGCGTGCAATAGGCACCAACGACCAGGAAGCGGTCTGGGTCTTACTGCTGCGCTTTGCTGGGGTCGTATTTGCTGGTATAAACCGTGCTACCACTATTACCTCATGCTGGTTTATCTTCACTTTGAGCTTTCCATATTTTTTTATACAGTCCGATGAGTGACAACGCTGCGGCGCGTTCACGCATGCGTGCCTATCTTCAACTGGTCGCCACCGGACCAGAGTTAAGCAAGTCTTTGGACAGGACCCAGGCGGAAGACGGTCTGAGTTTAATTCTGGATAACCAGGTCGATCCAGTCATGAGCGGTATATTTCTGATCGCGCTTCGCATGAAGCGGGAGACGGAGGAAGAGAACATCGGAGCGCTCAATGCCCTGATTTATGCTACCGCGCATGCTACTGCAAAAGCTTCGCAAATTATTGCTATTGCTGATCCATTCAATGGATTCCTCAGGGGGCTCCCGGTTACCCCATTTCTGCCGACAGTACTGGCAGCTTGTGGGCTGCCGGCTTATGTTCACGGGGTGCACTCGGTAGGACCAAAGTATGGCGTCACGCCTCATATGGTTCTTGATGCCGCAGGGAAAAATGTAGATTGCGAGGTAGATCAGGCCGCAGCTGCCTTAGATCACCAAGAGTGTGGATGGGCTTATCTCGATCAGGCGCAGTACATACCGAAGCTGCATGACTTGGTGGCGCTGCGCGATACCATGGTCAAACGCACCTGTATTTCTACACTGGAGGTCGTGTTGAAGCCGCTAAGCGGGTCGAGTCGCACGCACCTGATGACCGGCTTTGTACATAAAGCGTATCCCCCGGTTTACGCTAGCTTGGCCAGGCATGCGGGGTTTGATTCGGCAATGATTGTTCGTGGAGTGGAAGGAGGGTGCATTCCTTCTCTTAGTCAGTTGTCGCGCTATTTCGGCTACCAAGACGAAAATGAAATGCAGCTACATAAACTGACTCCTCGGGAAGTCGGGGTTGATCAGCGGCAAAGAATGGTGCCGATCCCAGATGAATTTGAAAATTTATTTTCGCAGACCCAGTTTAATGCCACCGAGGTGCTGGGTCCTGTGGTGTTGCACAATGTCGAAATTGGGCTCGATGCGCTTAACAACAAATCTGGCCCTATGTTGGACAGTTTGGTTTATGGCGCCGCCATTGCGCTAGCTCATTCGGGGGTGAGCGAGAGTCTAGCGCACGGCGCTGAAACGGCTCGAAAAGCGATCGCTTCCGGAGAGGCACTTGCCAGATTTGGTGCTGCTTAGCAATTCAATTCTATATTTGCTAGCGGGCTAAAAAGCAAAAATCAGGAAAAATTTCTTGGTTCGATTGACCAGGCGATAGAGCGGGCGGACCTTAGCCGGGAAATTATGTTGCGCCTCCTTGTGTATATCTGAAGTGTTCAATACAAAAAAAGCTGCGCCGATCGATTGGCGCAGCAAACCTCACGAGGAGAACAATGAAGATAATCGAATTCTGGTCTACTCTGCCGGCGCTTCGTCTTGATTGGTTTGACCTGCGCCGCTCGCGGATTCTGCGTCGGTATACGCCATATACATTTCCGGGTTCATGAAATTAGCGTAAGTGGCAGGGTTCATCCAGGACATGTAGTTCTCCGGCGCTATCAGCTTTGCATAGCTATTGAAGTTCCACATTTGGGCGAACATGTTTGGATTGAGCATGTGCATATAGGTATTTGGATTCATCCACCATGTCATTGTTTGTGGATCCATGAAAACCTGATATGACGCCGGATTCATCCACGCCATCCAGTTGTTTGGATTCATGAACTCCATGTAGAACGCAGGCTGCATATACTGGCTGTAATTTGCCGGGTTGGTCATCGCCATATGCCACTGCATATGTGATTGGGGAGCAATCATACTAGCCCAGCTGTCAGGCTTTATAGGATGAAATTCCATCGTTACGCTTTCCTGAGGAGCACTTCCGGAAAAGGTTGAAAACCAATCAAAAGGATTTTCATTATTTAATGAATAGCCAGGTGTGTTATGAGTTGTTTCATCGCTTGCCTGTGCAGTCATTAAGAGCAGGCTAAATATTGTGGCCGAAACAAGCTTTATGACAAGTTTCATGGGGACTCCATAGATAGATTAAAAATTGAACTTCTGATTTTGCTCAATAAGTTAATCTAAAAAAATACCCTGAAGGGCAAATCGCCAAGGTCAATTGGAGATATAACGGGTATTTTAGGTATAGAAATAGGGGTATATGCTCACTCTCGCACTTATATTTCTGGCATGCGAAGCGTTAACTGGGTCCGGCAAGAACGGATTAGCAGGGCGCTCAGTTCGGAATTCTGTTTAACATTTCACTGACGATATTCTCTGAGGCGCCGAAGTAGGGTAGAAGGGTTACCGCCAGGTCGGGGTATAGATCTTTGATTTTATCAGCCTCTTCTGGAACGTCGGTAACCACGTGGCGTCCGGCTACTAAGAAATAGGGCAGTATGGTTAGTGAGCTGGCACCGGCTTCAACTAGTTTGATTCCTCCTTGCAAGATGCTCGGTTCGGCCAGTTCCAGGAACGCGCATTCAACCAAATCGAAACCTTTTAACTGATTGGCGACTTTGCCAGTGAGATCTTTGACCTCCTGGTTAGAATCCAGCTTTCGGCTTCCGTGAGCCACAATTAATAGAGCATTCATGTTAAACGGTGTGGTTCCAATTTCTGAATTTGAATATAAGGAATATCTAATGGCATCTGAAATTAATTTGATTGTTAATTTGAGACAAAATTTGCCACTATATGGATGAACCAAATATCACAAGATTTCCGCAAAACTAATTTGAGATTAGATAAGATTTTTGAGACTATATTTACCCATATTGAGAGTGAATTCAATGCCAAAATACCAGGAAAACTTCAAGCTTAATACCAGCGACATACAGCTAATAGAAGACGTGCTGCGCCAGCATGTCGCACAAAATATTAAAACTCAAGGAGAAGACGAGGCGAGCGGTCTGGAGTTAACGCCAGATCGTATCAAGAAAATTCAAAGTCTACTGGGAAAATTGCATAACCAGAAGAGCTTCTATTCACTAGTAAACACTACCGGTTACCCGGTCGGTTAGTCTTCAGTTCTATTTGCCAGCGTCTGTTGTCAGCAAATTGCCAAGCAGTCGCTCTACCGGCGCATAGTTGTCTGTCAATATCGGCGGTTGATATTTGATGGCCTGTTGTTCGATGAACTCCCCGATATTGAACCAGGTGCGAGCAGCGCCACTTTGTGCCGCAATTTGTTCAAAATCGAATCGGGCATCAGACGCTGTAAGCACAAAAGTTAGTCTCGTTTCCTGTTCCGGAGGACTTTCAATCCATACTCCAACATGTCGGAACTCTTGCTTTAGGGTTTGAAACATTGCCTGCACCAGTCTATTAGATGGAAACAGGTCCACCACGTTAAGTAAGTAAAGCCCTCCAGGCTTGAGCTTCCGGGCTGTAAGATGGTGGTATTCGAATGTAGTCAGGTGATAAGGGATGCCGACATCATGAAATACATCCGTAATCATGACATCAAAACTGTTGTCTGCAAGATTCTGAAGAACAGTCCGGGTATCGGCATGATGAATAGTCAGATCATCGGTATTCAGAAAGAGTTTTTTCGCAGCCAGTTCAGTCACTGCTGGATCGATCTCACTGACGACGATCCCTGCTTCAGGGTACCGAAAACGTACCGCCCTTGGATGAGTGTACGCACCGCCGCCAGCAAAAAAGTAGGAAAGCTGGCTGGGATCCGTGAATTGTGCGTGTACCAGAGTATCCATGGCGTGGATATAAGGGGTCAAAAGTTGAGCCGGATCGTCAATAGTGTTGGTGCTGTGGACCATATGATCGAGAATCAGAGTTCGCGCGTATAAGCGGTCAAACCCGTCTTTCTCGTCCGCTACTCGTAAGCAATAGTAGTTGCTCTCTACCTCGCATGGGGAAGCCAGTCCTTGATTACGATAAGTAAAGACAGCAATCACAAGAATCAGGGTCAGACCTGCCAACGATAACGTTCTACCTCGCGCGCTGTTCGACAAGAACACTAATGCCATTGCAAACAGCATGGCGGATACAGTCATGATAATGGTGCGGGTACCGAGCCATTGCACCAGCCAATAACCCGTAACAAAGGTCCCAACAATGCTGCCGATAGCCGACAATGCATGCATGCGACCGACTACAGCCCCAGGACGATTGTCCAGTCTGAGGCAAAGGGTGGTGAGAAGGGGTGAGACAGTGCCGAGTATCGCTGCTGGTATAAAAAACAGCGTCAATACAAATGCAATGCTGGCACTGACCAGACTCATTGACTGTTGTTGAATGAAACCCGCTACCAAGATCAACAATGGAAGAACTGCAATACTGGCGGCTGATCCCACGAGCAAAATACTCCCGACCGCGGTGTGACCAGCGCCCTTATCCGCTATTTTGCCGCCGACCCAATTGCCCAGAGAGAGGCCCGCTAATATCACACCGATGATAGAGGTCCAGGTATAAAGAGAAACCCCGACATAGGGTGCCAGCAAGCGGCCTGCAACAATCTCGAGCACCAGTAAAAGTGCGGAAGTCAGAAACACAACAGTGGCATAGAGTTGTTGTAGGCGGGCCGGATTCATCAATTTCTTCGCCGATCAGTAAGTATCGTGTGAACAGCTTTTGTAGAAGCAGAAGTCTGCAGCATTTCGGTTAGGGTGTACGGAACGGGCAGGAAATTCATATCAGAGTGCCGCATGTGGTGAGCAGCACTTTAACTGAATCAAGCTACTTGATCATCCGGTGGATGTGGATAATTTTCCTGTAAAAATTTGCCAAAACAGCGACACGCATCAACACATGTGAACATACCGGCAAGCTTTCCTCTCTTTGTGATTATCGCTGAGCCAATATGGCGGCTGGCCATTGTGAGTAGAACCTGATCCAGTGGCTCATCCAGGCTGACGACATATGGGTCATCAACATAAATGTCTTTGACTTTTAATTCCTCGATATTACTGTCCCCTCCTCGTCTGGGCGGCGAAATGTCACGTTCCGCAATCAGGCCAACCAATGCGGCTCCTTCCGTAACGGGGAGGTGTCGAACATCGTGTTTTTCCATTAGGGCAACGGCATCTTCTAAGGGTGCATTCTTATCGATTGCATAGGGAAATGGCGTCATCGCGGTCGCCAGGTGTGGCAGCTTGTGCATGTCAGGAAGTTATAGATCGGTCGATAGTTCAATTGTATCAATCACTGGATGACATTACAGGAAATCGCTTTCAGTTAGATTTTCACTATGTACATAAATGGGCAGCATCTTCTACTGCCGGTATAAAACGTTCTCATCAACCCTCTAAGATCAGCCTGTTGTCGCTGTTAGAGATTGCCTTTGCAGCGATAATTGAGCAAACGAATTCGAATTACCGGTCAATTTCTTGGCGGAAATAGTCAAGTCAAAATTGACTTAAATGCCTATTATCCGGCATTCAAAGCAGGGTAGGGCCATTGGCGCCGATTTAAGAACTCAACACACTGGTGATGGTATGGAAGACACACATTGGATACTTCTTGGCTTAACCGCAATAGTTCTTGTTGTTTCATTTTTCAGACGTACAGGTTTTATACAGGAAAGGCTGACAGGAGCAGTGGTTTCAAAACTGGATAAGATTTTACTTTTCACCACTATTGCGGTTTTTTGCCTGACTGCTTATGTGGCGCTGGCACACTAAGATCGAGTGAATTGATCTGCAACCCAAAACTCCCAGATAGAGGTTATTTCAATCAGATAATATATACTTTCAAGAACGTCATTTACCAATGTTAAGGAATGCCTCAATCTCTTACCGAACTTGCAAACCTGTATGCTACTGACAAGGGTACTATTGGCCCAAGCACTGAATGGGGCGCGCACAATTATACTGATATCTATGAGGGCTACCTGTACAGGTACAGGCAGTCTCCGATAAATTTCCTCGAAATCGGTTTGGGAGTGACTGGTGACCAGTGGGAGTCGCATATTGTCCATGGCCGAAATACTGGTGGTGCATCATTGAGAATGTGGTATGACTACTTTCAGAATGCAAAAATCTATGGAATGGATGTGAATCCATGTCCATATCTTGATAATGATCGGATTAAAACCTTTGTCGCGGATCAGGGAAAGATTGAGGACCTGGACGCCTTTGTGGAAGCAACAGGGGGTATTGAATTTGATGTTATCGTTGATGATGGGAGCCATAGACCAGACCATCAACAGGTCTCTTTCAGCTATTTCTTTAAACATCTGAAAAGTGGCGGGTTGTACTTCATCGAAGATCTGGCTTCCAATGGGCTTGGAGATGGCGGAAATGAAAGAATAGCTTGCGACAGTGTCAGAAATACCAGAACTGTTCTTAAGCACTATCTTCAGAATGGAAACTTTGAAGATCCAAATGCCCTAATAGACCAGGCCTATCTGAGTGAACATATTGATTATATTGGTTTTCACGTTCCTCCCAGAAAGATCAAATACGTATTTAGGCCCAGTATTCGCCGTCTACTTAAGAAAGTTGTGTACTATAAAACCGATCAGGAAGGGCTTTGTATTATAAGAAAGAAGTAGGTCCCAAGAACCGCTGTTGAACCGGAGATTTTTATCGGGTTATGAGACATGTCGCCGAAATTCTGGCGCAGAGAAACCGGTGGAGGCAATTAGCTGACACGCGGTCATTACGACGACCGGCGAAGCCGTCGATTGTGTAATTCGGCGGATGCCCCTTCACTGCGAAACCCCCGATGTCTGGCTTAAACCCGGAAATGCGCGAACAACAGCAGTAAGCCGGCGACAATGGGTACTATCGTATAACCAAACAGGTGGATGGAATGACCCATTTTTTCACCATTGCGTTCGATCATCAATTGCAGTTTTTCGATTTTTTCAGGTGCGACCTTTCTCTGGATAAAGCAATACAGTCCATAAACAATCGCCAGCACCCCGAGAATAAAATTGATACTGATATTCATATTCGGCCCATAATAACCCAGCTTAATGGCGAACAATACCGTGGAATCGAGATGAATCGAAAAAGCTGACGTTCAACAAAATAGCTCGAACGGCTCAGTCGGCTCCGCATTGGACTGTCGCAATACTAGACCCATCGTCTCAGTTATACTCGTACCGGTACTTATGGTTCCAGCCTCATTGGCGTCAGCTTCCTGCAATCTATCTGACGTAAATTTGCATGGAACTAAACGACGCTATTATTTCCAAAGAGAATGAATAAGCAGCCTAAAGGCGAGGTTTCAAAATGAACACTACTGCAACACAAGAAGAACTCGAAGCTGGCCGCGGGTACGAAGCACTCTTTGTTCCCGCTTTATTTTCGCCGTGGTCCCGGCATTTGGTTGAAGGAGCGGGTATAAATGAAGGGTCTCATGTCCTGGATATAGCCTGTGGCTCAGGGGTCCTTGCTCGACAAGCGTTGACGAAAACGGGGGACTCAGGCCGCGTCGTAGGGATTGATCCAGCACCGGGTATGATTGCCGCAGCAAGGGAACTTGAACCGAACATCGAGTGGGTTCTGGGGAGCGCAGAGGAGCTGGGATTCGACGATTTAGGTTTCGACAGTGTCGTCTCTCAGTTCGGAATGATGTTCTTTAAGGATCGCCATGCGGCGGCAAGCGAAATGTTTCGCGTAATGAAGCCAGGGGGCCGCTTGGCAGTGGCCGTGTGGAACTCAATCGAGAACAATCCAGCGTACGGCGACATCATTGCGGTACTAGACGAAGAGGTTAGCATAGCTGCCGGCGATGCTTTGCGGCTTCCTTACAGTCTTGGCGACTCCGAGAAAGTCACAGCTGTTTTTGATCACGCCGGATTCATAAACCTCAGCGTCGAAACGAAAACCGAGCAAGCGACGTTTCCTAGTTCCCGTACGATGGTCGAGGCTGAATTGCGAGGCTGGCTGCCTCTCTTTGACATTAATCTCAGTGAAGAAAAAATTGCTGATGTGTTGACTAAATCTGACATCAAGCTATCTAAGTATGCAGCGCGGACTGGGGAAGCCGTGTTCCCAACTTCGGCTTACATTGTGACCGCTCTCAAACCGATATAGCCACAGATCAGTCGTGGCCGCGTAAAAAAAGCGGAATATAAGGGCCCACAATAAGCCGAGAATATGCGGTTCATAAGTGCATTTTACTCCCGCTTTGGGCAAGTGCAGACATTGACACTTATTTTCTGTACACCCGGAATTGCTCCTGAGCCGACCTTGCTTTGGAAGATAAAAACGAGATGTTGCGCTGCAACACCAATTCCTCAGAACGACCCAAATCAGTCATTCGGTCCGTGATCCCGATGCAGGCCTTAGATGCAAATCAATGGTTGCGTGAGGACATACGAGCGGCCCCAGACGGCACTTTCACGCCGCGTTCACGACTTTATACCTAGTGTATAGTTTTAATAATAGGAAAGTTTAATGAGTACCTCGATCAAGCAAGCGCTGGAAAGTGACGACGTCAATCTCGAGCTGTTGAAGGTCCTGGCGGACAATAGTTTCGATTCCATTCTTGTCACTGATGCCACCAAGGCTGGAAAGATTATTTACGCTAACAAGGCGTTCAAAAAACTCTCGGGTTACGGTCAGGATGAAGTGATTGGCAAAACACCGAGGATACTGCAAGGAACGGGTACCGATAAGAGGGTCATAAAGGAGCTCAGCGCGGCGCTATCGTCAGGGCGAAAATTCGAGGGCAAGGCCATCAACTTCAAAAAATGCGGCACGCCATTCATTATGCATTGGCGCGTTTTACCAGTGAAAGTAGGCGGAAAAATCAGAGCTTGGGTCGCCATTCAGCGCGAAACGTCTGGTTTGTAACGGCACCTGTTTCACAATCTGACTGTGCACTTCGTGGCCGAGCAGTAGGTAGATCAGACCATCGGGTCCGATCTTCTAATGCACTAATGCGCCAGAGATCGCTCAGCAGAATCTCCGTTCGATAATTGACCGCTTCTGGCCGATATCCGCCTGACGCAGCATAGGATCCGCCATCGTTTCCCTTATTCTAAGCAATGCCCGCTTAGAGTATTACTTGGGCGCCTGAACTAAATTGAACTAAATCGCTGGATTTCTCAATACCGGACCTTCTCAGAATTTGCATTAATACCCGGATTTGCTTCTGAGCGGATTTTCGCAAGATCAATCCCAGCGACTCCACTAAACCAGGGCTGGTCCACTTTTTACGGGCTGAACCAATTAACGGCAGTTACTGAAGTAATTGGCGAAGGTCGGTTTCGGAAAATCTGAAACCGTCTTGTCGTGAGCATATAATGCGTTTAGGTGCGGGTAAGATATATTGACTTGCTATTTGCATATTGTGAGAGGCGCTAGAGTGGCGGTTTGTGATGCTTGATTATGATGCAGTAAAAGAAACCGTCTTTCACTACTATCAAGGATATCGCGATAAGGATCGTGAACGACTAGAGAAAGCGTTCTCATTGGAAATAGCAAATATGATGGGTTATATAAGGAAGGAAGAGGGGAAGCTTGAATTATTCTCAATGACGATGAAAGAAGCCATAGATGAGTGGGTGGCTCCCGATTACACTCCGTTTGAATGTTCCGATGGAATTACTCTAAAACTTGATTTCTTTGGTGATGTTGGCGCGACAGTCCTTTTTGATTTCGGTGATCGATATCTGGAATCTTTACAGTTAGCTAAAATTGATGGGGCCTGGCGCATTGTCAATAAATTTATTGTTAATCCCTAAGCAACAAATCACGCTCTCTGCAACAACTTTCTAAATTTGATCTCATAACGGTTTGCGGTAGGTTCTTGGAGACTGGCCGGTCCATTGTTTAAACGCCCGAGAAAACGAACTCATTTCAGAAAATCCAAGCTGGAAAGACAGCTCCGTAAGTGTTAATTGCCGATTCTGGATATATTTTAACGCCAGCTCTTTTCTAACCTCGGTCAATAAATTCTTGTAAGTAGTTCCTTTCTCATTTAACTTGCGCTGAAGAGTTCGGTTGCTCATGTTTAATTCTTCCGCGACTCCTATATCAGACACCCTGCCGTCTGGAAGCTGCTCAATTATGACGGCCTTCGTTCGCTGCACGATATCATTTGCGTCTAACTTTGCCAGGTATTTAATCACTTCATTATCATTGATTTGTGACATCAATGGATTTGAACTTGTTAATCTTTTATCAACAGCTTCGCTCGCTAAAACCAATCGGTCAGAATTTGCATCGAATTCAATCGGGCTTCTAAAATATTCATAGTAATCTCCTGCACAGATGGGCTTACTGTGTTTGAAATGAACGGATACCGGGTCAAGGCTCTCGCCATAGTTCACTCTGCACATGCACATTAGTATCGAAATAGCCCCATCCGCCCGCCATCCATCAGTTAACTGTGAGGCTGGGTTGGCTAAGCTCACTGATAGCTGATTATTTTCCTCCGTTATCTCAATCACTAACGCCTGATTAACCACGCGAATAAACCGAACTAGTCTATTTAAAGCTGATCTCAGCGTAGTGCTGGCTAACCAGGCATATCCTAGTGCATGCATATAAGAGGGATGCCAGAAGTTGCCAAGCTTCACGCCAAAGCAAGGATCGTCTACAACCCCAGATACTTTTGACCATAACTTATCTAACGTTGATTGGCTCACACGCGCCGATGGGTCATTCAAAATATTTGGATCGATACCTGCTTCGCGAAACAGGGGGGCTGGGTCAATGCTATAAGACTCAAGCATAACCCAAGCAATTTCTGCCGACTTTGCAAGTGCAGTGAATGACATAAGATGAATTTGGACGAAGGCGGGATCATTAAGTTAATAAGCATGGTCAACATTTTGGCGGATTGTGTCAAGATAATTATTACCAGTGCGTTAGAGTGCCCGGATTCTTTTTATGCGGGAAAAAATATGGACAAGGTCCATGAGTCGCTCATAGCCGAAGTAGAGTTTTGGCAATCTCTGATCAATGAGTGGACGTATAGCAGTGACAGTGCGGAGTATCAACGCATACGCGACGCCTTGCGATTTGCACAATTACAGCTGATACGTTACGAGCAGCAGTTAGAAAAACCGATAAATGGCACGATCCATTGAATGTGATTTAAACAAATCCATTAATACCGCCACGTCCTTAAGAAAAAGCGATGCGAAATTACTGTTTATTTTGGATTAGAAACAAAACCAGCGTCATCATGACCCGTGTATAGAATATCGGAGTAGACAGGTTTACATCGAACCCGATCGTTCTTATCAGATGCAAAGTCTACTGGATTACTTCTAGAGCACTCATTCCACGGGCTCGACCGGGTATGACGCCATTATTTTTGCGGCAGCTTCCTGCACCCGCTTATCGCGCCCTTTAGTATTCTCGTCAATGGTAGCGGTTCCCGCTGCTTCCCAAATCAGTTTTTTTCCATCTGCGTCATACACGGCGATGACTAGAGTGCCGACGGTATAGTCATAATCTTGAAAGGTGGTATGTGCGACAGAAGCCCCACCCCAACCGAAACCCGGGCCCCAGCCGCCGTAACCATGTCCGTATCCATAGGGGCCGCCCCCGATACCTGTTGTGGTTGCGGTAGTCCTTGTTTTCTGCTCGGTGACGAGGAACAAGGTGACAATCAGATCCCCGCCGGTGCCCTTTTCGACGTACTTCAGCCCTCTATTTTGCAGTTCATTACTGAAAGCCTTCTCAATTCTATCTTTATCGAGTCTGTTCAGTATTTTGTCGCTGTCTTTAGCCCAGCCATAGTATTCGTAGGTTTTGAACGTGGTGAAATCCACATCGGGATCGACATCTGAAACCACCTCCACGCTGGAGCACGCTGTCAGGGAACCAGCAAAAGCGATGATCAGTATATATGCGACGATAGTTTTCATTTCGGTTCTAACTCTAAGTGCAAAATGTGGTGACAACTCCAAGGGTAGTCATCAATACAGACCACCGTTCTAATAAAAGCTTTCTGCCCTTTGACAATATAGTTCACATTCGACTTTTAATAAATAGGGATCCTGAAGAATTTATGGCTAGCCGTAACTTGGTACATCTCCGAGTCGGCCTTCGTAGTAAATTATTTGTACCTTCCTCATTAGCTTCTCTGTTAAAAATGGAGAGGTCGCGCAGAGAGGAGCAATCAAAGTCTCTGTAGAGGTGTATGAGTAAAGTGTCCGAATCGGCTGAAAATGGTCGGGGTGAGAGGATTCGAACCTCCGACTCCTGCCTCCCGAAGGCAGTACTCTACCAGGCTGAGCTACACCCCGACTAAGGTGGTGGGCGTATTGTACTCAGGGCGGTGGGCGGCGGGAATAGGTGATATAAAAAGATATTTGCAGCGGGATTAGAGGTCTTAAATCTTGCCATTCGCGGTTACAATAACCTGTTTTGAAAGAGGGCTCGAAAATTGAGCGCGAATGCAAAAGTTGCGGTGATTATGGGATCAAAGAGTGACTGGAAGACCATGTCACATGCATGTGAAATACTAGATGAGTTAGAGGTGCCTTACCACTGTGAAGTCGTATCGGCACATCGCACGCCAAAGCGCATGATCGAGTTTGCCGAGTCCGCAAGAGATAACGGTTTTAAAGTGATTATTGCGGGTGCGGGCGGGGCTGCGCATTTGCCGGGTATGGTAGCCGCCAGTACGCCGCTGCCTGTGTTAGGGGTGCCAGTGAAGAGCAAATCGCTCAAGGGGCTTGATAGTTTACTATCCATTGTACAAATGCCTAAGGGAATTGCGGTAGGCACACTTGCTATTGGCACCAGTGGCGCTGCCAACGCCGGCTTACTGGCGTGCCAGATATTAGCGTTGAGTGAATCCGTTCTGGCTCAACGGCTCGATCAGCTTCGTGCCGCGACCACTCAATCGATTCTGGATAATCCTGATCCCAGGGACTGAGATGTCCGATATTCTTGTAGTGGGTGCGGGCCAGCTCGGCCTGATGATGGCGGCAGCTGGAGCACGCTTTGGGATCTCGGTAGATCGGGTCGATCATGTCTCCGGAGAGATCCTCCCTGGAACGTCTCGCACTCGGATTAAGATGGGTCTCGAACAAATTATCGAGAATTACCCAGTGATTACCGCCGAGCTCGAACATTTACTTGGCAATGAAATCGTCGAAGGACTTCGAGAGTTTCCCGCCTGGTTGAATGCTGAAGCGATGGCGTTGTTACCGGCGAGAGATCAGCAAAAAGCGTTGCTCGATCAGCTCAGGGTGGCGACCTCACCCTGGCAGCCCATTGCAAAGCCTGATGATCTTGAATCAGCGCAGGTCAAACTAGGATCCGATCTGGTTGTAAAAACCATCCGCGATGGTTACGACGGGAAGGGTCAATGGATTGTTTCGCAGGGCAGGGTGGATGGCATTCCTTCATCCGCATACAACAATATCATTGCAGAAAGAAAAATTGATTTCGCGCGCGAGCTCTCTTTGGTTGGCGCGCGATTTGCAGGTGGTAAGTGTCGATTTTTTCCGCTAGTCGAAAATTATCATCAGGCGGGAATGTTGCGTTACACGCTCGCGCCGGCAAACGAATGCGGTGAACTGCAAACCCAGGCGCAGCAGATGTTGCAGAAAGTAATGAAGAGTCTGGACTATATCGGGGTGATGGCGATGGAATGCTTCGACAGTGAATTTGGGTTGATGGTCAATGAGCTTGCACCACGGGTTCACAATAGCGGACATTGGACCCAGGCTGGCACTGACTACAGTCAGTTTGATTTGCACCTGTTCGCTATACTTGGGCGATCGGTCCAAGCACCAGAGCGGATTAAAACCAGTTCTATAATGCTCAATCTGATTGGATGTGAGTGGAATCCTGAGTGGAATTCTATACCTGGCATACAATGCTGGTGGTATGGTAAGTCCTGGCGAGAAAACCGGAAACTTGGACACATTAATATATCCTGTGATTCATCCAGCGCGCTTCTGCAAATTTGCGATCGTCTTAAAGCGACCCTTGATCCTTTTCATCAGAAAATGCTGGCACTGGCAATCGAGCGATTGCACGCCAGTTAGCTTACAACGTGGACGTGCAGTCATATGTTGACGCTTTATGCACTTCCCCAAAGTCCGTTCTGCGCCAAGGTAAGGGGTGCGCTCCAGCTCAAAGGGATTGAGTATGAAGAACAGGAACCGCACGGCGGAAGCTATCAGACCACCGACTATCAGCGCATTGTCGCCGCCGGCTCGATACCGGCAATTCAGGTAGAGGACTGGATGTTGTATGACTCCCAGGCGATCGTCGAATATCTTGAGGAAATGTACCCCGATCCTTCGGTATGGAGTGGAGATCCCCAGCAACGAGCCGAGCAGCGAGCATTGGTCAACTATCATGACAGTAAACTGGAGCCAGCAGTCAGGAGCTTTGTTCCTTTGGCACGCCAACCGGATTCCAGTGACAGAGAACAGCACATCAATATTGCAAAAGATCAACTGTTTGACCGCTTATTCCGTCTGGATAAGATCATCGCATCGGATCCTGTCCAAAACGCCAAGCAGCTCTGCGTGGCGGATTGGGTTTTCCCGCCGACCATTTATATGGGGCTCGATATTATCGAGCATATGGGGCACAGTTTGAAACTGCCGACTCGAGTGGAACACTGGCTGCAAAACTCGATGCAACAACCGATAGTCGACGCTGAGGCCGGGCGGGTGCGCGGTGCTATCGCACAGTGGTTGAGTCGGGGAATCGATCGCACTAACCAATAACGAACTTTAAAAGGATATTGTTGGTGTGTAATTGCAGCCTGGCGAGTCGTTCACGGTTTGTGTTCTAATCCGCTGCATCCCGTATCCGATGCCTCTGCGTCATGTCAGTGAAAGCCTGCAAGCCTCTCGAAAATATTCTAAAGGACTTAAGCGCTCTCGCGTTACTTCCTCTCGAGGAAGCGACAGCTATGGATCCAGGTGTCTATACCTCAGCGGCGTTTCTTGCACTGGAACGTGAAAAAATATTTCAGCGGCAATGGATATGCGCTGGACTCAGTGCCGATATTCCTGAGACCGGGGATTACACCTGCTTTGATTTAGATTCCCAACCAATCGTCATCATGCGCCAGTCGGACGGAGGGATCGAGGCCTTTTCCAACGTCTGTCGTCATCGTATGATGACATTACTGGAAGGAAGCGGAAGCTGCCGTCGAATCGTGTGTCCTTACCATGCGTGGACCTATGGAATTGATGGTCAGCTGATTGCGGCGCCTCAAATGCAAGAACGACCGGATTTTAGAAAGGATGAGATCTCTTTACCAAAAATTCGATGCGAGGTCTGGCATGGCTGGATATACCTGACTCTGGATCAGGATGCGGAGCCGGTGTCTGCGTTGCTGGCAGGACTGGAACCACTGGTATCCCCCTACAATATGCAACATTATGTGCCGATCGCCCGTCAGCAGCAGGTATGGTCAACTAATTGGAAGCATCTGACGGAAAACTTTATGGAGGGCTACCACCTTCCGGTCACGCACAAGGCAACGGTGGGTGGATATTTTCCGCTCGAGGACACACAATTCTCAGAGCAGAAACCTGATCCTGCGTTTACTTATCAGTTTTTTACCAAGACCGGCGATGCGCCGGTTGGCACCGCGCATCCGGATAACAAGCGCCTGAAGGGAAAACAACGGAGAACATCAATTCTGCCTACAGTTTTTCCGTCTCACATGTATGCGCTGGCGCCAGATCACTTTTGGTATCTTTCGTTGCAGCCGCTTGGACCCGGAGAGGTGGCCATACTTTATGGTGCGGCCCTGGCGCCTGAAGTTTTGGCAGCAAGCGAAGAACCTAAAAATTTAATCAACGAAACTTGTTCTTTCCTTGATCAAGTGAATGCCGAAGACCGTATGGTGGTAGAAGGTATATACCGTGGTGCACAAGCACCATTATCCATGCCGGGGCCATTATGCTGGTTGGAAAAGGAGAACCATGAGTTTACCCAGTACCTGGCGAGACAGCTTTGTCCTTGAGTTTGAATGATCAGGAGTTCACAAAAGTGGACAGAAACCCGATTAATCCGCCAAACACACCGCCCCAGACCACAAGCCAGCCCAGGTGCTTTCGAATCATATCCTGGATTATTTGTTTGACTGTTTCAGGCGTCAGCTCTTTCAGTCTTTTCTCGATGATCTCGCTGATGCGATCTGAAATGACGTCTTTCTGGTTAGAATTCTGAAGCCCGGAGTGGATAGCCTGCTGTACCCGGTCGCTCGAAGCAATCTTGGTTAGTGAGCTTTTCATTCTTTTTATAAACGGCTGCTTAAGTCCCGAAAGTCCCTCGGTGCCTCCGATCATGGACAACATGCTGCCGAACGAAGACTCTTCGATGGTCCTGACCAGCCCATCAAAAGTCGGAGATAGGTCCATTGAGTCAACGACGTCGGTCAAGTCTATCTGGTTATGCTGTGAACTGGAGAGAAACCGTTCAATGTTCTCCGATGTGAAGAACTGATTCATCATTAGATGACGAATCCCAGCCCGAAAATCATCAAAATGCAGCGGGATCACGCCGGAACCATAAAGTCCGGGCACTTTATCAAACAGCATGTATACCGCCAGCCAGTTTGTAATGGCGCCGGATACTGCAAACAATCCGATCGCCTCTATGGTTGGATTGGGTAGCGCATATCCGGCAAACAGGATCGCCACGGCGATCAGGTTGGTTAGCAGGCTTTTGTTCACTATGTTTTCTCAGGTTACGTGAGTCATTAAAGCGCCATTATGGTGATCTGAACTCTTTGGTCAAGCCACCCCTTGCTTTATCCAACAAAACCAATAAGCTCCGCCGATGTATT
>JAHEGU010000026.1 GCA_024644945.1 Gammaproteobacteria bacterium | reverse complement strand
GTTTAATCTTCATCTTGGACTTCTCCTCTTCTTGTGACTGTTGTTAACAATCTTCAGTCTGGCACATCGCGATGCCGGATAGGGAGGAGGAGTCCATCCCATTGCTTCCGGCCAGCTGCCGTAATTAAATGCTCATCGTTTTAAGGACTGCTTAGGAGCATTCTGGGCCGTTTGAACTATTTCGGTGAACGTCAGCTATTCCAAATCACCAGCTATCTAGATAGCGGCCCTCCATACTCACTCGGCTAGAAGGCTGTGAATTGCCCAAATCGGACATTTGCAGTCAGTTAACCGCTGTTTGATATCACAGGTTTGTAGAGGCAGTGCGTGGAACTGACGCCTAATCTAATTCCAATCTGATTCCTGAAAAAGCGGTGATCAGCCATGGATTTTTTGCATCGCAGCGTTGCCAGATGTAAAGGCTTTGCAATCCTTCGATCGGAGAATCGTCCTCGCGCTTCCGCATTGCTTCTATCAAGACATGCGCTTTGGTAGGGTTAACATGAATAATCTCTACTCGACCATCTAGATGGTGCAGTCCAGTCTCTTGCCGTAGCTTAACCGGATCAAATGGATAACCTTCGTGTATTTGCACCTCTGTTCCAGCGATATAGGCGACGGGCAGTTTCACAAAAGCCAGTGCATCTTCCCTCGTGCCGCTCAGAAAGGCTGTTATGTAATCATTCATGCGGCTCATGACTTCATTTTTTTGTACTTGTTGATCGTCGCTCATAGACTTTTGCCCTGAATAGGGTGTTTGCTATTAAAGGTATATAGGAGGCTTCCGTCCGATTTAACTCCAATGGCCGGATTGAATCTACGCGGACAGAAGCGAATTTTGGGCTATGCGCCTTGTAATTACCCAGTGCGGGTAGTTCACTTTTCCGGAAAGGTTTCAGATCACTGGATTCCATTCTAGTGTCGTATCTGGAATGAGCGCCAGTTCGACTTGATTGTTATGTTAGTCTTTACAGCCGAATTACCAATAACAATATGAATCATGAAACTGAGATACCTCATACTACTTGCTACATTGTCATCATTTAGTACATTCGCTGGCGAAACGGCCAAAGGCTCAAACTTTATGGTTCTGGATAATCAAACTTGGCCAACAGGAGAAGAATCTGGATTTTACTTGTTCAACGGGACTGGTATATCAAATGTAGTCGAGGGCCCTACAGAAACGGCAGCTATCGAGTGCCATGGTTCTGGATTTTGGGGCCCAGAAGGTACAAAGTCACATGGCGTCTGCATACATGGGGTAGATTCAGACCAATATACGAGCTCATACAAAAGGGAACAGGGTCAGAGTTCTGGAATGTGGGAAATCACACACGGTACGGGTACCGGAAAGTACTTGGGGATTGCTGGGCAAGGAACCTACACTACTAACATGTTGCCCGGAGGTCGAGCGATATCGAATTGGCAAGGAGAGATCACTCTCCCCCAGTGAATTATTAACCTAAGAAAAGGAATTTACAGGCGAGACCGCCTAAGGGGAACACCAGCTATTTTCAACGATTCAATGTAATGCTCTAGGTCCTCTGGATTTTTGTAGTAAGCCTCATTCCTCTCATATTCCAGAGAAATCTTTGGGTTTATGGCAATCGCTTCCTCTATAGACCAAGATGCATCGTCCAATCTGCCTAACTGCGCATAGGTCGCAGCTGCTAACAACTGTGTCCTATCATGAACAGGATTCTTAAGTATACTCCTTTCAATAGGTCCAACTGCCTCGTTGTAGCGTTGCAAAAGAAAAAGAATACGCCCCTCAAGTCCGAGAATTAAATGGGATACTTCTGGGTCCAATATGTGCACTTTTCGTATTGCAGCCAGAGCCTCTTCCAGTTCGCCCGCATAACACAAAGCAAATGCGAGCATTCCGTGACCATCCGCGTAATTAGGATAAACTTCTATCATCCGACGAGCAGCTTCAACGGCTGCATCATGATTACGCTGAGCTAAGTACAAAGCGCTTCTAGTGAAATATATTTGGGGAATGCTGTCATCAAGTTCAATCGCTTTCTCGGCATATTCCAACCCAAGACGAATCGATCTCTCCTTGTCGTCCGTCCAGTAGAAATTAACATCCTGCGCATATGTCAGAGCAACATTAGAATATGCTCTCGCATAATTAGGGTCTAATAGAACAGCCTGCAAGAACAGCTTCCTAGCCTCGATAGTTGTGTCACGCGTAGAGCGGTGGAACTGCTCTAGACCCCGCAGCAAGAGATCGTAAGCGTCAAGACTGACGGTTTCGACTCGATCTAATATCTCCTGTTCGGTATGAGTGAGACTGACAGCAAGTGCTTCCACTATCTTCCTGTTAACATCATCCTGTAACTCAAATATGTCCGACATCGCACCATCGAAGCGTTCAGCCCACACATGCCCGCCGGTAGTGCCGTCAATCAACTGGGCATTTATTCGAACCTCTTCCCCCCTCCGCCTTATACTTCCCTCCAAAAGGTACCGGACCCCCAATTCGTTTGAGACTTCGCGTAAATCCAGCGACTTACCCTTGTAAGCAAATGTCGTATTACGGGCAACAACAAATAAACCTGAAATCTTCGATAGGTCAGTAATCAAGTCCTCTGTCATGCCGTCGGAAAAATATTCCTGCTCCGGGTTACCACTCATGTTGCTAAAAGGTAAAACTGCAATTGACGGTTTATCAGATGCTGAATGTTCGCTACGTTCCTCCAAAACTGGAGTCTCATTGGGTACCCAAGGTTTTGACCAAGCAAGCACGCCGACAGCAACGATAAAAATAAGGACGGTGGCTGCCCCAATCCGCTTCCTAGTTTTCACCTGTGCAGACTGATTGTTGTGCTTTTCTGGATCTGGAATAGACTCGCCCTGCCTCAATTTAACTCTATGAACTCGAATAGGTTCGTCGAAGCCCTTCAGTTCCTGTTCGCCTAGGTTCGTCATGTCGAATGGCAGGCGATTAGGCAGGGTTTCGTGCAAAGCGGCAGTAATACATACACCTCCAGATTCCGCCAATTGCTCAACACGTTGAGCCAACACTACGCCCGCACCAGTTAGAGTGCTGTCGGCGATAATAATTTCCCCCATCGCAATGCCAATGCGAACTTCCGGTAGGATGCCATCATTAAACTTTGCAAGATGGTCAGCTTGATCGAGCTGAAAAGCCAATGCGGCTATTACCGCATCGGATGCCCGTTCAAATTCTGCTAATAAGGCATCGCCCCTGAGTTCGTGTACTCGACCGTTATATCGCTTAATGGTGTTACTAAATCGGCGAAATCCCTCTTGGATACGATCATGTGCCAATCGCTCGTCACGCTGGACTAGTTTAGTGGAACCAGCGACATCAGCATGCAAAATTACTGCCAATTTGCCAGATTGGTGCGTTTTGACCATTCGGATTGTTGTATGAACTTGGTTGTAACGGTCTTACTATAAGCCGAATCTCAAATTTCGTGAAATTTATGGTGGTGCGAACGGCTGCTTTCCAAGCAAGGAGTCTTTCAAAAGATAGGATTCTAATGGTCGGAACTGTTTGGTTACAGCAGTTAAATGACCATCGCTTTAAGGACTGCTCAGGGCAAATCCGGGCTTCGGAAAAATCCTGGTGAACGTCAGCTTTTTCGATTCATATTGATTCCTCGATACCAACCGTTCGAGAAATCACGATGGAGGGTAACCCGATAGTCATTTCGTTTTTTCGATTACTTACATGGGTGCCAGAATTTTAGTGTCCCAAGTAACACTCGCTTTCAAGCAACCCTACCGCATTATCTTGTTGATATTATGTCGATAAAATTTTTAACCAAGTGGATAATAGGACCTTGAAAACAAACCGGGGGGTCCCGTATCCTACTGTTAGGCACTTATTCCAGGCCTCCAAGAAAAATGAGGACACCGAAATGACTTACTTTCAAAATCTGAATCAGATAGTCGCTTCCCTAGAGGCAGATGAGTCAACCAGGAACGATCCTATTAAGAGGACATTTGTAATCGATGGAGGCCATCTAACAGCAAATGTTGCAATTGTTCGAGATAGTGGCAATGCACTCCACACTCAGAGAGATCATGACGAAGTACTCGTCATCATCGAAGGCAATGTGGATTTTAAAGTTGGCGAAGAAGTAAAGGAGGTGAAAGAGGGTGATCTGGTATTTATTCCCAAGAACACCCTCCACGGCCCCGTTCTCAGTGAAGGACAGAGTTTTGCGGCTCTTTCCGTGTTTGCCCCTCACTTTGATCGATCAAAGATCAATATCCAGTGGGATCGAGATGTGTAGATCCCAGAATTGAAGAAACTAAAAGTTAAGTTGAACCCACCGCAATTAGGGGGAGTTAACTAGCGATTCTTTGAAGGTCGGTACAGGAGCAACTCCAGCCAGTTGGATAGAATTAACGAACGGCCTCTTGATTAAATTTCCATGATTTTCCAATAGCACCCGTTTAAGAAATTGGGCTGGAAGGCAAATTTAATCCACAACATTTGCGGCCATTTTGACCAACTTGTGAAATAGAATGCTGCGAAGAACTAAACTCTATAAATTAACAGAAGCTCCTCTTGTTATTCATATCAGTTTGGCTTCATGTCCTTTGACGGGAAACAAATTAACAATATCGTCCCTTCAGGTGATATTCTAGTTTCACTAGGTTAATGTCTTAAAGAAAGGGCGGACACGTGAACAATTTTGACGAGTCACCCTTGGTTATAACTGAGTGGCTGGTTCCGCATCTTGTAGATCCAAGGATTCGCATAGTCGACGTTCGCTGGAAGTCACGTTTTGAAAACGGGCGCGGAATCGGATTTGATGACTTCGAGGAATTTATGAATGGACAAATTCCCGGTGCGGTTTTTGCGAGAATAGCTGAAGATCTATCGAATCCTCATGTGCCTTTCTCGGACGCTTTTATAGATGCGGAACAGTTTTCGAAGGTAATGAGCCAAATTCGCATCGACAACAAAACTCATGTAATCGCCTATGATGATACTGGGATACCATTTGGGCATCTCGGCTATGGCGGGCATTAAAGTATTATGGGCAAGAAAAAGCACAAATATTAGATGGGGGACTTTATCAATGGAAAATCGAGAACCGCCCTCTATCTTGTACTCCGCCATCCTTAAAAGCCAAATCCTTTGTCGCCAATCCTATACCCGGTTGGTTGGCTACGAAATCTGACGTAATAACGTCTCTCGACGACTCTGAAACGATCATTGTCGACTGTTTAAGTCCCGATCAATATCGTGGTGAGTCTGGGAACCACCCTTGGGGCCAAAGGGCTGGTCATATTCCAGGGGCGATCAATATACCCGCTATCGCGAATATTGATCCTGACATGGTTCAATTGACATCAGAAGAGAGAATCAATTTAGCCGAAAGTGATCAATCTTTCCGCTTTGCGGATCATGAACCTCTGCGCAAACTATACGAACCAAAAATCAAGATAAAAGATTCGCCAGTTATCGCGTATTGTGGGCGTGGATTTACAGCCTCCTGTGGAGTATTGGTGTTACGGTCCATCGGTTATCAGAACGTTCGCCTATATGATGGATCTTGGGCAGAATGGGGTGACGACTACGCATTGCCTGTTGAAACTGGCGACGCAGAATATTTTTGTTGA
Source organism: Gammaproteobacteria bacterium (assembly GCA_024644945.1). Classification (GTDB taxonomy): domain Bacteria; phylum Pseudomonadota; class Gammaproteobacteria; order Arenicellales; family Poriferihabitantaceae; genus VYFG01. The sequence continues at coordinate 39,495 of JAHEGU010000026.1, read as the reverse complement.
TCTGAGAAGATAAAACTAAATTTATTTGATTGTAGAGGCATTTCCCGTTTATACGCCCTTCCGCTCGACTACCCACTCGCAATGAGAGTCGCCCCGGACCATATTCTTGGTAAGTTTGAAACTAAAATTTGGGTTTAAGCTTTCGACAGCTCCATCCCCCCATCTTTGATGTCCCGCGCCACAAGTATCCATATCAAGGCCTTGCTCCTTCCACCTCTTGTGCCAAGGACACTGTGTAGTTTTTCCTACACATCTGTCTTCGCCGGCTTCAACAACTTCGAATACAAACTCCGGCCCCATTGACGCTTGAGCCATTAAATGTGTAATCCCTTCGATGTCTTCAGCGCTCTCAGCGGCTAATTCGAGAGTGTCGGCAAAATCTTTCGCCCCCTTTCCTGCTTCAAACCATAGCGAACCATTAAACTCTTCAAATTTGTCCTGTCCTACAGCTTGCTTTAAAGCATTGGAAATTGCAATGTATGCACCGGTCAATCCTTTTGTTGCAATCTCCCACCTCGTTTTCTCAGGAATCTTTTCTATCGTGTTGGCCATCGAGATATCTCCTCAAGTGGAATTTGTTTTATATTGGCTATTTTTGTTTTAAATGCAGGGATTTATTACTCAAAGTATACACAGGAAAACAATATAGAGAATATTAGTTTTCGCACTTTCATTACCAGGATACCAGCCAAATCTAGTTGGAGTCTGTTTTGACCTATTCTTGATGTGATCACTATTGGAGTTCTAGAAAGCCTGGGAATACCATGGTTAAAAAGGGATAGAATGACCGTTAGTCAGTATTCGATAGAATGATTTGTGAGGCCCGAAATAGTTGATTAAAAAATCACCCGAACTAATCGCAGTTGTATTGCGGTGGCTGAGCGCACTCCAGAAAAAGGACCGCGACGCACTCAGCAATATGTTCTCTGAGTCTGAATACCTGCGATATATAGGAACTGACGTGAACGAAATGTGGTCTGGCAGATTGATCAGAGAGGGGTATGCTGACCATATTGATGAGATACCTGAATTTAAAATAGAGCCTTCTATGGTGGAGGCTTTCGAATGCGGTGGCACAGGTTGGGCATCCTGCATCGGAGAACTGCGTGTTAAAGGACTTGAAAATTGCTTTACCGAAAGGTTTACGTTGGTTTTTGTGCTGGAGGCGGGTACATGGAAAATAACACAGGTGCATGCGTCTTTCCCCCGTTCGAACCTGGAAACAATTGGAGTTGAACATGCGGCTTTTGACGAACTAATAGAATCGGCCAAGGAAAACTTCAGTCACAGTACTACCGAAGGTACTACAACCGTAATGTTCACTGACATCGTGAATTCCACCTCAATAGCGAGTGTGGTGGGTGATCGAGTTTGGGCATCAACAGTCAATTGGCACATAAATTCTTTATCCGAAGTGATAGAAGAGAATAGGGGGACTGTCGTCAAAACTCTTGGTGATGGAACGATGTCTACTTTTTCATCGGCACGTGGAGCACTGTCCGCAGCCAGGACTATCCAGAGATTCGTCAGGGATTCGCAACATGAACCCGAATTTCAAATTCGTATAGGACTTCATACTGGAGATGTCATACAGTCTGAGGGAGATTTTTTTGGCAACGTCGTCAATAAAGCAGCCCGGATCGCATCGGCAGCAGACCCGGATCAGATACTGGTTTCTGATATAACAAGAGTGATGGTTGATAGCGGTGCAGACTTTCGCTTTGGCGATCCAGTGCTTGTGATTCTCCGCGGTCTTGAGGGTAGTCAGTCGATTTCGGAACTTGAGTGGACCTAATAAAAACTTAGGAAGTTAAATAATCATTCGTGTATTCTGAAGGCCTGTTCCGGAGCAAATCCGGATATTAATGCTAATGTCTGTGAAGGTCTGGTATAGAGAAATCCAGCGATTGAGTTCAATTTAGTTCAGACGCCCAAGTAATACTCGATGGAGTCATTTCAAGCATCCATGAGATTGACCATCCACAATCTTTGATCGAGTTTGTCTTTCTCACTGGACGTCCTCCAAAGCAGACAATAATCGCAATAGATAAACATTATCTTTGGTAATGGATTCGGACCTGGAGCTTGCCAATTCATCAGTTTCAATTGGAGGAATCATGTTTTCAGTGCTTTCTGACAGCTAGAAATAAGTAACGTGTGGAGTATACTGAGAGTTTGGTACCAGGCACGCTTACGATGGCACCCTATATATTATTGCTGCCTTGCCTTCCAACCTGAAATCTACGGAATTATTACTGCTTTGGGGGGTCTTACTGTGAATAAATTGGTTTTTTGCATATACGGATAATAAGCTAAATGAAAACAGCAAAAAAAATCGGATGTGCATTCTTATTTGTCTTTTGCCTCGTTATAAATCCCTTAGTGGGCACTGCACAAGGCGGTGAGATCAATTCCAGTTACTTCCGCAACGTAGCTATCGAGGGCTATGACACCGTTTCCTATTTCACCGAAGGAAAAGCTGTAAAAGGCTCCAAGGATCATACGCTAAAATGGTTGGGTGCCAAATGGTATTTTTCTTCGGCCGAGCATCGAAATATGTTCAGATCATCTCCGGTCCGGTACGCACCACAGTATGGCGGATATTGTGCAGACGGCGTAGCTGATGGCCTGACAAAAGCTAACATTGACCCAGAAGCCTGGCGTATTATCGATGGCAAACTTTATTTGAATTACGATGAGCAGGCGGCTGTGGTGTTAGAGGAAACACCTGGTCGAATCGAGAAAGCTGACGAGAATTGGGAAAACAGTATCCACGCGAAAGTAAAATCCCAATAAATTTGTTTGTCATTCGGTACTAAAGGTCATCAAGAAGTAAGGGTGAACATAGATATACTCGTTTCGGGCGCTGTTATTGCCGTCCGGACTTCGGTACACATACCCGCATTGTTTACGGCCGAGATTGGTGATTTCTGATTGTAAGCAAAGTTTTTCGTCTTCAACAGAGGCCCTTCCGACGACGAAACTCGTACCCGATCGGTAGGCGTATTCCCCGTCTATACTGGTTTCTTGAAAGAACTGTTGAGAACGATTTATTGTGCCCCTCCACAATCGACCAAACAATAATTCTCCTATTTCCCGTCCCGCCATCCGGTCCCTGGGATTCCCTTCGAAGCCAAATGGCCATTCGGGCATGCCAGCGTCCTTCATAGCACCAAGATAATATTCCAGATCGGTGTCATGCTTATAATAAGCATAGTAAGTTCTGGCATGTTCCAGACTTTGAAACGGGAAGGTCGAAATCAGTTTCGACATTTCTGATCGGGCTTCATCCATCCTTCCTGCCCTGGCATAGGTCCCGGAAAGATACTCCATTACTCTTTCATTGTCGGGCAGAAACTGTCTTGCCATCTCAAGCAACTTCAATGCCTTCTCTGGTTCTCTATTGGTGAAGTAAATGAAACCAGCTTCCACCAGGTTTCGCGGGGAAAGGTCAGGGTCAAGTCGTTGTGCCACCACTACCGCATTAACTGCATCCTTGGTCTGTCCCGCGTACGCCAATATAAGGCCCAAATTCAGATGGGCGTCGGCACTGTTGGGGCCGAGCTCCACTGCGCGCCGCCCGGAGGCAACCGCTTCATCATAAGCACGTTCGAACAACTGGAGAAAACCGAGCACGGTGTATGCTCTCGCCAGTGATGGATCAAGCTCCAGTGCCCTCGATGCTGCTTCATAGGTAAGTTTTTGCGCTACTGGATTGGTAATAAAATTGTCGTAGTTCAGCCGCCAGATATCGACCGTGGTGCGCGCATAACCCGCATGCGCTTCGGCAAAGTCAGGATCGAGATCAATTGCCTTTTGATACAGATCCAGAGCGACATTTACCGTCATGATACTGCCATAAGCTTTTTGTTCGGCCCTTAGAAAGTAATCGTAAGCCTCGAGATTGTCGGTAGGGATGCGACCAAGGCTGCTTTCCTCTGATGAGGTAAGTTTGACGGCCATGGCATCGATAATCTTCGAGATGACCTCATCCTGTAGAGAGAATATATTGCTGTAGTCACGATCAAACCGTTCAGCCCAGAGATGGCCGCCAGTGGTTGTGTCGACAAGTTGCGCGTTTATCCGAATTTTATTTTCAACTCGCCTCACGCTTCCTTCTAGCACGTAGCGCACTCCCAATTCTTCGGCTACTTGATTGACCATCACTGACTTATCCTTGTAAGCAAAGACTGAATTTCGTGCGATGACAAACAAACCGGAAAGTTTGGCTAAATCCGTAATTAGATCTTCTGTCATGCCATCCACAAAATATTCCTGCTCCTTGTCATCACTCATGTTATTGAACGGCAATACTGCGATAGATGGTTTATCTGGCAGCGGGTATGCCATACGCTCCACCGAGGCCAGTCCCCCACGTGTCTCCCATGGCTTCAGCCATAGCAATGCCGCACCCGCGGCGATAACGGCAATGGATACCAATGCCATTACTCCAATGCGCAGACGGTTGTCCTCCTTTTCCGGTTTGGGTATCGTTGCCTCCCCCTGCAAAGTCACCCCATAGGCCTGCACTGGCTGATCAAACCCTTTGACCTGATGTTCCCCAAGGTCCGTATACACAAATGGAAAGCGGTTCGGTATCGTATCCCGGGCCGCCGACTGAATCACCATGCCACCGGGCTCTGCCAATTGCTCCAGACGCTGAGCCAACACCACGCCCGCACCGGTAATGGTGTTGTCCGCAATCACCACTTCTCCCATTGCAATTCCCACCCGCACAGCAGGCTGTATTCCATCCTTCAGCCTCCGGATATAGTTTGCTTGTTCCTCCTGGAATGCCAACGCCGCACACACCGCACCCGAGGCCCGATCAAATTCCGCTAACAGTGCATCCCCACGCAGCTCCCGCACCCGGCCTTGATACGGCCCGATAATGTCACCGAAACGGCGGAACGTTTCCTGGATACGCTCGTGAGCTAGATGCTCATCTTGTTGTACCAACGTAGTTGAGCCCGCAATGTCCGCGTGCAAGATGACAGCAAGCTTGCCAGATTGGCGACTATCTGCCATTCGGTACCTCAAAATGACCTAAGATAAGGAGTATGTTACTACACCCAAGACGCCACTAATTGAGGTGATTTCGTGACATCTAAGGTATAGAGAATGTCCACTACTTAGAGAAGCAGACATTCTCTAAGTAGTGGACATTTGACCTTTGCTTTACTCGTAGATCTGGATTGCACCGATAGCACCTTTTAAAGTGATTACCTGAATGGCGGGTGTGGGCAAATCACGGTTGTTGCTGGGCGGTTATTTGAATGACGGCTCGGGAGCAGCTTGAGTCATTTGAACTATTTCGATGAACGGCAGCTTTTACAATGTCAGGTTTAATCGATCTCTAAATTGAGAATCGAAAGATCAGATGCCAACTTATACAAATAAGATAAAAATTGAGTTAACTGGCACAATATCCCCGTGATTAAGCCCCTTTCTGTTTTTCGTACTGCTCCTCCGCTGCATCGAGTTCCGCTTCAAGCGCGGTTATCTGGAGTGCGGCTTTCAGAGAGTAAGATACCAGGACTGCCATGCGAAGCGGCTGGTCCATCGCAGAGACTATCACCATAGCGTTAGGAATGAAGACGGATACCCCGATCACAAAACGCGTCAAACTACTTTCGCCGGACCTTGGGAGTTTGCCCAATCATGGATAGGCCATGGGGAAATTTGCAGGAGAGCCAGGACCGGATGGTTTTATACTACCCATGCATGGTTAATAGAAAGCAAAACCGACTGTCTTTTATCCCGACAGGGAGATGTGCCCGATGAGCGGATCCACATTAAAACACTGGCTGAAACGGTTGTTGCAGGTGGTCGTGATAGTCGAGGTGGTCTGGCTTATTTTGATCAACAGCGCGTTGCAGTTGCCAATGACTCAGCCATTGATCAACAAGATTCGCCCTGAAAAATTCTACCTTTCCTGGGATAGCGCGTGGTCATGGTATCCCGCCCGGGTGCACTTAAAAGGTGTGTTCGCTAATGGGCAGTCCTACTCGCAACAGTGGCAATTTTCGGCCACCTCCGTGTCCGGTTCTGTCGCATTGATACCCCTGATCTTCAAACGCGTATGGGTCAGCGATGTCGATGGTAGCGACATCGACTACCGGCAGCGGCCGAGACCGAATGTTGATAAGGATGTCTCTCACATCGAGCCTTACTTTCCGGAAATTACCGGCCGGGAAAAGTCCACGACGATCACGACGCCAAAAAATAAAAAGCGACCTTGGTACGTCAGTATCGACGAGATCAACGTCAGCGGCAGCCACAGCCTCTGGATCTACAACCTGACAGGAAACCTGGACGGCGAAATCGGCGCGGGTCTCAATGTCCGCTCCCAAGGCGGCCCCTTTTCCCTGGATGCCCACAGCCTCGATTTGAACCTCGGCACGTTTTACCTGAACGGCGATCAAGAAGTATTCAGACAAGGTGAACTGAAAGGGTCGATGGGGTTTGCGGAATTTGTTCCCAGAGAGAACCGGGGTGTGCAAATGTTCAATTTCCTGAAACTGGATGCGGAGGTAAATCTTGACGTCAACAGCCTGGCCTACATCAACCTTTTCACAGTTGGTTTTGAAGGCCTGCAAGTACAGGGCAAAGGCCATGTGGGCGGGCGCCTGCTTATCGATCGGGGCGAAGTGCTCGAGGGCACCGACCTGACTGCAGATGCTGATGACCTCCAGATAGACATCGCGTCGCTCAATATATCCGGGGCCGGAGCGGTCAACCTGACGCGAGCGCCTGAACCTGACAATAAGCTGGATCTCGAGTTTATTTACCAAGACGTGAAAGTCGAACACGACGACGATGATTCGCCTTTGCTGACCGGACAGGGCCTGGAATTAAATATTAATGTCGACGGCTTTCTGCTTCCAAAAGAAGGTGAATTCGACCAAAGCCGCAGCATCGCTTTTTCTATTGATGGCCTGACCGTGCCGGATCTATCATTGTTTCAGCGCTTCCTGCCAGAAAAATGGCCTTTTAAGATGTATGGAGGCCAGGGCCAACTCCAGGGCAGTGCCAGTATGTCTCCGACTTCAATTGCGGTAGATCTGGGTATCTCCTCCGATGAGGCTGACATGGGCATCCGGCAGTACCGCTTTAACACCGACCTGGACGCTGCACTGAAAATTGACAATCCGGCCATTCTGTCCAACAACACGCGCGTCGCAGGAACCTATATCAAGCTGACCGATGCCCAGCTGCAAAATGATAATAACGACGAAAAGAGTGAACCCTGGGAGGCATCCGTCGTTATTGAAAAAGGCGAACTGAGTATCCTGACGGAAAACCAGAAAACTGATGAAGAGCATGCGGTCGACCTGCTGAAATTGTTAGGCAAAGTCAAAACAAAAGAATTGCTCGGCAATACTCAGGGGCTGCTAGGTTTTGAAGCCACCGTATCCAGCCTGGCGTGGCTGAGCATCCTGTTCAAAGACAACCACAATGCTAAAGTAAGCGGCAGTGGCACCGTCAGTGGCGATCTCTTCCTGGGCTCAGGCCTGCTCGATGTCGGCACTAATGTCGAGGTATCCTCTGAAGCACTGGCCGTCAACATCCTTGATTACGTCAGCACTGGCAATGGAAAAGTTACCCTGAATATTGAGGAGGGTGGAGGTGGTGCTAACCCCGACTGGTTAATGGAAATTCTATTGACCGATGCCAGCATGGCCCGATCGAAGCAAGCCACAGCGGGTATTCAGGACGTCGAAATGAGTCTCAAGGCCCTGGTGAAAGATGTGACCTTCGATACGGAAGTTAATAATGACTTTACCCTCGATTTCAAAATCCTGTCTGCCAAAGTCACCGACATGGATGTGTTTAACGGCTACCTGCCACCGGACTCACCCTTGCAGTTCACCAAGGGCACGGCGGATCTGTCAGCGGATATCGCACTGCAACGTGAAGATGCCGACGGGTGGCTGAAGCTGGCTTCTCGTGACCTGGAAGCCAGTTTGGACAAGCAGGTAGTCGGCGGCGATCTTTTCGTTGATATGTTGCTGGTGGGTGGGGTGCCGACGGACATGATGTTTGATATCAGTGGTTCAGAAATTCGCCTCGACGGCTTGCATGTGCTGGGTGGGGAAGAAGATTTCGACCAGAAGGGCTGGTCGGCTGAGCTTACACTGGTGCGCGGTGAAACTACCTGGACCGATCCGCCCTTGCTTGACGTCGAGGTGGAACTGCACATGAGTGACTCGCGGCCCATCGTGGCGATGTTTCGTAACGAGAAGGACCCGCCGAAGTTCCTGGCCAATATGATGAAGATCGAAGACATCAAAGGCGAAGCGCAGATTAAGATGCACGACGACACACTCGTCATCCCCTATGCCCATGCCGTGAGTGACAACATAGACGTAGGGATAAAGGGTGTTATCACTGAAACCACCGGCACTGGCGTTATCTACGCCCGCTACAAGAAGCTGCACGCCATAGTCAAGATCGCCGACGGTAAGAGAAACGTGGACATCGTCCGGGCCCGGAATAAATATCTGGAGTACCAAGTCGAACCCTGAGTCTCACCCGCTTCCACGGTGTATTCGTCCCCAACAGCCCCTTATGGGCGCTCCGTTCCAAAGAGCAAAGGACTAGATTCAGCGCTTATTCAATACGTTCTGTCCCGTATCAGGATATTTCAGGTAACTGCGTCGATTCTTGGCGGATTTCGATCAGCTGGTTTCACATGATACAACACCACCGATGACAGATTAGTAGTCCGGCCAGATTATGGCGATACGGGTAGGAGTATTTTGTCACGAAATGCTAAGCGCGGGTTTTCGTCAAGCGGTACAATAGTGCTCCATAAGCTTCGGACAACAACGAAGTGGCAGGCCTTATAGCTCGCAAGTCATTTAAAAGGGAAATAGATTCATTCATTTAACCTAAGTGGAGAACCGACGATGTTCGAACGAATTCTTGTTGCTATCGATGGCGGAGAATCAAGCCGAGCTACACTCGAAACCGCCTGCGCGATGGCTGACAAATATCAATCCAAGCTTGGCATCCTTTACGTAACGAAACCTAGGGAAATAAGCGATGATCTCATTCGAGAAGCCCAGATCGAAGGTGTCCTCAGCACACCGAATTATTCCGGTGCTATCGACCGTTTTGCTTATTACGAAACCGTCAACATAAGAGACGAGGTGCAGCAAGCGGAGGCCGTCTTGCGGCTGTCCGTTGAGGTCGCCGACAGCGTCGTGTCGGAAGCCGAAGCCTATACCAAGGGCAAAAATGTCAAAGCGGTAAAGACCTTTGTGCGCTCCGGCGACCCAGCGAAGGCAATCCTGGATGTGGCCTCCGAGGCGGCTGCCGATTTGATCGTCATGGGCCACGAAAGGCGGTCTGTCCTGGACGACTTCATGCACCGCAGCGTCACTGAGTCCGTTGACAAGAAGGCGAAGTGCCCCTGCCTGATCCTATCGCAATAGTAAGGGTAAGAAGATTGAATTTAGATTCTGGAGACACAGTGGTTAACTGTCGGCCATCCTTGTTTGCTTGCCAGAATTCCCAGGTTTGTTATTCCACATCTTGCAATTTCCAGCTGCTGCATTCCTCGACAATTCTGTTTTAATCACACAGAAATGCACTTAATTCTTCTTTATGGCCCGCTCCACGCTCGAGAAACCATTCAGTCTGGCTAATGTTGTCTGAAATAAAAACCTGGCTAACCGAACACCAGCAACTGATCGGGCAGATCGGTAATTACTCGCTGATCGCTTTGGTTATCACCGCCGTAGCGCTACCGCTGGTGGTGAGAAAGCTGCCGGTGGACTACTTCGTCAGCGAGAAACGTGAACCGGCCAAGAGTAAGCGCAAACACCCTTTGGTCTGGAACCTTCTGTCGCTGCTCAAGAACCTGGTCGGGCTGGTGCTGATCCTGGTGGGAATCGTCATGCTGGTGCTGCCCGGGCAGGGCATTGTCACCATCCTGATCGGTCTCGCGATAAGCAACTTCCCCGGTAAGTACAAGCTCGAACGCCGAATAGCCTGCCTGCCTGCGGTTGGCGCCACGATCAATAAGATCCGGCAGCTCACCGGATCGCCGCCCTTGGATTTTCCAACTGAGCCCTGAATGGTCCGAGCATCCTGTAATTGTGAGCGGCATAGCCTGGAATCGAACATAAATGAATTTACGTTTGATCTCGCCGCTTTTACAAGCCATTCGGGGGCGTTTTTTTATTGCCTTGTTACAGTGATTTATGCCATTCCAATGTCCAGGCTAATCCAGCGATTTTCGGGATAAAATCAAAACCCTCGGCTTGTCAAAGGAGCAATTGGCAAATTGAAAACTTTGAAATTCATTTGCAGGCTGGCGATCGCTATCTGTGCCACCGGATTGGTTGCCTGTGTAAGCCTGCCACCGAATACTGATCGCACAGAATCATACGCATACGAAGACATAGGGGAAACGCGCTTAAGCCGGTTATTTGATAGCAGGTCTGCTGGCAAAACTGGCGAATCAGCCTTTTATCTGCTTGACGACGCACTGGACGCATTTGTCGCCCGGGTCCATCTCGCTCGTATCGCTGAGGGCAGCATCGATACGCAGTACTACATGATTCACGATGATGTCGTCGGCAGCCTGTTTATTGACAGTCTGTACCAGGCTGCAGAGAGAGGGGTAAGGATTCGTCTTCTGGTGGACGATATGGATCAAGAGGGGCGGGATACAGGCGCTGCCATTCTCGACTCTCATCCCAATGTCGAGGTACGTATTTTTAATCCGTTCAGCAGGGATACTGTCCGGGCTATCCAGTTTATCACCGGCTTCGGCAAGCAGACCCGGCGGGCCCATAACAAGTCGTTTACTGTCGACAACCAGGCGACCATTCTCGGAGGCCGCAATATCGGTGACGAATATTTCAACGCGGATCCGGAGCTTGCTTTCATGGATTTGGATGTGCTGAGTGTTGGGCCGGTTGCCCATGCCGTCTCTTCATCTTTCGACCTCTACTGGAATAACGCGCTGAGCTATCCCATCTCAAGCCTGGTGAAGAATATACCGACCGGTGAGGATTCTGCGCAACGTAAGGCAGAGTTCGATGAGTTCGTTGCGCAGCAGTACGAATCGCAATACGTGCAGCACGTGCGTGATTCGGACCTCGCGCAACTCATCGGGAAAGACGGCGTGAAATTTTCCTGGGGGCCAGGAGAGGTGGTCGCCGATGATCCGAGAAAATTGACTCAGGATACGAGCAATACCGAATATCGACTGACTGAGCAGCTCAGGCCTTATATGGAAGGCGTGGAGAATGAGCTCATTATTTTCTCTCCATATTTTGTGCCGGGAAAAGCGGGGGTCGCTTTCCTGAAGACGCTGCGAGAAAAAGACGTGCGCGTACGTATTCTGACCAATTCTCTTTCGTCCACGGATGTGTCCGCGGTGCACGCCGGCTACTCCAGGTACCGCAGGGAACTTTTGCGTATAGGTGTTGAACTCTACGAGCTGAACAAAAATCTGAGTGCAGAGCAGCGGAAAGCGATGGAAGAAGGAGGCATAGGCAGTTCCAAGGCAAGTCTGCATGCAAAGTCCTTTATCCTCGACCGCAATAAGGTTTTTATCGGCTCACTGAACCTGGATCCAAGATCAATCATTCAAAATACCGAAATCGGTGTTGTGTTCGATTCGACCGAGCTTGCAGAACATATGGCCGATAGCTTTGATCGCAAGATTGATGAGGTTGCTTTCCGCCTGGAATTGCTGGATGGCGACCAAGGTCGCGGCAGGATAGTCTGGCACGGTTTGATCGATGGCGAACAGCAGACCATCTATGTTGATCCATACACTGGTTTCTGGAAGCGATTCGGAGTCGGGTTTATGGGAATGTTCCCGATTGAATCACAGATATAGAGCACTTCGCACCTATTGCCGGACCTTCATTAGAGTCCGCTGCCGGCTCACAGTTCCAATCTGGTCAGGTTGCCGCGAGTCGACTCGAAGGCTTTTGTGGACGCACCATGCCAATACCCGTGAGCGTCAGCACAAGCGCCAACCAGATATAAATCGAGTGGGTTTCGGCGAAAATGATCATGCCCCAGGCAACGCCCGCGAGCGTGATTACGTACGCTGTCTGGCTGGCAAACACAGGGCCCGCGGATTTAATAACGTAAAGCAGGGTGGTGAAGGCGATACCGCTGAGCAGTCCGTTTCCGGTCGCGGCATACTGTGCCGTACCCCAGGATTCGAACAGCGGCAGGGTGGTACCTGAGGTCAGTGCCAGGGGCAATAGCAAAAGCACCGCGGTGCCCTGTCGTGCAAAACTGAGCTCAAGCGACCCAACTGCAGGTGGGCGATAGCCTCCGGCATAAGAATTTTCGAGCGACATGCTGATGCTTGCAACCAGTGCTAGCAGTACCCAGGGCGCAAGCCCAGGCGCGGGTAAAGCACTTTGTGGCAAAACAAGCAAAGCCATTGCCATAAGCCCAATCACAACCCCTGCCAGACGACGTCGCTGTGCCCGTTCAATTTTCAATAACACCGCCAGCAGGTAGGTAAACAGCGGCATGCTTGCAAATGCGATCGCGACTACCCCGGCGGGTAAATATAGTGCGCACCAGAACAGCGCGATCGCCGGGAAAGCAACCCCGCAACTGCCACAGATCAGACCAAAACGCGCTACGTCAGCACGAATCACCGGCCGTTTCGACTGCAGTAACAGCAAGCCGAGTAATAGAGTTGTGCTGGTACAAACCTGCCACAGTGCCATGCCGACCGGGTGCCCGCCGGCTTGCACACCGATCTTCGCCAGTGATAGTGCAAGCCCCCACAATATGCCCATCAGCAGTAACAATGCATAGTGGGCCGGCCGGACTGATAGGGAGGTGTCTATACGGGATATATCGGTGGGTAGATCGGACATGGCGAATGAAATCTACAGTAACTGCCGCCGACTGGAAAGCATTTATCAATGCCTGCCAGTTTGGTACTGTTTTAGAGGTCTGGTTTTCCCTGGCGATGAAAAGGATCTGCAGTGAACCCTGGTATTTTGCTTTTGGAGGCAAGCTTTCCTTTAAATGGAGACCCGGTAAAGCGCCTGCTGCGTTCTACTCACTGCACGCTCATCATCCGGCCGCGCTTGCGTTTGCGAGATTGTTGAGCGCAGCGTCGAGCTTGGCACGAGTACACGCTATGTTGAGCCTGGCAAATCCATTGCCTTCGGGTCCGAATGTTTGTCCGCGTGTTACCGCCCAGTTTGCTTTCTCCCTTAGAAAAGCTGTCAGATTATCTGGCTGTAAAGCCAGGCCCCTGAAGTCCAGCCATAGCAGAAATGTTCCCTCTGGCTCAATGAGATTAACGCCGGGGATATCTTTCAGACGAGCCCTGACCAACTCTACGTTCCGCTCCAGGTAGTTCAAAGTTGCCTCTAACCATTCACCCCCGTCCCTGTACGCGGCTTCCATGGCGACACTCGCAAACGCATTATTCTTGTTAACGGTTAATCGACTGTTCTCTACCTGAAATGCCTGTCGCAAGCCTTCATTGGAAATGACGGTGAACGCTGAGCAACAAGACGCAATGTTGAAACTTTTTGCTGGTGAAAGGCAGCTGATGCAATTAGCCGCATACTCCAGGCCGAGAGAGGAGAATGGCGTAAAAGCATGGTTGGAAAATGTAATGTCGCCATGAATCTCATCGGACACGACCAGGACATCATAGCGTGCACAGATATCACCAAGCTTTCGCAGTTCATCTCTGGTCCACACGCGGCCAACTGGATTGTGAGGGTTGCACAGATAGATCATTTTTGCCCTTGGGTCAGAAGCCTTTTGCTCAAGGTCTTCGAAATCCATGCAGTATCGGCCATTCTCCAGCATCAGGGGGTTGGAAATTAAAGACCGGCGGTTCTCCTTAAGTATGTCGAAGAAATCAAAAAAAACCGGTGGCTGGACGATGATGCCATCACCTTCCTCGCTGAACAGGGAGGCAGCAATGGCAAGTGCGTTCAGGACGTTCGGGGCACGGAGAATGTGCGTTGGATCAACACGCCAGCTGTGGCGGACGGATAACCAGTTTATGAGTGCAGGTAGCAATCCATCCGGCACCGTCTCATATCCAAATACGCCGTGGTCGAGCCGTTTTTGCAGCGCATCAAGCACCACTGGAGGCGCTTTGAAATCCATATCGGCAACCCCGCCGGCAAACAGACCTTCGCCATATTGCCCTAACACTGATGGATGGACCTTAAGTGCCGGAACCGAACTTCGGTCTATGTCCTCATCCAGCGAGAATTCTGACTTTGATGGTGTCAAGCGGTGCTTCTCCAAGTGTCTCAAGCCCCCACTTTGTGCAGGCGCAATCGCGAATTGTCTGATTTTACACCGGCTGAATAGTATTAGTGTTCTGCAGGATCTTATCCTTCGGGTATGGAAGTTTATTTGATCGGTGTTAAGTGATTTTTCCGGCGTACAGATCCGCAAAGCTCTGATCAATTGCCTGTTCGAAAAACAGTACATCTTCCATCTGGATGCAGAGCGGAGGACATATGCGCAGTACATTTTTGTGTGCGCCGGACTTGGAAGCGACCAGTCCATGCTTGCGCGTAAGCTGAAATAGCTGATCCATCTCTTCGGTGGCGGGTTGCTTGGTATCGCGATCTATTACCAGCTCGGCTGCCATCATCAGCCCCCTGCCACGCACGTCCCCAATGATGTCGTACTTACTCTTCATTTTAATCAGCACCTCGAGAAGAGCTGCACCGACCTGTCTGGCATTATCAATAAGGTCGCAGTCGTCGATGACCTTGAGTACCGCCCTGCCAGCAGAGCAGGAAACAGGATTAGCGCCATAGGTATTAAAATAGAACTTGTTGGCCATGGCCTCTGCAATATGGCGTTTCGCCACCACCGCTCCGAGGGGGTATCCATTGCCTATACCTTTTGCCAAGACCACGATATCTGGTATTACAGCATGAGAAGAGAAGGACCAGTAGCCTTCGCCGGTGCGACCGAAACCTGATTGCACTTCGTCAACGATGCACAGCCCGCCCGCCGCTCTGACCCGATCAAATGCTCCGCTCAGGTACCCTTGCGGCAACGGTACGATGCCACCGTAACCCTGAATCGGCTCAAAGAACATGCCGGCGATATGGCCAGAAGTACCAAATTGAATTGTGCGGTTGAGATCGTCGAGATATGGCTCAACACCCTCGCCATGAATTCCGCGGTATTGATCTGGATTGGGCGCGAACTGTATGCCGTTTAGTAACGAAATGTTGTGCCTGAAATTACTGATACCGGTCACAGACTGTGCACCAAACGTCGCGCCATGATAGGCATTTGCCAAAGATACGATATCGTTGTTCCCAGTATGAGCGCGCGCCAGCAATAGCGCAAAATCGATTGCTTCAGCGCCGCTGTTCATGAAATGGACGACCCACTCTTCGCCAGCGGGAAACTTGGCGGTGAGTTCTTCTGCGAAATGCGCGGGCACCGGGTGAAAAAACATGGTGGTGCAGTGCTGGATCTGAGTGGCCTGATACTGGACTGCCGCGGTCACTGCCGGATTGTTATAACCAATGCTGACGCACAGGTTTTGACTGAGGCAGTCAAGATATTGATTGCCTTTTTCATCCCACAGATACTGATCCTGTCCGCGCTTGAATATTAATGGAGTTCGATAGGGTACGAACGCTCGTTGGGATGCCGCGTAGTACTTTTCACGGCGCGCTACGATGGCATCGGTGTCCCATTCGACAGGCAGGGTAAAGTGATCGATATCGGCGTTGATCCTGTCTGATACCGCGGTAGTTGTTTTCATAGCCGAAATCCGGTTGAGGTTCGATTAAAAGTTTATCTATTCAGGCATCCATCAATATAACGATCGCAACAGGCCCTTGCTTTGGTCAAGGTGAGTTTGTCCTTGCCGGTGGCAAGACTGTTCCACAGACCGTCGTCTAATATATAAAGACCCATTGCCGCATCTTTCGCATCTAATTCAATACCGAGATCATCCGCAGCCTGAAAGAAAAGTGGTGCGATCAATTTTGTTGCATAGCGGCTGGCATTTCGAATTGGTTTAGCATAGGCGGGGTTGTGTCGACTGGCATTGGTAAATGCCTGCCAGGCCGCGGCAATCTCCCAACTGTAAGTGGGGGGGCTTACCGACGAATAAGCAATTTCCCGGATACGCTCTTCCGCGCTTAGGGAGGTATCTTGTGCAATGTGAGTTTTAATCCCCAATGCCGTATTAAACCAGTTTTCCAGTGCCGCCAGGAGCAGGGATTCCTTGCTGTCGAAATAGTGCGCAATCAGACCTCGTGAGGCACCTGCTTCATTGCATATGCGTTCTACTGTCGCACCCTCAATATCATATCGGGCGACTGTGATGATCGCTGCCTGCAACAGACTGGCGCGACGGTACTCTCGATTTTCCGCTTGCGACATGCGCTTTGGAGTTCTGCTGGGGGTTCGAAAATTTGGGTTCACGGATTTGATTATTGGACGATCATCATAATTGTGTGTATTATTCAATAAAAAAACCGCCGCCTCAACCTGCCTGCTGCCGATCAGAGGACGTGCTCCAAACTGAAAATGTCCGAACTAAAAGTAAGAACCGCCAGTTCCTCTGGACGGCCTAGAGGCCGACGCAAGCGACAGGCCGCGCGCGACGCGCCTGATGTGCCGCGAGTTCCTTATATCAATCGTAAAGTAGCCACCTACGATATTCTTAACCAGGAGGGATTAAGTCTGATCGAACGCAACGCCGACACAATTTTGCGTGATGTGGGCATGGAGTTTCGCGACGATCCTGACATCCTCGATATATGGAAGCGTGCAGGAGCAGATGTTGACGGCACCAGGGTCCGGTTTGAGCCAGGCATGTGCAGGCGGATCGTGCAGGCCACGGCGCCGTCTCAATATACACAGCACGCCCGTAATCCCGAAAACAATGTGGTGGTGGGCGGCAATAATACAGTGCTATGCCCTTCATTCGGTCCGGCTTTTGTTCATGACCTGGACCTTGGGCGGCGTTACGCAACCCTGGATGACTTTCACAAACTGGTCAAGATCCACCAGATGATTCCGTGGCTGCATCACTCGGGCGGGGTGGTCTGCGAGCCAGTGGATCTGCCGGTGAACAAGCGACATCTGGATATGTTACTGGGACATTTTCGTTTCAGCGATCGTGGCTGCTTCGGCGCATTGATCGGAGAAGAGCGGGCCAAGGATTCGGTGGCAATGGCTCAGATTCTGTTTGGCGAGGACTATGTAGACGCTAACTGTGTATTTTATTCTGTGGCCAATACCAATGCGCCTCTGGTCCTGGATTCGGCCATGTCGGGGGCGCTCAAAACCTACGCAAAACACAATCAGGCAGTCGCATGCACGCCGTTTGTATTAGCGGGTGCGATGAGTCCCTGCACCGTGGCCGGGACACTGGCGCAAGTGCTGGCGGAAGTGATGGCTGTTTGCGCCCTGACCCAGCTGATTCGCCCGGGAGCCCCATGCTTGATGGGGAGTTTTGCCACCGCGATATCCATGCAGTCGGGAGCGCCTACATTTGGTAATCCGGAGGGTGCAAAAATGGTGCTGGCTGCAGGTCAGCTGGCACGACGTCTGGGTGTCCCGTTTCATACCGTTGGCGCACTTTCAGCCTCCAAGATTCCAGATGCGCAGGCCGAGCAGGAGGCAACATACGGATTGACCATGGCTGTATTGGCGGGCGCTAACTTTATCAATCACGCTACCGGCTGGTTAGAAGGCGGATTGGTCACGGGTTATGAAAAAACTATTATTGATGCTGACCTGTGTGGCAAGTTGATCGATTTTTGTGAGGGGATAGATCTTTCAGAGAACGCCCAGGCGATGGACGCGATATTCGACGTCGGCCCCGGTGCTCACTTCCTATCGAGCCAGCATACCCTTTCAAACTACAAGCACGCTTTCTTCCGTTCTCAGACTGCTGATAACAATTCATTTGAACAGTGGTCTGCAGATGGTGAACTGGATGCTGCTCAGCGCGCGAATAAGTTGTGGAAGCAATACTTAAAAGAATATGAGGAGCCCAAGCTGGATCCCGCAAAGCTTGAAGAGCTGGAAGATTATGTGGCGCGCCGTAAAGCCTCGATGCCGGATCAAAACTATTAATCGGAGAGCGGCATATGCATTATCGGAAATTCATGCATAGTTTCGGTAATGCTCGGTTCCATAATAATAGAGTCTGCAAAGATGCGAATTCCGATTCAATACAATAATCACGGACCCGTTTCTTAGTATGGCTTCGCCTAAGACAGTAATCATTGGTGGCGGAGCGATTGGGCTCAGTGTCGCTTATCACCTCGGTAAACTGGGCGTACCGGATGTCCTGCTGCTTGAGCGTAACCAGCTCACTAGCGGCACGTCTTGGCATGCTGCGGGAATCGTTGGGCCATTGCGTTCGAGCAAGAACCTCACCGAGCTCGCGCGCTACGCAATAAAACTGTTCGCAGACCTTGAAAATGAGACCGGCCAGCACACCGGTTATCGAGAAACAGGCGGAGTCTGGCTGGCGCAGGAGCCGCAGAGAATAATTGAGCTTGAGCGAATTGCCGCCATGGGTAGGATGCATGCGCTGGATACCAAATCACTGTCACCGTCAGAGATAGGACAACAATTTCCCTTTCTGAGAACAGACGACTTGGCAGGCGCAATATGGGTAAAGCAGGATGGACAGGTCAACCCGGTTGATTTGTGCATGGCCTATGCCAAGGGGGCTCGAGGAAACGGTATAGAAATTCGAGAACAATCAGGGGTTGCAAATCTACATCATGCGGAAGATCGGATTTCCATGGTGGAGCTGGAAAACGGAGAGCGCATTGAAGCCCGTATAGTGATTAATTGTGCTGGATTATGGGCGCGTGAAGTTGGTTTGATGGCGGGGGTATCTGTGCCTCTACGGGCAGTCGAGCATATTTATGTGGTAACCGAACCGGCACAGGATCTACCCGATCCCTGTCCGATTGTCCGAGATCTGGACAGCGGAATTTATATCAAGGGCGACGCCGGTAAGCTGGTGCTTGGCGCGTTTGAGGGCAATGCCCGGATCTGGGAACCATCTGGCGTCGATAAAAAAGATTGCTATCTAATGTTCGAAGAGGACTGGGAACATGTCGAACCTATGTTGACCGCGGGGATTAATCGGGCGCCGCAATTTGCTGAACTTGGCATCACGCAATTTATGAATGGACCGGAAAGCTTTACCCCGGACACCCGACAAGTTATGGGTCGTGCACCGGGATTTCAAAACTTTTATGTCGCTGCTGGATTCAATTCAATCGGCATAATGTCTTCAGCTGGAGTCGGCAAGGTGATGGCGGATTGGGTCGTCAAGGATCATCCGCCTATGGATTTATGGGAAGTGGATATCCTGCGCTTTGATGCAATGGACAACCAACTTGAGTTTCTCGATCAACGGATCCCCGAAGCCGTGCATAATCAATTTCACATGCACTGGCCGTTTAAGCAATACAGCAGTGGCCGCGATCGAAAGCGTTCCGTGTGGCATCAGATCCTGTCGGATCATGGGGCGGTATTCGGGGCGCCCACCGGCTGGGAGCGACCACTGTGGTTTGCGCGATCTGTTGACCAAAAAAAATTTGAGTACAGCCATGGACCTCAGTGCTGGTGGCCGATGGCGGAGTGGGAGGCTGAGCAATTGATGCATGCCGGCGCGGTTTTCGAGCTATCGCCATTTTCAAAATTCCTGATCACAGGTGATTCGGTCTGTTCCCGCTTGCAGCATTTATGCACTAACCGGATTGACCGCAATATTGGAAGCATAGTCTATAGCCTGATGCTCAATCCCAGGGGTGGAATTGAGGCTGAATGCACATTGACTCGAATTGATGACAACACTTTTCTTGTCGTTAGCGGGGCCGCGACCCGGATTAAAGATTTTTACTGGATGCAGGAACATCTTGGCGATGCGATATCTGTAAAAGACATCACCGATGACTATGCGGTACTTGGTGTAATGGGGCCAAGATCGGCCCAATTAATGCATGCGTTGACCAAGCAAGATTTCGATATCAGTCAGTTCCCGTTCCTGACTTCAAGGATGTTGCAGATCGGCGGTGCGGAAGTCCGAATGAATCGTGTTAGTTATGTGGGCGAGAAAGGCTGGGAGCTGTTCATTCCTATCCCGGCAGCGCTGTCGGTAATCGAAGAAATTGTGCAACCTATGACTAAATTAGGCATGACTTTTGCGGGTCATTTCTGTCTCGATAGTTGTCGCCTGGAAAAAGGATATGCCCATTGGGGTCACGATATCGGCCCGGATGATAATCCGATCGAAGCGGGGTTGATGTTCGCGGTTGAACTGTCAGGGGATTTTGACTTCATCGGAAAAGAAACGGTGCAGAATCTATTACTGAACAAGTCTGGAAACTGCAGAGTACTACTGGAGGTAGAACATCCGAAGCCGCTGTTGCTGCATGATGAACCCGTGTTCTACAACGGACAATGGGTCGGCCGCACCACCTCGGGAGGGCTGGGTTTTCGTACGCATAAGGCGCTTTCGATGGCGTATGTCGACACTAATAAGGCGGATGTTGCGGGACAATTTAATATTGAAGTCGCGGGAAAACTTTTAGCGGCAAGAATATTGGATCGTCCACCCTATGATCCGGCCGGTTTGAAAATGAGAAACGAGTGATCGATGGCTATACATACGCGTGTTGCGATTATTGGTGGTGGAATTTACGGTTGTGGTTTACTGCTGCAACTGACGGAGAAAGGGTGGTCAGACGTCACCCTGGTTGAGAAGAATGAGTTGACAGCTGGATCCACCTGGCATGCTGCCGGGTTCTGCACACACTACAGTTTTAACCTGACACATGTATTCATGCGAAAGTTCAGTACCGAGCTTTACCAACGTTTGGACCAGGAAGGAATTGTGCCCACTGGATACCATTGTTGCCGCGGATTGCGTGTAACCCATGACTCAGATCGCATCGATGAATTCCATCACGGCGCATCGGTAGGGCGGCAGCTAGGGATTGACTTCGAAGTGATTGGTCCGAGAGAGATCAGTGAGATATTTCCGCTGATGGACACCAAGAATCTGCTCGGCGCGCTCTATGAGCCTACGGATGGATACGTCGATCCGGCGCAGACGACACAAGCCATGGCAAAACTGGCAAGACAGGCGGGCGCCAGAATCCTGCGGCATAACCCGGTCGAATCAATTTGTCAGAGGCCAAATGGAGAGTGGCAGTTGCTGACACCCGATCACGAGATAGTGGCCGAACATATTGTGGTAGCGGCCGGCTTCTGGGCCAATGAAGTCGGCCGGCATATGGGGCTGGATCTACCCATTACACCGATGCTGCATCAATATCTGGTCACCGATGATCATCCGGATATCGAGGCCTGTGCAAAAGATTCGATACCGCTGGTTCGGCATCATGACTATCAGTGGTACACCCGACGAGAGCGCGATGGCCTGGTGTTAGGTGCCTATGAAGGTAATCCGCAGACCTGGTCGATCGACGGGGTGCCCCCTGAGTTTGGTATGGAACTTATGGAGCCGGAACTTGAGCGAGTAGAGCATCTGATGGCAGACGCGATCGATAGAATTCCCCTCCTTCAGCAGGCCGGCATTAAGAGTGTGGTCCACGGTCCGGTTAGTTATTGCGCGGATGGACAGCCGTTGATCGGTCCTGCGCCTGGGCTCAGGAATGCCTGGTTGGCTTGCGGCAGTGGATTTGGTATTGGTGAGGGGGCGGGCGCCGGTAAGCTGCTGGCAGAATGGATGGTCGAGGGTCAGCCACCTATGCACATGGGGGCTTTCGACCCGCGTCGTTTTGGGGCCTACGCCAACCGAACATATCGAGTGAAAAAAGCGATCGACGTTTTCGCTACACAGTTTGCAACGCACTATCCACTCGAGGAACGGAAAGCGGGAAGGCCGTGCAAGAAGACCCCTATCTACGGACGATTAAAAAAAGCGGGTGCGTGTTTTGGCGCCGCGTACGGTTGGGAGCGTCCAAACTGGTTCGCAACTGGAGACCTAAAACAGACCTTAAGCTTCAGGCGCACCGAGTGGTTTGACGCCGTTGCACGCGAGTGCGAAGTGCTGCATGAACATGCGGGACTCATTGATTTCAGTGGTTTCTCGAAGTTTGAGGTTAGCGGCCCCGGTGCGTTCGCATTCTTAGATGGTTTGTCCGCTAATCGCATACCGGAGCGGATAGGAGAAATTCGTTTGTGCCACTTCCTGAATCAGTTTGGCATGGTCGAATGCGAGTTCACTATCACACGTACTGCCTCGCAGCGCTTCTATCTGGTATGCGCAGCGACCGCAGAATGCCATCACTTTGATTGGCTGCAGCAGCATCTAAGTGAAAATAATACCAACATACATAACCTGACTGAGGAACGAGGCGTGCTTGCTGTAGCAGGTCCTGCAGCACGCAACTTGCTTCAGGTCTTGACCGAGAGTCCTTTAGATGACCAAGGTTTTCCTTGGCTCACTGCCAGGACGGTGACTATTGCGGGTATTCCGGTGCTTGCCATGCGGGTCAGCTATACCGGTGAGCTTGGATGGGAGCTGCACCATCCGATGGAATCGCAGACCGTGTTGTACGATGCAATTAAAGGTATCAAAAGTCAGTCGCCCCCAGTAGACGTTGGATTCTATGCGGTCAACGCGATGCGTATGGAGAAGGCCTACAAGGCCTGGGGAGTTGAAATTACGGTTGAGAATACTTTATGGGAGCTTGGGTTGGATCGATTTGTAAAGGTGACAGGTCGTGAGTTCATTGGCCGAGACGCGTTGATGAAGCAGAAACTATCTGCGCTCAAGAGACGTTTTTACTATTTGGAAATTGATGCTGCGGACAGTGACGTCATTGGGGGCGAGGCAATCTTTGCAGGCGAGGCTCTTGCAGGCGTAATGGTGTCCGGAGCATACGGTCACCGGGTCGAAAAGAACCTTGGTTTTGGTTTGATAGACGATGCGGCGGTAGCTTCGGGTGAGCAGCTCAAGGTCGAAATGATTGGACACAGGCGGAGTCTAGCTGTGATAGCTGAACCCGCATTTGACCCGAACAGTCTACGACCTAGAGATGCCGCTTAAAGTCGGGCATGCTGATATACTGAAGCGCGGTAATATTCTGCCAGCAACATCGGTTCTAATAATCTACAAGTCATCAACTCGATCCTTTATTTTTGCCCTCTAGTCTTCCCGTGCAGCGCTGCGAACTATGTGAACAGGTCAGAGATCTGACGTTCCATCATTTGGTTCCGCGAAAACTTCATCGTCGTAATGCCTTCAAAAGAAACTACTCCAAAGAGCATCTGGGTAAAGGCATTTTAATTTGTCGTTTGTGTCACAGGGGACTGCACAGAATATATGATGAAATGAAGCTCGGGAAGGATTTTTCTAGTCGAGAATCTATTCTTGCAGACCAAGTGTTGTCGAGGCACATTGCGTGGTCGGCAAAACAAAAAATATCGAAAAGTGAGAGTTTTAAAGTTGATTAAAATCAGTGTGAATCGCATTAGACCACTTCGGTTAACTGCTCTGTTCTCGGTAATGTTGTGTATGTTGCCCGGAGTCGGGCTAGCGGCTGCGCAGATGGAATCTGAGTCACTGGATCTGGTTACCCAGGCTTGCCAGGATCATCAACAGGGTAACAATAATATACAGCTGCCGTTTAGAGACATCGAATCCGAAATTTCCCCGGTTCGATATAACGGCAACAGGGTCGGGCAACGCTATTTCTACGCATTGCGAAATAACAACAGCGTCCGTTTCGATGTACTGCAACCCGCCGGTCAGCCGGTGCGGTTTGTGCTCGAATTGAGGATGGAAGACAGGCCATCGTTGTTTATTGGAATGGACCAGGATTGCACAGTACGTGAGGCGAGGCGTATTGTTTACAAGAACGGGCGAGCCATAAAACTGGAGCTTCTGGATAAGAACTTAAACCACTTGTCTGATGAACTCTTGAACCCGGAACCCGTTGAGCCGGATTCAGCTGTTGCTGATTCAGCGATCGCTGTCGCCATGGTCGACTCTGGTGTAAATTACTTATTGCCGGAGATCAATCGGAAGCTGGCGCGCGATTCGAACAATCAGATTCTTGGCTATGATTTCTGGGAAATGGATGCGCGTCCATTCGATGTCCATTCGGCAGGTTCACCATTTTTTGTGCAGCGCCATGGGACTCGAACCGCATCACTCATGCTGAGGGAGGGGGGCGAGGTTCGATTAGTAAGTTACCGATATCCCAGACCTGATATGCAGAGGATGTCTCAACTGATTGAGCACGCCGATAGTTTGGGCGTGCGTATTATTGGTCTGCCACTTGGCAGCAATCGCAAGGAAGATTGGGTCACCTTTTTAGAGGCCGCAGAGGACCGTCCGCATATTCTGTTTATCGCGTCCGCCGGCAATAATGGCCGCGATATTGATGCCGAACCCGTTTATCCTGCTTCCATGGATCTGGAGAATATGCTTGTCGTGACATCTGCTGACGATTCTGTCCGGCCCGCCGAACGCACTAACTGGGGTAAAAGGTCGGTGGATTATCTGTTACCGGCTGAACGACAGAAGGTCATCAGGTTTTCAGGGGAACAAGGCCTTGCCTCCGGATCAAGCTATGCAGTATCCAGGATGGTGGCGCTGGCGGCGAACTTGTTAAATATCAGTCCTGATATGGATACGGCGCAGTTACAGGCGGCTATCAAAGCGCGTTCGATAACGCCGGTAGAAACCAGGTGGGTTCGAATTGGTTATATTCCCGATCCGCTAAAGGTGGAAGAGGCACCTGACTTTGATCTGGTTGCCTCAGAGATGATGAAACAATACCAATCGCCACAATATTCTCTTTCGCTCAACTTAGTGCAACTGGATTCCCGCTGGAAAAAGGAGTTGGTTCTGGAGGCGGTGGAGGGTGCCAATAAGATATTGAGGCAATGCCAGTTATCTATTGGAGCGGTCGATTTTTATATGATGAGTGCTCGCGACTACTTGCAGGACCTTGAGACTGGGTCGGCTCACACAATTCTGCAGGAGTTCCGTACACTTTTTCCAGAATCGCGCGGTATTGAGATAATGTTTACCCGGGAAAGCCGTATGGAGATAGTGTTTGAAGCTGAGGCATTTGGAGAGGGCAATACCGCTACCAGGCCCTGGTTGCAGGATTCAGTTTGGATTGCCTATGGCGCTCGCGATCTGCCTGTAACGATTGCCCACGAACTTTTTCATGTGCTGTCGAATACTGGCGGTCATGCCCCATCACCACAAAATTTGATGTCGGCTGAATCCTCACTGGAAAACACTGAATTAACGCCAGCCCAGTGTTCCCTGGCGAAAAGCTATTTTGCTCGCGACGATTCCAATTCGGGCCAATAATTAGAACCAGAATCTGCTCCCCATTCAAGATAAATCGACGCTATGCGCTAACCGCTTTGTTGTGAAAATCCGGGTGAGACGCGATAAAATGGGCCAGCACCAGTCGAAGATTATCGGCCTGTTCGGTGTGACCGCACTTGTCTTGTTCCTCGATGTCATCCAGGATAAT
This sequence comes from Gammaproteobacteria bacterium, assembly GCA_024644945.1. Lineage (GTDB taxonomy): Bacteria > Pseudomonadota > Gammaproteobacteria > Arenicellales > Poriferihabitantaceae > VYFG01. The sequence continues at coordinate 13,975 of JAHEGU010000026.1, read as the reverse complement.
GCGTTTAATTCTCCTCGTCCCGTCGGGCGCATGTACCAGGTACTGCCCCATCTCGGCGGCCACAATCTCTGGGATATGTTCATGCAGAGCAATTGCACGAATTTCGTCTTCGGACAGTTCGCATATTCCCAGGCAGTCTTCGAGTGTCAACATATCTTTTTAGGTGAATTGATAAAATTGTATAGAAAACAATAACTATACTTAAGTCAGCAAGAGTCATCTTGACATGACTCAATTAAGAGGCTGTTTGCGCAAAGAGACTTCAGATTCTCTTTGGTAATCTTTCTCGAATTTTTTGTTCTGTCTCCTTGGTAAGGTCCTTGTCAATTCTCAGAGACACTAGTTTTTCCACGGCAGTCGGCAAGGACTTGTTCAGCAGGCCAAGAAACTGCGGCTCTGCGATGATCACGAGTCGCTCAAAAGATCGGTCATTCACCCCAGCCTTCAGATGCTGCGCAACCTCCTTAGCAAAACTAGAGGCGATCTGTTCTTTGGCGCTGGTCGCTTTATCAGTGGAGTGCCTGCCGCTTCCAAAGCTGTCGAAACTTCTGCCAGGGCGATCCGACGAGAGATCACGCTCGTGCAGCCTGGCTTCTGGCGACAACAGCTGCTCGACTGGCTCAAGCTGACCAGACGCATTCTCTACAGAAAAAACTCTGGCTCGCGCCGAGTCCGCTACGATTACCCATGCATATGCCATTACGCTGCTCCCTGATTGACGGTGATCACCTTGCAACCTGCGAGGTGATTTACTTTATTGGAGACGCTGCCAAATACCAGACCGGAGATGTTTCCGAGGCCTCTACTGCCGATCACGATCATGTCCGCAGCCTGCTGGTTTGCGGTCGCAGCAATCAACTCCGCTGGATCTCCCCGTTCAATAAAGGTCTCAAAGTGATGAATATCGTGGTTGAGCAGTCGTTGTTTTCCTTCATCGAGTATTCCCGATCCGATGCGTTGATCATACTCCTTATTCGGCGGCCCCTTAACGTGTTCTACTTCCAGATAATGACGTAACTCTTTTGGAACCGGTTTATTGCCGACAACAGTCAGCAGAATGATCTTGTCGTCTTCGGACCGAACCAATTCTGCAGCGAAATCTATGGCATCGAGAGCGCATTCGGAACCATCGATTGGAACCACAATTGTCTTGCTCATATTAATGTCTCAAATAGTATGGCCTCCACTCATTTAAATTAGACAAGATTAAAGACGCACTAAGATTGATGTGCATCAATATTAACGGTTGGATTGCCAGCTCCCCAGTGGGATTGATTCGTAAGGTGTTCCAGATACTAATTGAGTTTGACCTTGGAGGGACAATCTTATGCAGCCGCAGGATTTTTACAGAGTAAATGGATCTGGTTGATTTCGGTTTCCACCTCATCGCTGATTTCGATCTCTACGCTGTCAATGTTTTCCCGGAGTTGCTCAATTGTGGTCGCGCCGATGATATTTGAGGTAACAAACGGGCGTGTATTGACAAAACCCAGAGCAAGTTGTGTGGGCGTCATGGAGTGATCTTTCGCGAGCTGAACATAACGTTTTATGGCCTGCTCAGCCTCTGGAGTCTGATAGCGTTGCATGAATTGCGGGAACTGATCCATACGACTCTTGGGCGGTACTTTTCCCTCCACATATTTACCGCTTAAGGTACCCATTCCTAAAGGCGAATAGGCCAAAAGCCCAATATTTTCCCTGTAACTGAATTCGCTCAGTCCGCTTTCGAATATTCGATTGATCAGGCTATATGAATTTTGAATGGACGCTATGCGTGGCAGATTCATTGAAGTTGCGGCTTGAAGATATTGGCTGATGCCCCACGGTGTCTCATTTGATATGCCAATGGCCCGAATTTTACCTGCGTGAACCAGTACTCCAAGCGCTTCAAGAGTCTCACTAATGGCGACTTCATCATCAGAATCTTTGTGAACATATGAGCCATTACCCTCTCCAAACAGTCCAAGCGGGCGGTCTGGCCAGTGCACCTGGTAGAGATCTATGTAGTCCGTCTTGAGGCGCTTCAGACTATTATCCAGAGCATTTACGATCTGCTCCCGGTTGAGCCTGGGATTCACGCCATCTCGCATCCAGCTGCGGTCGCTGCGCCCTATAACCTTGGTCGCGAGCACAATCTCCTCGCGTCTGCCATTTTGTTCGAACCAGTTTCCAATGATTCGCTCAGTATCGCCTGCCGTGTTCTGATCGACTGGCACCGGATACATCTCCGCTGCGTCCCAGAAATTAACGCCTCGGCTGAGCGCATAATCCATCTGTTCAAATGCCTGTTCCTGAGTATTCTGTTCGCCCCAGGTCATTGTGCCAAGGCATATTAAGCTGACGTCAAGTTCGCTTTGGCCGAGTTTTTTGTACTTCATGTTTGGTGTGTATAGAGATATTTAGTGGTGGCTGCAGGATTTCCCTTGTCAGTTCCGCAGTTGTGACGAGGTCTGCCTTTTGCCGTTAAAAAATGCGCAATTAATCTGGAGCGGGCGACGGGAATCGAACCCGCATCATCAGCTTGGGAAGCTGAGGTTCTGCCATTGAACTACGCCCGCCTTGACCGGGTGCGCTCTCATAAGCAAATTCTGCTGTGGTTATTCTGATCAGGGCTTTTCTTTGGTTCTAGTTGAATTATTCAGCTTTTTTTCTGGTGGTGATACTGAATCGTCATCCTGCAGGATTCGCCACGCTGGACCCTCTAGATCATCAAATTGTCCATTGCGCACAGACCATAAAAATGCGCCAATTATGATCGCTACGATAACCAATGCCAGCGGTATTAAAACGTAAATAATTTCCACGTTCAGTGGTGACTATGTGCAGGGTCCATTGAGGATGTTAATCTTGAAGCATTCAGCACGACGATCACCGAGCTTAAGGACATTCCAATCCCCGCTAACCAGGGTGGGACCCAACCGGCGAGCGCAGCAGGAACTGCACAAATATTATACACAAGCGCCCAGGTGATGTTTTGTCGGATAATGGAATAGGTTTTTTGTGCCTGTTTCCGCGCAACCACTAAAGCGCTGAGGTTCTCCCCGGTAATAACAATGTCGGCACGGGCCGAAAGTAGATTGACATGCCTTGCAAGCACCACCGCAAGGTGCGCTTTACCCATTGCAGGCGTGTCGTTTATGCCGTCCCCGACAACGGACACAATCTTTCCGCTGTCTATCAGGTTCTCGAGAATGTTAAGTTTGTCCTCGGGTTTGCAATTAGCGTGTACGTGTTTTATCGACAGGGTATCGGCAACGTAATTAACAGGGGCCTCACGATCGCCGGACACCAGTGATGTGGTTACTGCTGAGCTTTGCAGATACTTGACCAGTTCCGATGCGCCGGCTCTTATCTGGTCGCGAAAGATAAATACGCCAAGAGGGCCGGTCGCGGTTGCCAGTAAAACTGCAGGTTGCGAAAGTGCCTCGATTTGATTTCTCGTATCGGCCGGGATTCTTGAGGAAGATTCAGCCAGCAGCCATTTTTCTACGAAGTCGAGAGAACCGATACAGGTAAGCTGTCCATTAATAACGCCATGAACTCCGTTTCCGGCAACGTGCCCGACATCTGTTGCGGTCGGCCAGGACAGGTCCTGGGCCGCAGCCGTCAAGCTCACCGCCATAGGGTGGGGAGAATTTTGCTCGAGGGCGGCAGCGATGCCAAGAATTTGGTTCTGATCAGCTTCTCCTAGAACGCGAACATGTTCGAGCTGAATCTCTCCGGAGGTGAGCGTTCCGGTTTTATCCATCATGAAGTGATCAGCATGGTTGAGCGTTTCGAGTGCATTGCCGTTAGTGACGAAAACGCCCTGCTTTACCAGGCCATTTGCCGCAGCTGCAAGGGCTAGTGGCGTTGCCAGGGATAGTGCGCAAGGGCAGGTGACGACCAGAACCGCAATCGTGATCGGCAGCCACTCGCTGTTGCCCTGAATAATACCCATGGTGGCGACAGTGCCCGCGAGCAGGACGATTGCCAGCACAAACCACTTTGCCACACTCTCTGCAAATACGGTAATACCGGGCTTGCCTCGACTAGCCCGATCTGCGAGGCGTAATATAGTTGAAAGCACAGTGTCTTCCGGCTCAGAGGTAACCCGCACTATGATTGCCTGTTCTACATTTATCGATCCAGCCAATACCTTGCTGCCTAGGGGTCGTGTTACGGGCTCGGGTTCGCCGGTCAACAGGGACTCTTCGAAACTTGAGAGGCCTTCCATCACAATTCCGTCCGTCGGCAGTACTTCACCTGGTTTTACCGCGACCAGGTCACCGATATTGAGTTCTGCAACCGGTACCAGTGTCCGAGTGCTGTAATCATCCGAGCTGACTATCCGTGATGCGGTGGCTGGGACAACATCAGCGAGCGGGTCCATCATGCGGCTGGCTTTTATACGGGAATTCAGTTCGATTAATCTTGCCCCGAGAAGAAAGAACACAAACATCGCCACTGAGTCAAAATACACCTCACCATGCCCGATAACAGTAGCCCAGGCGCTGCCAAGAAACGCCAATGAGATTCCGAGGGAAACTGATACATCCATACCGGCGGATCGTGTTCGGAGGCTGCGCAATGCTCCAGTAAAAAAAGGCTTAGCCGAATAAAGGATCAGTGGAATAGTGAGTAATAAATTAATTTTTCTAAGAAACTGTTCATATCCTGGTTCAATTCCAAACCAGTCCCCGGCATAGAGCGCGACGCTGAGCACCATGATCTGCATGCCGAGCGCAGCGGAAACGCCTAGCTGTTTTATCAGCGTGGAGCGTTGGCGCTCAAGCGAATTTTGCTGAGCCTCACGGCTGTATGGGCGGGCGCTGTATCCAATGTTGTGGATCTCTCGTAAAATCGTGCTAGGCTGAATGATTTCTGGATTCCAGCTAAGATCTAATCGATGGGTGCTGTAATTCACTTCCGCAGAGGAGATGCCTGGAAGCTGGCCCAGCCAGGTCTCGATTAACCAGATACACGCAGAACAATTGATACCCTCAATCAGCAACTGACCAGTAGCGCGCGCCCCTTGATGCCGGACCCATTTTTTCTGCAAGGAGGGGTTGTCGTGAACATCAAACTGGATTGCGTTTGATTGATCTGGCTTGTTACCCGCTGCGTCTCGGAGATCATAGTATCGATTCAAGCCGCCATCCTGAATAAATGAGGCCACTGCCAGGCATCCAGCGCAGCAGAATTCCTGATCGCTTTGATTCGCCTGCGCTATGAACTGTCCCGGGGTCGTGACAGGCAAACCACAGTGATAACAAGAAATGTTTTGCATACAAAAGAGCGGGGCAATACGACTTTAGTGTTATGGGGAGAGGTCGTGAATACGCGCGATTCTGAGGCTATTGTTCAAAAAATGCGAGGTGTTGATCTGAATCAAGGTTATAATATTTCCGTTGTAAGACCATCGGCACACCTGGAATTTGAGGAGAAGCTGTGAATCCTGCCTTAATAACAACTCTGCTTGCTAACCCGGCCAAAGGTTGGGAGCAGGTAAAACAAGAAGGCCTGTCCATCAAACAGTGTTATGGACGTTATGTCGTGCCATTGTCGCTGATCGCAGCCGTTTCCGCTTTTATTGGTACTAGTGTCGTAGGCTGGCGTGTCGGCTACGAAGACACCGTCACCTTGACTACTGCGAGTGCGCTGAAGCTCTCCGTTCTTTCTTTCGTTGCAATGTTGGTAATGGTGTATGTCCTGGCCAGAACTATCCACTGGATGGCGAGAACCTATGACTCGCATCGCCCATTACAGGACTGTTTTCTGTTGGCCGCATTCAGCGCAGTGCCGCTTTACCTGGTGGGCATTACTCTGCTTTACCCTGTGCCGTGGTTTATTTATTTAGTTGGGCTACCTGCCCTCGGCTATAGTGTTGCTCTGCTTTATACCGGTGTACCCATTATGATGGACGTCAACAAGGAAAAAGGATTTTTGTTTTCGAGTGCGATACTGGCGCTGGGCTTGGTAGCACTGGTCGGTTTGATTGTAGTCACGGTCAGTCTTTGGGGATTTGGAGTCGGTCCAAGATTCAGCACCTGATAAACAGAAACCACGCCGTTTAACTCTGCCTTCATTCAACAAGGTAACAAATAATATGAATGCGACAAGTTCAGAAGTTTATAACTATAAAATTGTGCGTCAGTTTTCTCTGGTGACTATTCTCTGGGGAATAGTTGGCATGCTGGTGGGTGTGCTGATCGCGGCGCAGATGGTATGGCCCGCGCTCAATTTTGACACGCCCTGGCTCACATTCGGTCGCCTCAGACCACTGCATACTAACGCGGTGGTGTTCGCATTCGGGGGTAGCGCACTTTTTGCGACCTCTTACTATGTGGTGCAGCGCACTTGTCACACTGCATTGGCATTACCGGCACTTGCTTCATTTACCTTTTGGGGTTGGCAATTAATTATTGTTTCTGCAGCGATCACGCTTCCGCTGGGAATAACCTCATCGAAAGAATACGCCGAGCTTGAATGGCCTATCGATATTCTGATTGCTGTTGTCTGGGTGTCCTATGCGATCGTATTCTTTGGCACAATTGTCAAGAGGCGGGTCAAACACATCTATGTTGCGAACTGGTTTTTCGGGGCGTTTATCCTAACTGTTGCAATTCTCCATATTTTCAACAATCTGGCCATCCCGGTGGGTATGTTTAAATCCTATTCGGTGTATTCGGGTGTGCAGGATGCCATGATCCAGTGGTGGTATGGCCACAATGCGGTAGGATTTTTTCTTACCGCTGGATTCCTCGGAATCATGTACTACTTTATTCCCAAGCAAGCCAACCGTCCCATTTATTCGTATCGTTTATCGGTTGTTCATTTCTGGGCATTGATCTTTACTTATATCTGGGCCGGCCCGCACCATCTGCATTACACCGCATTGCCAGATTGGGCGCAGTCGATCGGTATGGTGTTCTCTCTGGTGCTACTCGCGCCATCCTGGGGAGGTATGATCAATGGCATCATGACGTTGTCTGGAGCATGGCACAAACTACGTACTGACCCGATACTGAAATTCCTAATCGTATCGGTATCGTTTTATGGAATGTCTACGTTCGAAGGTCCGATGATGTCGATCAAGACCGTTAACGCGTTATCTCACTATACGGACTGGACAATTGGCCACGTGCACTCTGGTGCACTGGGCTGGGTGGGGATGGTTTCAATAGGGGCATTGTACTATTTGATTCCACGTCTTTACGACCGAGAGATTTATAGCGTGAGGTTAATTGAACTGCACTTCTGGATGAGCACAATAGGAATTGTGCTTTATATCACGGCGATGTGGATCGCCGGCGTAATGCAGGGTCTGATGTGGCGTGCTGTGAATGAAGATGGAACACTAATTTATAGTTTTGTTGAAGCTGTGGACGCGATGCAGCCGTACTACTTTGTGCGATTCCTGGGTGGTGCTATTTACCTCGCAGGTATGTTGTTGATGGCATACAACGTTGCCAAAACAGTGGGTGCGGGTAAACCGGCTAGCGCGCCGGTGCTGAGCCCCGCACATTAATTTATATTTGGAACACTTAATATGTCACTCCAGCAAAAAGTCGAAAAAAATATCGGTTTGATGATTGTGCTCGTGGTGCTGACTGTCAGCGTCGGGGGGCTGGTACAAATCGTGCCACTGTTTTTTCAGACATCAACCACTGAAGCCGTAGAGGGTCTGAAGCCATATAGTCCGCTTACTCTAACCGGTCGAGATATTTACATCCGAGAGGGTTGTGTTGGATGCCATTCGCAAATGATTCGCCCATTCCGCACAGAAACTGAACGTTACGGCCACTACTCGGTGGCGGGGGAATTTATTTATGACCGGCCATTCCTCTGGGGGTCGAAACGAACAGGTCCGGATCTTGCCAGGGTAGGAGGGCGCTACAGCGACGACTGGCACCGTATCCACCTGATCAACCCACGAGATGTAGTGCCCGAATCCATAATGCCCGCATATCCCTGGCTCGAGGAAACGGCTATTGATGCTTCTTCGATTGAGAACAAAATGCGTGGATTATCTTTGTTGGGTCACCCTTATAGTGAAGAGGAAATTACCGCAGCTGCTGCCGAACTGGAAGGCAAGTCAGAGATGGACGCGGTGATCGCCTATCTTCAAGGGCTTGGAACCTTGATCAAAAACACACGGTAACGGGATCAGCATGACACAGTTTCATATTTTCTGGACACTACTACTGATGGCGATTTTTATTGGCATATTTGTCTGGGCGTGGAGTGGTCGGCGAACCGCTGACTTTGAAGAGGCATCAAGGCTTCCCCTAGATTCCGAAGACTACCCGAATACCAATAACTCTAAACAGGAGGAAGACCATGCCTGATTTTACTAGTGAGTTCTGGTCATGGTATGTTGCCATTCCAACGGTGCTTGGCCTGGTTTTTTGTGTCATCCTGATCTGGGCCAACTCTAGCAGTCGGGATATTTCCGACAAAGAAGAAACCATGGGTCATGTCTGGGACGAAGACCTGGAGGAGTACAACAATCCGCTACCGAAATGGTGGCTCAATATGTTTTACATCACTCTGATTTTCGGGGCCGTGTATCTGGTTTTATTTCCTGGCCTGGGTACCTTCGCCGGAGCACTGGGGTGGTCGTCTAAGGCTCGTTATGACAAGGAAGTATCTCAAGCAGAGGCGTCATTTGCTCCTTTGTACCAGGCCTATCTTGAGACCCCTATTGACCAGCTGTCACAAAATGGAGATGCAATGGGCACCGCCCGTCGTATCTATTCGACAAATTGTGCCACCTGCCATGGATCAGATGCCCGCGGGGCAACTGGATTTCCCAATTTACGTGACCACTCCTGGCTGTATGGTGGCGAAGAAGCGGCGATCAAGACAACTCTTAATAATGGCCGAAAAGCGGCGATGCCGTCGTGGATTACGGTCTTAGGAGAGACGGGGGTTGATGAAGTCTCTGAGTATGTTTATTCACTGACCCGAGAGCCTGTAAATCCGCAATACGTTGAGTCAGGTAAACAAAAATTTCAGACGATGTGCGCAGCCTGTCATGGTCAGGATGCGAAAGGCAATCCAGCCCTGGGGGCCCCAAATCTGACTGACAATATCTGGCTGTATGGAGGTTCTCTAGGTGCAATTAAAGAGAGCCTGATAAAAGGCCGGAACGGGATAATGCCGGCGTTTGATGAACATCTAAATGATAGTCAGATCCATCTTCTTGTTGCGTACTTAAACAGCATCAGTGATCCCAAGAACCAATGACGGGACCGGGTAGGTCGCGCAAGAAAGTACTTATTGCGGTACTCTGGCCTTCGTTTGTGTTCGCCGGCGTATTTACCGCATTGTTGTTTGCCTTTGTTGATCCGTTTGTCCTGATGGACGAGGTGGGCCTTCATACCGACTCCCGACTTGCAGGTTACAGTCTGGCTTTTTTGTGTCTCTGGTTGGCTGGCATTCTGGTCGCGGCAATGGCTTTGTTTATCATGTGTACACCTGAACCAGGTAATCACGAGGGCAGTCAGGTACCTTAACAGGTGCAATACGTATGAGTACTGATACGCCTTCGCTTAAGCAGGAGCTCTATGCTAAGCGACAAACCATTCATCCCCGCACTGTCACCGGTTTATTCGCTCGACTCAGGGTAACTGCGGTACTGACACTTCTCGGGCTTTACTATTTCCTTCCGTGGATACAGTGGGATAGTCGTCAGGCGATCCTGTTCGATCTCCCTGCGCGCAAGTTTTACATTTTTGGTTTAGTGCTGTGGCCCCAGGACTTCATTTATCTTTCAGGGCTGCTGATTGTGGCCGCGTTATCGTTGTTTTTCTTCACCGCTGTGGCGGGACGCTTGTGGTGCGGGTATGCATGCCCGCAGACCGTTTGGACCGAGGCGTTTATGTGGATAGAGCGCAAGATTGAAGGTGACCGCAATCAACGAATCAAACTCGACAAAGCGCCACTTAGTGGCAGAAAACTCTGGCTGAAGAGTCTCAAGCACGGTGCATGGATTCTGTTTTCACTTTGGACCGGATACACGTTTGTTGGGTACTTCACGCCAATCCTGGAACTGGGCGCAAAAATAGCTTCTTTTACTACCGGGCCTTGGGAAACATTCTGGGTGCTGTTTTACGGCTTCGCAACCTATGGTAATGCGGGCTGGATGCGTGAGCAAGTGTGTATTTACATGTGTCCGTATGCCAGGTTTCAGAGCGCGATGTTTGATCGCAACACACTGGTTATCTCCTATGACAAGGTGCGTGGTGAACCTCGAGGACATCGAAAGAGAAAAGCGGATCCAAAAGAGCTTGGTCTTGGAAGCTGCGTAGATTGCAAACTTTGTGTCCAGGTATGTCCCACCGGCATTGATATTCGCGATGGGCTTCAGTATCAGTGTATCGGATGTGCCGCGTGCGTGGATGTCTGTGATCAGGTGATGGAAAAACTGGACTATCCCAAGGGGCTTGTCAGGTATACCACCGAAAATGCCATGGAAAAAGGGCAAACGAAGCTACTAAGGCCTCGCGTCGTTTTTTACGCGCTGGCGTTGATTGTTATCACATCGTTATTGCTTGTTGGTCTTGTGAACCGCTCTCCTGTTGGAATAGATATTATTCGTGACCGAAACGTATTGTATCGTGTTACCGATGAAGGTTTAGTAGAAAATGTTTATAACCTTAAGATACTCAATAAGCAGGAACGTGATCACGAGTATGTCGTCGAAGTGTCTGGTATCGACGGTCTGGAGCTCAGACTTGATCAGATTGCGGTGGTCAAGGCAGGGCAGGTGGCGGAGTTCTCGGCTGGCGTATTAATTGACCCGGTTTCACTGAAGAAGTCTTCTGCCGATATTGAATTCTCCGTTACGGCAGTTGATGATGGAACGATTACAAGTCGAAGCACAGCAAGATTTATTAAACCGAGATGATGTCCTCAATGGAAATGAAACCTGATCAGAGCTCCGTGCAAACACCTTGGTATCGTCAGCCAATGATCTGGATGGTCATCGGTATACCGGCATCTGCTGTTGCAATGGGAGCTGTAATGCTGTTTCTTTCCATTTCAAGTTTCGATGGTCTGGTGGCTGACGACTACTACAAAAAAGGTAAGGAGATCAATCGGGTGCTTGAACGTGACAGTTATGCCAATGCTTACAATTTGTCTGCCACGGTAAAAATCAGCGCCGAAGGAGAAGTGCTGGCTGCTCTCGATCATGAGCCTGGATTGCAGCGCCCGGATCAAATAGAACTCAAACTGTTGCATCGCACTCGCGCTGGCCTCGACCAATCAGCCACCCTGGTTGCCTTTGGCAATAATCACTATCGGGGTAGTATCGAGCAACTTTTATCGAGCCATTGGCTGGTGCAATTAGAGACTGAGAACTGGCGCATCAATGGTCAGGCAACCCTGCCTGGTAATGACCTCGTGGTTTTGAACGCAAAATGAACCCCGATGCTCTCATTGTAACCACAGCGTTTGTTGTCGGTCTGGTTGGATCATTGCATTGTGCCGGGATGTGTGGCGGTATCGTATCCATGCTGCATACTGGTCAAAAAATCTCATCACGATCGAGCCTGGGTTCTGCCTGGATAACATCAATGGCGTTCAACGGTGGGAGAATATTAAGTTATTCAGTTGCTGGCGCAGTTGCCGCGAGCGTAGGAGTTTCCGTCATCGGATTAGTTGGTCAGGAGGTCGGGCATACAATTATGCAGATGCTTGGCGGGCTCTTCATGATCGCGTTGGGCTTCTACCTTGCCGGCTGGTGGAATGGACTAGCGGTAATTGAAAAGTTCGGACTGAAGATATGGAATAAGCTTAGTCCGCTGACAAGGGGCCTGTTACCCATTACAAGTTATTTGGGTGCCTTGAAAGCGGGCGCGTTGTGGGGGTGGTTACCATGTGGATTGGTTTATTCAGCTCTGATGCTGGTGATGGCATCTGGAGACCCACTTACCGGCGCTGCGGCTATGCTCGCGTTTGGCTTGGGGACCATGCCCATGCTGTCGGCGATCGGCATCGCCAGTGAACGTGTTAACATCGCTGCAAAACCCTTAGTGCGTCGATCTGCCGGGATCGCGGTAATGCTTTTTGGGGTATTTGTTTTTGCCGGAACAAATTTTTTACACGGCGCTCATCATTGAGCGGGGCTCACCACTGAGCAGGAGTAGAAAAATGTCCAATATCGTAAACATTCGTCCCGATCGCACTCCCGTCGAGCTGGAGTTTATTGACCGACTGGTTGGGCGATATAAAGATACCGGACCGAGATACACTTCCTACCCTACGGTAATCGAATTTTCTGAGCATTTTACGGAAGATGATCTTTTAGGATACCTGGAGATCAGTAATCAAAACGAGATTCCGGCGGATCTCTCGCTCTACCTGCATTTACCTTTTTGCAGCCATCTTTGTTTCTATTGTGGCTGTAATAAAGTCGTGACAAAAAATCAATCTAAAGCAAGGACGTACCTCGACTATCTGTTTCGAGAAATTACCTACTATGGTGATCTGGTTGATTCAAAACGGGCCGTCAGACAATTGCATTTCGGGGGCGGTACTCCAACGTTTTATGATGTGGAGCAAATTGCGGCAATATTAGAAGGCCTGGACGAGCAGTTTTATATGGTGTCCGACCCGAGCCGCGACTATTCCATTGAAATCGATCCCCGCACCGTGGATCACAACTATATTCAGGATCTTGCGAGCCTCGGATTTAATCGGATTAGCCTGGGCGTTCAAGATTTTGATCCAGAAGTGCAGAAAGCTGTGCATCGAATACAGGATGAACGGACCGTCAACAAGCTTGTAGAGCAAGCGAGAAGTGACGGTATTGGCTCGATTAACTTTGATTTGATCTACGGACTGCCGAAGCAGACCATACAAAGCTTTAGCAGAACGTTGGACCGGGTTATCGAATCCAGTCCAGACCGGATATCTGTTTATCAATATGCGCATCTGCCAGAACGTTTCACGGCACAAAAAAGGATTAACGAGTCCGATCTGCCTAATACTCGGACGCGCCTTGATCTGCAGAAGCTGACGATTGAAAAGCTGCTTGTTGCGGGTTATGTGTATATTGGAATGGATCATTTTGCCAAACCGAACGATCCCCTGGTTAAAGCGATGTCGGATGGATCCTTAAGACGGAGCTTTCAAGGTTATACAACCCATATGGACTGTGAGCTGATTGGAATGGGTGTCAGCGCTATTGGCGAGTTGGAAGGTTGTATGTACCAGAACGCCAAAACCCTGGACGAATACTACATGGATTTGAAAGCTGGAAAGTTGCCGTTGAGAAAAGGGGTTGTATTGTCGAGGGATGATAAAATACGCAAGCAGGTAATCATGGATGTAATGTGTCATGGTCGCGTCGATAAGCGCGCATTTCGCACACTCTATGAAGATGACTTTGATCTGTATTTTGCCGATGAACAACCTGCACTGGATAAACTCTACCGCGATGGACTGGTAGATTATGGGCCGGAATACATTAGTGTGACCGAGCATGGGCGTTATATGCTAAGGAATATTGCGATGGTATTTGATCGTTATCGACATAGTCTTACTTCAGAGACCCGGTTCTCAAAAACCGTATAAGATTCTGGCCATTGGAATATGGTTCTGCGCCTCCAGATCGGCCCTATTTCTCCTCACATTCACAATCTTAATCAATCTAAAAGCAGTCTGTCGCTTACTTGAAGTTCTTAGATCGATTTCGAGTGGACTTTTTCATTTTAGACCTGTTTGTTTATAACGACTTTAGTTGCCTTTGAAAGAGCATTGAAGACATGCTGAAAAAATTTACGGATGGCCTCTGTCTCGTGCTCGAAGCTGGAAGTCTGATCTTTAGAAAAGGGATAAGACGGTTTGTGGTTGTGCCGCTCTTGATCAACGTGGTTGTATTCAGCGGAGCGATCTGGTTCGGACTCCGCATTTTCCAGTCCATGTTGGATTCGTTAGTTGCCTGGACCCCGGCATGGCTTGACTGGATCCAATGGCTCATTTG
>JAHEGU010000063.1 GCA_024644945.1 Gammaproteobacteria bacterium | reverse complement strand
GTCGAACCATTTTACGGTTCCACTATGGCGCTCTGTCATCTCACATTGCCTCCAGGTTTTGGTCGCGTACCCGAAAACCGGCCAGAAAATGGAGATCCGAACATCATCCCAGGTAAGCTTGTTATACACGCTTAAGGCATGCGCCTTGCGCGACTGTTTATGAGTGTCTGTATGTCTCCTGTTTGATTTACTTTGTCGCTGTCGGTTCGTGGCCAAAAATGGTATGACAAAAATCAGGAATACTCACGACACGAAGTAATTTTAGCCACCAGTCACCGTGTAAGTCCAGCTAATACAGCGTATTTGCCTGCTTGAACCGGGGCTGACCAGTGTGTTGTCAGGCCACTTCCGCGCGATCGCCGTTTTCCGAAAGCCAGTTTTTGCGGTCTGCAGAGCGCTTTTTCGCAAGCAGCATATCCATCACTTCAAAGGGTTTATCGCCCTTTTTGATCTGCAGTTGAACCAGGCTGCGCGTGGCCGGCTTCATGGTGGTCTCCCTTAGCTGCAGCGGATTCATTTCTCCCAGGCCTTTAAATCGCTGAACATTAACTTTGCCGCGAATTTTGTCATTTTCTATTTGCTGCAAAATTCGATCTTTCTCCTTTTCGTCCAGTGCGTAATAGACCTTCTTCGCCACATCTATTCGATAGAGCGGAGGCATCGCCACACATACCCGCCCAGTTTCAACTAAAGCAGGGAAATGTCGAAGGAACAATGCGCAAAGAAGGGTAGCAATATGCAACCCATCGGAATCAGCATCGGCCAGAATACAAACGCGTCCGTAGCGTAAGCCACTCAAGTCGTCGGAGCCTGGATCTACGCCCAGTGCGATAGCAATATCGTGAACTTCCTGAGAAGCCAGCACCTCGGCCGAATCGACTTCCCAGGTGTTCAGAATTTTTCCTCTTAACGGCATGATCGCCTGGAACACTCGTTCGCGAGCTTGCTTGGCTGATCCTCCAGCGGAGTCACCTTCCACCAGAAACAGCTCTGTCATTTCCAGGTCATCGCTGGTGCAGTCTGCGAGCTTCCCGGGCAGCGCCGGTCCGCTGGTGATTTTCTTACGCTGGACTCGTTTACCTGCGCGCAACCTGCGTTGGGCGCTGTCGATAGACATTTGCGCGATAGATTCAGCGTCCTTTATGTTTTGATTCAGCCACAGACTGAAATCATCCTTGGCCGACGCCTGCACAAATACAGATGTTTCTCTGGAAGACAGTCGGTCTTTGGTCTGCCCGCTGAACTGGGGTTCCTTAATCCGAACCGAAAGGATGTAAGTGCAATTGTTCCAGACATCTTCAGGGGTCAACTTGATGCCCCGCGGCAACAGGTCGCGGAATTCGCAAAACTCCCTGATCGCTTCGGTAAATCCGCTGCGCAGTCCACTGACATGGGTACCACCTTGAATCGTCGGAATCAGATTGACATAGCTTTCCGTAATGCACTCACCACCGTCCGCCACCCAGGCCGCCGCCCATTCTACTTCGCCATCTTTTCCGTTGTGTCGGCAAACGAACGGTTCGACTGGCACCAGCTCGGCCCCGTTGAGGGTATCAATCAGGTATTCCTTCAATCCATCTTGATATTGCCATTTTTCGTTATTGGCCTTGTTATCTTCATCGATGAAACTTACTTCGAGTCCAGAACACAGCACCGCCTTGGCTCGCAAAGTGCGCTTCAGGCGTTGAACATGGAATTTAGGGGAATCGAAGAACGCAGGATCGGGATGAAAACGGATGGTAGTGCCGGTGTTACGTTGGCCAGTTTTGCCGATCACCTTCAGTTCCTTCAACTTATCACCATTGGCAAACACCATGTAATGTTCCTTGGCATTTCGCCGGACCCAAACCTCAAACCGATCCGACAAAGCATTAACCACGGAAACCCCCACGCCGTGAAGGCCACCGGAATAGCTGTAATTGGCATCTGAGAATTTGCCGCCTGCATGCAATTTAGTAAGGATCAGCTCTACTCCAGTAACCCCATGCTCCTTATGCTTATCTACTGGCATTCCTCGTCCGTCATCTTTGACAGTTAAAGAGCCATCCTTGTGCAACGTAACCTGAATCAAGCGCGCATACCCTGCAATGGCTTCATCGACGCTATTGTCAATGACCTCATGTGCGAGATGGTTTGGACGGTCGGTTTCCGTATACATACCCGGTCTTTTGCGGACCGGTTCGAGTCCAGTCAGGACTTCAATAGAAGAGGCGTCGTAGTGGCTGCTCATCGGCGACAGGGATCGAAAGGTAGCGCGATGATACCGCATTGTGGAGGCCAAGCAACGCCCGGGAATCTGTTAAACTCCACACAGGCAATTAATCTGTTACAGACACAACGTCGTTTCATTTTCTAAAATGGCAACCACGCGAAAATCCAAGACCCCTGATTTTGAAAAACTACTTGGGGAACTAGATAAAATCGTTCAGAGGATGGAGCAGGGAGAGCAGTCCCTGGATCAAACCATGAGGGATTTTGAGCGCGGCATGGAACTCTCACAACAATGTCAAAAAAGCCTGGATGTGGCACAGCAGCGGGTGGATAAGCTGGTTAAGAAACATGGAGGTTTTGAGCTAGTGTCCATGGATGAAGACATGGATGAGGATATCAATGACGAACTGGAAGACGATGAGGAGTATGTTGAAGAAGACTCCGAACTCAATGACTGATCTTTTTTATTAGTCCATCACCGTTATTTCCTGAATCTGACTGTTCCCAGCCATTGAGAGCCTTTGAAGCGACCTGGAAACGTTATCGCGAGCGCAGTGAAGTTGCGCTCGAGTCGCGATTGCCATCAGCGGATGAGCTCCCCCATCGACTGCACCAGGCTTTGAGATATGCTTGTCTTGGCCCTGGCAAACGACTGCGCGCAATGTTGGTATACGTTTCGGGTGAGCTTTGCGGTGCGGAATTGTCACAGCTTGATGTGCCTGCAACTGCGGTTGAATTGATCCATACGTTTTCACTGGTACACGATGATCTACCGGCAATGGATGACGATGATCTAAGGCGGGGTCAGCCGACATGTCACAAGGCATTTGATGAAGCGACTGCGGTTCTGGCGGGAGACGCGGCACATACGCTCGCATTTGAAGTGATATCAGCAGATCCGGCATTAAAAATTCCCGCCGAGCAGCGGATCAAGATGATCAGTGTATTAGCGAAGGCCACCGGCGCTGCGGGTATGGCCGGTGGGCAGTCACTCGATATGCAGGCTACAAGTCAGTTGGTGGACTATGAGCAGCTCTACAAAATACATCGCATGAAAACTGCTGCATTGATCCAGGCAAGCTGTCAGCTGGGCGGACTTACCGCTGTTTCGGTTTCCAGTCAGCAGCTCGAGGAACTGGAGCGCTATGGCTCGGCTCTGGGCCTGGCATTCCAGATAGTGGATGACATACTGGACGTGACGGCAGATAGCAGAACACTTGGGAAGGCGAGCGGCGCCGATGAAAAAATGCAGAAAGCCACCTATGTCTCAATATTAGGCATGGAACAGGCTAAGCAGGAGCTCGACAATCAGTATCAACAGGCGCTCGAATCCGCAAGCATATTGGGGGATAATTCGGGTGTGTTTCGGCAGTTGGCGGATTTCGTCGTCAACAGGCATTACTAATGTCAGAAGAAAAATTTCCTTTACTCTATTCGATCGATAATCCTCGGCAGCTCAAATTGCTGCAGCAGGAACAGTTGCCTCAGTTAGCTGAGGAGCTGCGACAGTATCTGATTGAAGTTACCTCAAAAACCGGCGGCCATCTTGCCCCGGGGCTGGGTACTATCGAGTTGACAATCGCTTTGCACTACTTGCTGGATACCCCACGAGACAAGCTGGTCTGGGATATTGGACACCAGGCCTACCCGCATAAAATACTGACCGATCGGCGTGAACATTTTTCGACTATCCGCCAGGCTGGAGGTTTGTCGGGATTTTTGAAGCGAAGCGAAAGTGAATACGACACATTTGGAGCTGGCCATGCCAGCACGTCGATCAGCGCAGCTCTTGGCATGGCGGTGGCCAGCGGGCTGCGTAATATTGATAATGAGGTGGTCGCGATCATTGGTGACGGCGCGCTAACAGGTGGTATGGCCTTCGAAGCGCTCAATAATGCTGGTGACCTGGACGCCAATTTGTTGGTGATTCTGAATGACAACGAAATGTCTATCTCACAGAATGTGGGGGCGATATCAAATTACCTGGCACGAATTCTTTCCGGACATGCGTATACCTCGGTAAGGGAGGGCAGCAAGACAGTTCTTGGTACATTGCCACCCCAGCTTTCCAATTATGCAAGACGTTGGGAAGAACATATGAAGGGGATGGTGATGCCGAGTACCCTATTTGAAGAACTGGGTTTTTATTACATCGGTCCCGTTGACGGACATGATCTGCCCACGTTGATCAAGACGCTCAAGAATATGCATGACCTCAAGGGGCCCCGCTTTCTCCACGTCGTGACCCAGAAGGGGAAGGGATTCGAGCCTGCGGAAGGTGATCCTTGCGTGTTTCATGGCGTTTCTCCGTTTAATCCGGACACGGGCAAACTCGAGACGAAGAAAACCAGGAGCCGCACCTATACCAATGTATTCAGTGATTGGTTGTGCGATATGGCTGCCAAGGATGATCGACTGGTAGGAATAACTCCGGCAATGCGTGAAGGTTCCGGTCTGGTGGAGTTTTCGAAACTGTATTCGGATAGATACTTTGACGTTGGCATAGCGGAGCAACATGCGCTAACTTTCGCCGCGGGATTGGCATGCGAAGAATTGAAACCGGTGGTTGCGATATATTCCACGTTTCTGCAGCGTGCTTATGACCAGTTGATTCACGATGTCTCGATTCAGGATCTGGATGTTCTGCTGGCTATAGATAGAGCGGGGCTGGTGGGTGCCGATGGTGCTACACACGCCGGCACCTATGATTTTTCCTATCTGCGATGCATACCCAACGCGGTAATTATGGCGCCCGCGGATGAGGCCGAGTGTCGGGATATGCTTTATACCGGATTCAAATATAACGGGCTCGCAACCGTGCGCTATCCACGAGGCGGTGGCCCAGGTGCTAATGAATCCATCCAGATGAACGAACTACCCATCGGAATAGCCGAACAGAGACGAATCGGCAGATCTATTGCCATACTTGCATTTGGCACAATGGTCGCGCCGTCAATGGAGGTGGGAGCGGCTCTTGATGCCACGGTTGTGAACATGCGTTTCGTCAAGCCACTGGACGAAAAGTTGATATTGGAGGTCGCGGACGCATATTCCTTAATTGTCACAGTCGAAGAGAATGTAGTTGCAGGGGGAGCAGGGTCGGCAGTGAATGAATTGCTCCTGCGCCACAATAAGCGGGTCAATATCCTTAATCTTGGCGTGCCGGACAGACACCTTGATCATGGTACTCAGCAACAACAGCTTGCAGAGTGTGGTTTGGATGCCGCTGGAATAAAACAACAAATTAAGGACCGGTCGATCGCTCCTGCAGCCGTCCGGCCGATACAGATAGTAAAGAACTGAGAACAATCTAGATGTCTACCAAACCAACAGCAATAATTGAAAGCGTAGGAATTGAAGACGTTCAGGGTAGTGTCGATACGCGCGACATTGCGATCGATCGTGTCGGTATCAAGTCTCTGAAGCATCCAGTGGCGTTCTCAGATCGAAGTGGTGTTCAGCATACTGTTGCGAAGTTCGATATGTCTGTATCGCTTTCTTCAGATCTCAAGGGCACTCACATGTCGCGCTTCATTGACATACTGAACAGTCAAAGCAGTGCGATCAGTATTGACACTTTTAGATCCATTCTTATCAATATGCGTGACCGGCTGGAAGCCGACAAAGGGATCATTGAAATGGAGTTTCCCTGGTTTGTAAATAAGTCAGCCCCGGTCAGCGGCGTTAAGAGTATGGTGGACTATCAGATCACGCTGATCGGTGAGATTGAACAGGATGTGGTGAAAACCGTTTTGCGTGTAGTGGTTCCGGTAACCAGTTTATGCCCGTGTTCGAAGAATATATCTGAGTATGGCGCGCACAATCAGCGATCTCACGTTACCGTGGAGGTGGCGATTGATCAAACTGTTCAAGTCGAGGAGATCATCGACATTGTAGAGGGTGAAGCGAGCGCGCAGCTATATGGCATGCTGAAAAGAGTGGATGAAAAGTATGTTACCGAACAAGCCTACGACAACCCAAAGTTTGTTGAGGATATGATCAGGGATGTAGCCGGATGTCTGAATGAAGACGAGCGCATAACCTCCTATCGAGTTGTGGTTGAAAACTTTGAGTCAATACACAATCACTCCGCTTACGCTGAGCTCAGTCACTCTAAAGACTGATCTTTGCTCAGTTTGGTCAGCTGACTATTCGAGGCCTACAACTCATTCAATAATCTGGTCTGGCGGATATTGATCCAATTTGCTCGGTTTGGCTGATCGCGGTGATCAGAATTATTCCAGTTCGAGTTCGAGTGTGACGACGTCTCCTAGGGCGGTACGAATTTCGTCGATGCTTAAATGATTGCGTTCGTTGAGCACAGCCCAGATTCCGCAACTCAACTCGATCACCTCAGGCTGATCTGCTGACTTCAATTTGAGCCGCGTGATGATAATTTTTTCACTGGCGTATTGGGTTACCCACCCTCTGGGAGACGGCTGCAGAGCCCTTGACGCAAGCTGTAACCGCGCTCCATGCAAACTACCAAAGTCATAGTGATTGATCGTTTTCACAATTTCAAATCCTCCGGCTACCAGCGAAGCTTCGGTATCGATGACCGATGGATCTCGATAGAGATGGAAATAGCAGAAGGGTTTCGCCTGCTCGACTTCGGTACTAGGCAGGACTTGGCCGAACTGAATATAGATCTTAGAGCCCCTCCGAGCCGAAATCTCCTGGTTTAGTAACACGCTATCGCCGCTTTTAATATAGGCGGTTGCCGGTGTTTTAAATGGACCATAGCTCCATGCGCAGACCGTAAACAGGGCGCAGCATACCGTGGCCGTCAGCGGAATCAATTTTAGTGATGTCGATAAGCTGAACATATATTTGATGTTAAACATTGCTCGTACTATAAATTTTTGATCTGATTTTACGTTAAAAGTTTAAGCAATCAATGGGTATTCTGTCATATAAAGGCCTCAATCTACACTGTATTTTACATTGAAAAAAAACCTGATAAGCAAGAGGTTCTGGTAGAATTCCGTGCTCAGTTCAGATGAAACAGCGCCTCGTGCGCGCACTCCAAAAATGGCCGTTCAGGATCCCACCAGGCAATTCACCAATCCTATGGTGGAAGTTTCAGACCTTCATTTTGCATTCCCCCAGAGATCAATTTATCAAGGCCTCAATGTTTTAATCCCTCGTGGAAAGATAACTGTTATTTTGGGTCCAAGTGGATGCGGAAAGTCGACACTACTCAGTTTTGTAGGAGGTCGGTTGCGTCCACAGAAAGGTCGAGTGGTATTTGATGGCGACGAGGTTCCGACCCGAAGAGGGGACGCATTGTTTACCATGCGTCGTAAGATGGGCATGCTGTTCCAGAGCAGCGCGCTTCTCACGGATCTGTCAGTATTTGAAAACGTGGCTTTTCCGCTCAGGGAGCAAACTGATTTGCCCGAAGAATTAATCAGAATACTGGTTTTGATGAAACTGGAGCTGGTGGGGTTGCGTGGCGCCAGGGACCTGATGCCTGCGGAGCTGTCAGGAGGAATGGGGCGCCGGGTCGCTCTGGCACGCGCGATTGTTTTAGATCCCGAAATGATTATGTACGACGAACCTTTCGTAGGGCTCGATCCGATTTCAATGGGAGTTATCGTAAAGCTGATTAGAGAGCTAAATGATGCTCTGGGTTTGACTTCTATTGTCGTGACACATGACGTGCACGAGGCTTGCGGAATTGCAGACTATATTTATCTATTGGGTGATGGAGTAGTCTCCGGCCACGGAACAACCGAGCAAATGTTGAATAGCGAACAGCCTGGAGTACGTCAGTTCATGCAGGGGCTGCCGGATGGACCTGTTAGATACCATTATCCGGCGGACGATTATCTCGAAGATTTAGGGCGCGCAATCTGATGTTATGGGTCCGGCATCTTGGGCAGTTAGGTCTCCGCTTTGTTTCACGGCTTGGGATGTCATTGGTGTTTCTGATACACGCGCTCTATGGTGCTGTGCGTTGCCTGCCTAGATTCTCACTGGTGGTGCAACAGCTGTTTTCGATTGGTGTGCTGACGATGTTGATCATCCTGGTTTCTGGCCTGTTTGTCGGGATGGTATTGGGGCTTCAAGGTTACAATCAGCTGGTTAACTTTAGCGCCGAATCGAGCCTGGGATTAGTGGTTGCTCTGTTTCTGGTTCGCGAGCTTGGCCCGGTACTGTCGGCCCTGTTATTTGCTGGACGAGCCGGCTCAGCTTTAACTGCTGAGATCGGTTTGATGAAAGCGACCGAGCAACTGTCTGCTATGGAAATGATGGCAGTTGATCCTATGAAAAGAGTAATTGGTCCACGGTTCGTGGCAGGTTTGATTGCGGTGCCGTTGCTGGCTGCGATGATGAGTGCGGTCGGGGTGCTTGGCGGGTATATTATTGGGCACGGTCAATTTGGCGTGGATCCTGGTGTTTACTGGACATCTATGCAAAATGGAGTCGATTTCGTGGACGATATATTGAATGGTGTTATCAAGAGCGTGGTATTTGGATTTGTTGTTACATGGGTAGCATTGTTTGAAGGTTATGATGCCATACCGACATCTGAGGGTGTCAGTCGGGCCACAACCAGGACCGTGGTGACCTCGTCTTTGGCAGTACTTGGTGGAGATTTTATTTTGACAGCATTGATGTTTGGAGGCCTGTAAGCATGAAGCAGAAAACTATTGAAATCTGGGTCGGGATTTTTATGATGATCGGCATTGCCGCACTTACAATGCTCGCATTCAAAGTCAGCGGCTCGGCCGGTGGTGGCGGTGACGTATACCGAATCAATGCCAGATTCGAGAATGTAGGGGGCCTCAATGAAAAAGCGCCCGTCAGGATCGGTGGTGTGCGTATTGGGCGAGTCGCCGATATCCGTATCGATAAAGAAGACTTCAGCGCCGTGGTGGGCATGGACATTGACAGCAAATACGATAACTTGCCTTCAGATACCGGCGCGTCGATTCTGACCTCAGGATTACTGGGAGCACAATTCGTTGGCCTTGATCCAGGCGCCGAAGACCTTTATCTTAGCAATGGCGATGAACTGGATATCACGCAGTCTGCAATTCAGCTTGAATCATTGATCAGTCAGTTCATGTTCAGTCAAGTCGGAAAAGGCGATAATAGTGGCGATGACGGTAATTAACCGCACACGAGTAGCATCATGAAACAGAATAAACTAAGTATCAAAATACCACAACTAATTGTAATCGTTACTTTTTTTGCCTGCATGCTTACAGGGTTGCAGGCCCAGGCAAAAATTTCGCCGGAACAGGCGATTGAAAGTGCGGTGCAGGAGTTGCTCGATGAATTCACCAAAAGACGAGCAGAACTGGCCGGAGATAAGTCAGCGTTATATGCGATGGTGGACCAGTACACACGCTCGCACTTTGATTTTGAAAAGATATCAAAACTGGTTTTAGCAAAGAACTGGAAGACGGCCACCGACTCGCAACGTAATGCTTTCAGCAATGAGTTCCGGACTCTGTTGATCCGCACCTATGCTACCGCGCTATTTCAGTATACTGGGAAGGAAACAATGGAGTTCAAGTCGAGCCAGATCAAAGAGCGTAACGGCATTAAGTCGGCGACTGTGGAGACTGAAGTGACCTTGAGCGAAGGCCCAGGCATTCAGGTAACCTATTCGATGGTGCTGGATAATAATAATGACAACTGGAAAGTCTATAACATGACGATTGCCGGGGTGAATATGGTGACCAACTATAGAAATACCTACGGTGCTTCCATTCGCAGTCTAGGGTTGGACGGATTGATCGAGTCGATGAAGGAGGCGAACTCCAGGATCTAAATATGGCGCGATTGACTCGATCGGACTCGAAAATTATTCTTGACGGACGCTTGACAGTTGATACCGTGACGGGTGTTTACAACGAGGCGCCGGTTCTCGGTAAGGGAGTGGTTGAGGTCGACCTGGCGGATGTAGAGGAAATGGATAGTGCCGGTTTGGCATTGCTAGTGCATTGGAAGCAGCAGTCCGCGAGGCAGGATGGCCATATGAATCTGGTTAATACCCCGCAACAGGTGGCCACCATGATCAGAATTTCCAATTTAGAAACATTGCTGGAACAGAAATAGGCGGTTTTCGCCCCTAGCGAGTGCCCGAAACAGGAGAGGGGGTTGTTAAATAGCGGTTGACCCCCACTACCACTAATCACGAGTTTTTTAACGATTAACTAGTACTGATGCCACTATGGTGACACCCGAGGATATCCAAGGCTGGATTGCAGCAGGTCTTCCAGGCACGGAAGTTTCAGTGGAGGGCGATGGCGCGCACTTTGAAGCCGTCATCATCAACCCGGATTTTGCAGGAAAATCGTTGATTCAGCGTCATCAGATGGTATACAAGGCGCTTGGGGACAAAATGAAAGCCGATATTCACGCGTTGTCGATGAAGACCCTAACGCCTAATGAATATCAGAGTTAAGCCTGGCCATTTGTTAAACTAGTTATTAATTAAGATAGAGATTTCGATTATGTCTATTCAAGATCAGCTTAAAGAAGTTATTGAAAACAATGAGGTAGTGCTTTTTATGAAAGGTACGCCTGATTTCCCACAGTGTGGATTTTCCGGACGGACCGCCCAGATTCTGCAAGCCTGCGACGTTCGATTTGCGTCGGTAGATGTGCTTGCGGATCAGGATGTCCGAGAAGGCATCAAAGATTATTCGCAATGGCCGACTATCCCGCAGCTTTATGTGCGAGGGGAGTTTCTGGGAGGCTGTGACATTATGACCGAAATGTATCAGAGCGGTGAGCTGCAGAAGGTGTTGAAGCCAGAGCAAACAGCAGCGGAAGCCTAGGATCAGACAGAGTACATTGTAATTCAGAGAAATTCAGTAGACCCCGCTCGGGCCTGGGCGGGGTTTTTTATTTCTTCCCCATCTTGACCGATCATGCGGCACCCGGTGCGCGGCACCCGGTGCGCGGCACCCGGTGCGAAGTACTCGACCAAGGAATTCGGGACTCTAGCCGAGATCCTAAATTGAGATTCTGGAACGAAGCTCAATCCTGGGAAACAAATTTCACAGACCCACGACACGCGGCAGCCATAAGGTAAGATCCGGCCAGTATGTGATCAGCAGAACGGTGACTAATAGAATGCCAACGTAAGGCAGTGTATACCGATAGATTCGCATGAGCGGCTGATCAAAACGGTAGGCCGATAAAAACAGGTTTTCACCCATCGGCGGCATCAGGTAACCGAGCTGTGAATTGGCGAGAAAAATTACGCCCATATGCACAGGATCAATGCCGTAAGCTGCGGCCATTGGTGCAATCAACGGCACGATCACAATTATCGCAGAATAAATGTCCATAAGAGCCCCCACTACGATCAATAGAAGATTGATCATTAGTAGAAACCAAAGGGGTGATTCGATTACAGTTTGAATCCAATGCAGCGCGTGCATTGGAATTTGGGCGATCACCAGATAGTTTGTCAGCCCTAGCGCCATTCCCAGGATGATCATGAATCCCCCGATCATGGTTGCGCTTTCGGCAGCAATACGGGTACCGTCTCGAAAAAAGCTGAGTTCCCTGAAAACCAGGCACTCTATAACAATAGCGTACAATACGGTTAATGCAGCGGCTTCAACAAGTGTGGCAAAACCACCGAAAATGCTGATGAGAATGATGAATGGTAAAAGGATTTCCCATTTAGCGTTCCATAAGGCAACCAGAAGTTCGTGGCCGTTAAACCGGGTGCGCTCAGCACCCTCGAACCAGCCGCGCCAGGCTCCCCATGCCGCAACGGCAGCGACCAGCACAACACCAGGTAGAATGCCGGCGACAAATAATTTGTCGAGCGCCACTTCCGCATAGTAAGCGTAAAGAATTACCGGCAGGCTGGGTGGAAACAATACTCCAATAGAGCCGGATACGGTTACCAGGCCTACCGCGGTGGATTCGTTGTAATTGGCTTTCACCATCATCGGTAACAGAAGGCCACCCATTGCCAGTATGGTGATACCAGATGCACCGGTTAACGGCGTAAAAAAGGCGAGTACCAGAGTTACGACGATAGCCAGGCCGCCGGGAATCCAACCGATCAAAGCCGAAAAGAATTGCAGTAAACGACGACTCGATCCGCCCTCAGCGAGTATGTAGCCAGCAAAGGTAAAAAGTGGAATCGCAGGAAGCATCGGTGAAGTACTCATGCGGTATGCCTCTCCCGGAACGGCGGAAACAGGCGTACCTTCACCAACAAATAATAACAGTGCTGCTCCCCCGATCGCGGTAAAAATAGGAATACCGAGCGCGGTTCCAATTAACAGTAAGACACCGGTCGGTATTAACAGGCTACTCACAATCTGGTCCGGCATCAGCCAGAATATGAGTGGCACTGCAATTCCAGCCGCTGCTATCCACTGACCAAAGGTGTGACTGGAAGCGTGCCGTATCATGCGAACCAGAATAATGAAAAACCCGATGGGCATCATCGCGGTGAACACCCATACCGGGATTCCAAATGAGATCAGGTCACCGTACTCATGATCAATCATCGTCAGCTGGATACTGGCGATAAACAAGCAAGCCGTCACGCCACAAGCTAAAAATGCGGTAAAAACACCCATCCGGGATTTCCAGGGTTGATTCAGAAAACTGGATGTAGACATGGCCAGATTACGATCACTCCGCGCGGCAAGAGCCGCGCCCAGCAGCGTAATCGACAATACAAGGTGTTGCACGACGGGGATTGATCCGGCGATGCCGCCACCAAACAACTCCCGGGTTACAACCTCCAGTATAGGCATGCTCGCCATAGCTGTGAGAATCAGAATTGCGACCGTGTTTTCGATTCGGTGAAGTATCGGCAGATCACGCATGTTCATACGATTTGGCTAGATAGTTCTCATGCATAAACCAGAGGGACCGCGAGGGCGGAGATTAACGAACTACTGTTGAATGGCAGTCGTTTGATCGTTCTTATATTCCTGAAGAAGTGTCAGAATGTTTTCAAAAAGCTCAGGGTGTTTCTGGTTGCAGGGCATTTGGTCATGAGCGCTTTCCACTTCAGACTCCCACATTTCTCGCTCCGATTGTTCGACTTTGATGATCTTAAGGCCACGCTCACGCATTTCATTAATTGCCTCGGTTTCTGCTGTGCGGATCGATTGGCGAAGGCTTTTGCCAATCTCTACCGCGGCTGCAGCTAACTCGGGCCTCAACTGTTCGGGTATTTTCTGCCATGTTTTGGCGCTGATTACCATGGCAGCGTTAAGTGGAGCCCACTTTACGTCGGTCATATTACTTGCGATCTGATATGACCGGTCGAGTAACGCAAACAATGGTGGCACGTCGATAGCTTCAATAAGACCAGTCTGTAAAGACGTCAACATATCCGTCGCCGGCAACGGTACTACCTGAAATTTAAATTCCTTGAATAGCTTTTCGTGATCGGGAAATCCAGGGGTGATCCAAAGCCGAAGCTTTCTCAGTTCATCGGGGGTTCTTACAGGTCGTTTAGTAAAGAAATAAACCCAACCTCCTTCGGCCCAAGCCAGTATCTTGAAACCTCGTTTTTCAGCCCTCTGCTCTACACTTGGGCTGACCCGTTCTCGAACATAATCCAGTTCCTGATACGTATTGAATAGCATCGGTACATTGAGGCAACCGATGCTGGAATCGATATTGGGCAGTCCAGCACCGGAAATTGCAATGCCATCTAATCCACGGCGCTGCACTTTACGGACCATCTCGGTTTCGCCACCAAGCACGCCGCCTGCGTAGACCCTCAATTCGACTTCGCCATCTGACAACTCAAGCCATTTTTGACGCAACTCAAGCAGGGCGTCATGCCAGTCGGATCCTTCGGGTGCGATGGTGCCAAACTTAAGAATGATTTTTGTGGCCGGTACCGCGTTGCCACTGAGGATTGTCAGGGCAAGTATGAGGAACAGTGTCTGAGTTACTATCTTTAGCATTGCCATTTAGGAACCGCTGGAGTTACAGAATCAACTCGTCGATATGGCTCAATAGCCACTTCGCTCGTCGTTGCGCGATGACGTTTAGTAATCTGTTCTCAGGATCAATATCTGGATCCACTGCCAAAGCGTTTTCCAGCAAAGAGATAAATTCCCCTCGATCCTGGTTCGGCAAGGACGTCGCTTCCGCCATAGTCACGAAGAGGCTTGCTCTTTCGCCGTCTGATAATTCTAACGCACGATTGTAATGTTTTAGGAGGATTGAATCATCGGCGCGCGCGTGTTGCGCAGCAGCCCAGGTAATTTTGAATTCGTGCAGCGTTCCACGGTTCCATTCCTCGTCCAAGGCCAGAGCGCGATCCAACATGGCTTCGACTTCGGGCAGCCTGGCAAGCATTTTCGGGTCATTTTTTGAAACTGAAATCGTCAGTCCAAGTGCCGCCGCAGACCAATATAGAAAGGGTAGATGGCTATCCACACCAGATGCCGTAATCATCTGCACAGCCTGCTGAGGATCGGTTGCCAGTGAGTTTTTAAAGCCTGGATAGGAGAGTTCCAATGCATGCAGACTATAGCCCAAGGCCCGCAAATAGAGATTTTGCGCCCGTTCTCGCATTACACGTGCGTTTTCGATGTTAATCAATTTTTCCTTATCTGCTTCCCAATGCACGTATGCATACGCATAAAGCACGTATCCACGACTTGCGGAAAGCAGCAGGCCAGGATTATCGGGAGATTCGGCTAACAGACTTTCGAGCAGTTTAAGACTAAAGGGCAACGCTTCACCAACGAGAACGATGTCGTTGTCACTTTCATATACAGAACCCCCCTTAGAGAGCATTTCTCCAACAGTATTCAGTGCATAGCGCTTGGGCGAGCAAGCTGTAATAAAGGTGACCGAAAACAATAAAAATGAAAAAACTAAATATCTTCTCATCAGTGAGTTATTGGTAAGAGCTGACCTTCCGAGGCAATTTGTTAAGGCAACGAATTCAATTGAAAATGAAATTCACACCTGGAAATCAAACAACCTAACCAGGTGGAGCATCATCAATCTTCTTATGCAATTTGATTGCTGATTTGTCAATGGTCCTGCGCACACGAATATTTAACATTTCTACAGCTACCGAGAACGCCATGGCAAAATAAATATACCCTTTTGGAACATGGATATCGAAACCTTCCGCCATCAATGTGAAGCCGATGAGCATAAGAAAAGATAGCGCCAGCATCTTGATAGTGGGGTGGGTGTCGACAAAATCACCAATGGATTTGGCAGCAATCAGCATGACAATCACGGCACCGATTACGGCAATGACCATAATGGACAAGTGATCTACAAGTCCAACTGCGGTAATCACTGAATCCAGAGAAAACACGATGTCCAACACGCCGATCTGTATAATAATAGAGGTCATTGTACTCTGTGCGGTTGAGATACTTTCCTCCGCCACATCCACCATGCTGGTATGTATTTCATGGGTAGATTTTGCCAGCAGAAATAAGCCGCCGACGATTAAAACAA
>JAHEGU010000062.1 GCA_024644945.1 Gammaproteobacteria bacterium | reverse complement strand
GTTCGTATCAATGTGTAACAGCACTTTTGTCCATGCAGCAGAGATTAGGATGAGCGGTCGATAAAGATCTCTGAGCGTGTTAAAACCCCCTTTTTTAGCCCGAAAATCTGTATCAAAAAAAATTTATTTGCATGTGTTTTGTGCGTAAAAAATGCCGGAATAGCTCAGTTGGTAGAGCAACTGATTCGTAATCAGTAGGTCGGAGGTTCGACTCCTCTTTCCGGCACCATCACACATAAGCGGGTGTTTGCCGCTTGTTAGTGACAAAGGTAGATCCTGACGCGAGTGGTAATTGCGTTAAAATACCAGGGTCGAGATAAATTCAGCTTTATGAATCAAAATATCATCCCAAACACCGTGTTTTCAGCTGGCAGCTGGGTGCTGCTATTTGTGGCTATGATGTCGTTGGCGGCGGTTGGATACGAGGTTTATCACCGGCATATTGCTGATCAAGCCAGCCAGCAGTTCAATTTTGGTTCTGCACAGCAGCAAAAACAGGACTCACGTGTCGTTCTCACGGGGGTCATTAATTCGCATATTTTTGGCACCGTTCCGGTTGCTCCAAAACCGGATGCGAAACCCAAGGTGGTGGAAGCACCCAAGACCAAGCTCAATCTGAGTCTGACAGGGGTGATCACGGACTCGGATCCTAAGCGAAGTCGAGCCATGATAGAAGTTCAGCGTGGACAGACCAGTGTCGTACTTGTTGGTCATGAGATTGGAAATACCGGTGCGACACTGGATGCGGTTTTTCCCGACCATATACTTATCAAACACAGGGGAACGCTGGAAAAGTTGGTGATTGAACGTGATTCTCTTAACCTTGCGGATCTTACTGCCACCAATGCTCAAACGATCTCGGCGCTCAATATTAACGTGGCGGAATTTGAAGCGCTGGCGACGGTCGATCCTGAGGACCTTGATATCAGTAAGCTGCTTCCGCCTAATCCTCCGCCTGATCCTCAAGCTAACTCACCCGAAGATCCGGATGAAGCGGCGCAGCAAAAACAGATGGCCGAAGAAGCGGAAGAGCAGCGCCAGCAGCTTGAGCGGGCGGAGGAGCTTCGACAGCAACAGGAGAAACAGGCCATGGAGCAGCAAGAAATGGAGCAACAACAGCAACAGCAGCAACAGCAGATTCAGCAACTGCAGCAGCAGGGGCAGGGGCAGGGAGACCTTAAGCAAATCTGACCCGCTGAGGTTTTACGTCGTCCTGGATTAAATCCAGGACCTCTGCAAATATGCCAGGGATCTGACTTTCGTAAGGATGTCGGCGTTTAGGGCACGTTACCTACAAATCTATGGTCGAGCCGAAATTTTCCTTATAGCGCTGCATAAGCGTTTCTTTCTGCGGTCTATGGTTCTGGGTGCCATGCGATTCAATTTTGATTCCACCCATCAACGAAGCCAGTTGTCCAGTGGTCTGCCAGTCCAGCTTTTTTTCGATTCCGTATAACAATCCAGATCGAAATGCATCTCCACAACCGGTGGGGTCATTGACTTCCCGGACTTTTATTGACGGAATGTGCAGCGTGTCCCCATTACTCATTATTTCAGCGCCCGCGCCTCCGCGAGTCACGATTAGTGCGTCGACTTCCTGCGCAATATCTTCCAGGGTGTGACCGGTTTTCTCCAGCAACATCTGGGATTCATAGTCATTCACGCACACATAGGTTGCCTGTTCAACAAACTGCATCAACTCCTTACCATCAAACATCGGTAGTCCCTGGCCAGGATCGAAGACGAAAGGAATGCCGGCTTTTTCAAACTGTGAAGAATGTTCGATCATCGCATCGCGTCCGTCCGGCGCTACAATTCCGAGAGAGACACCGTTAGCGTCTGCAACCCGATTCTTGTGTGCATAATTCATGGCGCCTGGGTGAAAGGCGATGATTTGATTATTGTCGGTGTCGGTAGTCAGAAAGGCTTGTGCGGTATAGGAGTTCTCAATTTTGGTCACATGAGTAATATTTATTCCCAGTTTTTTGAGCCATTTACGGTACGGTTTAAAATCCTCTCCCACGGTACCCATGGGGAGCGGATCACCGCCAAGCAGTTTGAGGTTGTAAGAGATGTTGCCGGAACAGCCACCAAACTCTTTTCGCATTTCTGGCACAAAAAAGCAGACATTCAGGATATGCACCTGATCCGGCAGAATATGATTTTTAAATTGATCTTGAAACACCATAATGGTGTCATAGGCGAATGAGCCGGTAACTAGTGTGGACACGGGTTGAGTTCTAGAAAAGGTTAATAAAGGTTAAAAAAGGTCTACGAGGATTGATTTCCAAAGCAGGGCAATCAGCTTGCCCTGGCCTTACATTTTTTACAGATACCATACAGAGTCAAAGAGTGATCCTGAATGCCGAAATCATGGTCGTGGGCTACTTTATCCTGGAGTTCTTCGATACGCTGATCAATAAACTCGATTACGCCGCCGCAGCTGACACATACCATGTGATCATGATGATCTTCATCATTGAGTTCAAATACCGCACGATCACCTTCGAAATTATGACGAATCACCAGGCCAGCATCTTCAAATTGAGTCAGGACCCGGTACACCGTTGCCAGCCCGATCGACTCGTCTTCGCCCAGAAGAATCTTATAGACATCTTCCGCGGACATATGACGGACTTTGCTGGATTCAAGGATCGAGAGCACCTTGAGCCTCGGTAACGTGGTTTTTAAACCCGCTTGCCGAAGGTCTTCGCTATGGGCCATTTCTATATGAGAATAAGAACGGTTCGTGATTATACAATAATCACTGGAATGAATCGGCTGACCCCATCGAGCGACACACTACCGGCAGATCGCCTGACAACCCCATAGCGTAAGATGCCAGCTCTTTCTTCAGCGGGTAAAATGAGTTGGCAATAGAAAAGCCCTGGTGGCGGAGCTGCCGGACAGTTTGGTTGGAACTGCCAAACACGTTTTTAAATGTTTTCATTGCCGTCAACACCAGGCTGTTTTCCCCTTTACGCCAACGTTCGTATCGTCGCAGAACACCCTGACCGCCCAGCGCTTTACCGCGGCTGGTCGCATGTTCAATAGTTTGGGCTAAGGCAGCCGCATCCAGCAAACCGATGTTGGCGCCAAGCCCTGCCAGCGGGTGGGTGACATGAGCGGCATCGCCAACCAGCGCCACACGCGGCGCGATGTAACTACTGGCATGACGATTGTGCAGTGGAAAATGAAGGGGCTGATCGAGAATATGAAGGGCTCCCAACTGTTGCTTAAAAAGCTGTTCAAGCTCAGCATTAAAATTGGCCTGATCAAGTGCCATTAAATAATCTGACTGTGTCTGGTCACAAGACCACACCAGGGAACAGTGATTGTCGTGCAAGGGAAGCATTGCCACCGGGCCTGTGGGTGTAAAACACTGGAATGCCGTGTTTTGATGAAATTTTTCACAGCGTACTGTGGTGACCAGCGCGTCCTGATGAAAGCTCTCCTGCCGCGTTTCAATTCCAACTAGTTCCCTGATCTTTGAGTGGCCACCATCCGCCGCAATGATCAGTCCCGAGGTAATCTGAGTGCCTACCGGAGACAATCCGACTTTGATTGAATCCTCTTTCGCCTCGACAGTTTCGACGCTGGAATCAAAGTGAATGCGAACATTGTAGTTCTGCTGCAAACGCTCAAGCATGGTCTGTGTGATCAGATTGTTTTCTACAATCCAACCAAGCTGAGCTTGTGCATATTCTCTGGAATCAAATTCGATTCGTGCTTCGCTATGACTATCCCAAACCTGCATTCGACGATAAGACGTCACGCGTCGATCACTAATGCTTTGCCATATACCAATTGAATCGAGCAAGTTTCGTGTGGCAATATTTATTGCGCTCACTCGGTTGCTGATCTTATGCTGATCCCAGGGAGGCGGTGTAGTCGCTTCTATAAGGTCGATCTGAAGCCCCTGACGGGCTAGCAAACAGGCGCTGGAAAGGCCAATCAAGCCGCCCCCGACAATAGTGATATCGGATTGGGTCATTTCGGGATTGAAGTGCCTTCGGCAGTCAAAGGTAAACCATAAGCCAGCGTAGGCTGTCTGCCCGCCATGCCCATTGTACGCTTAAGCAAAAACTTTTTCGCCGGAGGCAGCACCTCGACGCCGCTTAGTGCAAGATTCCGCAGCAGGCCAAGCATCTTATTGTCGCTGGAAAAGATTTCTATCAGGCCATGGGTAAATTGACCCACCATAAAAGTATCCCGACGCCGTTGCCGCGCATATTGCTGCAAACATTCAACGCTGCCAATATCCGATCCCGTCTGGTTGTGAGTGAACAGAATTTCACTCAGTGCAGCCACATCACGCATACCAAGATTAAACCCCTGACCCGCGACTGGGTGTACGGTGTGCGCGGCATTTCCAATGATTACAATGCGCTCCCGCGTGACTCGACTCATGTTTGAACGACTGAGTGGGTATGATTTTCGTGGGCTGGGATCGCTAAAGTTGCCCGCGCGATCACCAAAACGCTGTTGCAGCGCCTGAATAAATTCCCGATCGTGCATCCCCATTCTTTGATCGACCTGCTCGGGTAGGCAGGTCCAGACCACGGCATAGCGTTGCTTGCTGTGTGGTAACAAAGCTAGCGGTCCCTCGTTGGTAAATCTTTCATAGGCTCGTCCGCCATGAGGTCGGTCGCAACGAACGATACAAAGCAACGCCTGCTGGGAATAGTCGGTTTTCCTGGTAGCAAAATTCTTGGTCAGAGTGGAACGTCCTCCGTCCGCCAATACCGCCAAGCTTGCTTTCAGATCTAAACTGGAATTGTCCCGATCCACCGTTACGGTGCAATGGTTTTGATCGGACGTAAGAGATTCTGCAGTAGCGGGGCGCAGCAGGTTGATACTGTCGCTGTCTTGTAAATACGTTTCCAGCACTTTGCCTAGAATCCGGGTCGGTACCACATATCCTAAAGCCTCAGTTCCGACTTCGCGGCAGGATAAATGGCTCATCCCAAAGTGTCCCAGATTAGACACGTGTATATCTAAAATGGGTTCGGCGCCTGCAGTGGCGATCTCTTCCCATATCCCCATCCCTTGGAAAATCTGGCGTGTACTCCAGGTCAGGGCTACGGTTCTCTCATCGTAGCTTGCTTGTTCCTCTGAATCGAATGGATGAGGTTCGATGACCGCAATTTTGAGTCCAGAGGTTCTCAGTGCGACTGCCAGGCTGGCGCCAACAAGCCCCCCCCCGACGATTGCCAAGTCGTAGTGATCAGTCATTCATCAGGTGCTCGATATCATCAATTTCTTTTGGTGCTTTGATTGTCAAATTTTCATTTCCATTTCGTGTCACTAACACATCGTCTTCGATCCTGATCCCGATGTTGTGCCATTTCTCATCGATATCTTCCGCAGCCGCAATATACATTCCGGGTTCCACGGTGAGTACCATACCTGGCTCAAGTTCTCGCCACTCTTCGTCGATTTTATAGTCTCCGACATCATGTACATCCATACCAAGCCAGTGGCCGGTACGGTGCATATAAAACCGATTGAACGCTTTAGTTTCGATGAGCTCATTGCGCTCCCCTTGGAGCAGGCCGAGATCGATCATGCCATCCGTCAATACTTCTACCGCAGCATTGTGATAATCGATCAATGGCCTTTCCGGAGCGACTACAGCCATAGCTGTTTTCTGTGCCTCGAGGACCACTTCGTAGACCGCTTTCTGGGGGCCACTGTAACGCCCGTTCACAGGAAAAGTCCGGGTGATGTCCGCGGCATAACAGTCGTACTCCGCGCCAGCGTCGATCAGCAAAAGATCGCCATCCGCCAGTTCGCATCTGTTTTCGGTGTAATGAAGAATGCAGGCGTTTTCACCACCAGCCACAATTGAGGGGTATGCCGGCCATTCGCTGCCACCAAGACGAAATTCGCATTCAAGCTCGGCCTGCACCTGATATTCATAGACCCCGGGCTTGGTTGCCTTCATCGCTCGCATATGAGCGGCTGCCGAAATATTGGCCGCCTGGCGCATCAGTTTCAATTCTTCCTTACGTTTGATAAGCCGCATCTCGTGCAGAACATGACCGAGATCGACAATTTCACCCGGCGCGTGCACGCCGCTGCGCTGCTTATTGCGTATCTGGCTCACCGCATGAATGACCTCGCTGTCAAACTCAGGATAGCGACCCATAACGGTAAACACCTTGTCCCGATTTTCCATCAGTGAGGTTAATTTCGACTCCAGTTCATCGATAGGAAAAGCTTGATCTGCCTGATAGTCGTTAACCACCCCCTGGACACCTGCCCGACGCCCATCCCAGATTTCCTTTAGCTCATCTTTTTCACGGCAAAACATAATGAACTCTCCCTCAGGCCGACCCGGCACTAACACCATCACGGATTCTGGTTCCGGAAAATGAGTGAGATAGTAAAAGTCACTATCAGGTCGAAACTGGAACTGCACATCGCCATTGCGAGATTGATGCGGCGCGCTAGGGACGATGGCAATACCTTCTCCCATCAGGTGCATCAGATCCTGGCGTCTTCGTTTGTGGATGGAAAGATCCATATATGATAATTAGTTGAGTAGTTTGGATGTGGTCTCAGTCTGAACAGCGACCGCAGACCTGAGCTCGTCGTAGACCAGTTGCACCGCTACGCGCAGAAATTCTTCGAGTTCAGATAAAGACCTTTCATTCTGTTGAAGGTTCTTGGGATCGAGTTCAATATGGCCGATCTGCATAATATCCTCAAGCGCTTCCTTGACCGAATGCTTGTCTGATGTCAGTAGATCGGTATTATCATGACAGATTCCCTGCAGGAATCCCTGGCACCAGCTTGACAGCGCTTCGGCTCGCTCTATCTGTGAGGTATCTTCCGGAGGCAGCATTAGTTCAAAGCCAAAGGCATCGTCCTGCAGGTCTCGTTCCGCCAGGCTGAACATGCCTTCGATAATATCGATATCTTCCTGGTCATTGAGTTGAAACAAGTAGGCTCGTGTCCGCACGGTGTCGGTAGTCACGCCTGCGCAGGCAAGTCCGCACAGCAGCCCATGTGCTTCCGAAGCGCCGCTGTTCCACGGCGTGGATCTGAGTTTTTGTTCCAAATCCAGGAATATTCGATTCTGGAATTCGCGTTTGGTCAATGGCGCAGTGGCCTCGGTGGTGGTGCAAATAAAGCGGGTATTTTATCTTAGTGTTGAGCAGAAAGAACTGCTGACACCTTGTCGAATTAAGGCTTATCTAGCTATGATGAAAGCGCAAACATTAGTTTAATGTGCGAAATCATTGATCAGGTCGGATTGGTCCCTTTCACCTTTTATATTGAGCTGAATTATCGTGTCTGTTAAAAATAAACCCGAGACTCTCGCTGCCCAGGCACTCGGCCAGGTAGATCCCGAAACCGGCGCACTGGTGCCGCCCATTCATGTATCCACAACCTTTGCCAGATTGCCAGATTACTCACTGGTTGACGGACGCTCATATATTCGCGACCATGGTCCCACCCAGGAGCAGGTGGAGTCAGTGGTGTGTGAACTGGAAGGCGGTGCCGACGCCATCAGTTTTTCTTCCGGGTTGGCGGCATGCACCGCAGCGTTTCATGCCCTCAAAAGCGGCGATCATGTGGTGGTATCGGATACGATTTACCACGGCGTATTAAATTGGCTGGAACAATTTGCAATAGACAGAGGGCTTGAATACAGCCTGTTTCCAGCCGGCAATATTGAACAGTTTGAAAAACTTATCAGGCCTAATCAAACCAGGTTGGTTTGGTTAGAAACACCGGCTAATCCGACCTGGGCGATCACAGATATCGCCGCGTTCTGCGCAGTCGCGCATCGTTATGATGCGTGCGTTGCAGTAGACTCCACCTGCGCGACACCGGCCTTATCACAGCCGATTAAGTGGGGGGCGGATCTCGTGTGTCATTCTGCTACAAAATATTTAAACGGCCATTCGGATGTGTTGGCGGGTATGCTGGTTACCGCATCCAGAGATTCACTATGGGAACGCATTCGACAGCATCGATTACTGGCTGGATTAACTCTTGGCTCCCTGGAAGCATTCCTGTTACTTCGCGGCATCCGTACCTTGTTTGTTCGTGTCCATAAACAGTGTGAAAATGCCATGGCTTTGGCACAGTTGCTTGAGACCCATCATGCCGTTGAAAGAGTCTATTATCCAGGGCTTCCGAGTGATCCCGGTCATCAAGTGGCCAGCCGTCAAATGAGGGGGGGATTTGGCGGCATGTTGTCGATGCTGGTATCGGGTGGCAGGCAAGAGGCCATCGATGTTGCCTGCAGGGCTAAAGTGTTCAAGCGAGCCACTTCTCTTGGTGGCGTTGAGAGTGTTCTGGAACACCGTAAAACCAGTGAGGGCGATTTGACCAATACACCGGAAAATCTAATTCGGATATCAGCAGGTATTGAGCATGTCGACGATCTGCTTGCAGACCTAAAACGGATGCTGGATGGGTAGTAGATTTCGAGTCGCCATTACTCGACACCGGTGATGTCTCTTCTGGCCTGCTGAAGGTGAGAAGAGATAATGTCAGATGCTTTAACCTGGTCGCGCTGACGGATCGCTTGCAGAAGCTGACGGTGCTGCGCGTTGTAAGCTCGGATTTTTTGTGGCGTGAGAATATTTGTTTTTCTCGCGCTCCACTGATTGTGACTTCGAATATTATTGATGCGTTGGTAGATCCAAGTGAGTAATGGATTCTGGGAGCAGGTTGCCAGCATCAGATGGAATGCCTCATCAGCGTTTGAAAACGCCTCTGGATCCTGATCGGTATTGCCAGCTTGTTCAAGCACTTCTTCGAGACGATTGAGATCACGATTACTGGCATTCAGCACCACGAGTTTAACCATGTAAGGTTCAATCGCAAGACGGGTTTCTATTAATTCCAGCGGGCTGGTTTCCTCTGCAATGTCCTCGTGATAAAAATCGTTCTTGTAAGTGACAAACGTTCCACTACCAAACTTTCGATGCACCAGACTTGCTTGTTCGAGTTGTTCCAAGGCGCATCGTATAGTGCCTCTCGCGGCTTTGTAGCGGTTTGCGAGGTCGCGCTCCGAAGGGAGTCTTTCGTTATAGCTATAGTGACCATTGACGATGGAGTCGCGTAACTTATTGAATACCCCGGCAGATCCAGTGGTCACTTGCAGTGGCTCGTTCATAAGAGCGATCTAAATGGTTCATATTTGGTCTAAATATAGATCATATATTATCCTAATCGCTATTGCAAATAGCTACTAACTGGGGCTAAATAGCCAATGTTGGAAAGCCTTTCCGCAAATACTGTGGGATACTTCCACAGAGTTTTTATTTTTTAGTACCAAAAATATACCATTATTAGAAATTCCATGTTTCAGTGTTCCCGGCAGCAGTACTCGATTCTTTACCAGTATACGAGATGCCGGAATACCTGGGACTATCTCAAACACCATTAAGAATCTACTGGAGAGTTAAGAATGGCCACCAAAAATAAAGTCAGTAAAAAAACCACTGCCAAGCGTAGTGCAAAACGAGCTCAAACCTCTACCGATCTGGAGCGCCACGTCAATGCGCAGGGCCGGGCGGCGATGGTCAAGCAGGTCAGACAGAAAATCAATCAGCTTGGTGTCACATACATCTATTTTCAATTCGTTTCCGTCACTGGCCGAATCGTCGGTAAGGGGATTCCAGCAGATCATTGGGAGCGTACCGCGGAGCGAGGATTCCAGTTAGTTTATGGATCGACTGCAAACCTGTT
The DNA here is from genome assembly GCA_024644945.1 of Gammaproteobacteria bacterium. Classification (GTDB taxonomy): domain Bacteria; phylum Pseudomonadota; class Gammaproteobacteria; order Arenicellales; family Poriferihabitantaceae; genus VYFG01. Next base: position 6,055 of record JAHEGU010000062.1, on the reverse strand, counting down.
TATTGATCGACACGGCGACTACATCGGATATGGGCCTGAGGCATCTGAACTGGTGGGGATCCCCGATCCTGAAACCTTCGTGCAATTGCCCTGGGACAAGCGCGTAGCGAGGGTATTCTGCACCTGCTTTCGTAACCGCGAAGAAAAAGTTAATCCAGGTGGACATCTCACTTCGGACTGTCGTGGCAACCTTCGAATCATTCACGATGAATTTCAGAAAGAGCACGGAATGCATTTGAGGCTTGGAACTGAGCCTGAGATGATGTGGCTGAAACTTGACGAGAACCGCCAGCTAAAGGGCGGAGTGACAAAGCCTAATTGTTATCACATTGACCAGTTTGAAGAGCTGCGTCCCGCATTTATGCAGGTGGTCGAATATTCCCAGGCTATGGGGCTGGACATGATCCAAGGCGACCATGAAGATGCGCCGGGACAGCTGGAACTGAATTGGATGTTTGACGATGTCATGCGAAATTCAGATCGGTTGACCACCTACAGACAAATTTGCGCCCAGGTCGCTCGAGAGCGAAACCTGCATGCCTGCTTTATGTCTAAACCTTTTATGAACGTGTCGGCCTCCGGTTGCCACCACAATATGTCACTGTGGACCGGTGGTAAGGCAAAAGTCAACAAGCTGCACCAAAAAACTCTGCCTGGTATGGAGGGCGCATTTTCTTATCTGGAAGGGGGTAAAAACCATTTTCTCCCGGACCCAAAGATTAATAAGGTTAAACCGGGCCCAGTCGGACTGATGTCAATTGGTGGTGTGATTGAGCACCTTGGCGCTCTGACTTCAATTGGTTCTTCTACGGTAAATTCCTATCGCCGTCTATGGGACACAGGATTTTGGGCACCAGTATTTGCCGACTGGGGTTTTCAGAATCGTACCTGCGCGTTACGTGTTTCGGCGCCTGGGCGATTTGAGTATCGCTCCGTTGACTCAATGGTCAATCCCTACTTGATGGGCGCGGCTTTACTCAGAGCATTTGATGACGGTATCAACCGAAAACTGGACCCGGGCGAGCCAGAAGAGCGCAACATTTATGCCGCCATGGACGAAGGTAAGAAGGTGAAACGATTACCTATGAATCTTGGTGATGCATTAAAGGAGTTGGCTAAGGACAAAGTGATCAAATCCGCGATGCCGGATGAGATGTATAAGGTTTATCATCATTACAAGAATGACGAATGGGAGAAATTTAATCACTCAGTTACCGACTGGGACCTCGAGCAATACTTGGATTGCCTGCCTTAGTCATCAAATCTTGCCCCGTGAAGACCGTCGGTTTTCATGGGGTGTCTGAATCAACTGATATAAATTAATTGAGGACAAGAATTATGTGTGGAATCGCTGGACTCATACATCGGGGCAAGAGTTCCGATGTCGGGTCAGAAATGACAGCCATGCTTCAGTCCCTGAAGCACCGCGGACCGGATTCGACTGGATTTGCTCTTTACGGTAATCCTACTGAAGGTCAATACATTATGCGTTTTAAGGTGGCCGAACAAGAAGATATGAAACGTGGCTTTGATATTCATCAGGCGGTGATAGATCGAAAAGCCCAGGTAGACTCGCGACTGGAGGAGATGGGTGTAAACGTTGTCAAAAAGGAGCAGGCCACAGAATACTCTCATCGTTACACCTTCAGCTTTGATGGCGACATGCGCCGGATGGCAGACTTTGTCGAAGACATTGAGGGAACTGAAATACTTTCCATTGGAAAAGGGCTGGAACTGATTAAGGATCTCGGTGATGCCGGTGTGGTTTCTGAGCAATATTCATTGTCGGGCTTTCAAGGCACCCACGCGATTGGTCATACCCGCATGGCGACAGAGTCTGATGTAGACATCCGGTCGGCACACCCTTACTGGGCCTATCCGTTTAACGATGTATCGGTAGTGCACAACGGTCAGCTCACCAACTACTGGACCTTCCGTCGTGAAATGGAGCGGCGCGGTCATCGCTTCATGTCAAATTGCGACTCAGAGCTGATCGCAGTCTACATCGCGGATCGTATGGAGGCGGGTGATGATCTTGAAAGTGCAATGAGGAAATCGGTAGACGAGCTTGATGGCGTGTTCACCTACCTGGTGGCGACAAGTGATGCACTTGGTATGGCCAAGGATGTCATGGCAGCGAAACCGATGGTGTTGTATGAGAGCGACGAGTTCGTCGGGCTTGCTTCGGAGGAAGTGGCTATTCGCAGTGTATTTCCCAACGAAATCAAGACCTGGGATCCCTATGAAGGCGAGGTAAGAGTATGGCAAGCGTAGAGCATAAATCCCATGATATGGGTTTGCATGCAGAGCAGTTAAGCGGCAGAACCCAACAGCGTTTTTTCGACGCCAGTGAAGACGAAAATTTCACTTATCCCTGGGCCCATGAAGTCGACTTCGACAACAAAGCTGAGTTTGATGCGGCCGACATGGAACCCACTGATATTAATCTGAAGATTCGTGAATTACTTCAGTCGGGTCACGGTGACATTACGATAAAAAATCCACGTGCCAAACACGGTGTGGGTGTAGGTATTTTAAATCGCGCGAAAATCACCTACGACGGTAGTCTCGGGTATTTTGGATGCGGCCTGATCGATGGTCCAAATGTGCATATTACAGGTCGTGTCGGGTGGTCTTGTGCGGAAAACATGATGGCCGGTACGGTGGTGATCGAAGGTAACGGTGGATCAACTTTCGGTGCCGCAATTCGAGGCGGAGATCTGGTCTGCAAGGGTGACGTCGGTTCGCGAACGGGTATCGATCAGAAGGGTGGCACCATTATTGTTGGTGGCCGCACCGGCGCGTTCTCCGGTTTCATGATGCAACGTGGCCGTATGGTCATTTGCGGTGACGCCGGCAAAAACCTGGGCGACTCGATGTATGACGGTACGATATATGTCGGTGGTGAAGTTGAAGACCTGGGTGTTGATTGTGTGCCGGGAGATCTGACGGAACTGGATGTCAAATGGTTAAGTCACAAGCTTGGCATGTACGGGGTTTCTCCATCATGCGGTATCGAGAATATGAAAAAGTTCGTCGCGGGCAAGCAGCTCTGGAACTACGACAATCTTGAGCCTTCGGAAAAGAAACTGGTGCTCTAGCCCAATATCGAGGAAATAATAATGTCTGAATCAAAAAGAGATGTAAACAGCCTGGGCAAGAGCTTTATCTTTCCGCCCAATGTGATCGATGATATTCATATTAAGTCTGAACTCGGCCGCTACCGCATGCGGGGCTTTTCTTTATTTAAGAAAATTCCAACCTGGGACGATTTGACTTTCATGCCGGGCACACTGACTCGATTCGTCATTGAAGGCTATCGGGAAAAATGCCTGACCAAGACGGTTATCGGACCTAAGGCCAAGAGACCTTTGGAACTTGATATCCCGGTATACATCACCGGTATGAGTTTCGGTGCGCTGTCCTATGAAGCCAAGACCGCTTTGGCGCGTGGTGCAACCATGGCTGGTACAGCAACCTGTTCTGGTGAAGGCGGAATGATCCCGGATGAGCGTCGCTATTCGGAGAAGTGGATGTATCAATGCATTCAGTCCCGTTATGGTTTTAATCCTAATCATTTGCGACTTGCAGACTGCGTCGAATTTTTTATCGGTCAAGGTTGTAAGGTCGGTCTGGGTGGTCACCTGATGGGGCAGAAAGTTACCGACCAGGTGGCCGAGATGCGCTCACTTCCAGCGGGGATCGATCAGCGTTCCCCGGCCCGTCACCCAGACTGGCTGGGTCCGGATGATCTTGCGCTCAAGATCAATGAAATTCGCGAAGCGACTAATGGCGAGATACCTATTCAGCTGAAGTTAGGTGCGGCACGGGTCTACGATGATGTGCGTATGGCTGCAAAGACCGGGCCAGATTCAATCTACATTGACGGTATGGAAGGCGGAACAGGCGCGGGTCCCCACCTGGCAACCGAAGAAACCGGAGTGCCGGGGATCGCCGCGATCCGTCAAGCGCGTCGAGCCATTGAAGACGTCGGTAAATCCGGAGAGATTTCACTGGTTTATGCAGGCGGGATACGAAATGGTGGTGACCTTGCCAAGGCGCTGGCTCTGGGTGCGGATGCAGTGGCGATCGGCCACAGTTCGCTGATGGCCCTTAACTGCAATAAAGCGATTCCTGAAGCGGATTTCGAGAAGGAGATGGGTGTGGAGGCAGGTTACTGCTACCACTGCCATACCGGCCGATGCCCGGTAGGGGTAGCAACGCAGGATCCAGTGCTGCGTGCCAGACTGAATCCGGATGAGGCTGCGGAAAGGGTATATAACTTTCTGCATACTTTGACTATCGAGGCTCAGATGCTTGCAAGGGCATGCGGCAAGACCAATATCCATTCTCTCGAACCGGAAGACCTTGCAGCGTTGACGATGGAAGCATCGGCGTTGGCCCAGGTGCCCCTGGCCGGCACCCAGCATACTGTCGGGCGACCCGATATGACACGATTTTAGGAGCAAAGTTATGAGCGAAAATATCGATAAATTTCTTGAGGGCGACGGCGTCGATACCGATCGGGAACAAATGATCGGGCAACATATCGGCTATCGTTATGATGTGAATCTGGTGCCAGATCTTGATCGGTGCACCCCCTTTCTGACCAAGTATATGGAGGTCATGGGGTGGGAAGATCTGAACTGGCTTGAAGATGTACATATGGGATACGAAGAGGGTAAGCCCGCAGTATTCGATCGAAACATCAATGGCTGGGTGCAGGTGCCTGCCGAAATGGATTTGCCCGATAACCAGCAGGATCGGGACATGATTGCAAGAGAGCTACTGGTTAAATTCCAGATGTCAAAAAACCATCCAATGGTTGATCTGATGGAGGCTTATCGCAAGTTCTAGCGAATTTGCCGGACGGATCTGGTAAATCTGTCCGAAAGCTCCTTTTGGTGTATGACTTGGCGTGGTATCCGTGTATGGATACCACGCTTTTTTTCACAGTGATCTGACCATTTTTTTGTAATGGTAGATGTTCGAGAATATTATCCGATGAATATATGAGCAGTACGCAGAGACACGAATTGTGCAATCAGTTTCTTGGATGGCAATGCAGAATCAGGCAGCATGCAGTGAGAAAGCAGGAAGGCAGACCTCCGCCAGGAATTCGTGCTTCGGTAAAAACCAACGGTGAATATTTTGCAGAGATCAATACCATCATCAACAAAGTTGATTCAGAGAAGGTTATTTCTGAGTTCCGTTTTATGGTGCAAAAAACCGTGGATCCAAAAAAAGTCTATGAGAACGCGATCAAGTATTTAAGTGAATACTACTATCAGTTTCCAACTGAATTCGATCAACGGTTGACCGCGTTGTTCAGCCTCGACAGCCAACTGGCTGACACATTGGTTGCCGCAAAAAGTTGTGAATTGGCTTTTTATCAGGGTAATCAGCGATACAACCTTAATTGCAGGGCCCTCTTGCTCGACCCCTCCTCGAATCAGTACCAGGCGACCTACTGGCATAACCACCTGTTTAACCCCAACTTACCCGGTGTGGTGAAGGTGGTCGGTTTTGAGGTGGACTGGGATAACTCTACTTCAGAATAGATTTCGAGCACGACAAACCTACGGCAATCATATAGAACTGCTGTCGAAATTATGAAGCGGTTTAATTTTTTAATGGATTAACAAGTTAAGGCGGCAGACCCAGGACGGGAAACTTGATCTGGTTAATTTTTATATTGAAGATCATCAATCATTAATTGCCAGTATTTTTCAGTTGAAAATTCTACTCTTGTAACATCTTTGTAGTCTGCTGCAAACCAAACTGGGCCAGTAGTCATACCGCGAAATCTATCTTGATAGATAATCTCTTTATTGCGCCATGCTTGAATTAGGATATCTCCCAGTTCCGCTTTGGGCCAGGCAACACCAATGTAAACGCCATGTACGTCAAAAGTATCGTTAGAAGAAATATTGGCCGGATGTCCTGAGCTATTGTAAGCAAGGAACTCTCCGCTTACAGTGGCATTAATGTATCCACTTCCCTGATAGAATTTGTGATGTGTGGAGATCCAGTTATGCCAGTTAAGACCGCCATA